>JBJOHA010000066.1:0-10568 GCA_046047935.1 Cyanobacteriota bacterium
GCGCCTGGCCGGCACCTGGACCCAGGCGGACGCCGACGCCTTTGCGGCGGCCATCGCTCCATTGGAGCAGGTGGACCCAACACCTACGCCGGCTTCAAACGTGGCGATCCGGATTGCATCGAGGTCTTTCAGCGGGCATAGCAGCTGCTGGTGAGCGCCGTGGTGCTGGCGGAGCTGCTCAGTGGCTTTGCCTGCGGCGCCCGGGAGGCGCAGAACCGGGAGGAGTTGCGCCTCTTCCTCGATTGCAGCCGTGTGGCGATCAAGGAGGCAGGCCTGGCGACAGCCGATCCCGACCAACGACCTCTGGATCGCAGCCAGCTCCGTGGAGTGTGGGGCCGTGCTGTTCAGCCTGGACGCCCTCTTCGATCAGGTGGCTGGCCTGAGACGCATCACCCGCTGGGCCGAGGCCCTGCCCTGAGACCTCTCGCCTCCAGCACCTGATGAGAGCCGCTGCTGTTCAAGGGTTGGGACATCAGGCGAGCAGCCGCGTTTCAAGGGAAAGGTGTCCCCAGGGAGTGTTGAGCCTGATAGCGAGGCCGTCAAGGCTGATGCGCGCAGGCGGACAACAATCAGGTGATCGCCATCGACACAACGGCGAATCCAGAAGCGCTCGTAGCGCGGCACCAATGGGTAGACCCTGGTCGGGTGTCGGTTGCGATGTCGTGGCGACTGGCCAGCAGATCGGCTTTCGCCGCCGCCGTGATCACCACCCTCATGCGGCTGGACGGCCGTCCGTGGCAGCGCCGCGCAGCTCACGGCGCAGCGCTTCCATCTCCTGCAGCCGCCCCGTCTCCACGTCAGCCAGGCCCGGGGCAATCGCCCCATCGAGCCGCTCCAGGGGCGCTCCCTCTCCATCAGCGCGCATGGCCTCGCGGTTGATCTCGCAAGTTGAAGCCATACAGGCCGGAATCCACCTTTTGACGGATGAAGCTGGCCATTTCCGGCGGCAGCGTGATCGAGGGCTTTTCAGCCGATTGCATGGCCCCGTTTCCTTGCTCAATGCCACTCGTACGGTTGTTCCTTGTCCTTCTCGGCCCATGCGATCGACGTAAGCAAGCCCGCCAAGGGATAGGGCGAGAACTGCCTGTTGATCATCTCCGCGCGCGACCGCAGCGTGACCACCGTCCTGCTGCCCGACGAGACCTGACCCCTGCCCTCCTCCGTGCCGGATGCCTCCGGCACGGGGTTTCTGGCGTTGGTTTGCAATCCATCGGTGTCACCAGCGAGTGGTGACTCCACGGCCATCCTGCCGTTGCGCTCGGCGTGTCCATGGTTGGGGCCTTTCGCCACACCACAGATGGTGTGCCTTGGAGTGCCAGGAGTGACTCGCGACGTTCTGTGGCCCCTTGGGGCCAATCTTGGCTTTGGTCCACAAGCTGATCTGCGGGGCGCTCGTTCCCCCGGGGGCGCCACGACCAACGGAACCAGCCCCAGATCCGCCAGCGCCAAGCGCGATGGAGCACCAGCCAGTCGCCTTCGACGCCATTCCAGAGCCGACCCGGAACGAGGGCCGACATGGCCCAGACGCGCTGCGGCGTGACGGCTGACGCCGTTAGATTGATCTTCCCACCAACGATGGGTGATGGCCGCGAATCAGGGCGACCAAACCTTCGGGATCGAGCCCGGTTTGTACGAGGTGCTCCACCGCCAGCTCACCTTTAAGGAGTGCTGGAGCCTGGGGGGTGGTTTCCCTTTGGGTCTCCTGCCAATCATCGCCAAAGTGTTGGGATGGAGAGACCTGGTTTGGTTGCCGCCGCGGGTGAGGCCCTGCGCGGCGAACGAACTGAGCGAGCGGTGCCGCGAGCGCCTGGCTCCGCGGGTGGCCGTGCTCAAGGACTTGGGATTCCAGCGGGGCACGTACATCCAGTCCGTAGACGGATTGATTGAAGGTGGAGCCTATCTGGCTCTCCATAATGACGGCTATCGAACCATGTGGCTTGCCTGGGCATCTACCAACGAGACGGCAACAGAAGCAACAGCTGGCGCCTTCATGTTCAAAGACGGAGCCTCGTTCAGTGTCTGTAACTTCCCAAGACTGCCCTCAGGCGAGAAGCATCCAACCGTGGTTCTTCCTCTGGCGGGCCTGCCAATGATTGCGGCGCGCCTTGAAAAGGAGCTGATGGGTCACAGAGGTGCTCTGCGCAGCTTTGCGGACCCAATAGAATGTGAAGCCGCCCATCGAGAGGGGGACAGGCAGATTGACGGCGAGCGCATTCGCCGGGGTTTGTGCCGGCGATTCCGTACAAGAATGGAGGCGGCCCCCCATCCAGGGGAACCCATGGCATCCGACGATGCTTTTGTGCTTCGCCTCGACAACAAATCGTTTCTCGATGGCTCAAAGTCTCTCCCTCTTGGGTTGGTGAACACGGTGAAGAGGCGCCAAAAGGAAGCCAATGCCCTCCCCTTCGCAACGTTAGGCCTTGTCTTGCTTTTTTCCCTTTTCGCTGCCCTTTCTTCCATGGTTTGGGAACGCGACAGCGTGCGTTTCCTGATCGGTCCCAAGGCCACCGTGGTGGGCACCGTGCTGGAGGCCTCCTCCAAGCCCTGCGGGGGGAATCGGAATCCAAATGCATTGTGAGAGGGCCGCTTACAGGACAACCGCCCCTTCTGAGGGCCAGGGAAGAGGCGAGCCGCCCTTGACGAAGGACCACCTTGCAACGGTGCAGGTCTGGGAGTCGGACCTTGATCGATATGAGAAGGGCGGCCCCATCACGCTTCAGATCCTCTCTGCCGAGCCCACACTTGCGCAACTGCCCGAACGCCATATCGATACACTCAGGGGCCTTCTTAGCTTCTTCATCGTTTCATTCTTTTTCGTTTTTTTTTGAGCTGGCCGGAATTGTTGCCTTCAGACGAAGTCGTTACCTGCTCCAATCCGGTCGCCCTCATCCCGGCTGGGTGATCCACAGCACGTCGGATACAACCGATGGAGGGGCTTATCAGGTCAAGATCCGCTATCGCTTCCGGTCGCCCGATGGCCGAACGATCCGTGGGCGCGACATGGAGACCAGGCCCGATCTGCGGGAGCAACCCCTGCCAGAGCCAGGCACTCCGGTGATCGTGTGTGCCGCCAATGCCTCCACCCATCAATTGCTCTGAGCCGTGAAGTCGTCCAGGGCATCAGCGCCAGCAGGCGAGCCATCCCGCTGAAGCCACTCCGGCCCGCGAACACCAGCCCCGTCCCATGATGCGGGGGGGCTCAGGAGTCCGTGGCCTGTTCCAGCGGGTAGCCCTCGGAAGCCCAACGGCTCAAGCCGCCACGCAGATTGGCCACCTGTTGCCGACCAGCCTTGAGCAGTTGCTGGGTGTCCAGGGCAGAGCGGCTGCCGGAATGGCACACCACCACCACGGGTTGCTGGGAGGGGATCTCCTGCATGCGGGCCTCCAGCTCCTGCAGAGGGATCCAGAGGCTGCGGCTCACCCTGCCATGGGGACCTGTGACCTCCTCGGCGGAGCGCACATCCAGCACTGTGAGGCGCTCTCGGTGGGCCGCCACCCAGGCGGGCGTGAGTTCCGGAAGTCCGGCGTAGCTGCGTTGCAGGGGCGTCCAGCTCTCCACGCTCGCAGGGGTGCGGGCTGGCCCGAGCGCAGGTTGGTGGGCAGGGCCTCGGCGATTTTGCCCGGGTGGGGCAGCTTCGTGGTCTCCATGTGGCCCACGAAGTCGCGCTCGGTGGCGGTGCCGCCCAGGCGGGCGTTGAACAGCTTTTCTTCTGCCACCGAGGTGACGCAGCGGCCGGAGTCATCATGCCCCGGGTAGAGCAGGCAGGCCTCGGGCAGGGTGAAGATCTGCTCGGTGATCAAGTGCCAGATCGTGTGGGCATCGCCGGTGAAGGCCTGCGACTGATCGTCGAGCACGTAGGTGAGGCAGCCAAGGGCCACGTGATCTCCGTGGGCCATGGGCAAGCTCACGTTTTTGGCTCCGGCCGCAGCTGCCAGGCCAATGACGCAGTCGGTGGCCTGTTCCATCAGCCAGCTGCCGGGTTTCCAATCAATAGGTGTCACCAGCGAGTGGTGACGTCACAGAGGGAACGCCCCCAACCCCATTAACTTGGGGACTGTTTCCAATCAATAGGTGTCACCAGCGAGTGGTGACGGCGGCCCCCGAGAGGGCTTGCGCCGCAAGCGATCCGAAGGCCGTTTGCGCACCCCCCCACTTTGGGCTGCCACAACCAACCCGTCAAGCCTGTGGGAAACGCTGAGATCCCTTGCACCGCAGGGCCGCGCGGCAAAAGACGCAAACACTGGGATCTCGGCGAAGGCAGGGGGGGTGCGCGGAACCCCAAAAGGGCAGAACGCCAATGGCCGCAAGGGTGCATCCCCCTCGCCTGAACCGCGCACCCCCCAAAGCGGAGCACGGGCGGCCCCTCCATGGATGGTGGCATCAAATCACCTTGTCGCGCCAGGGCACTGGCTCCTCCTGGCGGCCGAGTTGTACGGCCTCCGGTGATCGTGTCGGCTGCCAAAGGCGAATGCTGTCTTGCGACGTAGCGATGCGCCCCAGTGTGACGTCCCAAAGGCAACCGCTATAATGGAGAGCATCTTTTAACCGAACAGCTTCCATGGCCGTTGGCCGTCCGATGACGCCGCTGGTTCTCAGTGACGACGATGTTCAACAACTCCGGAGCATCGCCAACTCAAGGTCGTTGCCCCATTCGATTGTGCAGCGGGCGCAGATCGTGTTGGCTTCCGGAGCCGGTGAAACCAACACCTCCATCGCCAATCGAATGGGGCTGAGGGTGATGACCGTGGGCAAGTGGCGAAAGCGCTACCTGGATCGCGGCTTGGAGGGTTTGCACGACGACCTCAGGCCTGGGCGGCCCCGCACCTATGAGGATGACAAAGTGGCCGAGCTGATCAATACGGCCCTGCAGAGCAAGCCCGCAGACGGCAGCACGCAGTGGACAGCTCGCTCCTTGGCTGCTGCTACAGGCCTCTCCAAAAGTACGGTGCACCGCTGGATGCAGACCTTCTCCCTGCAGCCCCACCGCCAGAAATCTTACCGCTCCGCGGAAGCCTGACGGCTACAAGCGCTCTGACGATCCCTTCTTTGTAGAGAAGGGTAGAGACATCGTGGAGCCATACCTCAACCCACCAGACAAAGCAGTTGTGCTCTGCGTTGATGAGAAAACGCAGATCCAGGCTCTCGATCGTACCGAGCCGTTGTTGCCGATGGGTCTGGGCTGCGTCGAGGGTGTCACCCACGACACCATCCGCCACGGCACAACCACACGATTTGCTGCCTTGGACGTGGCCACCGGCCTCGACGTGCACCTGATCGTCGACTACACCTGCACTCATAAGCACGCCAAAGTCCGCTCCTGGCTGGCGCAGCGGCCACGGTTCCACATTCACACCACGCCGACCTACGCCTCCTGGCTGAACCAGGTGGTGCGCTGGTTTGGGATCATCACCCAGCGAGCGATCAGGCGGGGCAGCATTTCCAGCGCCTTTGCTCGCAGATCTCCCAGAAGTGATCGCAGCACAAGGAGTGCATCCCCTGGGGGCAACACCCGATCCGGCTTTGGCAACTCAATGCTTTTGTCTGGCCTTCGGGGGTGCGCGATACGGGCGTCACGCCACACCCCTCGGCGATTTGACGCAGGCTGCGCCCCGCGAGGGTGTCGCCTTCCTCCACCCGGTAGTCCGTATAAGCAGAAGATTATTGGTCAAGGCAGCGCAGGAGAACCTTGAAGCGCTGGAGCGTGTGAAGGCAGGCAGGCCCCAACGGACCGAGACCGCAGACCACAATCAAGTTGGCTGGTGAATCCACGGGCAAATGGGTTTCAAGGCCACTGAAGGCTCCGGGACGACGGGAGCCTGATTCATGAGGGCACAGAGGCTGGCGATCTCCCAAGCAGGGGCGACGCAGGACTCCAGGTCACACGTGCGGGTGATACGCAACACGCACCAAATCCTGAAGCTGGCTAAGCCGGAAAGAGCCGCTCTGGACGCCATGGCATTCACCCCAGCTCGCTGGCCAGCACTGCCTCCAGGGGGATCTGGTTTCCTGGTGACGCCAGAGATGGAATTTCGCAAGGAAACGATCTATTTCATCTTGATTGATCGCTTCTTCAACAGCTGCAGCGGCAATGACAGCTCGGGGCGAGAGGGGCTGTTTGATCCCACCCGGCAGAACTGGGGCCGTTACTGGGGAGGCGACCTGAAGGGGGTGATCGAAAAGGCGGATTATCTTCAGAGCCTTGGAGTAACGGCAATCTGGCTGTCACCTCTTTTTGAACAGGTGGATGACCTCCTTCACGGGCAGGCACCGATGCACGGATACTGGATCCGTGATTTCAAACGCCTGAATCCACACTTCATCGATCCCGAGGAGAAACCATCGCTTGGGCATTCTCAAACCTTGCGACAACTCGTGCAAACGTTTCACGAGCGGGGAATCAAGCTGATCCTTGACATTGTCTGCAACCACAGCTCACCAGATGTCAATGGTAGCAAGGGTGTTGTTTATGATGATGGAGTCTTGATCGCCGACTTTAATGATGATCAACAAGGAATGTATCATCATTATGGACCCATCACTGACTGGGAAGATGAATTCCAGCAGATTCATCATGAAATGATGGGCCTGGCGACATTCAATGAAACCAATATGCAATTCAGAAATTATATCAAGTCTGCCATCAGGGCTTGGCTGGAAATTGGCTTTGATGCCCTAAGGATCGATACGGTCAAGCACATGCCAATCTGGTTCTGGCAAGAATTTGTTAATGATATACGCCGATCTTATCCCGAAACATTTGTTTTTGGTGAGTATGGCTTCGGCAGTCCCTATGACCCGCGAACCATCGCCTATGCCAACCACAGTGGGATGTCGCTGCTGGATTTTGGCCTCGCCTATGCCATCCGAGGGGCGTTTTCTGATCTTTCCTCGGGAGGATTCTGTCAAGTTCAGGCGCTTTTGGAGATGGATCATGCCTATAAGCGATCAACCGAATTGGTAACCTTTATTGACAATCACGATATGCCTCGCTTTTTGTCCGTATGCAATTCTTTGGAGAAGCTTGAGTTGGCTGTTGTTCTCCTGTTCACCTTAAGGGGAATCCCTTGCCTTTTTTATGGAACTGAACAGGGTCTGGTCAACCAGACCAATGGTGGCCATGATCCCTACAATCGACCCATGATGGAGTGTTGGGAGACGTCGAGTTCGCTGTTTCGATCGATCCAGGTGTTGTCTGGTCTGCGAAAAGCCAATCGCGCTCTGGCCTATGGCTCCCATCATCAGAAGTACATGAGCGAAGCTCTTTATGCGTTCACGCGTCGCTATCATGCTTCACGTGTATTCACCCTTCTCAATCAAGGAGATGCCACCTGCTTGAGCATACACAACTGTGACTTGCCTGATGGGGAGCATCGCTGTCTGCTCAGTGGAGATACGGTGCGGATCGAAGCTGGGACGATATGGAATCTGCATCTCCCTGCCAGGACAGCCAGGGTGCTGAGTGTGATCGGGCCAGGGGTAGAGGCGCGCGTTGTTGTGAAATTTCAGCTCAATAACTTTTTCACCCAACTGGGCCAAGTTGTTGTTGTGACTGGAGATGTGCCAGAGCTGGGGGGATGGGATCTGCGCCGGGCTCCCGCATTGGAGTTCGTGAATGCGGACACCTGGTTCAATGAGATCGCCATCAATGAATCCGCTGGCCAAGCCATTTGCTTTCGTTTCGCGGTGATCTGGGCTGAAGCTGCCGATCCCTATCAAGGGGCTTGCTATGAAAATGTGCTGCCCCGACGCTATTGTCTACCTGCAGCCGGGCGGGTGAAACTGGATCATGATTGGGAGTCGTTTTAATCTCCCATCCTCGGCCCTGATTTGCTTGCACACCTGATTCGCTCACACATCGGTGAACTTGGCCTTCTACTCCAATCCAATCTCCTTCTGCTCGACCTCACGTTGTAGAGGCTGGTATATGGCATCTTTCTTTTCAGCTTCGATCACAGCGGCGCTCTTGTTGTTGAAAAGTGATTGACCCGTGAACACGATGCCTGGCACCACAAAAAATACGCCAAGAATGTATGCAGGTACCACCAGGCGTGATCGTATCGCGCCATTGGCAAGAGCCTGAGCAGCCTGAAGTGGCAACCGCCAGAGTGGCGGGATCAAGGCGAATAAGCCAACAGCCAATCCGTTGTAGAGGAGATGAACAAAGGCGATCTGCAAAGCCACAGCCTGGTATTCACCCGTGATGGCGGTGGCGGACATCAAGGCAGTGATTGGTGTGCCAATGTTTGCCCCCAGGGTGAATGGATACACCTGTGCCAGGGTCATGATGCCAGCACCTGCCAAGGGAACGATCAAGACGGTGGTTAGCGTCGAGGACTGGACAATGAGAGTGACGACAAAGCCCGATAACAGGGCAAGAGCAGAGTTCTTGCCAATGGCAGCCCGGAAGATTTGCTCAGCGCGGCCAGTCATGACGGCGTGCAAGACTTGATTCAATAAATATACCGCCAGCAATACCATAGTGATCCCGATTATAATCATCACCGCCCCAGCGATGCCTGTAGGCAAGCGACGAATTCCATCGCTGATGCCATTGATCGCTGGTCTGGTCAGCCAGCGAATGAAGTCGAATTTGCCAACGGATACATCTGCTGAACCGTAGAACCAGCTCGCCATCCAGCTTGAGAGATGTTCAAGCGGATGAAGCAGAAGCTCCAGGGGGAGGAAGATGAGGATGGTGAACAGGTTGAAGAAATCGTGGACCGTCGCTGCGGCAAACGACCGGTTGAAGGCCTCGTCCTCACGCACATTGCCAAGCGCTGCCAGAGTGTTGGTGATTGTGGTCCCCATGTTGGAGCCCATGATCATGGGTATGGCGATGGCAATGGGTAGACCACCGCCCACCAGGCCAACGATCACAGATGTCACGGCACTGGAGGATTGGACCAAGGCCGTCGCTAGAACGCCAAGCAGCACGCTGACAAGGGGATTCGTTGCGAACTCAAAGATCGCCTCCGCTCCATCGGCTCCACCGGACACCGTGCGAAAGCCCTGGCTCAGGACACCCACGGCCACCATCAGGAGGTAAACCAGGCCCAGGATCAAGATCCAATTCAAGGGCGAAGGCGATCTGCGCATGGTGCCTAGCCCTTGCAACATGTACCAGACTGGCATTCTCGTTTGTCCAGGAGATTTAAGACTCTTTCAAGCTGACGTTAAGCGGAGGATGTTGCTCTGGAACCGGCTTGAATGGGTGATGAGGTGCCACTTATGATTGCTCAATGCCTTCTGAACCCAGCGCCGACGGCCCCTTTGTCTACCGCCGGAGTCGGGATGAGCTGATTCTCACGATTGTTGCTTTCTTTGCTGTCACCTTTATTGTTTGCGGGCTTATTGTGGATGAACCGGTGGTGGTGTTTCGAGGGATCATCGCCATCCTCCAGTCTCGGGACACCCTTCTCACCGACTACTTCGCTATCGCCGGGGTGGGAGGCAGTCTTGCTCACGCGGGTCTGCTCACCCTGCTGGCTTGTGCGCTGTACCGTCACCTGCGCGCACCCATCGGTGGAGCTGCGTTGGCCTGTCTTTTCCTGCTGCTTGGCTTCGGATTGTTTGGCAAGAATTTACTGAATACTTGGTGCATCGTTGCTGGCGTCTGGCTCTATGCTCGCGTGGTGGGAGAGCCATTTTTGAAGCACATTAATACGGCTTTCTTTGGTGCGGCACTCGCTCCGGTTGTGACGGAAATTCTCTTCAGCACGCTGATTCCCTCCACCATCCGCCTGCCCCTTGCAGTGGGCGTCGGTCTGCTGATCAGTTTCATCCTGCCACCGGTGGCGGCCCAGCTTGCAAAGGCGCACATGGGATATGTGCTCTACAACATTGGCTTCGCTGCGGGACTGGTCGGCGTTCTGGTCGTGGCGTTGCTCTCCTCCTACAAGATTGTGCCAACACCGGTGTTTCTCTGGACCTCGGGCCCCAATCCGCTCTGCCTCGGACTGATCGCCGCCATCTTCACTGTCTTGCCGCTTATCAGCCTGTACATCGACCGCCGATCCTTTCGACACCTCTGGCCGATGTGGCGATCTTCCGGGAGGTCACCCTCCGATTTCATTGCCCAGTTCGGCCTGGCGGCCACCCTGCTGAACATGGGGTTGACCGGCTGGCTTGCCCTGCTCTACATCCTCGCTATCGGTGGAGACATCAATGGACCAGTGATGGCGGGCCTGCTCTCTGTCGCCGGCTTTGGCGCATTCGGCAAGCATCCTATCAACGTCACGCCTGTTGTTCTGGGCGTGTTCCTCGGTTCGCTCACCAAATCATGGGCCCTTGTTGATCCCGCTGTGCAGTTGACCGCCCTGTTCGCAACTAATCTGGCGCCCGTGTCTGGCAGGTTCGGTTGGGGCTGGGGCACCGTGGCCGGTTATCTGCACGCCTCTGTGGCCCTGCTCGTAATTCCCTTTCACGGAGGCCTGAATCTCTACAACAATGGTTTTGCCGCTGGAATCGTTGCCACAGCGCTTGTTCCGGTGATTCTGGCCTTGGAGGCAGCTCGTGATCATCGCCGTCAGCCTTGAGGGTGATCCGGCGCCTCTGGACTGGAGAGGGA
>JBJOHA010000067.1:0-31712 GCA_046047935.1 Cyanobacteriota bacterium
GGAGCTTGAATGGCTTAAAAAAGTCTCAACTGCTCGACCGCTCATGAACTTCGCAAGCTGGTCGATCTGGGTCACCCACAGCTCACTGTTCGGCGTCAGTGCGAGCTGCTGGGACGACCCAGATCCACCCTCTACTACAAGCCTGTGACCGTCAGCGCCCATACCCTCAGGATCATGGCAAGGATTGATGCCTTGTCCGTGGAAGATCCTGCATCAGGTAGCCGTCGCATGGTCGACGACCTGGCCGCCGACGGGATCAAGGCAGGGCGCGACCGGGTCCGACACCTCATGCAGCGCATGGGGTTAGGAGCCATCTACCCGAAACCGAGGACGACCATCCCAGGCGAGCCGGCGGAACGATTTCCATGCCTTGTGGACCTGGAGAAGATCAGGGCTTCGGATGAGGTGTGGGCTATTGATATCACTTGCATTCCTCTTCGGAAGGGCTTCCTCGGGAGGCAGAACTCCCTATGTGATCTGTACTGATGCCACAACCAAGACATCCTGCTTAGAGTCAACGATCACTGAGCCTGTATTGGTCAAGTAAAAGCCAACCACCTCATAACATGGGAAAGAAACCGAAGGCAATGCCAAGCTACCTTCCGTCTGAACTGTTAGGTTTACCGCTGAATCTTCATAGATTTTCGCAAGTTTAAGCAGCCTGGGCGGGGTTGGCGTCAACGGTACAAGCGAAGGCGAGACCGAGAGGAGCAAGAAGAGCTGTTGGGCGGAATTTGATCCCGTGATGGAATGGAATATTTCGCAAGGATCACATCGTCTCATCATGGGTCCAAGGGTGGTGCCAGTCTTTTTCTGGGCAGGGTGGTCTCAGGCGCGTGGGACGTGAGGCCGTGGCCAGCGCCCTGGAGGGGTTGCCCCCCTGACACCAAGGTGCGCACCCTCAGCACGCGGTTCCAGAGAGGCCCATGGCCTGCTGGTGCTGGCGCGGATCACCCCGGCAGGGAGGAAGGGCGCCAGGGCAAAGGAGCGTCTTCCAAGGGGAGACATCCATCAGCCCTCCGCGACGCCCTCCGAAAAGGCGATCAATTCCGCGAGCCAGCGATGGAACGTCTCCAGTTCTGCGCTCAGCGTTGGCCAAAGCTCCAGGGCGCCAACCAACCGTTGCCGCACCTGTTGGGGATCCAGATCGTCGGCGTAGAGATGGAGGACCAGATGACGAAATCCCAGCCATTGGCCCAAGGCCCTGGACGTGGTGTCTGAGAGAAGGGCCGGGCGCCGGTCGGTGGGCTGGGTGAGACGGTCCAGGAGGCGGCGGTGCCAGGCGGAGCCTTCCGGGGTGGCGCCATTGAGCACGCGCACAATCTGCAGCAAACAGCGCTCGATGCCCGTGTAGAAGCTCTGCAGCCGCAAGGCCGCCGCATCCACGCGCTCGGCATCGGCTCCCTCCCGTTCCCATCGCTGCGCCAATCCCTCCAGGCTGTCGACGAGGGCTTCCAGACGTCGACGCTCCACCGCAAGATCGGTGACCAGGTCACGCAGGCGTGCTGGTGAGGGACGATCCTTGCTCATGGCGCTCAGCGCAGCCGTCGGCCATCGCGCTGGACCCGTTCCCGCCAGGGGGGCGGCAGGGAGTCCAAGCGCACCAGGTCGAGGGCGACAGGAGCCAAACCCAGGCGATCCCCGATCCGCATCGCGCAGCCCTCCGCCACCGTCAGAGCGTCGATCAGGGCCTGAGCCCGCAAACCTGCCACCGCGAGGTCGAGGTCAGAATCGGCATGAAAGCCCGTGCCGAGGGTCGAGCCGAACAGCCAAACGGACACCTCGGGCCAGCGGGCGCCCAGCGCCTCCGCGACGGCCTCGGCAACCGCGAGCCGTTGACTCCGCCGCCGCTCCAGAGACCTGGCCTCCTCCGCCCATTGGCGCAGCCAGTGGTCCCGCTGTCGCGAGGTCAGCCGGGGGGCCTTTGGTGGTGGTGGTGGCTTCTGCGGCGGCGCCGTGGGGTATTGGAAGAGGAAGTCACCCTGGCACGGTGCGCAGGTCTCATGACGAGAACGCACGCGAAATGGTGGGCGGCCCCGGAAAGGGTGAGGTTGGCTGCCGATCCCGGAGGAGCGGGCGCTGGAGGTGTGGGGGGCGGGGCGGCACCGGAGACGGGGAGGTCGAAGTCAACCGGCCCAAGGGCTTCAGCCGGGCTCGCGCCAGGGTGGTGTGGCCTAACCTCCCCGAACGGGGAGCCCCTTTGATGACCAGCCCGGAACCACGCTGGCGCCAACGGCTGGAGAATCTTCAGCAGGCCCTTGGCCAGCTTCGAGCTGCCCTGGAGGCCCTCGCCCGGGAGCCTGGCAACGAAGTGATCGGCATGGCGGTGATCAAGGCCTATGAACTCAGCTTTGAATTGAGTTGGAAAACCCTCAAGGATTGGCTCAGCCACGAGGGAATCGACGCCTTGGTTCCCCGGGAGGTGCTCCGCCAGGCCTTCGCCGCAGGACGGCTGGAGGATGGCCAACTCTGGATCGACATGCTGGAGCAGCGCAACCTCATGGCTCACACCTACGACGTCAGCCGAGCCCGGATCGCCCTGGCTCTGATTCGCGAGCGCTTTGCTCCAGCCCTTCTGGCTTTGGCCAGGGATCTGGAGCAAAGGCCATGACCGTGATGGCGGGAGAGCTGGGCGGGTTGCCGGCGCGCACCCTGGAAGAGATCGCTTCGGTGGTGCGGCGCTTCCGCGACATTCGCTGGGTGAAGCTCTACGGCTCCAGAGCCCTGGGGCGGCATCGCCCGGGATCGGACATCGATCTGGCCTTCAGCGCACCCATCGACCACACCGCTGCCCTGGCCGGGGCCTTGGAAGAGTTGCCCACTCCCTACCGCTTTGATGTCACCCATTGGGAGACCCTTGAGCACGCGGGCCTGCGGGAGCACATCGCCCGCTGGGGGGTGCCGCTGCGGTTCTGATGATCAAAGGGAACGCATCCACCCCACTCGCCCACGCCTAAATTCACGAAATGGTCCAGGGTCTGCCCATGCTCGCCCCGCTCAGCCCCAGGGAGCACCAACACCCTTCGGGCCTCGTGCAGGCATTGTCTCTGCCGCTGGCGCTCGCCGCCAGCTTGCGGCTCACCCCCGAGGCGTTCGCCGAGCTATGCGCCGCCAACCCTGACGCGGTGTTGGAGCTGGCCGCCGATGGTTCGTTGATTGCCATGACCCCCACAGGAAGCGAAACGGGTGCCCAGAGCGGCGCGTTGTTTTTTCAGATCAAGGGCTGGGCCAACACCGCAGGCCCATGGAAAGCCTTCGACAGCTCCACCGGCTTCCGCCTGCCCGATGGCTCTGTGGTGAGCCCCGATGCTTCCCTGGTGTCCCTGGAGCGCTGGCAGTCGCTCACGGCCGAGCAGCGGCGCGGGTTCGCTCCCCTCTGCCCCGATCTGGTGGTGGAACTCGCGAGCCCCAGCGATGAAGGCCCCCGGGGCCTCACCGCCCTGCGCCAAAAGATGGCCGCCTACCAGCGCAACGGAGCCCGCCTCGGCTGGCTGTTGATTCCCGCCGAGCGGGCGGTGGAAGTGTGGGGGCCGGAGGAGAGCGCGCCCACGAGAATCGACCGGGCGGAGAGCCTCGATGGGGGGAGCCCGTTTCCGGGGTTGACGATTCAGCTGAACGAGATCTGGGCGGGCTGAAGATCCGCCGTGTCAGGTTGTCGAAGCTCCGAGGCTCCCTTTTGACCAGAGGTCTAGGGAGCATCCTCTTCGCGCTCCCTCTCCCCCTGCGGGAGAATGGTGCCAGTGATTCCAAACGCCATGGCGTCCGCCGCCGTTCATCGCCTCGGCCATGTGGCCCTGCGGGTGCAGGACATGGAGCGGGCCAAGGCCTTCTACGCCGCTCTCGGTCTGCGTCCCACCTGGGAGGCCAGCGACTGGTGCTACCTCCAGTGGCCCGAGAGCGGCGAGGGGATCGCCCTGCTCAGCCCCTCCTACACGGCGGCCGGGCCCCATTTCGCCCTCCACTTCCACGACCGCGCCGCTATGGATCAGGCGCGGGACGAGCTGGTGGCGCGAGGTCACGCCTGCAGCCCCGTCCACGACCATCGGGACGGCACCGCTTCCTTTTACATGCAGGATCCGGAAGGCAATTGGTTGGAGCTGCTCTACGAGCCGGCAGAGGGCCTCTCCTCCAACGTGGGCGCCCCCTCCATCCCCCTCTCCTTCCCCAGCGGCCCGGCGTGAACGCCGTCAGCCAGGGGGCACCTGCCCTTCCAGACACAGCGCGGTTCAGGAGATGAGCGCGACCATTCAGGATGAAGCGCTGGAGCTGCTCGAATGGCCGCGCCTTTGCGGCCAGATCGCCACCTTCGCCGCCACCCCCGCAGGCCGACGCCAGGTGGAGGCCCTTCCCCTGGGCGCCACCCCCGCCGAGAGCCAGGCGCTGCTGGGCGAAACCAGCGAACTTCTCGCCCTCGATGGCCTCACGGAGGGGGGCTTGAGTTTTCAAGGCGTCGCCGACCTGCGCCACACCGTGGCCCTCTGCGGCAAAGGGGGCACCGCCGGCGGCGAAGCCCTTCTGGAGGTGGCCGCCACCTTGGCGGCAGCCCGTCGCTTGCGGCGACAGATCGATGATCCCGCCCTGCGACCGCTCACCACCGCCCTGGTGAGCGCGTTGCGCACCCTGCCGGAGCTGGAACAGCGGCTGCGGTTCTGCCTGGAGGAGGGGGGCCGGGTGGCGGATCGCGCCAGCCCCGCTCTGGAGGGATTGCGGCGCCAGCTGGGCGGGATGCGGGCGGAGCGGCGCGAGCGGCTGCAAGATCTTCTGCGCCGCTGGGCGCCCATGCTGCAAGACACGGTGATCGCTGAACGCAACGGGCGGCCCGTTTTGGCGGTGAAGGCCGGCGCGGCGGGCCAGCTGGCGGGGCTGGTGCACGACAGCTCAGCCTCCGGCAGCACCGTCTTCCTGGAACCCCGGGAGGTGATTCCCCTCGGCAACCGCCTCCGAGAGCTGGAGGGGGAGGAGCGCGAGCTTGAGGAGGCCGTGCTGCTGGAGCTCAGCGCGCTGGTGGGGGAGGAGAGCGAGGCCCTTGGGGTGGCGCAGACGGTGTTGTTGCGGCTGGAAACGGCCTTGGCCCGGGCCCGCTACAGCGCCTGGAGCGGTGGCCTGCGCCCCGACCTCATGGCCGATCCCAGGGCTCCCTGGATCCTTGAGGATCTGCGCCATCCGCTGCTTCTCTGGCAGGCGCGGCGGGAGGGCGGGCGGCCGGTGGTGCCGGTGAGCGTGCGGGTGGAGGAGCCTGTGCGGGTGGTGGCGATCACCGGGCCCAACACCGGCGGCAAGACGGTGACCCTCAAGGCGGTGGGACTGGCGGCGCTGATGGCCCGCGCCGGCCTCTTCCTCCCCTGCGGCGCCCCTCCTCGGCTGCCCTGGTGCGGCCAGGTGCTGGCGGACATCGGCGATGAGCAGTCGCTGCAGCAGAACCTCTCCACCTTCAGCGGCCACATCCGCCGCATCGCGCGAGTTCTGGAGGCCTTGCCCGCTCACGAGGGCGCCTCTCTGGTGCTGCTGGATGAAGTGGGCGCGGGCACCGACCCGGCGGAGGGCAGTGCCTTGGCCATCGCCCTGTTGCGCCTGCTCGCGGAGCGAGCCCGGCTCACGATCGCCACCACCCACTTCGGCGAGCTCAAGGCCCTCAAATACGCCGACCCCCGCTTTGAAAACGCCTCCGTCGCCTTCGACGTCGACACCCTCTCCCCCACTTACCACCTGCAGTGGGGCATCCCCGGCCGCAGCAACGCCCTGGCGATCGCCGCCCGCCTCGGCCTCGACCCCGGCGTGCTCGCTCACGCCCGCGAGCTGCTGGCCCCCCGCGGCGAGAGTGACGTCAACGCCGTCATCGCCGGCCTTGAAAGCCAGCGCCAGCGGCAGCAGGAGGCGGCTGAGGAGGCTGCGGCCCTGCTGGCTCGCACCGAGCTGCTGCATGAGGAATTGCTGGAGCGCTGGCAGCAGCAGAGGGAGCAGAGCGCCGAACTCCAGGAGCAACGGCGCCAGGCGCTGGAGCGCTCCATCCGCTCTGGCCAGGGGGAGGTGCGGCGGCTGATCCGTCGTCTGCGGCAAGCAGGGCCCGCCAAGCCCGCCTTGGCGGGGGAGGCCGCCCGGCAGGTGGGCCAGCGGCTGCGCCAGCTGGAAGAGGCCCACCGGCCCGCGCCGGAACGGCGGGAGCACCAGGGCTGGCTGCCCAAGGTGGGCGAGCGGGTGCGGGTGCTCTCTCTCGGCAAGGCGGGGGAGGTGCTGGCCGTGGCCGAGGACGGACAGGAGCTCACCGTGCGCTGCGGCGTGCTGCGTCTCACCTTGGAGATCACAGCCATTGAAGGCCTCCATGGCGAGAAGGCCAGCCCTCCGGAACCCCGCCAGCCGGTGGTGGCCATTCGCAGCCGCTGCAATCCCGCCAGCCGCGGGCCGGAGGTGCGCACCGAACGCAATACCGTCGATGTGCGCGGCCTGCGGGTGCATGAGGCGGAGGCGGCGGTGGATGAACGCCTGCGGGCCGCCAATGGCCCCCTGTGGGTGATCCACGGCATCGGCACAGGCAAACTCAAGCGTGGGCTGCGGGATTGGCTCGCCACCGTGCCCTACGTCGAGCGCGTCAGCGATGCCGAACCCGGCGATGGCGGGCCGGGCTGCAGCGTGGTGTGGCTGAAGTGAGCGCTGTCAGCCGAGACGTTCTCCCCTTGCGCGACGACCACGGTCGCCAACAGCGGGTGCAAAAGTCACAACACCATTCAGGACAATCCTTTAGAACAATCCCTTAGAACAATCCCTTGGTTGAGCGAGCTCAAGCGGGCGGGGTCCGCCAGTCGCCATCGCCAACCATCCGGAGGTCCTGGCAACCGAAGATCGCTTCCGGATGGCTGTAATGTTTGAACTCCAACCAGTGTTGATCGGGATCGATCAAAAAGAAGGTGTGGTGTTCCAAAATCTCCCCGGCATAGCGGAGTTTCGGTTCCACGCCAAAGTGCAAGCCGGCGCGCTTGGCCCGATGGTGTAGGGCCTGCCAGGCTGCCAAGGAGTCGAGCACCAGGCCGAAATGGCGCGGATAGATGCCCCGTTGCGGAGGATCGGACGCGGAGTTCGTGAGCTGCGCCACCAGTTGATGGCCGCCCAGGTTGAGAATCACAGCCTGGGGGCTGCGGCGGCCCACGGCGCAACCCAGGCCCTCGCTGTACCAGCGTTCCGTCACCACCAGGTCCGCAGAGGGAATGGAGAGGTGAAAACAGGGCGCTGCCATGGCGCGTCACTGCAACAAAGGGTGGCCAAGCTAAGAACCACAAGGGATGGCCTGTCAGACCGCGCACCAGGCAGCTCGGCTGCAGGGCGGGCGATAAACTGCTGCGGCTGCGGCTGCGATGGCGGCGGGCTCCCCTGCTCACTCCGCCCTGAGGCAACGCCAGCCTCGGTTCCGTGACCCTTCAGGACAAGGCCATGGGTTGGATCAAACCTGCGGGGGGGGGGCGTCGACGTTCTGCCCTCCTCCGAGAGAGAGCCGGTGTGGCGCGTTCGGGATCCACGACCCTGGCGGCGACAGCGCTCGGAACACCAGCGCACCTCCTGCCAGACATCCTTCCATTTCTTGCGCCACTGAAACGGACGACCGCAACAGGCGCAGAGCTTTGTCGGGCGGTCGACATGGTGGGGCATTTCCCCAGTGTGGCAGGGCCAGCAAGGAGAGCAAGCCCATCAACGGAGCCGGGGGCCCAAGGCTGACGGGCGGGATCCCCCCCGCCCCTCCCTTTGACCCGCTCAGCGTCAGTCGGATCCTCCTCTCCTCGGCCCTCGCCACCCTCCCCCTCCACCAGCGCTCTGGGGCGCCTGCCAGCCCAGCTGGCAGGTGGATCTCGCCTGCGGATGGCCGTTTCCAGCTGCGCCAGACGTTCCTGAATCGACCCGCGCCCGATCGCTTTGCTGACATCGGCCGCTGGCGCCTCGCGCCAGCGGGATCGGCTGCCACGCTTCACGCCCATCGACCCGCAGCTGCACCTGCCGGGGCTGTTCACTGGTCGGGTCGCCGCCCCCTGCCTGCGCCTGTGCCCACCCCGGGGCACAGCCATGAAGGGAAGCCTTCGTCGCGTTCCTTCCTCAGCCGATGCCCAACGGTCGCGTTCTCAGCCAGACCGCCGTCTCGTCCACGCTGACGTGCGGCGGACGTGCGGCGAACGTGAACATCCCTGGTTGAACGTCACTCCTTGGCTGTTCACGGTTGCCCAGCTCCTGCTCCAGCAGAGCGCTGAGCTGCTGCCGGTGCCGCCAGCGCCGGCCCAGAAAGCTGTTGAGCTGTCTAAGGTTGCTTGGCAAAATTCCCCCCCGCGACCGCAACAGCTATCGCTTCCATGAGAGAATCCACCTTGTCTAATCAGAGTTCTTCTCCATTCGAAAAGAACTTTATTTCTTGAATCGTTTCTCGCGACCAGGCTCTGTGTGAAAACCAGCCAGACTGACGGCACCCATGAATTTCAACCCCAAAGTCATCTTCTCCATGGATCTCTTTGAAGACAAGCGCTTTCTTGCTGGCATGCATAGCTATGAGCGTCAGCTGGCTAAGCTGCTTGCCTTGCTATTGGCCGTTGTTGTCGGTTTTGCCGCCCTTGAATTGGTCCTGCAATCGGGCATCAAAGTTGTGCGTTGGCAGACGGATTGGTTTGATGGCAGTCTCATCAAATTGCTCGATCGCCTGCTGCTGATCTTTATTGCCCTGGAGGTTTTGCAGAATGTCACTGCATATCTGCGCGATCAAGTCGTTCAGATTGAACTTGTCTTGCTCACCGCGCTCACGGCTGTGGCACGAAAAGTCATTGTCTTGCCACCTGGCACGGATGACAAGGCGCACCTGATGGCCGGCTTTGGTTTGATCGTCGTGGGCCTGGGAGCCTCCTACTGGCTCGTGAGAAAGGCCGGGCAACACAGCAAGTCAGCTGGGTCTAACTCTGACGACGTCCTTCCTGACAGTTAGATATGGCTTCTTCGGGAGCAAAACGATGAAGTCCGCCAGGTAAAGCAACAATGTGCTTGATCGATTCAATAGACCAGCGGTTGGCAGCGGAGCACAACACCCGGGCTCATCGCCCGGGCTGGTTTCGCCCTCTGGCGGGCGTCGTGGCGGCAACCCTGCTACTGCCGCCCTTGGTGGCTTGCAACCGCCCCAAGGCCAATGAGCCAGCGGTGGTGGCGCCACGCCGCATCTCCGCCCTTGGACGGGTGGAGCCGGAATCCAAGATCCGGCGCGTGTCCATCGCCAGCTCCGTCAGTGGGGATCGCATTGAACAGCTGCTTGTTCAGGAGGACGACACCGTCACCAAGGGCCAGCCCCTGGCCATCCTCAGCAGCAGCGCCTCTCTCCAGGCCGCTTTGAAGGAAGCCGAGGAAAAGGTGTCGGTGAGCCGCTCCAAGCTCAACCAAGTGCTGGCCGGGGCCAAGCAGGGGGAAATCCGGGCTCAGGAGTATCAGATCGAAAGCTTGCAGCGGGAGCTGGCCGCCGCCAAGAGCACAGGGGATCAATCGATTGCCTCGGCCCGGGCCAAAGCGGAGGAGGCCCGCTTGGAAAGCCTTCGCTACGACAAGCTTTTCCGCTCAGGCGCGGTCTCCGAACTCGATCGCGACCGCTATCGCACCCGCGCCACAACCTCCCAAGCGGAATTGAGCAAAGCCATCGAGGATCAGGCCGGCACGGAATCCCGTCTGCGCGCCGACATCGAAGGGGCCAAGCAAACGCTCGACAAGATCAAGGAGGTGCGCCAGGTCGATGTGGACACCGCCAAGAATGAACTGCGCCAAGCGGAAGCCTCTCGCGACAAGGCCAAGCAGGATTTGGCGGACGCCACGGTGCTGGCTCCCCAGGCTGGCCGCATCCTGAAAATCTTCTCCTGGCCTGGCGACAAGGTGGGCGACAACGGTCTGCTGGAAATGGCTGACACCAGCTCGATGGTGGTCACAGCGGAGGTGTATCAATCCGATCTCAACAAACTGAAGATCGGTCAAGGGGCGACGATCACAGCCGATGGCTTTCAGGGAAGCGCGCGGGCCACGCTTTACAAGGTGCTGCCCCAGGTGCAGAAACAGAGCATCTTTGGTGGCACCCCCGGCGAAAACATGGACCAGCGCGTCTATGAGGTGAAGTTGCGCCTCCACCCGACCGCCAAGGAGGAGAAACGCCTGCGCTTCGCCTCCAACCTGCAGGTCAATGTGATCTTCGACGCCTTGCCTGTTGAGGGCCGAGAGTCATGATTCGCGCCCTGCGCAAAGCGGTGCACAGAGCCCTCAGGCGGACTCCGGTGGCCTGGCTTCAGGTGAGCCACAACCCTGTCAAACTTGTCATCGGCGTGGCGGGTGTGAGTTTTTCCAACATCCTGATGTTTTTTCAGCTGGGGTTGCTCGACAGCATCTACAACAGCCAGTGCGCACCCATCCTGCGCATGCGCGGCGACCTGATGATGGTGAGCGCTGGCTACAGCAACCTCGGCTCCCTGCAACGCTTTGATCGCAGTCGCCTCTATCAAGCTCTCGGCGTTGAAGGTGTCGCTGGCGTTTCCCCTCTCCACATCGCGCGGGGCACCTGGATCACACCAGGCACCCGCGAGATGTTTGACATCTTTGTCTATGGCGTCAGCTTGAGCCGGCCCTCCCTGGCCATCCCCGAGCTGGAGGAGAATCCCAGCCGCCTGCAATCCTTGCGCCAAGCGCTGTTCGACCGTGATTCCAAAGAGCAATATGGACCCATTGCCAAGGAATTGAAAATCAAACCCTATGTGAATGTTGAGGTGAACCAGAAGCAGCTGCGCATCATTGACACCTTCTCTCTTGGTGCCACCTTTGCAGCAGATGCCAATCTGATCGTGAGCGATAACACCTACTTCCTTCTTTTCTCGGATAAAAATCCAAGCGAGATCGAGGTGGGTCTGATCCAACTTCAACCGGATGCCGACCCCCTGGCCGTGCAACGCGCTCTCCAGCCGCTGATGCCAAAGGATGTGAAGGTGGTCACCCGTCCTGAGCTGGCCGCCATGGAGGTGAACTATTGGAAGAAAAATTCCGCCGTCGGCTTCATCTTCAGCCTGGGCGTGCTGGTGGGTTTTGTTGTGGGTAGCATCATCGTCTACCAGATTCTGTTTACAGATGTGATGAATTCCCTTCCCCAATACGCCACCCTCAAAGCCATGGGCTACACCGATGGCTATGTGATCTCCATCGTGATTCAACAGAGCGCCATCCTCGCCGTCGTGGGTTTCATCCCCGGTTTTCTTGCTTCTGCCGCCCTTTATGCCCTGCTGGCCAACATCACCAAGCTGGCCGTGGTCATGACCCTCAGCCGGGCGTTGCAGGTCTTGCTGCTGACGTTTGTGATGTGCGTCGGCTCCGGTTCCCTGGCCACCCGCAAATTGGTGCAGCTCGATCCGGCTGATGTCTATTGATCGCCTCGTCATGATCGCCGCCTCGCCATGACCAGCCCCGCATCCGACTCCAGCCCCGGCTCAACCCCTGCGGAGGCCGCCCGGGGGGAGCCCGTGATCTCTCTGCGCCATGTCAACCACTGGTTCGGCAGCGGCGAAACGCGCAAGCACGCGCTCAAGGACATCAGCCTCGACATTCATCCCGGCCAGATCGTGATCTGCACAGGTCCCTCCGGCTCGGGCAAGACCACCCTGCTCACCATGCTCGGCGGCCTGCGCTCCTGCATGGACGGCAGCCTGCGCATCCTCGGTGAGGAACTGAAGGGGGCCAGCAAGGCCCAACTCGCCCACCTGCGCCTGAACGTCGGCTTCATCTTTCAAGCCCACAACTTGATGATGTTTCTCAATGCCCGCCGCAATGTGCGCCTCTCTCTGGAGTTGCACGAGGCCTATCTGGAGCAAAACATGGATCAGATCGCCGCCGACATGCTGACCACCCTCGGCCTGGGCGATCGCTTGGACTATTACCCCGCCAATCTCTCCGGAGGCCAATGCCAGCGGGTGGCCATCGCCCGTGCCCTGGTGAGCCAACCCCGCATCGTTTTGGGGGATGAACCCACCGCAGCCCTCGACAAGGAATCGGGGCGCACCGTGGTCAACCTGATGCGAAAGATGGCCGACGAACACAACACCACCATCATCCTGGTCACCCACGACAACAAGATTCTCGACGTCGCTGACCGCATCATCATCGTGGAGGATGGCGCGCTGGCCAGCACAGAGCAGGAAGCCAGCTTCGTCGCCCGCATGCGGGAGAATGGGTCTTAGCGTTGGCGGACCGTTCTGCCCGCTGATGCTTCCTCATGCCCTTGCCTCCCTCAGCCTGGAGGGTGGTCTGGATCCGGAACGGCTGCAGGATCTGCTTCAGCAGTGGGGCTATGGCGTGGTGTTCCTCGCCATGCTCCTGGAAAACGCTGGGCTGCCCCTGCCTGGAGAGACGGTGACGCTCCTGGGAGGGTATGCGGCGGGCAGTGGCCATCTCAACGGGCTGGGGGTCATGGCCGCCGCCGCCACGGGCGCCATGCTGGGCGACAACATCGGCTATTGGGTGGGGCGCCGGGCGGGTTGGGGGTTGATCCTCCGGGTGGGGCGCCTGCTGCGCCAATCGCCCGAGCAGCTGGAACGGCTGCGGGAGCAATTTTTGCGCCATGCCAACGCCTCCGTGCTGATGGGGCGTTTTGTGGCGGTGTTGCGCGTGGTGGCGGGTCCCTTGGCCGGCGCTGTGGGCATGCCCTACCCGCGCTTCCTGCTCTGCAACAGCGCTGGAGCGGTGCTTTGGGCCACCACCATGGTGAGCCTGGCCTGGCTGGGCGGCCGCTGGATCCCCTTCTCCCGGATGGTGGGGGGCGTGGTCAACGTTGGTCTGGGAGCCCTGCTGCTGCTCACGGTGATCGTGTTGCTGCCGAAGCTGTTCTCGGTTTTGGAGCGCCGCCAACTGGAGCAAGAGAACCCCTGACCTCTCCCTCCCCATCCATCCATCCCCTCTTCCCCGGAGGCCCGAAACCACGCGTCTGAGGAACTGGCCCCGCCACAGCTGCCTTGGCCTGGTGTGCCGCGCCAGCCTTCCCCGCGCCAGCGACAGCCGGTTGGATCAGCCCAGCCCCTCAGAGGCCGAAGCGACGGCAGATCAACCAGGGCACCACCACCGCCAGCAGCAGGGACAGCGGTGCCCCGTAGCGGCTCATGTCGAGGAAGCGGTAGCGGCCAGGGCCGAACACCATCAAGTTGGTCTGGTAACCGATCGGCGTGAGAAAGCTCTGGCTGGCGGCGAAGAGGATGGCGAAAATGAAGGCCATCGGCGGCAGCCCCAATCCCTTGGCGAGCTCCGTGGCGATCGGGGTGAGCAGTACCACGGTGGTGCCGTTGCTCAGGGCCTCGGTGAAGAGCTGGCCAAGCACAAACACCACCAGCAACACCGCATAGGGCGACCAACCCTGGAGCGACACCAGCAGATCACGGGCCAGGGCCTCCGCCAGGCCGGTTTTCTGCATCGCGACAGAAAAACACGTCAACGACCCGAGCAGGAGGATCACATCCCAGCGAACGGAGCGCTGGAGCTCGCCGGGCCGCAGGCAGCCGGTGGCCACCATGGTCACCACCGCCAGCAACACCGCCGCCATCAAGGGCAGCACCTTGAGCATGGGCAGCAGAATCACCAGGGCGCCGATCACCAGGGCCAGGGTCTTACGGCTGGTGGTGGGCAGATCCTTCTCCAGCTCCTCCAGCAACACCAGATCGTTGTTGGCCTGCATCCCGCGGATGGCATCCACCGGCGCCTGCAGCAGCAGCACGTCGCCCGCCTGCAGGACCAGCCGCCCCAGCCGCTCCCGCAACACCTGGTTGCCCCGTCGCACGGCCATCAGGGTGGCGTTGTAGCGCTGGCGGAAGCGCAGGTCGCGGGGGCTGGAGCCCGACAGGCTGGAACCATTGGGCAGCAGCACCTCCACGATCCGCTGGGTGGTGATCTCCGGGTGGGACAGCTCCTGGATCGCCCCCTCCTGCTCCCCCGCCGGAGAGAGCACCACCGTGTGCTCCTGCTGCAGGCGGAGCAACGTCTCCCGATTGCACCGCAACACGAGTCGATCGCCACCCCGGAGCTCCCGATCCGCCAGGGGCGCGCCGAAGATCTGCTCGCCCCGCTGCAGTTCGAGCACGTCCACATCAAAACGGCGTTGCAGGCGACTGGCATGCAAGGTCTGGCCAATCAGCTCCGAGCCCGGGGGGATCAACACCTCCGTGAGGTAGCCCTCCCGGGCCAGACCACCGAGCAGGTCATCGCCATCGAGGCCGCGATCCGGGAGCAGGCGATCGCTGACGGCAAGCATGTAGAGGCTTCCCAGCAGCCAGACGGGAATGCCGATGCTGGAGAAGCTGAAGAGTTCCAGAGAGCCATAGCCGAGCTGGCGGCTCACATCGCTGGCCAGCAGATTGGTGGAGGTGCCCAGCAAGGAGATGGTGCCTCCCAGCACCGTGGCGAAGGACAGGGGGAGGAGCACCCGGGAGGGAGCGATCTTGCGCCGCTGGCACCAGCCCTCCAGGACGGGCAGAAGGGTGGCGACGATCGGGGTGTTGGGGATGAAGGCCGAGACCGGAGCCACGACCCCCACGCACAGGGCGATCATGCGCTTGGGGCTGCGCACGGCGTCGGAGCCGATCAACGCCCGCAGGCGATCCAGGCCACCGCTGCGAAACAGGCCTGCAGAGACCGCGAAGAGGCCCATCAAGGTGATCAGGGCCGGACTGCCAAACCCCTGCACGGCTTCATCGGGGTTGAGCACCCGGAACGCCACGAGCAAGGCCACGGCCAGCAGCCCCACCACTTCCGGCGCCAGCCAGCCGGTGAGGAACAGCAGAATCGCGCCCGCAAACACCGCCAGGGTGAGGAAGCCCGGCAGCGTGGAGGCAACGGCAAGAAAGTTGCTCATAAAGTCAGAGGGCGCGAGAGGGCGCGGGAGGGCGCGGGAGCGGACAGGCCGGGTGGCGGAAACTACGGTTATTCGATGGGAATTTAGATCATGCTCACAAGCGGGCCCTCCGCTGGTGCCTTTGCCGCGCCGCCAGCCCTCCGCTGGGGTCTCTGCCGCGACGCCAGCTCGCTGGCGATGGTGCCAGCGAAGCGGATCGCCTCACACGTGCCTCGGTGGAGCGGCCTGGCGAGCCCCACGGAGCGCAAACCCGCGGAACGATCACTGCCGTTGCTTCCACCCATGCGCCACCCTGCCGTTTTGCCAGAGGGTGAGGCTGAAACACACCCCCCACCGCCTGGAGGGGACGCAACCGGGTGACGCTGCCCCGGGACACGATCAACAGCAGGGCGGCAGGGCCACTCAACCCGGTGATCGGCAGGGTGAAGCGAAGGTCCGCATCCTCCTCCCGCGAGGTGGTCCAACCCCGCCGGGTTCACACGAAGGCATCGCCAAGGCCTGAGGGAGGCTAATTTCCAGGCCTACCAAACAACCCTTTAGTGACCCTGTCACCCGCCCAGCAGCCCTGGCATGCCCTTTCCCCGCAGGACTGTCTTGAGCGTCTTGATGCGACCGATCAGGGTCTGAGCGAGGCCCAGAGCGCCGAGCGGCTGGCGCGCGTCGGCCTCAATCGCCTGGAACTGGCGCCGGGCCGCAGCAAGCTGCGCATCCTCTGGGATCAGCTCAGCAATGTGATGCTGATCATGCTGCTGGCGGTGGCGGCGGTCTCAGCTGGCGTGTCGTTTCTTGAGCGCCGCTTTCCCAAGGACGCGATCGCGATCGTTCTGATCGTCGGCCTCAACGCCCTGCTCGGCTATCTCCAGGAAGCTCGGGCGCAGGAGGCCCTTCTCGCTCTGCGGGAGATGGCCCAGCCCCTGGTGACCGTGCTGCGGGATGGCGAGTGGAAACGGATCGCGAGCGAGCAGCTCGTTCCAGGCGATTTGATGCGGGTGGAGGCCGGGGATCGGGTGCCCGCGGACGCGCGCCTGCTGGAGAGCGTGGAGCTGGGCCTGCGGGAGGCGGCCCTCACAGGCGAAGCGGAGGTGGTGAGCAAGCGG
Source organism: Cyanobacteriota bacterium (assembly GCA_046047935.1). Classification (GTDB taxonomy): domain Bacteria; phylum Cyanobacteriota; class Cyanobacteriia; order PCC-6307; family Cyanobiaceae; genus Cyanobium. Next base: position 15,964 of record JBJOHA010000067.1, read on the forward strand.
GCCGAGCTGGTGTTGGAGGACTCCACCCCTGTGCTGGAGCGGCAGAACTGTCTCTTTCAGGGCACGGAGGTGGCTCGTGGCCGCGGCACGGCGCTGGTGACCTCCACCGGAATGGGCACCGAGCTGGGGCAGATCGCCACCCTCATCAACACCGCAGGCGGCGAGACCACTCCCCTTCAGGAGCGTCTGGATGGCCTGGCCAATGTGTTGGTCGGATCCGCCCTCGGATTGGTGGCCGTGGTGGTGCTGGGAGGCTGGCTGCTGGGCCAGAAACTTCTCAACCTGCTGGAGGTGGCCCTGTCGATGGCGGTGGCGATCGTGCCAGAGGGCCTGCCGGCGGTGATCACCGTCACCTTGGCGATCGGCACCCAGCGCATGGTGCAACGCGCGGCCCTGATCCGCCGTCTGCCGGCAGTCGAGGCGCTGGGATCGGTCACGGTGATCTGCTCCGACAAGACCGGAACCCTCACCCAGAACCGCCAGGTGGTGCAGGAGCTGCGCTGTGGCACGGAAGCCGTGGCGGTGTCTGGCCAGGGCTACGACCCCAAAGGGAGTTTCACGGCGAGCTCCTTGGCACCCCCCGCCGGCAGCCGGGAGGGCCTCCCGGCGGGCTGCCGCGATCTGCTCCTCAAGGCCGGGGTGCTCTGCAGCGACGCGGAGCTGACCGAGGAGTCCGATGGACGCTTCGACATTCTCGGGGATCCCACCGAAGGGGCCCTGCTCGTAGTGGCCGCCAAGGCGGGGATCGATGGCTTTGCCCTCCGCAGCCACCACCCCCGCGAGGCGGAGATTCCCTTCAGCTCCGAGCGGCAGCTCATGGCCGTGTGGGTGCAGGATTCCGCAGGCCACTTGCAAGCTCCCCTGGGAGCTCCGGCCGCTGGATCGCGCACCCTCCTGATCAGCAAGGGGGCGCCGGAGGTGATCCTCACCACCTGCAGCCGCTGGATCGATGGCTCCGGCGTGGTGGCGCTGGAAGCCAATGAGCGCCGCTGGTGGCTGGAGCAAGCCAAGGAGCTGGCCGCCCGGGGTCTGCGCGTGCTGGCCTTCGCGTGCGCGCCCCATCACCCGAGCCCGGAGCTGGAGCTGCAGGAGCAGGTGTTGCTGGGCCTGATGGCCCAACTCGACCCCGCCCGGCCGGAGGTGCCCCTGGCGGTGAGTCGCTGCCGGGAGGCGGGCATCCGGCCGCTGATGATCACCGGCGACCACCCGCTGACGGCGAAGGCCATCGGCACCGGCATCGGCCTGGTGGACGAGGGAGCGGAGGTGGTGCTGGGGCGGGAGCTGGAAACCTTTGAGGACGCGCACTTGCGCAACGTGGTGAAGCAATGCAGCGTCTTTGCCCGGGTTCCACCGGAGCAGAAGTTGCGCATCGTCAAGGCCCTGCAGGCCAATGGCCAGGTGGTGGCCATGACCGGAGATGGTGTCAATGACGCGCCGGCCCTCAAGCAGGCGCACATCGGCGTGGCGATGGGCATCACCGGCACGGAAGTCAGCAAGGAGGCGGCTGACATGGTGTTGCTTGATGACAATTTCGCCACGATCGTCAACGCCGTGGAGGAGGGGCGCTTGGTCTATGCCAACATCCGCCGCTTCGTGAAATACATCCTCGGCAGCAATGTGGGCGAATTGTTGACGATTGCCGCCGCACCCCTTGTCGGCCTCTTTGGTGTGCCGATGACGCCGCTGCAGATTCTTTGGATGAACCTGGTCACCGATGGGGTGCCCGCCCTCGCCCTGGCCTTGGAACCCGGCGAGAAGGACATCATGCGGCGTCCTCCGGCACAACCCGGGGAATCCATCTTCGCGCGGGGCATCGGGTCTTACATCCTGCGGGTGGGCGTGGTCTTCGCCATCCTCACCATCGTCCTGATGGTGTGGGCGTATCGCGCCTACGGTCCGGATGGCCCTTGGCGCACGATGGTGTTCACCACCCTCTGCCTGGCCCAGATGGGCCATGCCATGTCCGCTCGCAGCGATCTCCCCTTGATGCAGGTGGCGCCGTTCTCCAATCCCTGGTTGCTTTGGGCGGTGCTGCTCACCACGGCCCTGCAGCTCGCTCTTCTCTATGTGCCCCCCCTTGCGGGGTTTTTCGGCACGGAGCCGTTGTCGGGCAATGACCTTGCCATTTGCGTGGGCTTCAGCCTTCTGCTGTTCCTTTACCTCGAACTGGAAAAGGTGTGGCGTCTCTGGCGGCGTCGCAGCCAATCCCATGCCTGAGGGGTTGTTCGGCCTGCTGAAAACCGCCGTGGAAGCCCTGCCGCGCTTGATCCAGGCCGGCGCTGAGCAGAATCCGCTCCTCGGTTATGCCCTGATCAGCCTGGGGATGTTTTTGGAGAATCTCGTGCCCCCGATTCCGGCCGAGTTGATCATGCCCCTGGGCGGTTTTCTGGCCCACAAGGGGCAACTGCAACTCCTGCCGGTGATCCTTTCGGGCCTCTTTGGAACGGTGCTCGGGGCCTGGTTCTGGTATGGAATCGGCCGCTTGATCAATGAAGAGCGGCTGGAGCATCTCGTTGGTCGCCATGGCCGCTGGTTCGGGCTGACCCCGGCGGGATTGCGGCAAAGCCGGCGCTGGTTTCAGCGCCATGGAGCCGCCGTGGTGTTTTGGGGACGGTTGGTGCCAGGAGTGCGCACGCTCATCTCCGTGCCCGCCGGGATCGAGCTGATGCCGCAACCCGGCTTTCTGCTTTGGACCACCGCCGGCAGCAGCTTTTTGGTGACCGCCTTGGCCCTGGCCGGCAAGACCCTGGGGGAGAACTACGGCAAGGTGCTGGGTTGGATGGAAGGGTTCAGCGATCTGTTGTTTCGCTCAGCGCTGGTGCTCGCGGGCCTGGTCCTTCTTTTCCTCCTGCTGCGACGCCTTCGCTTTTGGCTGCGGGGCTGAGGGCGCTGCCTTGGCCTCCTTCATGGCCAATGGAGAGGGGAGGAGACCGCTGGGTTCCAGCATCCAGCGTTGGTTCCTCCCGTCGTCGTCCTCCCCGGAACGGTCGTCGATCGCCGCGCGGAAACCTGCCAACCGCGCGGCATTTCTTGAATCGTTCAGTGTGGCCAGGACCAGCATCAAGCAGCTGATCCCTCCCATGGCCACCAAGGCCAGCGCCCCCCGAAGGCGCTGGCGATTGAACAGGGTGATCTCCCGCTGATCCGCCGGCAAGCCACAATCCGTGCAGATCAGCATGGTGCGGGATCGTCCCACCTTGGTCACCATCAGGCAGCCACAGCGACGACAAGCCACGGCACGGGTCACAAACGACAACACTGGCACCCGAGAGTGGTGTCCAGTGCTCATGGCGAGCCATTCCTGGCGATCCAGCCGCTGACAGACCCCAGCCACGGGCAGCGGCTGACAGAACCAGCCACGGGCAGCGGCTTGTGAAGCGGGTGACCCAATGCTGACAAATGGCCCTTAATGTTCTCATCCCCATTGGGCCCCGTGGCCTGTCCTTCAGCGCCTTCATGACCCTCCTGCTCGCCCAGACCGCCTGGCTGGTGCCGCTGTATCCGCTTCTCGCCTCCCTCCTGTCGCTGCTCTGGTCGCCAGGGCTCATCTCGCGAACAGGCCCCCGTCCCTGCGGATACCTCAACCTGCTGATGGTCAGCGTGGCCTTTGGCCACTCCGCCCTCGCCCTGCTGGCCCTGCATTCGAACTCCACGGCAGGGTCCTCCGCCATCTATCGGCCCCTCACCTTCGGCTGGACCTGGCTGGACACGGCGGGATTGCGCATCGGTTTTGACGGCTTGATCACGGAGCCGGCCCTGATCGCGATGACGGTGATCACGGGACTGCATGTATTGGTTCAGATCTATTCGATCGCCTATCTGGAGATGGACTGGGGATGGCCGCGCTTCTTTGGCTCCCTCAGTTTTTTCGAGGCTGGCCTCTGCGCTCTGGTGCTCACGGATTCGCTGTTTTTCAGTTACGTGATCCTTGAGCTCCTCACCCTTGGCACCTACCTGATCGTTGGCACCTGGTACAACCAGCCGTTGGTGGTGAAGGGCGCTCGCGATGCCTTCCTCACCAAGCGCATCGGTGACCTGATCCTCCTGGCGGGCGTCATCGCCCTGCTGCCGATCACGGGCACCTGGAACTTCCATGGCCTCCAGGCTTGGGCTGCGGATCAAGCCAACAACCACCACACCCTGTCCACGGGCGTCACGCTCATCCTGCTGGCTCTGATCGCAGGACCGATGGGCAAATGCGCCCAGATTCCTCTGCACCTCTGGCTGGATGAGGCGATGGAAAGTCCCCTGCCCTCGACGGTTCTGCGCAATTCCGTCGTGGTGGTGGGGGGGATCTGGGTGTTGCTCCGGTTGGAGCCTGTGATCGCCCTCAGTCCATTGGTGCAAACCGTGCTGGTGGTGGTCGGCGGCACCAGCGCCCTGGTGGGAGCCCTGATTGCCTTGGCGCAGATCGACGTCAAGCGTGCCCTGTCCTTTCTGGTCACCAGCTGGATGGGCCTGCTCTTCATCGCGATCGGCCTCGGCGGCATCGATGTGGCCGACCACCTGATGCTCGTGTATCCCCTCCCCATGGCCCTGATGCTGATGGCCATCGGCGGGATCGTGTTCACGAACGTCACGCAGGATCTCACCCAGCTGGGAGGTCTCTGGCCGAAGCGCCCGCTGTTGGGATTGGCCTTTCTTTCCGGCGCCGCCGGCTTGATGGGCCTGCCCCCGTTCGCCGGCTTCGCGGCCCTGCGGGAATTGCTGGCCGTGGCGAGCCGAAGCGGCCATCCCCTTCTGCTCTCCGGCATCGTGCTCGTCACGAACGCTCTGGTGAGCGCTGGCCTGATGCGGGTGTTCGGTCAGATCTGGGGAGGGCGCCCCACGCCGTTCACCACCCGCTCGCCAGAGGCGCTCTGGCTGCTGGTGCTGCCCACGCTGGTGTTGATGGGGATGGTGCTCCATCTGCCCCAGCTGCTTGTGCGCAATGGGGTCTACCCCCTCACGCCCTTGGCCGGATGGGGGCCCATGGCCTGGCCCCTGCTGGCCAGCACCTTGATCGGTGGAGGCCTCTCCGCCCTCTTCTACCTGCGCCCCCATCCTCTGGCCCATCTGCCTGCGGCGCTGGGGGGCCTGCAGGACTGGTTGGCCCATGACATGCAAACCGAGCGCTTTTACCACCGCACCATCGTTGGCTTGGTGGTGGCCCTGGCCCGCTTGAGCGCCTGGTCAGACCAGCGCCTTGTGGATGGCTTCAGCGGCACCACGGGCTCTCTGGCCCTGGAGGGGGCCCGGCGCCTCAGCCTCACCACCTCCGGACGCTCCCAGGCCTATGCCCTCACCTTGTTGTTGGGGCTCCTGTTGATGGCCGTCTGGGTGCTGGCGAATCCCGCCACCATCGACCTCCTGCGCCCGCTTCGCTGATGGCTTCCTCCCTCCTGCGCCCGCCTCGCTGATGGCTTCCTCCTTCCTGCTGCTGCTGCTGGCGCTCCCCCTGGCCGCCGCGCTGTTGGTTTTCCTCCTGCCCTCCGCCAACGCCTCTCGGGCGCGCGCGGTGGCGGCCCTGGCCTGTGGCGGCCAGCTGCTGGCCGGCCTCCTCTGCTGGCGACTTCCTCCGCCCGACCTCCATCTGGTCTGGCTGCCGAAGTTGAGGCTGTCCTTCGACCTGGGGCTGGATGGCTTGTCGCTTCCCTTGGTTTTGCTCACCGCCTTGGTGAGCGCGATGGCCATTCTTTCGGCGGACGCCCATCAGGCCCGTCCGCGACTGTTCCACAGCCTGCTGCTGGCCACGAATGTCGGGGTGACGGGGGCGTTTCTCGCCCGCAACGCCCTGTTGTTCCTGCTGGCGTTTGAGGTGGTGCTCATCCCCGCCACCCTGCTGGTGGCCATCTGGGGTGGCCCCCGCAAGGCCGGCGCCGCCATCCGCTACCTGGTCTATGGCTCGGTGTCCGGCCTCACCCTTCTGGGGGGGGTGCTGGCCCTGGCCTGGTGCAACAGCAACGGGGTCAGCTTTGACTTTGGCGATCTGGCCCAAGCCAGCCTGTCGCCCAGCGCCCAGGCCTGGATCCTGGGGCTGTTCCTCCTGGCCTTCGGGTTGAAGCTGCCCCTTGTTCCCCTCCACGGTTGGCAGCCCCTCACCTACGCCGAGGCCCCGATTCCGGCGGTGATGGTGTTCGGTGGTGTGGTGTCCAAGCTGGGGGCGTACGGCTTGCTGCGTTTCGGGGTGGGCTTTCTGCCGGAGGTCTGGGCGGCCTGGTCGCCCTGGATCGCCGTCGCGGGCGCGGTGTCTGCCGTCTATGGCGCCTTGAATGCCATCGCCCAAAGCGACATCCGCCGGCTGATGGCCTACAGCTCCCTGGGCCACATGGGTCTGCTGGTGCTCGCCTTGGCGGCGGCCACGCCGTTGAGCCTCCAGGGCGCTGTGGCGCAGACCCTGGCCCACGGGATGATCGTCTCCCTGCTGTTCGCCTGCGTTGGACTGATCGAGCGCAAGACGGGCACCAGCGCGATCCCCGACCTTTCCGGCCTGCTCAATCCCCTCAGGGGTCTGCCCTTCACGATGGGGATGCTGCTGCTGGCCCTGATGGCGGCCGCTGGCATCCCTGGCCTGGTGGGTTTTCCGGCGGAACTCATCGTGTTCGAAGGCAGCTGGGTGGTGTTTCCGAAGGCGACCTTGACCTGTTTGATCGCCTCGGGGTTCACGGCGGTCTACGCGATCCGCCTGTTCAATCGGGTGGGCTTCGGGCGTCTCGACAACGCCCGCGCCGATTGGAGCTCCACCGGCTGGTCGGAGCGGGCGCCCGCCGTGGCGCTCACCGTGTTGATCGTGGCCTGCGGCATCTGGCCTCAGGCGATCACGGGCTGGAGTGAGCAGGCCACCTCCGCCCTGGCCCTGCGCGGCTTCGCCCTGCCCGCCCGGATGGCCGCCACGCCCGAAGGCACCACCACGGTCGCCATCGCTCCCCCCATGCTCCCCTCATGACACCGCCCGCCGCCTCCGTCGCGGAACCCCTCCAGGTTCCCCTGATCCCTCCCTCCGACCACCGCTGGGCGGAGGTGATCCATCGGCTGGAAGCCGGCGGCTCCATGCTGCCGGACACGCCGGAAAACCTGAAGCAGATCATCGGCATCTACAAGGCCTATGCCGTGCCGATGGATTTCTACTGGCGCGATCTGCTTTACATCGCCGAGCGGGTGTTTCTCAATCCTCTGCCGGCGTTCAAGTATTTCCCTTCCCAGGCCTATCTTGATCGTCCGAATTCCTATTCGGGTGATCAAGCCAAGTTGCGCATCTGGCGCGGGGGGGAGAAGGCGCATCCCGAGTTGCTGGAGTTCATGGCGAAAGGCGAAACGCGGGCGATGCCCAAGCTGCTGCATCACCTTTGGCACGATCGCATCAACATGGAATTCGCCGAGGCCTGCATGCAGGCGATGCTCTGGCATCAGGGCATGGGAGGGCGGTTCAATGATTATTTGGCGAGCGAGGCCTATCGCGCCAATGCGGAGCGGGCGATCAAGGCTTACTTCCGAGGCAACCCATTGATGCTCGGGCTCTACAAGCTGTTTCCAGAGATGTTCATGGAACAGGTGAAGCAGATGAGCTACTACGCCAATCTCGGACTTTTTTGGGAAGTGATGGCCCCGGTGTTTTTTGAGATGAGCGATATTTATGATGAAGGCGGTTTCCAGGGAGTGCCTGATGCGATGAATTTCCTGGTCAATGGCATCTTTGCTGTGGCTGGTCGCCCGATCTATCACCATGTCTATGTTGGCGATGAATGCATTGAGGTGATTCCCAAATCGGAGGGGTTCACCTGGCTCTATGAGGCAGCGCTTCCCTATGTGGAAGCGGTGTTCTATCGAACCGCCCCCTTCCGCGGCACGAAGAGCTACAACGCCCAGGCCTATCAGGTGCCTGCCGATCAGGCGGATTTCCACTACGGAATTCTCTACGCAGATGTGTTTCCCGTCGGCTCGGCCGGAATTCCTCCAACGTTGCTGATGCAGGACATGTTGCACTTCCTGCCACCCTATTTGCAGGAGATCTATGGGCAGCACAAGCGCGGTGAGGAGGATCAGCTGATCCAGCTGGGCATCACCTTCCAGCGTTCGATGTACAACGTCACCTCCGCCGTGATCCAGGCGCTGCGGTGTGCCTTGCTCTATCCGCTCGACGACACCGATCCCGAACATCTGCTGGCCAACCGAAGGTTTTTTGAGGCGCAGATGGATCGCTTCCTGCGCCCGGAGGCTCGCTTGGCCGACATCCAGACGCAGGACTACCGGTAGGTCGCTCCTTTCTCCGCTTCCTTTTGGTTTGCATCGTTTTCTGTTCTTTTCTGCCTGCTGCGCTGCCCCGGATGGCCAACATCATTGAAACGGCGAAAGCCGCCGGCTGTTTTTCCACCCTCCTCACCGCTGTGGAGGTGGCTGGGCTGACGGCCGCCCTGGAAGGTCCTGGCCCGTTCACGGTCTTTGCCCCGGTGGATGACGCCTTCGCCGCCCTTCCCCCCGGCACGGTGCAGACCCTGGTGGACAACCCCCCCCAGCTGGCGCGCATCTTGAAATTCCATGTGCTGGCGGGCGCGCACCGCAGGGCGGAGCTGGTGGATCAGCCGGAGTGGGCCAGTCTGGAGGGGGCGCCGGTGGCCATTCGCCGCGCCGACCCGTTTGAGGTGAAGAACGCCACGGTGGTCACCGCCGATGTGGAGTGCGACAACGGGGTGGTGCATGTGATCAACCGCGTGATACTGCCGGGATGAGGCTCAAGGCGGCGTCGACCTGGTGAGGGTCCCGAAAGCATGTAACAATCAGCCCACTTTCCGCCCACCCGATGCAGCGTCTGGCCCGTCGTCTCCCCGTTCCTCTGCTGCTGGGCGTCTTGATGGCGGGTTGTGCTCCTGACGGGGGCTCCGGGGTGCAGAGCGCCAAGTTGAGCGCCATTCAGGGCCGCGGCACGTTGATTTGCGGCGTGGACGGGAAGTTGCCGGGATTCAGTTTCGTCGGCCCCGATGGCACCTACAGCGGACTGGATGTGGATGTCTGCCGAGCGGTGGCGGCGGCGCTGTTCGGCAATCCCAAGAAGGTGGAGTTTCGCGATCTGAACTCCAGCGAGCGCTTTGCCGCCCTGGCCAGCGGGGAGATCGACCTGCTGTCGCGCAACACCACGATGACGCTCAGCCGGGATGCGGCTGGTGGCAACGCCCTGAGTTTCGCCCCCACGGTGTTTTATGACGGACAGGGGGTGATGACGCCCAACTCCAGCGGCATCACGACCCTCCAGGGCCTGGCGGGCAAGCCGATCTGCGTGGAGAGCGGCACCACCACCGAACTCAACCTCGCCGACCGGATGCGCGAGCTCAACGTGCCCTACACCCCGTTGAAGTTCCAAACCGGCGATCAAACCTACGCCGCTTATCTCGGCGGTCGCTGCGTGGCGGTCACGAGCGATCGCTCCCAGCTGGCGGCCAAGCGCACCAGCTTCCCCAACCCGGATGAGCATGTGCTTCTGCCGGATGTGATGAGCAAGGAGCCCCTCACCCCGGCGACGGTGAACGGGGATGCCCCTTGGGCGGATGTGGTGCGCTGGACGGTGAACACGTTGTTCCAGGCGGAGGAGTTCGGCATCAACAAGGCCAATGTGGCCGCGAAGGTGGCGGAGGCGAAGGCCAACCCCCAGCTGGCCGATCTGCGACGTTTCCTCGGGGTGGAGGGTGATTTCGGCAAGCAGCTGGGGCTGCCCGCTGATTTCGTGCCGAAGGTGATCGCGGCGGTGGGCAACTACGGCGAGGTGTTTGATCGCAATGTCGGTCCCCAGTCGGCGTTGAAGCTGGATCGGGGCAACAACAAGCAGTGGAAAGACGGCGGCCTGATCTACTCGCCGCCCTTCCGCTGATCCGATGGCCCCATCCACTCCCCCCGGCGGCTCTGCTCCCCTCCCTGTGGTCATCGAGGAGGTGGCTCCTCCCTGGTGGCGCGATCGCCGGATCGTTCCCTGGCTGGTGCAGGCGGCCGTGGGGCTGGTGGTGTTGCTGCTGATCGCCTTCCTGCTGGGCAATCTGGTGCGCAACCTGTCGGCGGCGGGCCTTCTGCTGACCTGGCGCTGGCTGTCGCAGCCTGCGGGATTCGACCTCGCTGAAACCATTGTTCCCTTCGATGCCGGCATGCCCTACTGGCGCGGGCTGCTGGCGGGTCTGGCCAACACCTTGAGAGCTGTGATCAGCGGGCTGGTGGGAGCCACGCTGCTGGGCACGCTGGCGGGCATGGCGGCCTTCAGCGGCAATGGCCTGTTGCGGGGTCTGGCGCGGGTGTATGTGGAGGTGGTGCGCAACATTCCCCTGCTGCTCCAGCTGGTGTTTTGGTATTTCGTGGTGTTTCTCACCCTGCCCAATGGGGCGGCGGCGTTTCAACTGCCGGGGGTGGTTTTGGCCAAATCGGGGTTGTATCTGGCGGGGCTGGCGGAAGGGCTGCGTTGGCAGGGGCCCCAGCTTGTGAATGGGGTCTGGCAGGCGCCGTTGCGGCTGAGTGTGGAGTTCGCCGCCTTGTTGACGGGATTGATCATCTATTCCGGCGCCTTCATTGCCGAGGTGGTGCGCGGCGGGATCGCCTCCGTGCCCAAGGGGCAGTGGGAGGCGGCCTCGTCTCTGGGGTTGCGCTGGTTCAGCACCCTGCGGGAGGTGGTGCTTCCACAGGCTCTGCGGGTGATCCTGCCGGGGCTGAACACGCAATACATTTCCTTGGCGAAGAATTCCTCCCTGGCCGTGGCGGTGGGTTTCAGTGATCTGTATTCCGTGGCGGAGACCACCCTGAATCAAACCGGCCGGGCGGTGGAGGTGTATTTGATCCTGCTGGGGGCGTATTTGGGGCTGGATCTGTTGATCTCCGCCCTGATGAATGGCCTGAACCGGTTTGTGCAGATCCGGGAGCGTTGAGATGACAGCCCTTTTGCGTCGTTTGCGCCACGAGTTGTTCGCCACACCGGCGGATGCTGTGCTCAGCGTGGGCTTGCTCGCTCTGCTCTCCCTGGCGGGAGCGGGCTTTCTGCGCTGGGCCTTTGTGCAGGCCAGCTGGGCTGTGATCCAGGTCAACAGCACGTTGTTTGCGGTGGGGCGCTATCCCATCGACCAGCAATGGCGCCTGTGGCTGCTCACGAGCCTGCTGGTGGCTGCCGCCGGTTTGAGCTGGGGGTTGCTGCGGGCCCATCCCCGCCCGGATCGGGAGGGGATCCTCTGGCCCCGGAACGACCGCCTGGCGGTGGGCATCCTGGTGGGCCTGGCCCTGTGGCTGCCTGGAGCCCTGCGGCTGGATCTCGCTCTCCAGCTGCGCTGGTGGGGTCTGGCGGCCCTGTTGATCGGACTGCGCTGGCTGGCGGGCTCCCGTGGCGCGCAGTGGCCGCCGCAGGTGCTGCGGCTGGCGCCGCTCCTCTGGCCCGCGCTTTATCTGGTGGGCATGGTGCTGATCAGTGGCGGGTTGGGGTTGGTGAAGGTGGCCCCCTCGGAGTGGGGGGGGCTGCTTCTCACGCTGCTGGCGGCGAGCTTTGCCATTCTGTTGTGCTTCCCCTTGGGGGTGTTGCTGGCCTTGGGTCGTCGCAGCGACCTGCCGCTGCTGCGCTGGGCCTCTGTGGTTTACATCGAGTTCATCCGCGGCGCTCCCCTGATCACCCTGTTGTTTTTGGGGCAGAACATCCTTGGCTTTCTGTTGCCCAATGGTCTGGCGCCAGAGCGGGTGTGGCGTGCGGCGTGGGTGTTGACGTTCTTTGCGGCCGCCTATCTGGCGGAGGCGGTGCGTTCCGGTCTGGCGGCCGTGCCCAGCGGTCAGATGGAGGCAGCCCGCTCCTTGGGGCTCTCCCATGCCCAGGCTTTGCAACAGGTGGTGTTGCCCCAGGCGCTGCGGGTGGCGCTACCGGCGATGGTGGGTCAATTTATCTCGCTGTTGCAGGACACCACCTTGCTGTCGCTGATCGGTCTGCTTGAGCTGCTTGGCGTCGCGCGCACCGTGATGGCCAATCCGGCGTTTCTGGGGAAGAACGCCGAGGTGTATTTGACCCTTGCCGTGTTGTTCTGGTGTTGCTGCGCGGCGCTTGGCCTCGGCAGTCGCGCTCTGGAGCGACGCCTTGATCCCCGCACTGTTCCCAGCCGCTGATGACCCCTGCCATGTCCATGACCCATCCCTCCGCGAGCACCAATGCTGTGATGATCGAGGCCCAGGGGGTGCAGAAGTGGTACCCCAACGGTTTTCATGCCCTGAAGGGTTGTGATTTGCGGGTGAATCGTGGGGAGGTGGTGGTGATCATGGGGCCATCGGGATCGGGGAAGAGCACCTTCATCCGCACGTTCAACGCGCTGGAGGATTTCCAGAAGGGGCGCATTGTGGTGGATGGCATCGCCCTGTCCAATGACCTGCGCAACATTGATGCCATCCGGCGTGAGGTGGGCATGGTGTTTCAGCAGTTCAATCTGTTCCCGCACCTCACCGTGCTCGACAACCTGACCCTGGCGCCGGTGTTGGTGCGAAAGCGATCGAAGGGTGACGTGAAGCACCAGGCGATGGCGTTGTTGCAGCGGGTGGGAATCGCCGAGCAGGCGGGCAAGTTTCCTGGCCAGCTGTCGGGCGGGCAGCAGCAGCGGGTGGCAATCGCCCGGGCGCTGTGCATGGAGCCGCGCATCCTGTTGTTTGATGAACCCACCAGCGCGCTGGATCCAGAGATGGTGCGGGAGGTGTTGGACGTGATGCGCAACCTGGCGCAGGACGACATCACGATGGTGGTGGTGACCCATGAAGTGAAGTTCGCCGAACAGGTGGCTGATCGCGTGGTGTTGATGGCCGATGGCGAAGTGGTGGAGGAAGCGCCGCCCCAGGTGTTTTTCAACAACCCCGGCCATGAGCGCACACGACGTTTTCTGGATCAGATCCTTTAAGCTCCCTCCTCGCCCCCGCTGCGGGGTTGATGGTGGTGGCGATGGCTCACGTGTTGTCCTTCGAAGGAGATCATTCTCTTTTAATCTCGGTGGCGCTCACGGTCCTGAAAGAGCAATTCGCGTCGCAAGGTTGATCAACCAGGCAAGGTTTGATTGGGTTGACTCCAGGCGCTTCTGCCGTCCCTTTGCAGCATCTTGAATGTCAATGCTCAGTGGCGGGGATGGAACACAGCGGAATCCATGATGAATGCCACAGCTTGTAATGCTGCAGCTTGTTCGCCGTTTTATCCCATTTTTTTGGCAATATAAACGCCGTAACCAAAGTAAGGCTTGTACTTTTCGTAGAGATCAATTTCGGCTTGCTGTGCGTTTACTATGGCCATGGCCTGTTCGCTGTTCCCGTTTCGATTAAGGAAGTTTGCAAACCTGGCTTGCATGGGACGGTAATATTCTTCCAGCCAACAATGCTCTGGTAGTACAAAGTATCCGACTGGTGTATATCCGTGTTTCTCCAATATCTTGATCTTTGCTGAAGCCACGTTGATTTCCGGATATTCCTTATCCCAGTATTTCTGGAGTTCAGCTGGCCTGGAGTCAGTTAGCCATGTGATCTCGGAGGCAACGAATAGACCACCCTCTTTCAAAAATTGCCGCCACTCCGCTACACCTTGTTCAAACCCAATGTTATAGATGGCTCCCTCAGACCAGATGACATCGAATTCTTGCTCAGCAAACGGCAGGTCGTCCATGGTTTGGGCAAGGGGGGATATCTTGTCGCCAACCCCGGCGCTTTCGGCCCTTTGAACCAGAACGTCCAAAAAATCCTGAAGGAAATCTATTGCAGTGATCCTGGCATTCAAGAGGCGGGCAAGCAGAATTGTGGATGCTCCTGTCCCGCAACCAATATCGGCAATCTTTAACGGTGCTGCTCTGTCGATCCTGGCCAAATGTAGAGCACGTTCTGTCTCGGCATCGCCGCCCGGTCCTTGTCGAGGACCGTCCTTGTGTAGGTCGATCAAAAGCTTGTAATCATCCATGGTTTGATGCTTCTTTCATCGAGAGGTGAATGCAGCTGAGACACATCCGCCACAGGTGCATGAACGTTGGAGCTTGATCTGTGAGATCTATTTTAACACGGTGCCTCTTGCGTTTGCATCTCGTCAGCTGGCGCCTTTCAGGCGGACAGCCGAGGTCGTGGGTGCGCTACGGCTGGATCCGTTTCAATTGACGTTGGACCAAACCGCTAGGCGGCAGATTTCATGAAGTCAGCATAGGAAACTGCCACGGGCGTGTGACAAGGGGAATCACGGCACCCGACCATCCGATGGTTATTCTGACACCGCCTGGTTGAACAGCTGGACCGGAGGGACAGTCCAGACCCTTGAGAGTGCGCATGCAGCGCTATGGCTGTTGCACCTCATGCCGCGATTGTTCCCAACGGAGGATCCTCCCATGAAGGATCTGGAAAACACCCATGGCGATGAGAAGCTGCCCAGCCACCATCAGGCCCTCCGGGCGATGCGGCGATGCCGCCGGGAAGGCAGTGATGAGATGCTGCTCGAATGCAAACCCTGTGCAACCCGATAATGGATCTCACGTCAAACCGCAAAGCTATCGCGGCGCTCCAATTTTATGTTCACGTTTTCAATTGCAGCGCAACTGCGGAATACATTCTGGCAGCATCACAAGCCGTTGTCTGATCGACTGATCAAGGTTGCCTGGTAGACAGTCGATTGTTTTGCCCGTCGCGATCCAAAACTGAAGGAAAGGATCGGCGCTCATTCCGTGTTGAATACCCACAATCGAAGGCTTGACTATCACCCCCATGTGCATATGATTGCGCCCGCTGGTGTCGTTGATGAAAAAAAGGGATATTGGCGCCAAAAGGCTGAGAACGATCTCTTCCCTGCGCTGAATCTGGCCAAGGTCTTTTGCGCCAAAATCTTAGCTGTGATCAAGACTCTTGGATTGAATGCCAAAGAGACTCTGCCAGAGGAATGGGTGGTTTGGGGTTGCCCCAATTCACTGCAAGCCGGTTGGTAGAGGAGATCGGGCATTGATCGATCTCGGGCTCTACCTCTATCGCGGCGTGATCTCGGAGAAGACTATCCTTGGCGACGGCCAAGGGATCATCACCTTTCGGATCCAAGACAACGCAGGCCAAGAGGTGATCCAAAGCCTCCCAGGAGCGGAGTTCCGCTGGCTGTGCGGCGACAATTAGATAGGCGGCCGCCAACGTAGTTGACACCGGGCACTATGGCGCTTGTTGCTCCATGTCTTGCCCAAACGCTTCAGGCGTGTCCGAGACTTTGGACTGCTGCACGGCAATGCCAAACGTCTGATCCTGCTCGTGCAACTTGTGCTCAACGTCAGACTGCCCTGGGCCGCACCGCCAAGGGAACCAAAACCGCTCCTCTGCCCTCGCTGCGGCGGGGTTCTACAGCTGTTGATGGTGCGCCAGCGCGAGAGGATGCCGATTCTTTGTTGAGGGAAACCCGCATGAGAGGCAGAGATTTCTATCCATAGCGGCTTTTGAAGCAAAGGCTGATCAATGAGATCTCGCCTGATGAAGCTGTTTGCGCTTATACTCTTGCCAAATGCAACCTGGCGATCTATGCCGTTCCTCTCTCGTTATTTTTGCCTAGGCGAAAGATGAAGGTCTTCTTAGGAGAGCCCTGATCGTTCTCCTGTCTTGCAAAGCTCCAGTGGCGCGGGGCTTGTCCAACACCGGATAGATCGTGTCTGCGCACGATCTATCCATGCTGTTAGGAGGAGGCAGGGCGGAGGAGCATCGCCCGTCCATGTTGCGAACAGCTATTGCTGATGATTGTCGCAACGGGGGGACACTCCATGGGTGCACAAGCATCCCATCGATGACCAACCCGAACC
>JBJOHA010000068.1:0-24299 GCA_046047935.1 Cyanobacteriota bacterium
CCGAGAGCCGGCGGCGATGGCGCGGGGCTCCGGGCGGGAGTCGGGGGAAGCGCAGGGCCAGGGCCCAGCCCAGAAGCCAGCGCACCAGGAGGGACACCTCCAGCCAACCCACCCCCCCCGCAGTCGCCCCCGCCAACGCGCCATCGATCGTCCATCCCATGGCCAACCTGCTGTCCTCGGGAGGCCTTCACGCTAAAGGCGGCGGAAGGGGGCGGATGGCGGATGGCAGACGGTGGCGGACGGCAGAAGGCAGCAGGCCGAAGCCGACCCTGCCGCTCTCGCCAGACAGAGGCAACGTTCTACGGCCGCAACAACTCCTTCACCAAGGGCTGAATCGCCGCCGGATCCCGCAGCAGCTGGGGGTGGGTGGGCACGGGCAACATGCGCACCGCTCCGACCGGCAACACCGCCTGCCAGCCCGGCAGCACCACCAGATCGAGCGGCGAATAAAAGCTGACGCACTCGATGCGGCTCAAGCCGTCGAGGTCGGCGTTGAGAGTGGTGAGCAGGGCGCTGCCCTGCTTCAGATCGGCAATGCCACGAAACGGCCAGCCGGGCCAGGGCAGGGCCGTGAGGGTGCCCTGCTGGGGACTGCCGACGCTGAGGAAGCGCCGGGTGCGGCGCTGGCCCCCGAGCCGCTGAATCCAGGCGCGGGCGATGACGCCCCCCATCGAATACCCCAGCAGATCCAGCGGCCGCTCCCGCCCGAAGGCCGCCTCGATCGCCTGGCCCAACCGCTCCGCTCCCTCCTCGACCGAGGCGCGCCCCAACCGCATGGGCAGCTCGGGACACAACAGCGGCTCACGGCGTCCGGCGAGTTCGCGACACAACCCGTTGAACACCGCCGAGGTGTCCAGCAAACCGTGCACCAGCACCAGAGGGGGAGAGGTCATGGCGGAGAAGCCTGAGCGATCATGGGGGGAAGGGCGGGCGTTGTCAGCCGAACCGCTCCGAACCGCTCTGTTCTCCGGCCTCGCCAGAGAGGGTGTAGCGCCTCAGGATCCAGGGCGCGATCGGATGTCCCTCGATCACATGCTCCCGCAGGATGCGCGTGATCCGCTCCGGGGTGACGCCCCCGTAGACGAGGCCATCCGGCCAGATCAGCAGCACCGGCCCCTCCGCGCAGATGCGCAGACAGTCGGCCTTGCTGCGCAGCACGATGCCCTCCGGGCGCTCGGGATCCTCCAGTCCCCAGTCGCGCACCAGGCGCTTGAGGGTGTCCCAGCTGGCGGCTCCCGGGGTGGGATCGGGGCAGCAGAGGGCTTTGGTGGGGGTGGCGCAGAGCAGCAGGTGGTGGCTGACCCGCATCGGCGGCGCGTCCATGGGCCTCCAGGTCACGCCGGCAGGACCGCAGGAGCCCTGGCGCTGAGCCGCTCCGCCGCCTCCACCGCCGCCTCCCTGGCCCAGCGATCCACCGCCAGCACATCCTCCAGGGAGGGATGGGCCCGCAGATCCCGCCCGTGGCGCTCACACACGCTCTCGATCAGGGCGGGAATGGCCAGGAAGGGGATGCGCTCCTCCAGGAACAGGGCCACCGCCTGCTCGTTGGCGGCGTTCAACACCGCCGGCATGGTGCCCCCCGCCCGACCCGCCGCGTAGGCCAACCCCATGCAGGGATAGCGGGCGCCATCGGGCTCCCGGAAGGTGAGGGTGCCGATCCGGGCGAGGTTGAGAGGCGGCCAGGGCGTCTCCAGCCGCTCCGGCCAGCTCAGACAGTTGAGGATCGGCAACTTCATGTCGGGCCAGCCCAGCTGGGCCAGCACGGAGGTGTCCGCCAGCTCCACCATGGAATGGATGATGCTTTGCGGATGGATGACGATGTCGATCGCGTCGTAGTCCATCCCGAACAGGTAGTGGGCTTCGATCACCTCCAGGCCCTTGTTCATCAAGGTGGCGGAATCCACCGTGATCTTGCGACCCATCACCCAGTTGGGATGGCTGGTGGCATCAGCGACGGTCACCTTGGTGAGATCCGCCGGATCCCAGTCGCGGAAGGCGCCGCCGGAGGCGGTGAGCAGGATGCGCCGCAGGCCTGGCGGGGCCTGGCCGGTGGAGAGGCGCGCCTGGTCGGGCCAGGGCAGGCCCTGCAGGCATTGAAAAATGGCGGAATGCTCGGAATCGGCCGGCAGCAGGCGGGCGCCGCTGGCCTGCAGGGCGGGCAGCACGACCGGTCCGGCGGCGATGAGCGTTTCCTTGTTGGCCAGGGCCAGGTCCTTCCCCGCCCGGATCGCCGCCAGGGTGGGGAGCAGGCCGGCGCAGCCGACGATGCCAGCCACCACCAGATCCGCGCCGGGCCAGGCCGCCGCCGCGCACAGCCCCTCCGTGCCCCCGAGCAGCTCGGGGAGGGGGAAGGGAGGCCCCGCCGCGATTCGCGCCTCCAGCCGCGCGCGCAGGGCGGGCAGATCGGCGGGATCCGCCAAGGCCACCAGCGCGGGCTGGTGCCGTTCGATCTGCTCCAGCAACAGGTCGAGATTGCGATGGGCGGTGAGGGCCACCACCCGGAAGCGCTCCGGAAACGCCTCCGCGATCTCCAGGGTCTGGGTGCCGATCGATCCGGTGGACCCCAATACGCTGATCGTCTTCATCCCGCCCGCTCCACCTCAGATCGCGCCCAGTCTCCCACCGCCCTTCCCCAATCCCGGGGCTCCCTCCCCCGCAGGCGGGCCGCCCTCGCGCCGAGGGCTCAGGTCCGATTGACTGGGCCGAGCGACGATCCCTTCATGGCCTGGCTGCAGCGCTTCAACTTCATCGCCCGCGCCCGGCTGGAGCGGGAACTCTGGGACGCCTTCGAGCGGGGAGAGGCGCTCGACGCCCGGCTGGCCGAGGCGGCGCAGGCGGCGGAGCGCGGCGACGACACCGACCGCTTCCGTTTGGAGGTGTGGCAGACCACGGCGGCGCGGATCCGCAAGATTGAAACCCTCATGCGCGATCAGCGGCCACCAGCAGCGCCACCGCCAGGCTCGTCGCCAGCCCCGCCGCCGCCCTCAACAGATCCCCGCTGAGCTCCCGCGCCAGCTGTGGAACCGGAAGGCCCCTCCCGCGGCAGGACAGGCCCACCTCCCGGCCGGCGAGCAAGCCAAGAAAAAGCCAGGAGGTGCTCAACGGCAGCCGATCCCCGCCGAGAAACAGCGCCAGCACCCCTCCATACAGGAGGGTGACCACGGTCATGGCGCGGGGATCGGCGCTGTTGCGCTTGCCGCGCAACCGCTCCTGGATCGGCCCCCCGCCGAGGGCGACGAGCAGCCAGGCCGCGCCGCAGAGCACCACCAAGGTGACCAGCAGCTCCGCCAGGTTGAGGCGGCGGGGCAGGTAGACATAAATGTTCGCCAGATCCTGGGCCAACCACTGGCTCCAGAGCGCCAGGGTGGCCAGCCACTGCAGCGCCAGCCAGATCCCCTCCCCGGACCGCCCTTCCTCCGCCGCACCCGCCTCCTCCGCACCCGCCACCGCCGCCACCTCCGCACCCGCCACCTCCGCCGCCGCCGCCGCCGCTGACAGCGCCCCCCGTCCCTCCAGCCAGGGCGCCAGTCCCCCGTAGGCCAAGGCCGCCAGGGCGAAGGCCACGCCGTAGCCCGCCAGCGACTTGCGCACCATCCCTCCCAGTTGCGGCGGCGCCAAAGCGGTGAGCAGGAGAAAGGAGGTGCTCGCCGGCAGGCCCAGCCGCGTGAGCAGCAGCAGGGCCCCGAGGGGGAGGAGATCCGTTGGGCGGAAGGGATCGGGAAGGGGAAAGCGATCGAGGCGGCCCCAGGCCGGATCTCCCCCGCCTGCCCACCAGCTCAGCAGCAACACGGCGCAGAGGGTGGCCGCCAACGCCAGGGCTTGGGGGCCGCGACCGCCGCGACCGCGCTGGCTGGCCAGAAACGGGCCCAGGGTCTGCAGGGCGTCATTGCCCATCACGGCCAAGCTGGCGAGGCCGAACCCCGCCAGTTGCCAGGGGCTTACGCGCGGATCCAGACGGTGACGCCTCCCGGTTTGTCGACCAGCTCCACCCCCTGCCGCCGCAGTTCATCGCGGAGGCGATCGGCCTCGGGGAAATCGCGGGCGGCCTTCGCCGCCCTGCGCTGGTCCACCAAAGCCTCGATCGCCGCCGCGCTCAGGCCCTCCTCTGCGGGCGCGAGGTCCTGCGGCTCCGCCACCAGGCCCAGCACCCCGGCCAACTCCACCAGCAGACGCCAGCGGGGGCGCAGGGCGAGCTGGGTGGGGGTGGGGGCCTCGTTGATCTGGAGTTGATTGGCCAGCGCCCGCAGGGGACGGGCCAGCTCGAAGAGCTCCCCGAGGGCCGCCGCCGTGTTGAGGTCATCATCCATGGCGCGCTCAAAGCGCTCCTGGCTGGCCGCCAGCTCCGGTTCCACGGTGGTCGGCTCCTCCTCGGCGGCAGACCAGCCGAGGGCGGCGCCATGGCGGGCGCCCAGGGACAGGGCGGCGTTGAGGCCCTTCCAGCCCGTGGCGGCAGCCTCCAGGGCGGCGGGCGCAAAATCCAGGGGCTTGCGGTAGTGGGCCTGCAGCACGAAGAAGCGCAGGGTCATCGGGCTGACGCCGCTGTCGAGCAGCGCGCGGATCGTGGTGAAGTTGCCGAGGGATTTCGACATCTTTTCCCCCCCCACATTCACCATGCCGTTGTGCAGCCACCACCGGGCCAGGGGCTTGCCGGTGGCCGCTTCCGACTGGGCGATTTCATTCTCGTGGTGCGGAAAGATCAGATCCGCCCCACCGAGATGAATGTCGATCGTCTCCCCCAGCTCCTGGCGCACCATCGCCGAGCACTCGATGTGCCAGCCCGGCCGCCCCGGCCCCCAAGCGGAGGGAAAGCTGGGTTCCTCGGGCTTGGCGGCCTTCCAGAGGGCGAAATCAAAGGGGTGGCGCTTGCGGGCCTCCTCCTCGGCGCTCACCCGCCCGCTCGCCCCCTCCTCCTGTTGCTCCAGATTCCGGCCGCTCAACGCGCCGTAGGCCGGCCAGCCCATGACGGAGAAATAGACATCGCCGTCGGCGGCATAGGCCATGCCCTTGGCCTGCAGGTCGGCGATCAGCTGGCGGATGCCCTCCAGGCAGCGGGTGGCGCGGGGCATGCGATCCGGGGGCAGGATGTTCAAGCGGGCGAGATCCTCCTGCGCCAGGCGCAGATTGCTCTCGCTCACCTCCTCCATCGTGCGCCCCTCGCTGGCGGCCCGCCGCAGGATCTTGTCGTCGATGTCGGTCACGTTCTGCACGAAGGTGACGGCGTAGCCGCGCCAGATCAGATAGCGGCGCAACACATCCCAAACGATGTAGGTGCGGGCGTGGCCGAGATGGCAGAGGTCGTAGACCGTGATGCCGCAGCAGTAGATCGACACCCGACCGGGCACCAGGGGCTCGAAGGTCTCCAGACGACGGGTGAGGGTGTTGGTGAGCCGCAGCGGCACGGTGGCGACCGGCCGATCCGCCGGCAGTGGTGTCCAGCAGGCACGGTAGGCGCTGGCCCCCCCGCCCTCCGCTCCGGCGCACTCTCCGCGCCGGCGCTTCCTTCGCTCCGGCGCTCTCTCCGCTCCGGCAGGGTTTCAGCTCCGGCCGGCCAGGCCGATCCGCTCCCCGGAATACCGCGCCCGATCCCGCACGGTGGCGCACCAGCTGGCGTGCTTCAAATACCAGGCCACGGTGTCCGCCAGGCCGCTCTCGAAGGTGTGGCGCGGCCGCCAGCCCAGTTCCGCCTCGATCCGGCCGGGATCGATGGCGTAGCGGCGGTCGTGGCCGGGGCGGTCGGTGACGGCGGTGATCAGCCGGGCATGGGGCGCCCCCTCGGGATGGAGGTCGTCCATCAGGCTGCAGATCGCCTCCACCACCTGGCGGTTGCTGCGCTCCCCGTGGCCGCCCACGCAGTAGCTGCGACCGATCTCTCCGCAGGTGGCGGCCAGCAGCAGGGCATCCACGTGGTCCTCCACGTAGAGCCAGTCGCGCACGTTCAGGCCATCGCCGTAGAGGGGGATCGACTCCCCCGCCAGGGCCTTGAGGATCACGACAGGGATCAGCTTCTCGGGAAACTGCCAGGGACCGAAGTTGTTGCTGCAGTTCGTCAGCACCACCGGCAGGCCGTAGGTGTGGTGCCAGGCCCGCACCAGGTGGTCGCTCGCCGCCTTGCTGGCCGAATAGGGACTGCGGGGGTCGTAGGGGGTGTCCTCGGAGAAGCACCCCTCGGGGCCGAGGGAGCCGAACACCTCGTCGGTGCTGATGTGGTGCAGCCGGAAGCGCTCGCGCCGCTCGCCGGAGAGGCCCTCCCAATGGGCGCGCGCGGCCTGCAGCAGGGAGAAGGTGCCCTGCACGTTGCTGGCGATGAAGGCCTCCGGGCCTTCGATCGAGCGATCCACGTGGCTTTCAGCGGCCAGGTGCATCACCAGGTCGGGATCCGCCTGGCGAACCGCCGCGGCCGTCGCCTCCGGATCGGCCAGATCCACCTGCAACACCTGATGCCGCGCCTCAGGGCCGCTGGCGGCGCCGCCAGCGTCGGCCAGGGCTTCATCGATGCTGCTCAGATCGCTGGCGTAGCCGAGCTTGTCGAGGTTGAACACGATGGCGTCGCTCTCCCGCAACAGGCGGCGCACCACCGCACCGCCGATGAAGCCCGCTCCCCCTGTCACCAGGAGGCGACGACGGCCGGCGAGCAGGGAAGAGAGCGGAAGCATGGGAGATCAGGAGAGGCGAGAGGGAGCGCGACGAGCCGCTGGAGGGTGGCCCGGAATTCAGGTGAGACGGGGAGTCCCCGGGGGGGGGGCTCAGGCGGGGGGCGGCACCCGGGCCAGCACCTCGACCAGGGCCTCGCGCCAGTGGCGCGGGGGCATGTCGAGGGCGCGGCGGGTGGCGCGGCAGTCGAGCAGGGAATAGGAGGGGCGCTTGGCGGGGGTGGGGTAGTCCTCGGTGCCGATTGGCCGCACGGCCGCCGCCTGCGGAAGCAGACCCCGATTCACGGCTTCGTCCCCGATGGCCACGGCAAAGTCGTACCAGCTGGCGGCGCCGGCATCGCTCCAATGGTGCAAGCCGCTCACCCCCCGGGCGATCACGGCCCAACAGGCCTCCGCCAGGGTGTGGGTGGCGGTGGGGCAACCCACCTGATCGGCGATCACCCCCAGGCTCTCTCCAGCTGCGGCCTTCTGGCGATGCAAGCGCAGCATCGTGAGGCAGAAGTTGTGGCCCACGGGACCGTAGACCCAACTGGTGCGCAGGATGCAGAGCCGATCGGGAGGGAGCAGGGCCGCCGCCCGCCGCTCCCCCTCCGCCTTGGTGGCGCCATAGATCCCGAGGGGCTCAAGGGGCTGATCCGGCTGGTAGGGAGAGCCCTGGGCACCGTTGAAGACGAAGTCGGTGCTGAGCTGCAGCAAGTGGCCGCCGGTCTCGGCGAGGGCGGCGGCGAAGGCCTCCGGCGCGCCGGCGTTCACCCGCATCGCCAGCTCCGGCTCGCTTTCCGCGCGATCCACGGCGGTGTAGGCGCCCGCGTTGAGCACCCAGGCGGGGCGATGCTGCCGCACAGCCGCGCCACAGGCCTCCCCGTCGGCGAGATCGAGGGAGGCGCGGGTGGTGACGATGCCCTCCACCCCCGGAGGAAGGGAGGCGAGCAGGGCCTGGCCGAGCTGGCCGCCACACCCCGTGATCAACACCTTCGGGGCGGCGCTCATGGAAACACCTCGCCCAGGGCGGTCGCCTCCGCCAGGGTGGGCGCCTCGCGATCCTTGTCCGACACGCTCGGCGCGCCCTCACCCGGGGGGAAGGGCCAGGCGATGGCCAGGGCCGGGTCATCCCAGCGGATCGAGCGCTCGGAGGCCTTGTTCCAGAAGTCGCTGGCCTTGTAGAGCACCTCGGCGGTGTCGCTCAGCACGAGGAACCCGTGGGCAAAGCCCGCCGGCACCCAGAGCTGACTGTGGTTCTCCTCGCTGAGGTGGGCGCCGACCCATTGGCCAAACGTGGCCGACCCCTGGCGGATGTCCACAGCCACGTCATAGATCTCGCCCCGCACGCAACGCACCAGCTTGCCCTGGGCGTGGGGTGGCAGCTGGTAGTGAAGGCCGCGCAACACCAGGTGGGAGGAACGGGATTGGTTGTCCTGGGCGAAGGTGGGCGACGCCTCCAAGGGAACCTGCAAGAGCTCGGCGAATTGCTTGCGGTTCCAGGTTTCCAGGAAATAGCCCCGGTCATCGCCAAACACCCGAGGAGTGATCTGGATCGGGCCAGCGACGGAGAAGCGTTCAACCTGCATGGCGAGAAGGGAACCGAGAAAGGAACAGGGGACAGGACAAGCCCGCGGCGGTGGATGGGGCCGGGTGGACAGCGGCGCGGCCGGAAGGGAAAAGGCTTGGGGGGCGGGCGCCAGGGGCGGTGTCGCTGGCGCCTCCGCAGAGGAGGGGTGGTGTCCTCACCGGAATGGAAAAGGTGGGCAAAGTGTCTCACGAAAGGGCCTGCACTCCCCGGAAGGCCGCCGCGACGGACGCCGGCCTACTTGGTGTCCATCCAGTTGGCGCCGACGCCCGTTTCCACCACCAGCGGCACCCGCAGCTGAATGACCTGCTCCATCGTGCGCCGGGTGAGGTCGCGGACCTCCTCGAGAACCTCGGGGGCGGCCTCCAGCACCAGTTCATCGTGCACCTGCAGCAACAGGCGGGCGGGCAACGGGCGCCGCAGCAGCTCCTGGTGCAGGCGCACCATGGCGAGCTTGATGATGTCGGCGCTGGAGCCCTGGATGGGCGCATTGGCGGCGGCGCGCAGCTGCTGGGCCTCCAGCCCCCCCCGGCGGGCTCCCTCCAGGTTGATCTCCAGGGGGTCCTTGCCCCGATGGCGCCCGAGGCCGCCCGGGTCGAAGTGAAAGGTGCGCCGCCGCCCCAGGATCGTCTCCACCCAACCCCGGCTGAGGGCAAGGCGCTCCTGCAGTTCCAGGAAGGCAAAAACCTTGGTGTAGCGCTCCTTGAACCGTTGCAGAAACTCCTTGGCCCGCACCTGGCTCAAGCCGGTCTCCCTGGCCAGGCGCTGCGGTCCCATGCCATAGATCACGCCGAAGTTGATGGTCTTGCCCAACCGCCGCTCCTCCGCGCTCACCTGCTCCTTCTCCAGCAGCACGCGGGCGGTGAGGGCATGCACGTCATCGCCCGTGTTGTAGGCGTCGATGAGCACCTCTTCGCCGGACAGGTGGGCGAGGATGCGCAGCTCGATCTGGGAATAATCCGCGCTGATCATCCACCAGCCCTCCTCGGGCAGGAAGGCCTTGCGGATGCGCCGGCTGAATTCCGTGCGGATGGGGATGTTCTGCAGATTGGGGTTGCTGCTCGACAGACGGCCCGTGGCGGTCACCGCCTGGTTGAAATCCGTGTGCACCCGTCCGGTTTCGGGCTCGACCAGGGCCGGCAGGGCCTCCACATAGGTGCTGCGCAATTTGCTGAGGATGCGGTGCTGGATCAACAGGGGCACCACCGGATGGTCCTCCTCCAGTTTTTCCAGCGTGCTGGCGTCGGTGCTCCAACCGGTTTTGGTCTTGCGCGATTTTTTGCGGTCGAGGTTGAGGGTGGTGAACAGCAGGGCCTCCAGCTGCTTCGGCGACGCCAGGTTGAAGGTCTGGCCGGCGACGCGCTGGGCCTCGGCCTCGAGATGCTCCAACTGGGCGGCCAACTCCTGATTCAGCTCCTGGAGGTAGGGCTGGTCGATGCGGATGCCTGTGGCCTCCATCGTCGCCAAGACCGGCTCCAGGGGAAGCTCCACGCGCTGAAGCAGCTCGGGAAGGGCAGGCCCCAACGCCGCCAGCGCCTCCCCCAGCCGACCGCTCAGCCGCCAGGTGAGATGCACGTCCATGCCGCAGTACTGGGCGGCCGCGGGGATCGGCACCTCGGCGAAGGTGCTCTTTCGACCCACCACGTCGCTGTAGCTGTCGGGGGTGAAGCCGAATTCCCGTTGGGCCATGGCCTCCAGGCTGTGGCGATCGGCGGGGTCCCGCAGGTAGTCCGCCAGCAGGGTGTCCATCACCACGCCGCCGAGGGGAAGGCCATGGCGCAGCAGGATCAGCCGGTCGTACTTGGCGTTCTGCAGCGTCTTGGGGTGGGCCGCGCTCCCCAGCCAGGGTCCAAGGGCGAGGAGCACGCTTTCGAGGGGAAGCTGAGAGGGATCCGAAAGCTGCAGGTCGGGCTGGCTGGCGTCGCTCCCCGGCTGGTGGCCGATGGGGATGTAGGCCAGGTCGCGGGGGCCCGCCCCCCAGCAGACGCCGAGGCCCACCAATTCGGCGCGAAAGGGGTTGAGGGAGGTGGTTTCCGTGTCGAGGGCCACGGGGGGGGCGTCGGCGGCGTGGGCCAGGAGGCGAACCCGGAGCTCCTCCAGGGCGTCGGGGGTCTGGATCAAAAGAGGATCCAACGCTGGACGCGGGTCGGAATCCCCGGCCGGGGCGGGAGAGGCGTCCGCGCTGGCGGGCGTGAGGGTGGCGGGGGCTGTGGCGGCGGTGCCAGTGCCGGAGCCGGTGCTGGCGGCGGCTGGGGTTGGGGCGGCAGAGGTGTTGGCCGTGGCGGCTGGGGTCGCGGGACCCTCCGTTGGCGTGACGGAGAAGGCGCTGGCAAAGCGCTCCGCCTGGCGCAGCAGGCTGAACAACTCCAAGGCGGCCAGACGTTGCCGCAGGGGCTCGAGACGCACCTGGCCCAGCGTCAGCCGCGGCGGCTGGGGGAGAGGCACATCGCGATGGATGGCGGCGAGCATGCGGGAGCGAAAGGCGCTCTCCTTCCCCTCCGCCAGCTTGGCGCGCAGGGCTCCCTTCTGCTGCTCCAGGGCCTCATAGATCCCCGCCAACGTGCCGTGGGCCTGCAACAGGCTGATGGCCGTCTTCGGACCAACGCCGCGCACGCCCGGAATGTTGTCGGAGCTGTCTCCGGTGAGGGCCTTGAGATCCACCACCTCCTCGGGCGGCACGCCCAGTTTCTCCACCACGCCCTCCCGCCGGATCTCCCTTGGACCGGCTCCCTTGTTGCGGGGCCCGCCGCCCATGTAAAGCACGGCGATGTCGCGGCCGTCATCCACGAGCTGGAAGAGGTCGCGATCCCCCGAGAGGATGCGCACGCGCCAGCCCTCGGCCGCCGCCCGATCGGCCAGGGTGCCGAGCACGTCATCCGCTTCGTAGCCGGGGGCCATCACCAGGGGCAGATCGAGGTGGTCGGCCAGGATCTCGCGCAGATTGTCGAGATCCGCGAAGAACTGCTCGGGCGCCACGTCGCGGTTCGCCTTGTAGCTCTCGTCCGCCTCGTGGCGAAAGGTGGGGGTGTCGGTGTCAAAGGCGATGGCCACCCCGTCCGGGCGCCACTCGGCGCAGGTGTCGAGCAAGCTTTTGAGAAAGCCGTAGGTGACGCTGGTCGGCACGCCGTCCTTGGTGGCCAGGCCGCCGTCTCCCCCCTTGGCGAAGGCGTAGAAACTGCGAAATGCCAACGAATGCCCATCCACCAGCAGCAACAGAGGTCTGGGATCCGTCATGGCCAATCGACGCTGCCCGCCCGAATCGCCTCAGCCTGCCAGATCCCTTTCCACCGCCCGCCGCCTGGCGCAGGCTGGCGGAGCCAGGGGGGGCGGCGGCGCTGTTCAGCCCCTGCGGACGCTATCGCTGGTGGTTGCTGCGCTCCTGGCAGCCGGCCCGCAGCGCGGTGGTGTTCGTGGGGCTCAATCCCTCCACCGCCGACGGGACGCGGAATGACGCCACTCTGGAGTGTCTGCTGAGACTGGCCCGGCACTGGGGCCATGGCGGGCTGCTGGTGCTCAACCTCTTCGCCCGCACGGGGCGCCATCCAGATGTGCTGCGTCGCTGCGCGGATCCGGTGGGAGCGCGGAACGATGCCTGGCTGGTCACGGCCCTGGATTGGCTGGGCCAACCCCCGACGGCGCCCGAGGGACCACCGCCGCGGGTTTGGCTGGGCTGGGGCCAGCGCGGCGGACTGCACGCGCGAGACCGAAGGGTGCTGGATCTGCTGCGATGCTGGAAGGGAGAGCTGGTCAGCGTGGGGACGACCCGCGGGGGCCATCCGCGCCATCCGCTTTACACCCGGTCGGACCAGGACCCCTTGCCCTTCCACTTGCCTTTCCACGTCGCCCCCCTTTCATGACTCGGATTCCCCGCCGCTATTGCATCCACTTGCTCCTGAGCAACGGCAAGGAGGAGCTTGTTCACTTTTCAACTCTGGAGGCGTTTCAGCAGTGGTACACCAGCGCGCTCCACAGCGGTGCCCCCTCCGACGCCTTTGTGAATGTGCCCATCAGTGATCTGGAGGGCGAATACCTGCTGGTGCGGGCGGGAAGCGTGATCGGTCTGCGGGTGGAGCCGCTTTTCGGCAGCCTGGACGACTGAGGGTGGGGTCGCTGGCGGCCAACGCTGGGGGCGGTCCGGCCAACGCAAGGGGGCGGTCAACGCATGGGGTCAAGCGAGTGGATTCAAGCGGGTGTGAGCGCCCGCTCCAGCCGCAGGCGATCTTCTCCGATCCGATGGAGGAGCTGCCAAGACGCCAAAAGATCGGGACCCTGAAGCGAGCCCAGCAACGCGGCCCGCAAGCTCTTCATCACCACCCCTTTCTTGACGCCCGCGCTGGCGGCGGCGGCGGCCAACAGCTCCTGGGCCTCCGCCGTTGGCAGAGTGGGACCGCTGGGCAGCTGGCCGCGCAGGGCGGCCAGGCAGGCTTGGGCCTCCGGCTTGGCCAACGCCTCCCGCGCTTGATCGTCCGGGAGGGGCGTCGCAAAGAAGGGAGCCGCCTGCGCCACCCCATCCGCGAGCAGGGCGAGGGAGGAGCCGAGGAGGGCGCAGAGCTCCTCCAGCCAACCCTCTGGCAGGGCGCTGGCGGCGTCGGGGCGGGGCCAGCCCTTGGCGGCCCACAGGGGCCGCAGGCGCTCCAGCAGCTCCTGCGGCGTGAGCCCATGGAGCACCTGGGCATTGAGCCAGTTGAGCTTGTCCCAGTCGAAGCGCGCTCCGGCGCGGTTGACCCGCTCAAAGCCGAACACCGCCGCCGCTTCGGCCAGGGTGAACCGCTCCCCCATGCCCTCCGGCGGCGACCAGCCCAGCAGGGTCATGTAGTTGGTGAGGGCCTCCGGCGTGTAGCCCATCGCCTGGAAGTCGCTGATGGAGGTGACGCCATCGCGCTTGGAGAGTTTGCGCCCCTCCGGATTGAGGATCAAGGGGGTGTGGGCAAAGATGGGCAGGGGGAGGCCCAGGGCTTCGTAGAGCAGGATCTGCTTGGCGGTGTTGGCGATGTGGTCTTCGCCGCGGATCACATGGCTGATCGCCATGGCGGCGTCATCCACCACCACCACCAGGTTGTAGAGGGGATCGCCGATCACGCCGGTCGGCGCCCGACGGGCAATGACCATGTCGCCGCCCAGATCAGACCCCGACCAGCGCATGGGGCCCCGCACGAGGTCGTGCCATTCGATGACGCGGTCGTCGTCGATGCGGAAGCGCACCACCGCCTCCCGTCCCTCGTCGATCAGCGCCTGCTCTTGAGCGGGGGTGAGATCGCGGTGGCGGTTGTCGTAACGCGGCGCCTGCTTGCGGGCCTGCTGCTCGTCTCGCAGCGCGGTCAACTCCGCTTCGCTGGTGTAGCAGCGGTAGGCCTTGCCGTCCGCCAGCAAGCGGGCGATGGCCTGCTGATGGCTTTCGATCCGGGCGCTTTGGATCACGGGCTCCCCATCCCAATCCAATCCCAGCCAGCGCAGACCCTCCAGGATGTTGGCGGTGTATTCCGGCTTGGAGCGCTCCCGGTCGGTGTCCTCGATGCGCAACAGAAAAGAGCCGCCCTGATGGCGCGCGAAGAGCCAGTTGAACACCGCCGTGCGGGCAGTGCCGATGTGGAGGGTGCCTGTGGGGCTGGGAGCGAGGCGAACGCGAATGGGAGCGGAAACCTCAGCCATCAACGATCTGCTCTCGCGGTGATGAATTGAACGGGACTGACGGGGCTCGAACCCGCAACTTCCGCCGTGACAGGGCGGTGCTCTAACCGATTGAACTACAGTCCCAAAAAGGAACGGCTGGTGGAGCGTGAGCTCGGGCCGAACCGTTGGCGGCTTCGCCAACCTTTCCAGTATCCCCTGCGGCGGTTCCCTCCGTCAAATGCTTGGGGGAATCACCCTGGTCGCGGGTGGAACGTCGATCACAGGGAGCTCAGAAGACGCACACGGGCAAGGATCAAGACTCTTGACCTGAAACGTTCTGAGGAAACGGATGGCCATGTCTGGCGAAAAGCCCGCGCGCGGTGGTTGACAGGTCGCTGAGGCCAGGAGGCCCCTCAGGGACGGAAGCCGGCGGGTTCAATGAGCCGAACCTGATTGCCACGGGCGGTGAACTCTCGACCTTGATCGCTTTGAACCACAACGCGACCGCCGGACTTGACACGAATCACCCTGGCGCGAACCCAACCCAAAGCCGCGGACTCCAGAACTTTGACCACATCACCGGGTTGAAGATCCAACTCCATGCTCGGAACAAAAAAACAACGAAGGAGAGGTGCATCGAACGCGCCGTGGAGGACTTGAACCCCCGACATCAGGTTTTGGAGACCTGCGTTCTACCAACTGAACTAACGGCGCAAGGCGATGCACCCGGATTGCCACCAAAAGAGATGACAAACTTCTGATGAGGGGAAGCCCCTCAGCGATCGAAGCGCTGCTTGACCCGTGTGGCTTTACCCACCCGGTCGCGCAGATAAAAGAGCTTCGCTCTTCGCACCTTACCGCGACGCTCGACCTTCACGGAAGCCACCTGGGGGCTGTGAAGCATGAACACCCGCTCGACACCGATGCCCTGGAAGATTCGTCGCACGGTGATGGTGGCATTGAGGCCGCCGTGGCGCATGGCGATCACCACACCTTCGTAGGGCTGAATTCGTTCCTTGTTGCCCTCGCGAATGCGCACGCCCACCCGCACCGTGTCGCCGACGAAAATCTCCGGCAGATCGGATTTGAGCTGTTCGGCCTCAAAGGCGTCGATCAGCTCGCGAGCGCTGCGCTTGCCCACAATCGCCTGGCGTTTGGTGGGTTGCGTGTCAGCGGCGGGGGCCACCTCTTCAGAGGCCGCCTCTCCAGGGGCCGCCTCTTCAGAGGGTGTCGCGCCAGTGGGTTCCGCTGGAGAAGCGGCGGCCTCGGGGCCATCCTCGGGCAGCCCGTCGGTGGGCGTCAGTGTGGTGCTCTCGGGAGGTTCCGCAGCCATGCCAGCGTCCTAAAAATCATGGAGCCAAACCAAGACTTTACCTTGTCACCTCCCCCGCCCCCCCACGCGCCGGGCGGTGGCGTCGGAGCCGCTGCCACACCAGGGTGGAGCCGGTGATGAGCATCCAGAGCAGGCCGAGGCCATTGAGCACCACGTAAAGCGTCTCGCCAGCGGGGCCGAGGAGGGGCTTGAGCCATTCCCCCTCATGCAGGACCATCAACGGGTGAACCTGATCCCGGTTCCAGCCG
This sequence comes from Cyanobacteriota bacterium, assembly GCA_046047935.1. Classification (GTDB taxonomy): domain Bacteria; phylum Cyanobacteriota; class Cyanobacteriia; order PCC-6307; family Cyanobiaceae; genus Cyanobium. Next base: position 15,409 of record JBJOHA010000068.1, read on the forward strand.
AGCCCGTCCTTCAACAGCCGATAGGCCATGCCCGTGCAGGCGGTGAGCAGGAGCGGAGCCAGGACGACGGGCGCCAGCCAGGCATGGGCCTGGCGGAGGCGCGCCTGCGGGGAGGGCGCGCGGCCGGGAGGAGAGGAGATGTCGGCCATGGGTGCCACGGCAGGGGACTGCCCTTCACCGATAGCGTGGAAGTCGCGACCCTCCCACCTGTCGCCCCATCCCCGCCCCGCCATGAAGTTCGCCGATCTGCTCGCCGCCTCCAGTGGCCTCCGCAACCGGGAGGCCAAGCCCGCGGTCGAGCCGGTCCGCGTCGGACCGCGGCTCGGCGGCCAGCGCCGGGGGGTGGAGGTGAAATCGGCCCGGGAGATCGCCACCATGCGCACGGCCAGCCGGATCGTGGCCACGGTGTTGCGGGAGATCGCCGAGCTGGTGACGCCGGGGATGACCACAGGCGACCTGGACCGCCACGCCGAAACGCGCATCCGCGAGCTGGGAGCCGTGCCGAGCTTCAAGGGCTACCACGGATTTCCCGCCAGCATCTGCGCCAGCATCAACAACGAGGTGGTGCATGGCATCCCCAGCGACAAGCGCGTGATCCAGGCGGGCGACCTCTTGAAGGTGGACACGGGCGCCTGCTTTGAGGGCTACCACGGCGACAGTTGCATCACCATCGGCGTCGGCGAGGGGGTGAGCGAGGAGGCGAAGCGTCTGAGTCAGGTGGCGCAGGAGGCCCTGATGAAGGGATTGGCCACGATCCGGGCGGGCAGCACCCTGCTCGAACTGGCCGGAGCGGTGCAAGACCATGTGGTTGCCCACGGCTATGCGGTGGTGGAGGATTTCACCGGCCATGGGGTGGGCCGCAATCTGCACGAGGAGCCGTCGGTGTTCAACTACCGCACTCGCGAGCTGCCGAATGTCACCCTTCGTCCCGGGATGACCCTGGCGGTGGAGCCGATCCTCAATGCCGGCGACAAGCGCTGTCGCACCCTCAAGGATCGCTGGACGGTGGTGACCGTCGACGGCAGCCTCTCGGCGCAGTGGGAGCACACCATCGTGGTGGCCAGCGACGGCTGCGAGATCCTGACGGATCGCGACTTCTGACCCACCAAGCCCCCGCCGCGCCCTCGACCCCGACCACCCCGACCCGACGCGACCCCAGGCCTGCGGCTGGGGGGGGCCGGGGTGACGGAGCGGGGGCTCAGGGGGCGTTGCGGCGCGTGAAGCACCGGAAGTAGGCCCAGCGGCTGAGGGCGGCCAGGGGCATCAGCACGTAGGTGAGGGGATTGATGGTGACGATGATCAGGCCAAGGTTCCAATCGGCCTGCCGCAGGATCTCCCCGGCCACCCAATCGGCGGCCATCACGCCGTAGGGGTTGAGATCCGAGCGGAAGGGACCGAGCACGAGGCGCCGCAGCCGCAGGGTGGGCCGGCCCTGCGGACCCGGCGCGGCCAGATCGAGGGCGCGCAGGCTCAAGAGCTGCCCCAGCAGCCGCTTGCTGATCTCATAGAGGGGGCTGAGGGCGGGCTGAATCTCCGCCTCGGAGGTGTTGATCCACACCTCCGGGAGTCTGCGGCGGCCAGTTGGGGCGCCCGTCTGAGACGCAGCAGCGGCCCCTTCCCCGGAATGGGCATCGGCGGGAGGGGCTGCGGGTGGCGGGGCTGCGGGCGGGCGGCGCGCCACCGCGGCGGCGAAGTGTTCCAGCAGGCGCCAATGGCTGAGGGCGTTGACCTCCAGCGCCAGGGAGACCGCCGCCCCATCCCGCCGGGCGTAGGGATTCACCCCGTGGTTGAGCACGAGCACGTCGACCTCGTCGAGCAGGGGGGCGAGCTCCTCCTCCTGGCCGCAGCGCCAGCCGACCTGCCGCAGGGGAATCTCCGTGCCATCGGGCTCCAGCAGGCGCAAAGGCGCCATGGCGCCGCTGTCCGGCCGGTGGGTGAGGGCGATCAAGAGGGCGCCGCGACGATGCCAGCGACGCAGGAGGGCTTGGCCAAGGGCGCCGTGGGCGCCGGTGACCGCCACGGTGAGACGAGGCGCGGAGGAAATCAGCGGCTGCGGGGGGGGCGAGCTGCCAGAATCTGCCACAGCCCGGACGTTTGAGGCCACTCCATGCCCAACCCGTTGCTGATTGGCTCCTGCGAACCCTTCAGCGGGAAGTCAGCGGTGGTGTTGGGGCTGGGCCAGCAACTCCTCCGCCGCGGCGTGCCCTTTCTGTTCGGCAAACCGCTGGCCACCTGCCTGGATCCCGCAGAGATCCACCAGCCGGGCGATCCCCTCATCGATGCTGATGTGCGCTTCATCGGCCGGCACCTTCGGCTGGACGAGGACCGTCTGATCGCCTCCGCCGCCGTGCTGGAGCCCGCTTCCGCCCGGGAGCGCCTGCTGCGGGGGGAGGTGGGGCCGGTGGAGGGAATGGAGGCGTTGCGGGCGCGGCTGGGGGGAGAAACGGGCGACCTGGCGATCCTGGAGGGGGCCGGTCGCCTGAGTGAGGGAATGCTGTTCGGCTTCGGGCTGGTGCCCCTGGCCCAAGCCCTGGAGGCCGCTGTGGTGCTGGTGCACCCGTGGACGGACAGTCGGGATGTGGAACCGCTGCTGGAGGCGCGCAGCCAGCTGGGGCCGCTCCTGGCGGGGGTGGTGATCAACGGGGTGGCGACGGAGGCGCTGGCGGCCTTCCGGCAGGAGTTGGAGCCGGCCCTTGAGCGCATCGGCCTGCAGGTGCTGGGCGTGCTGCCCCGCAGCCCCCTGCTGCGCAGCGTGACGGTGGAGGAGCTCAGCCGCCGTCTGGAGGCGCGGGTGCTGTGCTCTCGCGACCGGCTGGATCTGCTGGTGGAGACCCTGTCGATCGGAGCGATGAACGTGAACTCGGCCATGGAATTCTTCCGCCGCCGCCGCAACATGGCCGTGGTCACCGGGGCCGACCGCACCGACATCCAGCTGGCCGCCCTGGAGGCCTCCACCCAGTGCCTCATCTTGACGGGGGTGGGGGAGCCGTTGCCGCAGCTGATCAGCCGGGCGGAGGAACTGGAGGTGCCGGTCTTGAAGGTGGATCACGACACCCTCACCACCGTGGAGGTGGTCGAAGCGGCCATCGGCCACGTTCGGCTTCATGAGACGGTGAAGGCCTCCCATGCGATCCGCCTGGTGGAGGACAACTGCCGCTTCGACAGGCTGTTCCAGCGGCTGGGTCTGGAGTGAGTTCGGGGAGCGCTGCTAGTTTCCTGTAACCATGCGGGCGTACGACGGGTGACCCGGTCTCTCGATCTTCCAGCTCTCGACAGGATTGACACCCTGGCCCAGGAGCTGGCCATGCTCCAGGACACGGGAAAGCGGCGAATCGCCATCTTGGGCAGCCGCCATGTGCCGGTGGTGTCGATCCATCTGGTGGAGCTGGTGGCGCGCTCCCTGGCCCAGGAGGGCCACAGCCTGATCACCTCCGGCGCCCAGGGGGTGAACGCGGCGGTGATCCGCGGAGCGCTGGCGGTGGATCCCGGTCGCCTCACCGTGCTTCTGCCCCAGAGCCTGGAGCGTCAGCCGAGCGAATCCCAGGCTCAGCTGGAGCGGGTGTTGCATCTGGTGGAGAAGCCAGAGCACGATGAGTTGCCCCTGCCGATGGCCAGCAGCCTCTGCAACCAGGAGATCATCGGCCGCTGCGATCAGCTGATCTGCTATGCCTTTCACGACAGCGAAACCCTCCTCTCCAGCTGCCGCACGGCGGAGGACATGGGCAAGGTGGTGAGCCTGCTGTTCTTCGACTGAACCGGCCGGCGAGGGACAGGCTTGGAATCAGCCCTGCATCAGAGGCTGGCGCCGCTGTCTTCGCCCGTGGGCAGCGCCGGCAAGCGTTGCCCCCGCGCCATCACCTGCAGGCAGTTGCCCTCCCGGCCCATCACGGTGACCCGCTGTCCCGGCCCCTGCGGAATGGCGCCATCGAGGCTGCGGGCGGCCCAGCTCTGGCCCTGCCAGCGCACCCGCCCGCGCCCATCGGCGGCGAAGCCCTCGATCACCTCCGCCTCCTCCGCCCGTGGAGGGGGCATGAGGGCGGAGGCGCGGGCCTCGCGGCTGAGCCAGCGCCGCACCAGCCCGTAGCTGACGGCCACGAGCGCGAGAAACAGCAGAGCCTGCGCCACCACCGGCAGCGGCAGAACGGCCTGCAGAAGCGCAAGCCCCAGGGCGCTGGCGCCGCCCACCAGGAGCAGCCCATCGCTGTCGACACCGATCAGCACGAGCAGCCAGAGGGCCATCCCGACGAGCAGCCACAGCAGGGAGGAGGAGAGCATGGCCGGGGGCAGGCCGAAGACCGAATCTTTCCTAGCCTGAAAACCTCCCGAGGTTGGCCATGGAAGCGTTGATCCCCCTGGTGTTGGTGCTGCTCAGCGGCCTGGGGCTGAGCAGCGTGAAGGTGACGAGCAGCAGCAGCTCCAAGCTGGTGGAGCGCCTGGGCAAGTACAACCGGCAGCTGACGCCCGGCCTCTCGTTTGTGTTGCCGGGGGTGGAGAAGGTGGTGAGCAACGAATCCCTGCGGGAGCGGGTGCTCGACATTCCGCCGCAGCAGTGCATCACCCGCGACAACGTCTCGATCGAGGTGGATGCCGTGGTGTATTGGCAGTTGCTGGAGCATGAGCGGGCCTACTACGCCGTCGACAACCTGCAGGCGGCGATGGTGAACCTGGTGTTGACGCAGATCCGGGCGGAGATGGGCAAGCTCGATCTCGACCAGACCTTCACCACCCGCTCGGAGGTGAATGAGGTGTTGCTGCGGGAGCTGGATGAGGCCACCGACCCCTGGGGGGTGAAGGTGACGCGGGTGGAGTTGCGCGACATCCAGCCCAGCCCCGGCGTGCAGCAGGCGATGGAGCAGCAGATGACGGCGGAACGGGAGAAGCGGGCGGCGATTCTGCGATCGGAAGGGGAGAAGGAATCGCAGGTGAACGCGGCCCGGGGGCGGGCGGAGGCGCTGGTGTTGGATGCGAAGGCCAAGCAGGAGGCGCTGCTGCTGGAAGCGGAGGCCCAGGCGAAGCAGCAGCGGGTGCTGGCGAAGGCGCGGGCGGAGGCGGCGGCGGAGCTGGCCGCCGTGATCGAAACCCACCCCGCAGCGGCCGAAGGCTTGCGCCTGCTGCTGGCCCGCGACTGGATGGCGATGGGGCAGGAGATGGCCAGCGCCAAGGGCGGCAGCGTGCTGATGGTGGATCCCCAGAGCCCGGCCAGCCTCCTGGCGGCCCTGAAAGCCCTGCAGGAGAAGGGCGCCTGACCGCCCGGCCGCGGGAGGCCCTCCAGCCCCTGCCTCACGAGGCGGATGGTGGGAGAGAGCCGATCGCGCGAGCGTGTCGGGTGTCGGGTGTCGGGCTGGCCGCAGGCGCCACTGCCGCCGCGAAGATCCGCGCGGGTCTGGATCGCACCGGCAAAGACCATGCGACGCAGGCGAAATGGCATCCACCCTTTCCAACCTTGATCGCACGGCAGGCGACCCGGGTCAACAAAGACCCCACCCGACAAGGTCGGACGGGGGTGGAGAAGGATCGTGCTCCCAAACCCCTTAACTCGTGCCGCCACCCAGCACGCACGGATCGCCAGCCAGTGGCCCGCGCACGTCTTGCTTCCATGCGCGTCGCACCATCGAGCTGCTGGTGGAGTGGGTCGACGTCAACGACTCGCCGCTGGAGCGCCCCTTTGGCTCGGCCTTCGCGCGCGGCCTGATCCCCTCGGCCAGGGCCGTGTTCTCCCCTGCCGCACCCTCTGGTGACAGGCATGGCCCCGAGCTCATCCCAAGTTGCACCCAGCCCCCTGGATCAGAAGATCCTGGAGCACTTCCCTGGGCTGGTGGTGCGCAAGGACCTCACCACCGAGCTCAAGCAGAACGCGGTGGTGCCCACCTATGTGCTCGAGTACCTGCTGGGACAACACTGCGCCACCGACGACCCCACCCTGATCAGCGAAGGGTTGGCGTCGGTGCGGCGGATCCTCGCCAAGCACTACGTGCACCGCAACCAGGCGGAGCTGGTGAAATCCACGATCAAGGAGCGCGGCAGCCACAAGGTGATCGACAAGCTCACCGTGGAGCTCAACGAGAAAGGCGGCTTCTACGCGGTGGAGTTTACCATCCTCGGCCTCAAGAAGGTGCCGATCGACGTCGACTTCATCAAGCGCTACCCCAAGCTGCTCGTCGGTGGCATTTGGGCGATCACCGATGTCGAATACGAGCTCCCCGCCGACCCCAAGGCCAGCCCCTGGCAGATCTCCAGCGTCAAGCCGATCCAGGTGGCCGGTGTCGACCACGAGGAGTTCCTGGCGGCCCGGGCCAAGTTCACCACCGATGAGTGGATGGATGTGCTCATGCAGAGCGTGGGCTTCAACCCTGAGCCCTTCACCCGGAGGGGCAAGCTGCTCACCCTGATCCGCCTGATCCCCTTCTGCGAGCGCAACTACAACCTGCTGGAGCTCGGCCCGAAGGGCACCGGCAAGTCTCACGTCTATGCCGAGTTCTCGCCCCACGGTCTGTTGATCTCAGGCTCGGAGGTCACCGCCCCGAAGCTGTTTGTGAGCAACGCCAACGGCAAGATCGGCCTGGTGGGCTATTGGGACTGCATCTGCTTTGACGAGTTTGCCGGCAAAGACAAGAAGGTCGACAAGACGCTGGTCGACATCATGAAGAACTCCATGGCCAACCGCACCTTCTCGCGAGGTATCGAGCAACTTTCAGCAGAGGCCTCGATGGTGTTCATGGGCAACACCCAGAAGTCTGTGGCCACCATGCTCAAGCACTCCCACTTCTACGAGCCACTCCCCGACAAGTACATCGACTCGGCCTTTCTCGATCGCATCCACGCGTTCAACCCCGGCTGGGAAGTTCAGCCGGTGCGCCATGAGCTGTTCTGCTCCGGTTACGGCTTCGTGGTGGACTACACCGGTCTCTACAAGCCCCATTTCGAGATCAGCTCGGAGGTCTCCACCCGCGATCAAACGGGCTTCGAGAAGACCTTCTCTGGTCTGATGAAGATCATCCATCCCGATGGCAAGGCCGCTCCCGAGGAGCTCGCCGAGCTTTTGGAGTTCGCCATGGAGTGCCGCCGCCGCGTGCGGGAGCAGATCCTGCGGATCGACGACACCTTCAAGGCCAACGACTTCGCCTACAGGCCCCTGGCCGGTGGGGACGCAGTCACCGTGCTCACACCCGAGGAACAACAGTATCCGGCCTTTGCCGGGCTCAGGCCCCTTCACCCCCCAGCTGCTCCCGCAGCACAGGCCCGGGCGGAGAGAGCCAAGGCTCCACCAGCTGCATCCTCCGAACCAGCGGAACCTGCCACCGCAGAAAACAGGGAGGCAGCGCCTCCCTCCAACGCTCTACAGAAGGAACAGCATCTGGTGGTGCCGGAAAACACCAAGGGCTGGAGCTACCGCCGCCTGTTTGCCGATTACCTGCAGGGCTGCAGCGGCATCATCATCCGCGACCCCTACATCCGCGCCTTCCACCAGATCCGCAACCTGGTGGAGTTCCTGCGCATGGTGAATGAGATCACCCCGGTGGGCGATGAGGTGACCGTGCATCTGATCACCGGATCCGACCAGGAAACGCTCGAAAAACAGGTGGAACATCTCGGCCAGGTGCAGGACTCGTTCGCCGGCACCAGCACGCCGTTCACCTGGGAGATCGATGCCAGCCCCAACTTCCATGCCCGCAGCATCACCACCGACCACGGCTGGAAGATCACCCTCGACCGCGGGCTGGATCTGTTCCAGTGGTTTGAGTTCTCCCCGTTCAATGCCGCTGCGGTGATGCAGGAAGCGCGAATGGTGAAAGGGTGTGAGATCAACTACATCAGGACGGACTCCTGATCGTTGCTCAAAGGCCCCGGGCGGCAGGGGCTGATCGGGCTGCAGTTGGACACGCAGTCCTGGCGCAACCAGAAGGTGGGATTGGACGGCTCGCTGAGTCGTCGTCGCGCGCCTCAACCGCTCTGCTTCGGTTGTCACGCCCTGGCGTTTCGGTGCTCCGAACCTGGTGGGGAGGGCCGAATCGAATGGTTCGGCTCGCCCCTCCCTGAGCTCCCCTTGCCGCTGCGACAGTTCCTGCACCGGGGGCAAACGACTCCCTCCAACTGCAACCTTCGCCATCGGAACCATGCTGACCCGCCGTTCTTCCTCTCCCTTCGATCTGTTCGACCGCCTCGAGCAGCAACTGAGCCAGCAGCTGCAGACCGCCGAGCGGGTGCCTGCCGCTGAAGTGCATGAAACCCCCGAGGCCTATGAGGTGGTGCTGGAACTGCCCGGCGTTGACAAGGCCGCCATTGAAGTGAAGGCCACCGAGCGCACCCTCGTGATCAGCGCCGAGCGCCGCAGCCAGCGCCAGCTCTCCACTCCCTCTGCGGAAGGAGAAGCCTCCGCCGAGGCCGCTGCTCAGCCCGACAAGGCCCGCAGCCCTCTGCTGAGCGAGTTTCGCTACGGCACCTGGAGCCGCAGCTTCCGCTTCCCGGTCGCCATCGAGCGCGAACAGCTCCAGGCCGTCTACCGCGATGGGCTGCTTACCGTCACCGCTCCCAAAGCCCACAAGGTGAGCACTGTGATCGTGAAGGTGGAGGGCTGATGGCCTGACGTCTTCCCGGGCTGAGGGCCCTGAGCATGAGAACCCCTGCCCCCGGCTCCGGCTGGGGGCTTTTTGCTGGCCATGCCCCTCACCCCGCCAGGATCGCCTGCAGTCCAGCGCTGTACAGGAGGCCTGTGCAGAGGATGGCGCTGGCCCAGCAGAGGCTGCGCAGGGGGGGCAGGTTGGCCACATACGCGGCGATGTAGGCCAGGCGGAGCAGGGGATGGAGCCAGGCGGCGCCGATGGCCAGGCTGGTGGGTGCCCAGCCGTGGGCGGCGACGATCAGCGCCAGCAGGCAGGCCGGGGCGTGGAGGG
>JBJOHA010000069.1:0-3286 GCA_046047935.1 Cyanobacteriota bacterium
GGGCGGGAGCTGCCACTGAAGCTATTGGCTCCCAGCACAAAGGTGGCCACACCCTTCAACTTGGTGGTTGTGGAAAATTGCGTGGCTTCCAACTCGCCAACGCGAGCCTCAAGGCCGTCCACCCGTCCGCGAATCACAGCGAGCTCCTTCTCGAACTCCTTCATGAGCTTCTTGAGCTCGTCGGTGATCTCGGTGATGCGATCGAGACAGGCGTTGAGCAGGGCGGCCGCTTCGTAGCGGGTCATGGCCCGCTGGCCGCGGTAGGTGCCGTCGGGATAACCGGCCACGCAGCCGTAGCGCTCAATCAGGTTGGACAGCGCCTGAAAGGCCCAATCGGTGGGCTTGACGTCACTGAACTGGTTGATGCTGGTGACCTGCTCTTCGCTGGCGTACTGATTCACGCCAGAAAGATTGATGTCGGCGGCGTTGGCCGCGAAGGGTGCCATCAGGCCGAGGGCCGCGGGCGCCACCAGCAGTTGCTGGAAAAGTTTCATGGAAGTTGACCTCACACAACAGGCGCAAGGCGCCGCCACGATTTTGACGATTGGCTCTTCTTGACACACCCCCGCGTGTGACAGAACACCGAACGCCCTTGCCTCCGTCTGAGAGCGTGGACCACTGCCTAAGACAGTTCGTCGACAGGCGCCAGTCCAGACTGCCTCTGGTTGGTCCGTGCTGCTCGACACCTTGTCCCGCCCCCCTGTTGACCTCAGCGCCCGATGGCGCTCCCTCGGCTGGTGGGGTTCGCTGCTGGCGCTCTGGGCCCTGGCGACGGCGGCAGATCGTCTCTGGCTCGCCCTTGATCGACGCCTCCCCAGCTGGGATCAGGCGGATTACCTCAACAGCGCCCTCGATCATGGCCGGGCTCTTGGGCTGATTCCCCCGGGAACAGGTGGTGACTGGCTGGCTCTGCTTGATCTCTCTCCCAAAATCCCCCCCCTGGCGTCCCTGGTCAACGGCACCGTGATGGCCATGGCTGGAGACCAGCCCGATCAGGCCAGCTGGGCGTTGGCGGTGTGGCAAGCCCTCTTGTTGGTTGTCGTGGCTTCATGGGGCCGCCAACTGCTCGGCAGCGGCTTCGGGCTGCTTTGCGGAACCCTGCTGGTTCTTGTTCCCGCCCTCGCCCATCTGCGCGTCGATTTCACCCTGGATCTTCCCCTGGCGGCCAGCGCCACCCTGGCCCTGTGGCTGCTGGGCCGTTGGCAGGCCCCAGAGCCTGGTGGTGGCCGCTGGGGGCAGCTGCTTGCGGCTTGCCTGGCTGTGGCCGCCGCTCTTCTGGTCAAGCAGAGCGCCCTGCTTCTGGTCCTGGGTCCGGTGCTGTGGGTCGTCGTGGATGGGTTCCGCCGTCGCCGCCGCCGGATGCAGGTGCTGGTTGGCCTGGTCGTGATCGTGGCTCCGCTGCTGCCTTGGCTGCAGCACAACTGGATCACCACGATCGGGGGCACGAACAGAGCGGTGTTGGAGTCGGCGGCCGCCGAAGGGGATCCACCGGTTCTGAGCTGGGCCTCTCTGAGCTGGTACCTGCGGGGGTTGCCGGCGCAGTTGGGTCCGGTGCTGCCCTTGCCTGCGCTGGTCTGGGTTCTGGACCGGGCCAACAGGGCCTGGCGCCGCCATCCGGGAGAGCTGCGGGCGGTGGTTGAGGGTGGCGCGTTGTCTCGGGGTTGGCCCTGGCTCCTCGGTTGCGCCTGCAGCGGTTGGGTCTTGACCACCTTGAGTCCCAACAAGGACCCGCGCTATTTCACCCCCGTCCTGCCGCTGCTGGTGATCCTGCTGGCGCGGGCGTGGTGGGAGGTGGGGCTGCTGATCCGGCGCCATTGGGGCCCAACCCCGGCTTGGGCTCTTCTCTTGTTGGGTGTCGCCTCAGCCACCAGCCAGGCCATCACCAGCGCGGCCTCCCGGATTCAACGAGCGGATCCCGCGCCAGTGGCTGCGGTCACGGGGCGCCTGCGGGAGCTGGTGGGGGACAACCCGACCACCCTGCTGGTGGTGCCGGGTCATCCGCAGCTCAACGAACAGACCGTCACCACCTTCGCGCGGCGATCCGGGGGACGGATCGAAGCCCGTCGGCTCGGACGGGCCCGCCGCGAGCATCCCCTTGTTCTGGCTCGGAGCTCCTGGATCCTTCTCGCCACAGGGGATCAGGGCACGGATCGGCCGTTTTCCAGGGAGCTCAGCCACCGGGTGCGCGCGGATGGGCGCTTTGCGCGGATCGGGTCTTGGCCCTGGAATGAAGGGAGGGAGGTGGAACTGTGGAAACGCCAGCCTGCCGCCAAGGCCGAGCCCTTTGATGCCGAGTTCATCCGTCTGGCCAGAGGAATGGAGCGTGGACCCGAGGGCTTGGGACCGCTCTTTGAGCGAATCGGCGCGGAACATCAGCTGGATGCCCATTTCTTGTATCAAGAGCGCGTGCGTCGCTGGGCTCTCGCGCGGTTGTCCGCGCAGCCGACGGATGCCGACGCTCTTTGGACCCTGGCTCTGACCGCCACCCTCCGGAATCGTCCGGTGGAGGCGCAACAGTGGTATGCATGCCTCCAACGCCTCCAGCCCACCAACCCCTGGCCCCTGGCCTACCGCGCTGTGGTCCTGCTGGCGTCTTGGAATCCGGTGGGTGCTCGAGAAGCGTTGCGGGAGGCTCCCTTGGCGGTGCGAAGGGAACCGGTCATCCATGCTTTGGAGGATCTCAGTGGGCTGGTCTCCGGCCAGTTCGCTCGTTTGCTGGAGCTGCGCACATCCCTGCCCCGAGCGATCGATGACGTGAAGAGCGACTTGGAGAGCAGCGAGGAAAAACGAATCAAAACAAAACCCCCGAAGACCGATGCTCCGAGGGTTTGAGGGGGGTCCGCAGGGTGCGGAACCGGATGATCGAGGAGAAGTGATCAGGCCATCAACGCCGGATCAAACGGCATCCTCCGCGATTTGCAGACCCTGATGTTGGGAACATTCGGCCATGGACACCTCCTCCTTGGGGGACAATGACAACCGGTGACGCTTTCGGAGGGTTGGCCTTTCGTCCAATCCCTCCACGACACTGTTGCCGGGACGCTCCCATCGTATACCGTCTCAATCGAGGTCTTTGCTGGCGTGTGGAAATGAAAAAGGCGCCTGGAAGGCGCCTTTGAATCATCAAGGTCGTGGATGATTCTGATCAGAGGGCATTGCCGCGTGGCAATACTTCTTCAGGGAAGACGAATTTTTCATGAGGTTGATCGGCTGGTGCCATCCAGGCTCTCAAACCCTCGTTGAGCAAAATGTTTTTGGTGTAGAAGGTTTCAAACTCCGGATCTTC
>JBJOHA010000070.1:0-28269 GCA_046047935.1 Cyanobacteriota bacterium
TTTCATCGCTGCCTCGCTGGCGACAGTTGTTGTCGATGCTGAATTGGCGTCGAGATCCCGACTACGAGCGGCGGATGCTGCATTTCGAGCAGCGCAGGATGCAGCACGAGCTGAGAATGAAGCAGCTCGAGAGAGAAATCTTGCAAGTGAGGAGCGACAGCGAGCAGATCGAGAAAGAAACCGAGCGGCTGAGGCAAGAGAACGCCAGAGGCAGGCAACTGCTCGCCTCGATCGATGCGCTCTGCTTTCCGCCAGCGTCCAGCTCGATCCCAGCGTCAGCAACCGAGCCCGCCTCCAATCCTTCCTCGCCTTGATGGGTCAGCAACCCCTGGAAGACGAGCAGGTATTTGAGGCATGAGCCGCCCCCGTCCGCGCCACTCCCCCACCACCCCCTTGATCCGCCAGAGTGGCCCTCAAAGAGGGAGCGGGTGTTGGCTGGCGTGATGGCCCAGCAGGGGCGGGATTTGCGGGGGTTTCTCCAGCTGCTGGAGCGGCGCGGCCAGTTGCGCCGCATCACGGCTCCGGTGGATCCGGATCTGGAGCTGGCCGCCATCGCCGATCGGGTGCTGGGGCTGGGGGGGCCGGCCCTGCTGTTTGAAAACGTGGCGGGCTCCCCCATGCCCGTGGCTGTGAACCTGCTCGGCACGGTGGAGCGGGTGGTGTGGAGCATGGGGATGGAGCGGCCGGAGGAGCTGGAGGGTCTGGGCGAAAAGCTGGCGCTCCTGCAGCAGCCCCGGCCTCCCAAGGGCCTGGCGGAGCTCAAGCGCTACGGCGGCCTCGCCTGGAATCTGTTTCGAGCCGTGCCCGACCGCGACCTTTTGCCCCCCTGCCACCAGGTGGTGCTCCAGGGCGAGCAGGTGAATCTCGACGCCCTGCCCCTGCTGCGTCCCTGGCCCGGCGATGCGGGCGGCGTGATCACCCTCGGGCTGGTGATCACCAAAGACCCCGAAACGGGCACTCCCAACGTGGGCGTCTATCGCCTGCAGCGCCAATCCCCCACCACCATGACCGTGCACTGGTTGAGCGTGCGGGGCGGGGCGCGCCACTTGCGCAAGGCGGCGGCCATGGGCCGCAAGTTGGAGATCGCCATCGCCATCGGCGTTCACCCGCTGCTGATCATGGCGGCGGCGACGCCGATCCCGGTGCAGCTCAGCGAATGGCTCTTCGCCGGCCTCTATGGAGGCGAGGGGGTGCGGCTGGCCCCCTGCAAAACACTGGATCTCTCCGTGCCCTCCCACAGCGAGCTGGTGCTGGAGGGCACGATCACCCCCGGCGAGGAGCTGCCCGATGGCCCCTTCGGCGACCACATGGGCTTCTACGGCGGCATCGAGGCCTCGCCCCTCGTGCGCTTCCACTGCGTCACCCATCGGCGCGATCCGATCTTCCTCACCACCTTCAGCGGCCGCCCGCCCAAGGAGGAGGCGATGCTGGCCATCGCCCTCAATCGCATCTACACGCCGATCCTTCGGCAGCAGATCCCGGAGATCGTCGACTTCTTCCTGCCGATGGAGGCCCTCAGCTACAAGCTCGCCGTGATCGCCATCGACAAGGCCTACCCCGGCCAGGCCAGGCGGGCGGCGATGGCCTTCTGGAGCGCTCTGCCCCAGTTCACCTACACCAAGTTCGTCGTCGTGGTCGACAAGGCGATCAACATTCGCGACCCGCGCCAGGTGGTGTGGGCGATCAGCGCGCAGGTGGATCCGCAGCGGGATCTCTTCGTGCTGGAGGACACCCCCTTCGACACGCTGGACTTCGCCAGTGAACGTCTCGGGCTGGGGGGCCGGCTGGCGATCGACGCCACCACAAAGATCGGTCCGGAACGGCGCCATGCCTGGGGCGAACCCCTCTCCCGCAACGCCGCCCTGGAGGAGCGGGTGTCAGCCCGTTGGCAGGAGCTGGGTCTGGCGGACCTGCCGGAGGGGGAGCCCGATCCGGCCTTGTTCGGCTACACCCTGGAGCATCTGTTGGAGCGACTCCAGAGGCAGGCGGCGGGTTGAGCACCGGCGGGATCCGCTGCCGACCCTGCTCCATTCTTGAGGAGGCGTTGCGGGGGTGCCCATGCTTGGCCGCACGGGCGTGCAGGCCCTCAAAGCCCTTCTGGAGTTGGCCAGGGAGCCGGATCGCTGGCGCTCAGCGAGCGATCTGGCGGCCTCCCAGGGTTTGCCGGCCGCCCATCTGGAGCAGCTTCTGCTGCGGTTGCGACGGGCGGGAGTGCTGGCGGCCCGGCGCGGACGGCAGGGGGGCTACCAATTGGCCTGCCGACCTGAGGATCTCTCCCTGAGCCGGGTGCTGCGGGCAGTGGGCGCCTGGCCCGTCGGGGTCGGGTCGCCAAGGCGTCGGCAAGACCCACTCGGGGAGGCCGGCTCCGATCCGGCCACGGAGCAGGTGGCGGCCTTGCTGCGGCAACGCCTCACACGAGCGGTGGAACGGGAACTGGAGCGACTCACCCTGAGGGAACTTCTCTTTGATCTCCGCAGCGCTCATGCCAGCCTCAGCGAGGAGGGCGGCTTGATGCTGGGGTGAGCCCTGCCTATGGTGCCACCATGGCGACCCGTTCCGATCCCTCCCCTGAGGACCTCTCCCGGCCCAGGGCGTCAGGAGATCCCTTCTCCGGCGATCCAGAGCCCGGCCAGCTTCTGGATCAGGTGCTGAATCCCCTGCTGGCGGATTTCGAGGAGACGTTCGCCAGAGGCCTGCAGCTCCTCTCCCACTGCCCCGACCGGGTTCTCGCCGCTGATGACCGCACCACTCTGGGGCGGCGGCTGCGGGACGCGCAGGCAGCACTCAACGCCGCCCGCGCTCTGCGGGCCGCCGCTCCCACCCCCATGGCCCTCGACATGGCCACGATTCAGCCCTGGCATGAGCTGGTGGTGGAGGTCTGGTCTCTGTCCGCCGCCATGCGCGCGGCGGGGGTGCAGATGCCTTGAGCGGCAGCAAACCAGCTCCGCAGGCTTGCTCCGCAGGCCTGTGCGGATGGATGCCTCTTGCCAAAGTTCAGCCATCTGAGCGAGCGATGACAAGAGCGGACGAGGAACACATGCGTTTCTTGGCTTGCTGCCACTGCAGGGTCCTGCTTCCCTCCTGCGAGCCAGCAGCATCCTTGAAGAGGTAGGTGACCGCTCCCTTCGCGCTCAGGCTCCTGGCGTCGTCGTGACATTCGCCCGGGTCCGCCACCGCCTCGTTGACCTTGACTCCCGCAGCTGATCCCGGGGTCGAACCCAGCGCGACCATCAACCTCACCCTGATTCCGGGGAACGGCTACCGCGTCGGCGCCAACGCCGTCGTCACCTGATTGGCCGAGCATCGCCTGATCCCATAGGGGAGCCTCCAGGATTTCAGCCGAGCCAGCATCCCCCCGCATTCCCACTGCAACTCATACACCACTCCCAATTTTTTCTTCCTTGGCGCTAACAGCTTCAACGCCAATGCCAGCATCGAATAGAGCAATCTGAGCTTGAGCGTGCCCCTCCACGGTGCGAAGGGCCATGACACCCTGCCGGGAGGGGCCAGCCCGGATCAGCTCAATGGAATGGCCGGGAAAGGCGTCATCTTTGCCGACGACGGCGATGATGGGCTGCCGGGTGACTGCAGGGTGGCGCGGGGGGGTGGATCACAGAAGAGAGCTCATCAAAAAAGAAAGAGAAAAGAAGAGTGTCAACACAAAAACCGGCGTGATGATGAACTTTGGTTAAATATCCTTTCTCACGCAAGGAACTCCCCAGAATTACCCAGCACGATGGAGACATATAGCGTGAACCATGGGGGGCTCCCTTGGCTGAACATTGGCAGGAACGGCAACAGAGCTTCTACACGACGCGGCGCAGGCAAGATCGTCATCAAGCCAAGGATCGACCCGTCCAGTTTCCAACCCGGCCGCTTTGGGGTGTCACCCCGTTTTTGCTGGCCATCCGTCGTCCCTCCGCCCTGATCGGCACCGTCCTGCTCAGCGCTGTTCTACCCGCCTGGGCCCAACAAGCGATCCAACAGACCCAAACCACGGCGGGTTCCCTCCTCGAAGCCGCCCAGCAGGTGCCCAACGCAGTCACCACGGGGGTGACAACCCCGGGCGGCGTCCCCTCTCCCGCCCCCGCCGCAGGTGCGGTGGGAGCCCGACTGATGGACAGCTATGAGCTCTGCCAAATTGGGCGGCTGGGCCAGCACCAACTGTCTTTTCTGACCGTCTTCATCCTGATTGGTTGCTTCATTTTCTTCCTGCAGATCGATCACCGCCTGATCAAGCACGGCTGGGAGATTCGCAAAGCGCTGTCAGAACCCACAACGATCACATCCATCCCTGAGGATGGGAGCAAGAGGCCCCTTTTGAATGAAAAGGGTGAAGCGGTCAGCATCCGGGTGATGGAGCCAAGTGTCAGCCGCCTCATTGCCTTGGCAGGCTTGATCATGTTGATCCTCTTCTACTTTGGATTTGGCATCATCAGCGTCTACCACTTTGGGCGCACGTGCGAGATGCCTGGTGACATCAATGGAGTGACGGCCTTTCTTTATGCAGGCCTGACGTTTTTCGCTCCCTACATCGCCACCAAATTTTCTGAAGTCTTTGCTCCCACGGGTGGAAGACGCCTTCCACTGCCTGGATTCCAAGGACAGCCTCAGACGTATGCACAACCCCCGTATGGCCCCCCAGGCACCGTCCCTGTGGCCTACGGCCAGACATCCCAGACGCCACCTCCCATCACCGCCGACTCTGCAGCGCGAGCAACAGTGGCGACGAGCGTTCCAGCATCTGCGATCACCACGCCCCCGGAGACCCCATCCGCTCCCGCTGCGGCTCCCGTTTCCATCCCCGCACCAGCTCCCGTTTCCATCGCTCCACCAGCTCCGGCGGTCCCAGCCCCTGGAAAGGTTGGTCACCTGGATGCCTTGCGAATGATCAAAGAATTTGAGGGATTTCGCGATAAAGCCTATCCCGATCCCGCCAGTGGTGGGGATCCCTGGACCATTGGGTATGGCTTCACGCGGGTGAACGGCAAACCCGTGGTGCCAGGACAAACCATGTTCGTCGCAGAAGCTGATCAATTGTTGAGCACCATGGTCGGCCAGTGTGCGAACACGCTCTCTGGCCGCATCCCTCATTGGAAAGAGATGGCAGATCAACAACAATCTGCGCTGATCTCCTTTGCTTGGAATCTCGGAGAGGGTTTCTATGGGGATGAAACCAATTTCCACACCATCAGCACTTGCCTGCGCAACAAGGAATGGCTCAAGGTGCCCGATGCCCTCTTGCTGTACAGCATGCCTGGCACCGCTGTGCATCAGGGATTGCTGCGGCGACGGCAGGCCGAAGCCAATCTCTGGCGGGACGGCATGGCCTCAGGCAACTCCAGACCTGCACCCGGCCCTGGAGCAAACGCCGCGACCCTGACGAGCCTTGGCACCCCCAATCGGGCCATCGCCGCTGGAGGTTCCGCGACTGCCACAGCACCAGCGCCAGCCACCACTGCGGCTGTTGTCGCCCCGGCGCATCCCAACCCTCTGGATGTCGTCTACTACGATCAAATGTTGATGGATGATGGCCAAGGATGGCGAGATTGCTTCTCTGCCAGCTGTGCCATGCTGGCCTGCTATTGGGGAAAGCTAAAAGCAAAAGATGGCAATAGCTATAATCGTATTCGCCAAAAATACGGGGATTCAACGGACAGCAATTCTCAGCTGCAAGCTCTGCGCAGCCTTGGCCTTCATCCTGAATTCCGCACGGATGGCAAAGCCGAAACCCTCAAGGCTGAAATCGACGCCGGGCGCCCAGTGGCTGTGGGCTGGCTTCATCATGGCCATGTGACCGCCCCCAGCGGTGGAGGTCATTGGACGGTTGTGATCGGCTATGACGATCGCGGATTCTGGATGAATGATCCCTACGGCAGTTGTGATCTTGTAGGAGGTGGATATCAAGGTGGCGGCAATGCCAATGACACCTTGGGCAAAAGAGAAAATTATTCCTATAAGAATTGGCTCCCGCGTTGGATGCCTGCTGGATCGCTGGGTTGGTATCTCACCTGCAAGCCCTGAGCTGATCGGGAGGGAAGATCGCCAATGCCAAGGAAGACATCATCCACATCCGTTGCTCATTGCCTATCTCCATCGCTAGCTTGGAAATGATTTGATGATCAGGCCGCACATGGACACCCTTGCCACGAACGATCCGATTCTGCAGCGCATGCAGCAGCCGGGCCCCAAAAAAATTCTCGCCTGTGATGGTGGTGGCATTCGGGGCTTGATCAGTCTCGGGATCCTGGCCAAATTGGAGGCGGAATTGCGTCAAGCCTGCCACAATCCAAACCTCTTGCTCGGAGACTATTTCGACTTCATCTGTGGCACCAGCACTGGCGGCATCATCGCCACCTGCCTTTCAAGCGGCATGACTGTTGGCCAAGTCTTGGAGTTCTACGAACGCAATGGCAAAAGCATGTTTCAGCGGGAGAAATGGTACTTGCAACTTCACGAAAAATATGTGGCTGAACCCTTGGCGGAACTGTTGAGAAACGTTTTCAATTGTCAGCTGAATGGCCCTGGTTATCATTACAGTGAATCGGATCCCCCCGTCGAACTCGGTGATCCGCGCCTGAAAGGCCTCTTGATGTTAATGATGCGGAATCACAACACAGATTCACCCTGGCCTGTGTGCAATAATCCGCTTGCCAAATACAATCAACGTAGTCGTCCCGACTGCAATCTACGCTTACCACTTTGGCAATTGGTGCGAGCCAGCACCGCCGCTCCCACCTTCTTCCCTCCAGAGATTGTCAGGTTCGCAGAGGGGACGGATCAGGAGTACACATTCATTTTTGTTGACGGTGGCGTGACCACCTACAACAATCCCGCCTTCATGGCGTTCCAAATGGCCACGGCCGCGCCGTATCACATTCAGTGGCAGACAGGAGTGGACCAACTCTTGATCGTTTCTGTTGGCACCGGCAACGCCCCGGCCGAAAGGGGCGACCTGAAAGTCAAGGATCTGACTCTGCTGGACCATGCCAAAACCATCCCCTCGGCGCTGATGAATGCGGCAACCGCAGGATGGGACATGGCCTGCCGAATCCTTGGTGAATGTCGGTTCGGTGGTCCAATCGATAGGGAGTTTGGCGACATGGTGCTGCCCGTTGGAGGCTCAGCGACAGCCTCCAACTGGACGGGTGCCAAGCAATTTGCCTATGTGCGTTATGACCCTCTCACGACCCAAGAGACTCTGAGTAATTTGGGGCTCGACGACATGAGCGCCGCAGCGTTGCAACGGATGGATGATGTCTCCCTCATCCCCGATCTTTATCGGCTCGGCGAGGTCTATGGACAGCACCACCTGGAGCTCGATCATCTTGCCGGCTTTGTCCCCGGGGCCGCACGCTGAGCCCCCCCTGGCCACAAAGAGGTTCAGCTCAAGGCCTTGAGGCGTCATCTTGGGGCTGACCCCGCAGGGAGTCCTTCACGTCGCCGCAAGGGTTGCGCCAATGTGGTTTCGCCTCAGGGTCTTCCGCCATGTCCTTTGAACGGTCCCCGGTGTTCGCCACCTATCTGGGGGCCAACGGCTGGCTTCTGCAATTTGGCGACACCCGCATCTTGGTGGATCCCTGGTTCACCGGGCCTTTGACTTTTGGCCCGGGGGGGTGGTTGCTCAAAGGGGAGTTGCGATCTCCGCAACCGGTGCCGGAGCGCCTGGATCTGCTGTTGCTCAGCCAAGGTCTGGCAGACCATTGCCATCCCCCCAGCCTGGCCTTGCTGCCCAAGAGCCTGCCGGTGCTGGCGTCCTACACAGCGGCCATGAAGGCCAAACGCCTGGGCTTTCAGCGGATCATCCCGATGGTGCCAGGCCAACGCCACCCGGAGCCTCCCGTCACCGTCGTCGCCGTGCCGGGCGCTTCTGTGCCCCAGTTGGAGAACGGCTGGCTGCTCCTGCATCCGGCCGGCAATGTTTACATCGAACCCCACGGCTTACCCGCCGCCAAGCCCCCCCCGTTCCCGGCGAAGACGGTGATCACGCCAGTGGTGGATGTGGGATTGCCCGTGGCAGGCGACTTCGTGCGCGGACAAAGCGCTCTGCCGGAGCTGTTGCGTCGCTTCCAACCCGCCATCGTTCTGGCCAGCACGACGGGTGGGGATGTGCGCTTCCGCGGATTGCTGGCGTCCTTCCTGCGCGTCAGGGGCACCCCTGCTGATGCCGCAGCGCTGGTTGCGGCTCAGGAGTCCCCGTGTCGCTTCATCGATCCAGTGCCTGGGGTGGCCTATCCATTGAATGAGAACGCCTGTGACGACTCCTGCCAGTGACGACGACGACGTGCTGCGTGAAGGCTGGACCACGCAAAAGGCCGCCGGGCTGAGGCGATAAAGATCCGACCGCCGCTTTTGACTGGTGGGAATCGCACGTCTGGCGCCAGCTGCACCAGAGGCACCGGCAGGAGGACCACCGGCAGTAGAAGCGCTCGGATGACGTCTCAGAACCCACTGGGACGTCCGTGGCGGGGACGCCAGGCGAAAGATCAGTCATGGCGAGCCCGTTGACCGTTTGCTTTGGCAGGCGTCGACGCTCAGGCGACCAGCCTGACGCGCGGTTGCGGTCCTCGGTGTTGATCCCTGCAGCGAGGCAGTCCCATTGGCCCCTCCGCCAGCAATGAGAGACGCCAGAACGAGTAGTGCCCGTGCAAACGCGGCTGACTGGCCGTTTCAGGACATGCCCGGGACAAGCCCTGGAGACACAGACTGGAGAGGACGGGACGGGAAGCCGCCAGCCATCAACCTCGTTACAACCTGTTACACTTGGCTCAAACCATTGAAGCAGCCATGACCGAATCCTCTCCCCGCTTCGGTTTCGTCGAATTCGCCGAAACCTGGAATGGTCGCTTGGCCATGCTCGGCTTTGTGATCGGCCTCGCCACCGAGCTCCTCACCGGCCAGGGCATCCTTCAACAAATCGGTCTCGGTTGATCGCCATGAGCACCGACTACACCGCAGCCATCGTTGCCGTCATTGGCCTGGTTCTTCTCTTGAGCGGAATGACAGCATTCGTGCTGAGCCGTCCCAGCGATCTTGCTCCTCGCCCCCAACGCTGAGCGTTGATCCGCCTTCGAGCCAAAAAGCTTCAAGAAGGGGGCGACGACGACCCACTGCCTCGCCCCCTTTCCGCGTTTTTTGTCTCTTTTCCATTCAAGGCTTCACGACCACCACATTGGCGGACACCAAGGGGTTCCAACAGCATGCCGAGCACCAACTCCATCTGGAACATCTGAAGAGCGTCGAATTGTTCAATGGCTCCGCCGCCATGTTGGCTCTGGTGATCGGCCTGCTCATCGAGAGCTCCCACCGCTACCGGCATCGCCCACCAAATGGGTCTGCGATCCCTTGGCGGCGGCCACTTGGCCCCTCGCAGCCAACGCTCTCCCCTCTGCTTCTGACGATCAACTTCTCCCGGCCTGAATGCTTCCCTCCCCTTCTCCATGACCGGCAACCTCCAAGCGATTGGCTTTCTTGCGACCTGGGTGTTGGGTTGGGGAATTGGGGGCTCCTTGATCGACGCGGGATTGATTCAAGCCGGGGTTTACTCGCTTGAGCGAGGACAGCTCGGTACAGCTTTTACGTTCAGCTGCTGGTCCTTGATCTGGATCGGGGGAGGGCTCTGGCTTTATCAGCGCCTGACCCGCTCTCAAGGCTCTGAAACTTGATTCTGCCACCTCACTGCGGAAAGTCGTTCGCGGCGCTTAAGCGACTGAATCCACTCCGCAAGCCTTCAATGTCACCCAAGTCTTGATTCCCTCTCACTCACAGTGTGAAAAGAATCTGGATGACGTCGACGGATCTCCACTGAGATCGGGAGCCGGATTCTTTATGATCGAGACCCCGATTGCTTGTGATCGAGACCCCGATTCCTTGTTGGCCGAGACCTCGATTTCTTGAGATCGCGATCCCGGATCCCTTGAATTCGCAACTGGAATGTATTCCGATCGCCAACTGGATCCCGCTGAGATCGCGGACCGAATCAAGGCAGATCCCGCCCGAGAAGAAGGTCGCGAGCGCCGTTCACCAGTTGCATGGTGTCATGCTCTCCCCCGCGATCGGGGTGATGCTGGGCCGCGCATCGTTTCCAGGCCTGATTGACTTGCCCCTCGCTCAGCCGTCCGGACAGAGGCAGATGTAGACGCTGGCGCGCAATGATCGCTTCCACATCAGGATGCTTGCCCAGGGGGCCCCAATCGTCCTTGCTGAGCACACTGCCGCGCTTGACGCCCTTCTTCCTTTTGGCGCCCTTTGTCGCTTCAGCGCCGCCAAACCCTTTGGAGGATGCCACCGCCTGGGTCGGGGGCCTCTCTGGAGAGGCGGATGGAGCGGGATCCAATCGCTGGTTTTGACCGTTTGGGCGCTGGGTTGTCATGACGAGGGGCGCAGGCCGCTCGACAGTGGTCTGTGGCATGAGTAGTCTATGTTGAGTCCATTGTGCCGCATGGCTGGCTGCTGCGCAGCGACCTGAGCTGCGAACCAGGCCACGCGAACCAGGCCATGCGAACCAGGCCATGCGAACCAGCAGGTTCGTCGCCTTGGTGGATCGCCCATCATTGCGGAGCAGCCAACCGCTGTCGCGTTTCCCGCCCATGGATTCGACGCCCTCGGACACAGCTGGCGCGTCGACAGCCTGGCCAGGACCCTTTTGTCGATCTGGGCGGGACAGGCCCGCGTCAGCAGGGCCCTCGCCGCAGGATGAAAGGCCTTGTGCGATGGAGACAGGCCGCCTCTTGTCGCTTTGTTGGCTGGACGTCGGGCCTGGTGTCCCGAGGGACGGATCCCCGTATGCGGTGGCACCTCCAGCCAGCGGTCTGGGGACCAATGATGCGGATCGGAAGCATCGAGAGAGGATCCACCATGCGTGAGGTTGTGTTCCGCCTTGTGGCGGAACGTTCCGGCCATCTGGAAGCCCGGGCCGAAAGCCTCCCCATCCGCATCACAGCGCCAACGCTGGAGGAGTTGCAGCATGAGGCTCGGGAGGCCCTGATCGCCCATCTCGGGCCCGCCCATGCCACCTACCGCTTGCGGATTCTTCGCCACCCGGGTCCTGCGGCGCCCAGCGGCGAACGACCCGGCCCCCACCCACGCCGCACTCCCGCCCTCTGCCGCTGAAACGGGGGGCCTCACATCGTTCGTGCCTCAAGGCCTTCCCGCAACTGCGGCAACAGGGTTTCCAGCGCCACACCCCGACTGCCCTTGAGCAACAGCACATCTCCCTCGCCCAGCCACTCCAGCAGGGGGGCGGCGGCCGCCGTCGGGTTGTCCACGCGCACCAGGTGGGGCATCCCCGCAGCGGCAGCCACCATGGCGTCGCCCTCGGCGCCAGCCGCCACCACCACCAACCCGTCCAACCCCAGCGCCTTGGCCCGGCTGGCCACCTGGCGGTGGAGGTCCAGGCTTTGCTCCCCCAGCTCCAGCATCGTGCCCAGCACGGCCCAGCGTCGCTCGCCCTCGCTGTCCGCCAGGAGCTGCAGCGCCGCCAGCACGGCCTCCGGCGAGGCGTTGTAGGTCTCATCCAGCACGGTCACCGCGCCGAGCCGCAAGCGGCGATTGCGGCCGCCCGGCACCTCCACCGCCAGATCCCTCAACGCCTCCAGCGGCACCCTCAGCTCTGCGGCCACAGCCACAGCCAGCAACAAATTGCGCGCGTTGTGACGGCCCGCGAGGGGCAACCGCAGGGTCGGGCCCTCCTGAGGCCGTTCCAGCCGCAGGGCCAGACCATCTTCCGTCATGCGTCCCACCCAACTGGCGACAGGTCCCCCCGGCAGCCCTTGCGGTTCATCGGCGAGGGCCACCCGCTCCACCCGGCCGCTCCAACCGGTCGCCAGAGCATTCTCCAGCAGCGGATCGGCGGCGGGGATCACGAGCACGCCCGTCGCGGCGAGGGCCTCAACGATCTCGCACTTGGCGGCGGCAATGGCCTCGCGACTGCCCAGGCGGCCGATGTGGGCCGTGCCGATGTTCGTGATCACGGCGACATCAGGCTCGGCGCAGCGGCTGAGGCGGGCGATCTCCCCCGGCCCTCGCATCCCCATCTCCACCACCACGGCCGCCGTCTCCGCTTGGGCGCGGAGCAGGGTGAGAGGGGCGCCGATGTCGTTGTTCTCATTGCCGCAGCTGGCCACCACCGGGCCAAGGGGATCCAGGGCGGCCCGAATCAGCTCCCGCGTGGTGGTTTTCCCCGCCGATCCAGTCACCGCCACCACCGGCCACGCCAGGCGACGGCGCCACAGCCGCGCCAGCTGCTGATAGGCCAACAACGTGTCCTCCACCCGCCAAAGGGGGCGGCCGGAGCGCGCGACAAGGGCCTCGGCGCCAGCGGCATCCAGGCGATCGCGCTGGACCAGGGCCGCCGCCGCGCCGGCGGCGTTCGCCCCTGGCGCCAGAACCGCCTCCAGAAAGTCATGGCCATCAAACCGTTCCCCCACGAGGGGGATGAACAGCTCCTTGGGCCGCACCCGGCGGCTGTCGGTGCACACTCCCGCCACCGATCCCGAGAGGTTGACTCCCGCTGGTGCCAAAGGGGGGCCCCACAGTTCCGTCAGGTCGTCCCAGCGCATCTCCCGCCCGCTTGCTGGCGTCTGCATGCCCCTTCCCTCCATCGCCGTGGTCGTGCGTGGTGGGGATCCTGCCGCATCAGTGGGGCCCGTCCGTCGGGTCGGGGGGGTCGAGGAGAATCATGCCGCGCCCCACCAGGGCATCACGGGCCCTCAAGCGCCCGGCCAAGTCCCGCAAGAGCAGATGGTTGTAGCCCTCTTCGGCCGCCCGCTCGCGCCATCGCTCGGCCAGCTGCTGGCGCTGCTTGACAGTAAGGGCGAACAGCCCCTCCCCGACCCGCAGGGTGAGGGAGGCACCGGCCGGATCGGGCACGAGGGCAACGACCAAAGCGGCGTCGGGGTCGGCGGCCCAGGCGGCGCGCAGGCGGCGGCTCTCCCGCTCTGCGGGCGATTCGTGGAGAGGGGGCAGGGAATGCGGCGCATCCTCCTCCCCATCCTCCGCCGCCTCGATCTCCTCCGGCTCCTCGATCTCCTCCGGCCCTTCCATCTCCTCCGGCGGGGAGGCGCCCCGCTCCAGGGGGGCGGGGGCAGCGAAGCCGGATCGCGCCTCCTCAGGCGGGCTGGCGACCGCCTCCTCTGGCGGAGCCTCCCCGGGGAACGGCTGGGAAGACCCCGTCGCTTCGTCGCGGGGATCCATGGCCCCGCTGGCCTTCTCCGAGGGCGGGGAGGCCTGCGCCCCCGGGGTGTCGGAGGGGCTCAAGGCGATGCGCGCCTCAGAGGCCTCTGGGAAGCGCGCGAGCCAGGCCCATCCCGCTGCCCCCAACCCAACCAGCAACGCCACCAGCACCAAAGGCCAGAACGCGCGCGGCCAGCGCCGGGGCCAGAACGCGGGCAGCGGCAACAGGCCCTCCCGATTGCGGCGCCACAGCTCCCGAGCCTTCAGGCCAAGCCAGGCCAGGAGGGCAACCCCATCCTCCCCGAGCCGCTTCCAGGGAGAGGCGTAGGGGGCGGGGAGGGGCATGGAGGATCAGGAATCGAGGCGGCGCAGGAGCTGGCTCAGGGGATTGCGGGAGCGCGGCGGGGTGGCGACCGCCGTTGAGGGGCTGGGGTCGGTGTTCCGCCTTCGGCCCGCTCCCGGTTGGGGGTCGCGATCCTCTCGCTGGGGGGCCGGGCGGCCGTCCAGGGCCGTCGCCTCCCGATGCGCCTCCTCCCGCAGGCTGGGATCCGCCCCCTGGCCTTGAGAGAAGCGCTCCACCTGGTCGGCGTCAGGGGTGGGTTCCTTCACGCCACAGACATCGCGATACATCAGGTCGTAGTCCCGCGCCGAGCGCTCCCAACTGAAATCCTGGGCCATGCCGCGCCGCTGCAGCTCCTCCCAGCTGCTCTGGTGGCGATAGGCCTCCCAGGACCGCACGATCGCCGTGAAGAAATCCACAGGCTCGAAGCGATCAAACCCGTAGCCCGTTCCGGTGTGGCCGATCGGGTCGTGGGGAGGCACGGTGTCCACCAGGCCACCCACCCGCCGCACCACGGGAACGGAGCCGTAGCGCATGGCGAGCATTTGGCTGATGCCACAGGGTTCGAAACGACTCGGCATCAAGAAGGCATCCGTGCCCCCGTAGATCAGGCGCGAGAGGGCGTCGTCGTAGGTGAGAAACACGGCGAAGCGTCCGGGATGGCGCGAGGCCATCTGCCACAACCCGGATTCCAGCCCCCGATCCCCCGTGCCAAGCACGACAAATTGGCTGTCGGTGTAGGCCAGCACCCGATCCGCCACCTGCAAAAGCAAATCGATGCCCTTTTGATCGACGAGTCGACTCACCACCCCCATGAGATAGGTGCGCGGGTTCGGAGTCAACCCGAAGCGCTCTTGCAGAACCCGCTTGCACGTCGCGCGCCCCGCCAGGTTGCTGGCGCTGAACCGTTCCGGCAGGGTCGCATCCGTCTCTGGATTCCAATCCTCGATGTCAATGCCATTGACGATGCCGCGCAACTTGCCGCTGATGAAGTTCAACAAGCCATCCAGACGTTCGCCATACTCCGGTGTGCGAATCTCCATCGCATACGTGGGCGAGACCGCACTCACACGATCGGCATAAAGAAGGGCGGCCGCCATCGTGTGGTCTCCCTGCATGTACCAGGGGCACCAGGTCATGCGCTCGAGCTTCCAGCGCCAGGGTCCTTGATATTTGAGATTGTGAATGGTGAACACCGTGCTGATTTCCGGGTCTTGATGCATCCACACCGGAATCATGCCCGTATGCCAGTCATGGCAGTGCATCACCTGGGGCTTCCAGCCGCCATTCCAAGCAAACTCAGCGGCCGCGCTGGCAAAGAACGTGAAGCGCCAATCCTCATCTTCACCTCCATAGATCCGCTCGGGATCGAAAACTGGATGCCCCACCAGGTAGATGGGCAGGTCATGGCTGGGATGACGGGTTTCAAAGATGGCGAAATCATTGCCCATCGTGTGCCCGCGCCAGATCGGATGCTCGGGGATCCGCAGCCGGCTCCATAACTTGCCGTAACCCGGCAGGATCACCCGCACGTCATGGCCGAGGTTGGCCAGCGCCGCCGGCAGCGAGCCCACCACATCCCCCATGCCCCCGACCTTGATCATCGGCGCGCATTCGGCGGCCGCGAAAAGGATGCGCATGGCAAGCGGGCAGGTGGGCCGCACTCTACGGGTCACCTTCGCACCGGACACAGAGGCTCAAGGGTGGCTTGTGGGAGTCAGGGCAACACGGTCACCGGCGTGCCAAGGCTCACCAGATCGAAGAGCTCCTTGGCGTGTTCATCGAACAACCGCACGCAGCCATGGGACACGGCCCTGCCGACGCTGCCGCGGTTGGGGGTGCCATGAAACCCCGCCGTGACACAGCCTCTGACCACCAGATGCTCTTGGCCGTTGAAGCCAGCTCGGCCGCGGCAATCCATGTGAAAGCCGATCCAGCGGCTGCCCAAGGGGTTGTTCGGTCCAGGAGGGAGGAGCTGGCCGCTGGCGGGGTGCTCCCAGGTGGGGTTGGCTCGCTTCTCAATCACGGCAAATTCCCCCACAGGCGTTTCCCAGCCGGGCATTCCCACCGCCACAGGAAAGCGACGCACCTCCCGCCGTCCATCCAACACGCGCAGCACCTTGCGGCGCCGATCCAGAACGAGCCTGCGGCTGGAGGGCGGAGCGGGCTTCACCGCTGGCGTGGGAACATCGGCCGGGGCCGCGCTCGGGGCGGCGGGAGCCGTTGAAGGGGAAGGGGCGGAGCCAGGGGCCGGTGCGGAGACGGGCGCTGGCGATCCAAGATCACGCAAACCCACCTGCAGGGGCTCGCCATCAAGGAGGGCTGCCGCTCCAGGCTCTTGGGTCTCAACCGGTGGCGGGCCACTGAAGGGCGGCGCGGCCTCGGGGGTCGCCGGCCGGGCCATGGGCGCTCCAGCCGTCGCCCAGACGGTGAACAGGAGCGACGCTCCCAGCACGGGGAAGCGTGCCCATTGTGGAGCCCGAGGCAGCCCAAATGGCATCTGGGGCATTTGGGGCATCTGGGGCATCCGCAGATGTCGCTTCACCCGAATCACGAGCTTCCGTGAAACCAACACACGTCCCTTCAGCGTAAGCAGCCTTGTCCTGAACCGGGTGCCCGACCTGGCACGGCCGGATCAGGGCAGCCAGGGAGCGTCTGAGAAATCGGGCGGGCGCTTCTCCAGGAAAGCGTTTCGCCCCTCCTGTCCCTCGGCGGTTCGATAAAAAAGGTGGGTGGCTTGTCCGGCCAGCTCCTGGATCCCCGCCAGGCCATCCATCTCGGCATTGAAGGCCGCCTTCAAGCAACGGATGGCGGTGGGGCTCTGGGCCAGCACCTCCCTCGCCCAGCGGACCCCCTCCTCCTGCAAGGCCTCCAGGGGGACCACCGCGTTCACCAACCCCATGCGCAGGGCCTCCTCCGCGCTGTAGCGGCGGCAGAGAAACCAGATCTCCCGCGCCTTGCGCTGCCCCACCACCCGCGCCAGGTAGCCGGCGCCGAAGCCGCCATCAAAACTGCCCACCCGGGGGCCTGTTTGACCAAACACGGCGTTCTCCGCCGCCAGGCTGAGGTCGCAGACCAAATGAAGCACCTGCCCCCCGCCGATGGCGTAGCCCGCCACCAGGGCGATCACCACCTTCGGCAGGCTGCGGATCAGCCGCTGCAGATCGAGCACGTTCAGGCGCGGCAGCCCGTCCTCATCGAGGTAACCCCCGTCGCCTCGCACGCTCTGGTCGCCCCCGGCGCAGAACGCCCAGCCCCCATCCGGCGCGGGGCCGGCTCCCGTGAGCAGCACCACGCCGATGCGCGGATCCTCCCGCAACAGGGAAAAGGCATCGCAGAGCTCGCGGATCGTGCGCGGGCGGAAGGCGTTGCGCTTCTCCGGGCGATTGATCGTCACCCGAGCGAGGCCTTCCGGGCTCCGTTCGGCGACGATGTCGCTGTACGTCCCGAAGGGCTCCCAGAGAACCGGGACCGCCTCCGGCCGACGGGGCTGCGTCATGGGCGCTGGATCATGGCTGCCGCCATTGTGCGCAGCTGCCGGCGGCGGGCGGCATCCGCTCTGCGGTCGCTCACCACCCGCAGCAACGCCAAAGGTTGGGCCACCCCCCAGGCCAGGGCCTCCGCCAAGGCGCCCGCCTGGCCCACCTCCCGCCCCGGCACGCCATGGGCCGCCGCCAACGCCAGGTGATCCACCCGTTGGGGCATGGCGAACAGGCGTTCAAAATCCACATCGGCATCCACCACCGGGCGGATCGGCAATTGCTGGAAGATGCCGCCGCCGCCGTTGTCGATCAACACCACAAGCAATCTGCCCCGCAGTCGGGAGCTCCACAGCCAGCCATTGCTGTCGTGAAGCAAGGCCAGATCTCCGCTGACCAGCACCAGCTGGCCCACCGCCTCCGCCAGCCCGCAGGCGATCGACAGCGTGCCATCAATTCCGGAGGCGCCGCGAAAGGCGAACAGCGGACGGGCGGGGGCGGAGGGGTCCGCGAAGGTCTCCCAGTCGCGCACCGGGCTGCTGTTGGCCAGCATCACCGCCAACCCGGGCGGCAGCAGCTGGCCCAGCCGGCGCGCCAGCCAAGGCTCGGCGATCGCGCCCGCGCCGTCCGCGCCGTCCAGGCCCGCGCCGTCCGCGCACGGGCAGCCATCACGGATGCCCTCGCCCTCCAACCAGGCCGGAAGCTGCCGCTGAAGCCGTTCTTCCGCCTGCAGCCAGCGGGCGCAAAGGGCGCGGGAAGCGGGGGCCGGCGCTCCAGGTTTCGCCAGCGCCAGGCCGGGCCAGCACGCCAGGCCACCGCTCCACTGGCCGCGGATGCGCCGCAGGGGATCCAAGGGGCGGGGATCGCCCTCGCTCACCAACACCTGGGGTCCCCGCTGCCGTTCCAGCCAGGTCTGCAGCCGTCGGCTGGCGGGCAGGGGACCGAGGCGCAGCACTTGCGGAGCGTGCAACCCGGCGGCCGCCACGCCTTCCGCCCGCTCCAGCAGCAGGTCGTAACCGGCCACCAGGGGCCCGTCGAGGGCCCCGCGCAGGCCGGAGGGGGCATCGGCCAGCACGGGCCAGCCGCTGCGCCGTTGCCAGCTCCGCAGGGCCTGAAGATGGGCCTCCCAATCGCGAGCCCGACCCCTCCAGGGGCCCGCCACCACCACCCCTGGCTGATCGGGATCGAGCCCCACCTCGCCGCGGGGAGCGAGGGGCTGAGGGAGCGGGGAGGCGTCCCCCCGGCCAGCCGCCGCGGACAGCCAGCCCCGAAGCCAAGCGAGGGCCTCTGCGTCTGGGTGCAGCGGTTCCTCCAGGGGCAGGTTGAGATGAACGGGACCGGCGGGCGCTCCCCCTTCACCGATCGCCGCCGCCACCGCCCGTGCCGCCAGCGCATCGAGGGACGCGGGCGCCATGCTGGCCAGCCCCTCGGGGGCCCCTTCGCCGACCCAGCGGCAGCAGGGGCGGAGAAAAGCCTCCTGATTCACGGTCTGATTCGCGCCGCAACCCTTGAGGCGCCGCGGGCGGTCGGCCGTGAGCAGCAGCAGGGGAATGGTGCCCTGGTCGGCCTCGACAAGAGCCGGGAGCAGGTTGGCCACCGCCGTTCCGGAGGTGGTGACCACCCCCACCAGCTGATCGCCACCCCTGGCGAGGCCGATGGCAAAGAACGCGGCTGAGCGCTCATCCACCGCCGTGTGAAGGGCCAGGCGCGCGGGTTCCAGAAGACTGGCGGCCACCGCCAAGGGCCCCGAGCGGCTGCCCGGGCAGACCACCAGCTGGCGCAAGCCCCGCTCCCGCAGGGCGGCGAGGAGCTGGAGAGAGGCCAGGCAGCCGGCGGCGGCGGGCCCGGGGGGCGCTTCAGCGGTCACGGCGTCTGTCTTGCCACCGGGTTGCGGGTCGGTGGATCCGGACTGTGCCATGGTCGGGTTCTGCGTCCACAAGCCTGCCCCGGTGGCTGACTCCCCTACCCGACCCCAGCCGCTCCAGGAGGTGATGGCCGTCCTGCGGGGAATCCTCCCCTGGTTGCTGGTGGCTGTGCTCCTGCGTTGGCTGGTGGTGGAGCCGCGCTGGATTCCCTCCGGATCGATGCTCCCGACGCTGCAGCTGGAGGATCGGGTGTTGGTGCAAAAGCTCTTGCCCCGGCTGGGCCTTCACCCCGGCATCGGGGCCATCGTGGTGTTTCACCCGCCAGACGCTCTGCTGGAGAGCGGTTACGACGCGCAGGCCGCGCTGATCAAGCGCGTGGTTGCGGTGGGCGGCGATGCGGTGGAGGTGAGAGATGGCCGGCTCTGGAGAAACGGGCAGGCCGTCGATCCCGACTGGAGCGTCGACCCGATGGCCTACAGCCTGCCACCGCTGCGGGTCCCTCCCGGGCAGCTGCTGGTGCTGGGGGACAACCGCAACGCGAGCCTGGACTCCCATCTCTGGGGTCCTCTGCCCGCCAGCAGGGTGATCGGCACAGCGGTCTGGCGCTACTGGCCCTTGGAACGCTTTGGCCCGCTTCGGTTCTCCGCCCCTGCCGACGCCAGTTGGCAAACGGCAAACGTAGGCTAGTGTTACGGCGGACACCGAGAAGCCCCGCTTCGCAGGGAGGTTAATGTTCAATCCTGAGTTTCTCACCAGCGACAGTGAAGCCATCGGCAGCAATGCCCTGATCCAATATCTTCAGGAGCAACCGCCGGACGTTCTTCAACGGGTCGCTCGTTCCGCCAGTTCGGAGATTCAGGACATTATTCGTCATAACGTGCACGGCTTGCTGGGCATGCTCCCCGGAGAGCAATTTGAAGTGAAGGTGCAAACCAGCCGAGAAAATCTTGCCGGCCTGCTGGCATCGGCCATGATGACTGGATATTTCCTTCGACAGATGGAGCAGCGCATGGAGCTGGAGGCAGCCATGTTGAGCAGTGGCGAGTTCAATCCTCTCTCTGTTGATCCAGGCGAGCTGCGGCTCTGATTCTCTCGTTCATGGAAATCAGCCATAAAGCCTGTCGCTGCTGCCATTCCTCTTCATTTGTTCGACAAAATCTATGGGCGGTTGTTGACCCGTTTTTTGCTAGACATGGGTTGCATCTGCAAACAGATCATCAGGCAACCGTTCCTCTTTATGATTGGGGTATCAGAAGAAAAATTGATCGCTTGCCGGCAATGCTATCAGCCCCATTACATCGGAGGCTTGATCATTTTCGCCGAAAACATCTTCTCACTTCCCATGAAATCCGCATTGCTTATGGCTATTGCACGAACTGTCAATTTTTAGCTCCATGGTTCAGGATCAGCGACGATCAGCTTCGTGATTATTATGCTTTTTATTTGAAAGATGAGTATAAACAGGCGCGCACACAATTTCAGCCAAATTTTGTTCAGTTAGGCAAGCTCATGGGATCTCGAGAGGAGGCTGATCGGCGCAGGCAGCAGCACGAAGCCTTCATTCTTCCCCATCTGACCCGTATGAGAGAGGCAACTCCCGGGGAACACCTGCGCGTGTTGGACTATGGCGGAGGCGAAGGAATGCTCATCCCCCGAACCCCTTGGATTCAGGGGCATGTGCTGGATGTGGAAGCAGAGCAAAGGGAGGCCCTGGACGAGAAGGGTAAATTTGATATGGTTCAATGCTTGCATGTTCTCGAACATGTGGGGGACCCATGGCAGACCTTTCAAGAGATTGTTGCCCAATGCCGGAAAGGTGGACTGATCTATATCGAAGTTCCTATTGAATTTCCTGGGGTGGACGCTATCTCGCGCGGAGACCTGCCTCCCTGTCATGAACATATCAATAAATTTTGCTTGACCTCTATTCAAGCGTTGCTCCAAGCCAGTCCTGTAGACGTGATACTAGTGGAATCTGGAACAGTAGATTTTCTGCACCTTGAAGGAGAAACCCCAGTCATTAGGGGCTTGGCTCGCAAACGATAAACGAGATCAAGCAACTCCCTCAGTGCCATATTCAAAAGCTTCAGTCTTTCAAATCAGGGAGTTCAAATCACAGGGAAGAGCACTATTCACAGCCTCTTGAACTTCTTGCGGCTCATACATGGCGTAGGTGGCCAAGACATTGATTCCCTTATCAATGCATTGCTTGCAGAGATCACTCGCATAGCGAGAACTTTGCATCCGCTTGAAAGGGGTCTGCAGAAAATTTCCTATCTGAGGGGCGGAAGGAGATTCCACGCAACAGACACCAAAATTGCCATCCACATCAAGAACGACCTGGCCGTCACGCAGTGAACATCGTGAGGTGCGATATTCACCGATTGCATCATGAACTAATTTAGGGGAATATTCAATATACTCAAGTCCCGGAGGCACCGACTCCAGGCCTTCAAACATGCGATCAATTGGCATGTAATAGGCGTGATGCAGGGCAAAGTTCATTCCCAGCCGATCACAGAAGTGTTTGAAGCTGGAAATTTCATGCTTATTGTCTCGATGAACAAGATAGCGAACTTGAATATTTTTGTAAGAAGGATGATCACCTAGAATCATTGAGAGATCAACAAGGTTCTTGAGCACAGGTTCAATGCGCCCGCCTTTATGATTAATGGCGTAGGTTTTTTGCGTAAAGCCTGAGACGGTAATTGTAAAATTGCAAAGCTCTACTGTTTTTAGCAGACTCCAATCAAAGTAATGATTTAGATTTGAAGAGATCCCACAAGGAATTCCGTGACGGTTGGCACAAGCGATTAATTCATGGAGACGTGAGTGCAACGTAGGCTCGGTCCAGTTGTAAAGACCGAAGCGGCAGTTACCCTGAGTATCCTCCTTGGCCTTGATGCAAATCTGCTCAAATGTTTCCAGACTCATCTCTCGCAACGACTTGCCGATGCTATTGGTGAATTCAGGCATCCCAACAGGGCACGCAGCACAGCGAAGATTGCAACCGCTGACGACATCAATCCAGAACTCAAAGGCAGGCTTTGGGGTAGATGGTGGAGAGTCAACCTGGGGATAGAGCGCCTTGATTAATTTTCTTTTTAATGTTTCCGGAACAAGATGACGGCCGGGGAGGGAGGTCAGCATGAAACCAAAAAAAGTGTATTCATCTTAACTTGTCTTTCTGTTCACTTGGGGACCTTCGGCATCTTGAGAAACTGACCGCAACCGATCCTGCCCTGGACCTCAAGTTCCCCCTCTCGCGGCTGAACCCTGGCCGTGGATCTGCCGCGACAGATTCCGTTCCTGAATCCAGACAACGAGATGGCGGACACCCCACTCGCGGTCGCGGCCAGCGAGCGTTCCAGGTGCGCGAGTGCATTGGCCGAAGCCCGCTGCTCACCAGCCTCCCATCTCTTTGAAAACTGGGGAGATCTGCTAGCTTCTGTAAACCGCGCACGGGGCCGCTATGAATCTAGTCACCATTGGTCAGGCCAAGGGCAAACAGCGCTGTGTCATCAGTTTGGGTGTGGGAAAACCTTGCTTCACGGCCAGTCTCTCCAGGTTGAGGCAAAGTCTTGAGCATGTGGGTTTTGAGGGTGATTTCCTCTTCTGGAATCGGGAGCTTCCCCCGGGCTGCCCTCCACATTTTGAGGTTCCCTTTGGCTTCAAAACACATTGCTTTTACACCGCTAAAAAGATGGGTTACAAGGAAGTTCTTTGGATGGACTCCACTTGTATCGCCATACGTTCGCTGAAGACACTCTTCCGGGACATCATCAAGAATGACTATATTTTTTTCAACAACAATTATGATCAGGTGCTTGGACAATGGATCAGTGATGAAGCCCTGGAGCAAAACATGTTGACACGCGAAGAAGCCATGACCATTCCTGAGCTTCCCTGCTCCGTGATGGGTCTGCACATGGAGTCAACGCTCGCCACAACCTTCCTCGATCAGTGGCATGAGATCATGAATGATGGCATCACGGCGCGAGGGACACGACGATCCATCAAGACTTGGGATGAATATCAGGCGATCTTTTGGAACCGCAATCAAGCAGCCTCCTCCGATCCGCGCGTCAAAGGTCATCGCTGTGATCAACCCGCTGCGGGCCTGGTGGCTCACCGCCTTGGCATGCTTCCCTATGCCGATTATCTACGCGATATTCACTATACGGCCAATCCCATAAATCGAAAGACAGCCATACTGCATCACCGGGAGTTCACCGAGGATATCACTCCTCTCAAGAGCATCTACCATCGAATCTTTTTTCGCGACCCTTGGATAGAAGTGCCCCGTCGTCGGCTCAGAAGTCTGGGAAAGGTGATTCGCTCAACGATCAAGTCTCGCGATTTCAAAATGGAAACCAAGGGGCAAAATTCGTAAATCAGCTGGCGTCAGCCAGGCACAAGCCGCAAGGGAAGGAGAGAGACAACCGTATTCTGCGATGGCCCATGAATGTCCTGCGGGGACCATGTCCCTGTCTGTCCTGGGCTGCCGCGAGTCCTGTCCTCATCGTTCCTGGCGTTGCTCCCAACTGTTGGCCATTGCTTCCTTCTCCCATCCCCGGTTCGGTGCGCGAAAGTGTCCGGGGACTAGCGAGGGGGGACCGCCTTCAGGTCCAGAAGCGTCTGATCAATGGTCGCCAGAGTGTGCCAGGAGGCCTCGGATGGGGCCCAGGGTGCTTCGAGCAGTTGATCCGCTCTCTGAAGCAAGTGGCGGGAGGTTAAGGGTTGTGGGGCGTGATAGTGGGCGGAAATGAGCAGGTTGATCTCAGGACAGCGGGAGAGTTGGCGCAACCAGTCGATGTAGAGGCGTTGGGCACCCGGGAAAACCAAGCGTTCGAGGACTGGCGCAAGACCAAAAGGAAGGTCGCCATCAAAGCGTTGCAGAAGCTGAAGAACCTCCGCCTCCCACCACTCTGACCAGCGAAAGGGATAGAAGCCGAAGTGTTCCCGGGCGGTTCGGCAGCCCGGGTGCAACATGTCGTTCAAGAGCCCCGCCAGATCCGGCACATGCACACTGGCAGGACGAAAGAAGTTGGCGAAAAGCAGGATGCGTTTCCAACCTTTTTCGCGGTTGACCGGGGAATCCACCAAAGGATCAGACCCCCGCTCTCGTGCATGGAACAGCAGAGGGGTGGGATCCTCCGCGAAGAGATCTGGCGGGGTCGGGCGGATCGTCACCAGCGCATCGGTCACCAGAAGGGCCCCCGTGGCTCGATCCAGGCAGGCCACCTCCAGAAAGGTTCCCAATCCCAGCGCCAGGGGGCCAAGGGGGATCCAGCTCAGCTGGTCGGGAAAGGGGAGCCCATCCCGGAACAACACTTTGGTGCGCTGCTGCGGAAATCCCAACCAGGGGGAGGGCAACCGCAGGGGGAAACTCCACTGCTGATCGGTAACCCAAATGGTGGCTTGTGGAAAGGCCCGGGCCATCGCCGGCACCGGCAGCTTGTGTTCCAGGCCGGAGGCGGTGGGCAGCACAAGCGTGTGAATCGGTCCGTGCGTCTGCTCAAGCTGCCGCAAATGGGCCACCACCTCCCCGGTGGGAGGAAGAGGGGCATGGAGCAGCAGCCCCTCCCCCACCTTCAGCACCGTCATGCGGATGGGTACGGCCACGTACCAGATCCCGTGCAACTGCTCAAAACTCCAGATCCGGTCGGGGATCAGCTCGCGCACCAAGGAGCGCCGACGACCATAGGGATAGAGAGGGAGCAGAGGCCACCAGGGCCAGTCCTGCTCACGAGGATGAAGCAGCCCAGCGGACTGGGCTTGAGCAGCGGGAAGCGGCATGAGGGCGGGTAGGCCCCGACGACCGTAGCGTCTCCGAAGGGGACACGAAAAAACCCCCTCCGATGAGGGGGCGGAACAGGCCAGGAGGAAGCAAAGTCTCTAGGGTGTTGATTCTGTTGAGAGGCCGAAACTCAGCCGATGGCCGGGGCCATCAGGGCGACAGGAGTGGCAGCGGCCGTGGCCAGATCCAAGGGGAAGTTGTGGGCGTTGCGCTCATGCATCACCTCCATGCCGAGGTTGGCACGGTTGATGACATCGGCCCAGGTGGGCAGCACGCGACCTTGGGCGTCGAGCACGGACTGGTTGAAGTTGAAGCCGTTCAGGTTGAAGGCCATGGTGCTGATTCCCAGGGAGGTGAACCAGATGCCGACCACCGGCCAGGCGGCCAGGAAGAAGTGCAGGCTGCGGCTGTTGTTGAAAGAGGCGTATTGGAAGATCAGGCGACCGAAATAACCGTGGGCCGCCACGATGTTGTAGGTCTCTTCCTCTTGGCCGAACTTGTAACCGTAGTTCTGAGACTCGCTCTCGGTGGTTTCACGCACCAGGGAGGAGGTCACCAGGGAGCCGTGCATGGCGGAGAAGAGGGCTCCACCGAAGACGCCGGCCACACCCACCATGTGGAAGGGGTGCATGAGCACGTTGTGTTCCGCCTGGAGCACCAGCATGAAATTGAAGGTGCCTGAAATCCCGAGGGGCAGGGGATCGGAGAAGGAGCCCTGGCCGATGGCATACACGAGCAGCACGGCGGTGGCTGCAGCCACAGGGGCGCTGTAGGCAACGGCGATCCAGGGGCGCATGCCGAGGCGGTAGGAGAGTTCCCACTCGCGACCCATGTAGGCGTAGATGCCGATCAGGAAGTGGAAGATGATCAGCTGATAAGGGCCGCCGTTGTAGAGCCACTCATCGAGGCTGGAGGCCTCCCAGATCGGGTAGAGGTGCAGTCCGATCGCGTTGGAGGTGGGCACCACCGCAGCGGTGATGATGTTGTTGCCATAGAGCAACGAACCGGTCACAGGCTCGCGAACGCCGTCGATGTCGACGGGGGGAGCGGCGATGAAGGCGAGGATGAAGCAGATGGCTGCCGTGAGCAGGCAGGGAATCATCAGCACGCCGAACCAGCCGATGTAGAGGCGGTTGTCGGTGCTGGTGATCCAGTTCTTGAAGGCATCCCAGGAGCCAACGCGCCTGCGGGACAGGGTTGTTGAAGACATGAGGTAAGGAAGACAGGATGGGAAC
Source organism: Cyanobacteriota bacterium (assembly GCA_046047935.1). Classification (GTDB taxonomy): domain Bacteria; phylum Cyanobacteriota; class Cyanobacteriia; order PCC-6307; family Cyanobiaceae; genus Cyanobium. The sequence goes on from JBJOHA010000070.1 coordinate 25,893, forward strand.
AGGCGGTGAAGAAAAATCCTCCGATCGGCTGGGGGCTGAGCGGAGGATCACCGTCCCATTCGCTTATAACAGTAGCGTAATGACGTGTAGATGGGGAGTTTTGGCGATGCGTACAAACGCTCAATTGTTCAGGCAACCGGCCCAGGTGCTGCTGGCTCTGGTGCTCAGCCTTCTCGTGGTCCTGGGGGCAGCGGCCGCCACCAGCGCGGCCGCCCAGCGCTATCGCCTGCACGACCAGAACGGTGAGGCCTGGCTCGCTGTGGTGATCGAGACCGAGCCAGCGGATGCCATCCCCTGGCAGCTGCGGCTCACGGCCAGCGACATGGACCAGCACCTGAACCACAGCGCCCCCCTCGCCCTGGCGGATGGCGTGGACCAGACCTGGTCGCTCAGCAACACCAGCGCCATGATGGTGCCCTCAGAGCAGGCCGAGCTACCGGCCGGTTCAGCCCAGTTCAGCCTGGAAGCCCTCGTTCCAGCGCCTTCGGAGAATCGTCCCCTGCTGTTGCGCATCCCTCTGGAGCCGGAGGGCGACGCCGTGATCATCAGCGACCCAGCCCTCACCGCAGCCCTGCATCGGGCTGGTGTTGCCTCGGATCACTGAGCCCGTTCTTCGGGCAGGAACGCGCCATCCAGCACCGTTCCGCTCAGATCGGCGCTGCGCAGGCGCGTGTCGCGCAGGTCGCAGCCACTCAGGTCGGCACCCCGCAGATCGGCCCCACTGAGATCAGCGCCATAGAGGCAACTGTGTCGCAGATTGGCGCCCTGCAGGTTCACCCCCTGGAGCAGGGCAAAGCTGAGATCGGCGGCAGCGAAGTCGGCGCCGCCGAGATCGGTGAGCTGGTCGAGCCCGGAGCGGAAATCCGCTTCCACCAGACGGGCGCCGCGCCAGAGGCTTCCAGCGGCCACCACGCCCCGCAGGCAGCAGCGGTGCAGGAAGGCGCCACTGAAATCGGCCTTCTGCAGGCGGGAGCCGGAGAGGTCGGCGTCATGCCAGGAGGAGCCCTGGGCGAGCACGCCGGAGAGGTCGGCGCCCCAGATCAGCGACTGCTGGAAGCAGCAGCCTTCGATGTTGGTGCCGGCCAGACAGGCATGGCCGAAACGGGCCTCTTTGAAGCAGCCACCGTGGAGATCACATCCGGCCAGATCGAGATCGACGCCATCAATCTCACCGAGGCGCAATCCCGGAAATCGGGTCTGACCGGAGCCCAGTTGATCCCGCAGCTCCTCGACCGTGGTGGGCAGGGCGCTGAAACCAGCCATCAAACGATGGCGCTGAGGGCATCGAGCTGTTGACGCCGGGAGGCGAGCAACAGCTTCTCGGCCTGGGCCACGAAGCGGAACACCGAGCGATCGATCACTTCGTAGAACACCAGCGATCCTTCAGGGCGGCGCTCCACCACACCGGCGATCGTGAGCAGTTTGAGGTGCTTGGAGACCAGGGCCTGACTCAGGCCGGTTTTCTCCACCACAGCGGTGACATTGATCGGCCCATCGCGCAGGGCTTCCAACACCGCCAGACGGTTGGGTTCGGAAAAGACCTTGAAATAATCGGCGAGATGCTCCATCGGGCCGCGTCACAAGCTTCAAACGTAATCATTATGGCACGGATCCGTTGATCGCCGATTCCGTGTCATCACGCTTTCGTTATGGCATAGTCCTCGAAGCGACATGCCCTGCGCTCTCGACACCATGACAGCCACCACCAGCGGAGCACCGACGGCTCCCCATCTTCGTGAAGACCTGCTCACACCTCGCTTCTACACCACGGAGATCGCCAAGGCCGCTCGCGCGAATCTCGAGGAGCAGCGCTCCTCCTTCGAGGCGATGCTCAGTGAAATGGAGGCCGACTACAACCGTGATCACTTCGATCGGCGTGCCCCGCTGGATCGCCTGCGCGACCTCAATCCCGAGCAGAAAAGCGCTTATGAAAGCTATCTGGTGCGCTCCTGCGTCTCTGAATTCTCCGGCTTTCTCCTGTTCAAGGAGCTCTCCCGCCAGCTGCGCGACGCCAAGCGCCCGGAGCTCAGTCGTCTGTTCAACCTGATGGCCCGCGATGAGGCCCGCCACGCCGGTTTCCTGAACCGGGCCCTGGTGGCGGAAGGGATCGAAATCGACCTGCCCGCCCTCAGTGCCAAGCGACCGATCACCTGGTTCCCGCTCAACTGGGTGCTCTATTCGGTGTATCTCTCCGAGAAGATCGGCTACTGGCGCTACATCCTGATCGACCGACATCTCAAGGCCCATCCAGAGAATGCCTTCGCGCCACTGTTTGATTTCTTCGAGCCCTGGTGTCAGGACGAGAACCGCCATGGCGACATTTTCAACATGCTGATCCGTTGTTGGCCCGGCCTCAACAGCGGCCTGCGCGGCTCCC
>JBJOHA010000071.1:0-4471 GCA_046047935.1 Cyanobacteriota bacterium
CTTGAGACCCTTCTCTAGATGTACTTTGCTACTGAGACGTAAGCGTCCGTCAGACTCAACGACAGCTTCATAAAGGTTTTCCATGCCCTTCTTTAGACCTCCCTTGCACTCGGTATCCACCCTAGCCAGATCGCCATCAAACTGCCCACTAGCCTGCGAAGGGCGCCACCACAAAGCTGCAGAAGGGATAGAGTCATTTGCCTCTCACCCATCCTTCTAACGCTGGCCATCACCTGGCCGCTGAGAGCTGTGGTTATAGATAGAACATTTCGGTGGCGGCTCAGGTGAATGGTGATGTTAGGCTACTTTTTGCGGCGTGTAGTAGTTTTTCGCCGAATTTCTCCAAATCCCTTGTCAGCAGCTGGATCATCTGCTTGTTCTGTTCCGCCAAGTGAAATGGTTCCGGACTTAACCATTGCCTCAAGCATAGGTTGAGCCACCGTTGGATTTGACATGATTAGTCTAAAGACTTCCGCCTGGTCAATCTCTTCTCCTGCTGCTTGCCTCGCAAATACTTTAAGCAAATCTGCTGAGTTCATGACGGCCATCATCATGCTCATTTCCGGAGACACCTCTTTGTCTTTCTTGTAGTCAGGAAACTCATAGCCAGTTAACTTTGCGAGTTCCTGAAAATGATTATCCGGCCGATCGGGATTCTTGTCAAAGTGATCAAAATAAGTTTCTAGCTGACTGGCCAGTTGCTTGAGGCATGGCGTTGTATTCTCATACTCGATATACCTTAGATGAGCAATATCGAATGGAACCCGAGGCCCTTCCCTATCCTTGATTATTACTGTTCCGGTTTTGCAAGCATGACGAAGCCCTAGCTCATAGAAGACGTTGGGGTTTGGATAGGTGACATCAGCCACAACATAATCTGAATGCATAATTCGTGTAATAATATCTTTAGTGATTGTCCCTGGCAGCGAAATCTCGTCAGCCCTGGCCACGTCTAACCTTGGTCTAGCCTTGACAATTGCCTCCTTAATAAGGTCATCGTATTTACTTTTGAGCTCTGAAGAAGTAACAGTGCCTGAATCCGTGACCTGATCACCAATTGCCATATTCACGAAGCAAGTCTTTTCAGCCATGTGGATGTTTCAGTGTGGTTCGGCTAACGCTGTATGGGCAGGTCCGGTATCCGCTCTGCGGTCGGTGCCGTTGTCGGCCTATGCAGCCGATGGGAGGCCGGTAACTTACTCCAAAGGGTCTGCGTTGCAATGGATCTTGGGGGGATTGTACGGTGGGGACGTGGGGATTTCATACGTACCCGGTATCGCCGGCGACTCCTTCCGACTTCATTGTATGAAATCTGGCGGTCTGGTGACATCCATTGACCCATGAATGAGGATGCACACATAGATCATCGTTCCTATGCAAACATGCTCAGAAATCACAAAGCACGTCTAATAGTGCATCAACCTACTTGCGCGAGTGGCCTTCAGATCTTCTGATCTTTGCATTGCAGCGATTAGATTGGCCTGCTAATTGTTGAATGATTGATGCAGGAGAACAAGTGCCTTGGCGATGGTAGATACAGGTTATCAGCAAGAATGATCAAACAAGAGGCAAAAGGCGCTATAAATTAGATTGGAAACCCCGTCCTTCGAACGACACTTACACCACAACCGCCACGCACCAACTGCTGGAAAATGATCCCGATCACCCGGGCCAAATCCGTCCTTCCGCCAATACCAAGTCCGGCGTGAATGTGGCCCTTGTGGGTGGTCATGTTGTTGGGGTGGTCACGGATCATCCCGAGTTCCTTTAGGCCACCTTTGAGCCAACAAACAACGCTCCTGATCTGCCGCCCGGCACGGTGCCCTGCTCAATTCAAGCCGTGAGCAACCGTTCGTTCTCTCTCTACAAGGCAAACACCCTGGCGAAGCAATCGAATCAATTGCCAACCTCCTATTCCGTCGATGAAGAGACAAAAACAGCCACACCCATCACCACTGTCTTCCGCCAATTTGCATATGGCGGAGCGGAATTCAGTGCCGAGTCTCCCAAAGTCAGCGGCCAGGCCCGTGTGGACGACATCAACAGCATCAATGCCAACTTTCAGGCCGCCATCCCAGAACATGGACGTCAAATCAGCCCTGAGTTCGCGAATGACAATCTGAATGGCACCCTTTGGCTGGACACCACCCAAACCCCTCCGGAGCCAGGCCTTGATCTCGCCGCCAACTCTGTGGGCTCCATCACCCTGGCCAACTCCTCCATGGAAACCTTTGTGCAAGGCATTGGCACCAACTGCTTCTCTTGCCACAACACCAGCTCCTTCAAGAAGGGATTCAGCGACAAGAACATTGCCATCCGTCACATCATCTCCGGCAGCCTGACATCACCCGGAGCCTGAAACCACCGCACATCTGAGATCAGCTTTAACACCCATCCCACGGGAGGGGTGAGCCCTTTTCAAAACACATCCATCCTCTGCCGCTCAGCCGGCTGTTCCGGCAGTCCCCGCAGCTCCTGCAGCTCTTGCAGCTCCTGCAGCCGCCGTTGCGATTCCCCGCAGCGGCTGGGGGTGGGGAAGATCTTGCCCGGATTGGCGAGGCCACGGGGATCGAAGGCCTGGCGCACCAGTTGCATCGTCGCCAGGTCGTCGGACGCGAACATCCAGTCGAGATAGCAGCGCTTGTCGTTGCCCACCCCGTGCTCGCCGGTGATGCTGCCGCCAGCGTCCAGGCAGAGCCGCAGGATCTCTGCCCCCAAAGCCTGCACCCGCTCCACCACGCCGTCCTCTGCGGCGGAATACAGAATCAGGGGATGCAGGTTGCCATCGCCCGCGTGAAACACGTTGGCCACAGGCAGGTTGTAGCGCCGGCTCAGGCCCTCGATCGCCGCCAGAACGCTTGGCAGGGCGCTGCGGGGCACCACGCCATCCTGCACGTAATAGGTGGGGGTGATGCGCCCCACGGCCGCGAAGGCCGATTTGCGGCCCTTCCACAACAGGGCGCGATCCGCCGCATCGGTGGCGCGGCGGATCGTGCGCGCTCCCGCCTCGCGGCAGAGGCCATCGGCGATCTCCACGGCGGCGGCCACCTCCTCCTCCTGGCCATCGAGCTCGATCAACAACACCGCCTGCGCGTCCTTGGGATATTCCTCGCGGCCAAACAGATCATTGACGGCATTGAGCGTGAAGTTGTCCATGATCTCCATTCCCGCCGGCTGCACTCCCGCCGCCGTCACCCGCCGAACGGCCTCGCCGGCGCGCTCCATGCTGGTGAAATCCGCCAGCAACACCGCCACGCTTTCTGGCGCGCGCAGCAGGCGCAGGGTGATGGCTGTGGCGATGCCGAGGGTGCCCTCGCTGCCGATGAACACGCCGCGCAGGTCGAGTTCCGGCGTTTCCGCCAGGCCGCTCCCCAGGCGGGTCACCGTGCCGTCCGGCAAAACCACCTCCAGCTCCAGCACGTGGTTGCTCGTGACGCCGTATTTCAGGCAGTGCACGCCGCCGGAGTTTTCCGCCACGTTGCCGCCGATGCTGCACACCACCTGGCTGGAGGGATCGGGCGCGTAATAAAAGCCCTCGCCCGCCACGGCGCGGGTGACCCAGCTGTTGATCACGCCCGGTTGCACCGTCACGCGGCGGTTGGCCAGATCCAGATCCAGGATGGAGCGCATGCGGCTCGTGGCGATCACCAGGGCCGGCTGTTCGCTCACGGCGCCGCCGGAGAGGCCGGTGCCGCTGCCCCGCGCCACGAAGGGGACCCCCTCCTTGTGGCACAAGCGCACCAAAGCCACCACCTGCTCTGTGGTCTCCGGCAGCACCACCAGAGGCGGCTGCCAGCGATGAAGGGTGAGGCCATCACTGTCGTAGGTGAGCAACTCCTGGCGGGCGGCCACCACGGCGCGGGAAGGCAGGAGCTGGCGGCAGGCGTCCGCCAGTCGCCCCCAGTCGATCGACTGCGGCGCCGCGTCCGGTGTTGGCCGTTCGGCAAGTTCGGAGCGAGCCTGGAGTTTGCTGTCGAACCAGAGGCCCCTGCTGGAGACACCGCTGGCGTTTGTGCTCTCTCTACCGATGCTTTGGACCTCGCGCCGAGTCAAAATACGCCGCTCACAGGTGCAACCCAGCAGACCTTACCTCCGCTGGACCTCCGCCGCCTCCTGCCAGCAGCTCCGCCGCCTCCTGCCAGCAGCTCCGCCACCGCCTCCCAGCAGCTCCGCCACCTCTGGCCAGCAGCTCCGCCGCCTCCTGCCCGCCGCCACCCGCTGGCCACCGCCCGGCCCACGCGCCAAGCGCCACGGTTCCCGCGCCACGGTTCCCGCGCTACGGCCCACGCGCCACGCACGACGGTGCCGCCCCTTCGTAACAACCCTCCCGCCCCCCGGCGGCGGGACCGTAGGTGCGTAAGGATGGGCGACGCTTGCTTCAGCCTCCGTTTCGGCTCTCCCGATCCCCTCGATGCACAACACCACCCGCTCCCACGAGATCTTCGCGGCGGCCCAGCGCCTCATGCCCGGT
>JBJOHA010000072.1:0-3284 GCA_046047935.1 Cyanobacteriota bacterium
CACTCGGCCCAGCGGGGCTGCTCCAGGAACGCCTCGAGCACCGGCAGGAACGGCACCCCCGCCTCCAGGCAAGCCTCCTCCAGCAGGCCCTCATAGACGCGCACGTCAGGCAGGGAATACCAGAGCACGCCAGCGAAGGGCATGGCCTCCTCCAGCACGGGGGTGAGGCCCAGCACAAAGACGGGCGCCAGGGCGCTGGCGTCGCGCAAGAGCTGCTGCAGGCCGAAGAGAAACGCCTCCGGCGCCAGCTGCGGGCGGCCATCGGGGCGGCCGACGCGGGCGGTGTCGTTGATCCCCACCGCCAGGAGGATGCCCTGGGGCGTCTGGCGGCGCAGCTCCCCCCGCGCTCCCACCTCCCCGTGCAGGCGAGCTGCCACCCGCTCCAGGCCGTCTCCGCGCACGCCCAGGTTGTAGAGCACGGGGCCCTCCGGCAGGCCCATCCAGTGGCGCCGCAGCCGCTCGCACCAGCCGCCCTGCTCGGTGTCGCCCCAGCCGAACACCCCGCTGTCGCCGACGACGGCCAGCTTTTTCGGCACGGGCAGAGGCATGGAGGGGGCGAACGACGCTCTCAGAGCTTGGATCGCAGCGCGTTCAGCCGTTCCAATCCGTCGAGGATGGTGGCGTTGGAGGCCGCGCAGGAGAGGCGCACGCAGCGGTCATCCCCGAAGGCGAGGCCCGGCACCAGCGCCAGGCCCTCCTCCTCGAGCAGACGGTTGCAGAGGGTCATGGAATCCAGCCCCCAGGCGCTGACATCCGGGAAGGCATAGAACGCCCCCTCCGGGGCCACCAGCCGCACGCCGGGCAGGGCGGCCAGTCCGTCGAAGAGGAGCTGGCGCCGCTCGTTGAAGCGCTCCGCCATCTCCCGCACGCTGTCGCGCGGTCCCTCCAGGGCCGCCAGAGCGCCGTATTGAGCAAAGGTGCAAACGTTGCTGGTGGACTGGCTCTGCAGGGCGCAGGCGGCCGCCACGACGGCGGCCGGGCCGTAGAGCCAACCCACCCGCCAGCCGGTCATCGCCCAGCCCTTGGCAAAGCCATTGACGATGAACAGGCGTCCGGCCAGGTCGGGCGCCAGGGACGCCAGGCTGTGGTGGCTGTGGCCGGGGGCCAGCAGGGCCTCGTAGATCTCGTCGCACACCACCGCCACCTGCTGGTGGCGCCGCAACACCTCCGCGATGCCCTCCAGCTCGCTGCGTCCCAACACCATGCCGGTGGGATTGTTGGGCGTGTTGAGCACCAGCAGGCGGGTGGCGGGCGTGATGGCCGCCTCCAGGTCTTGGGGGCTGAAACGGAACCCGGCGCTGGCCTCGGTGGGCAGCAGACGGGCGCTGGCGCCAGCCAGCTCGGCCATGGGGGGATAGCTCAGCCAGCAGGGCGAGGGGATCAGCACCTCGTCGCCGGGGTTGAGCAGCACTTGGAACAGGTTGTAGAGGGCCTGCTTGCCACCGTTGGTGACCAACACCTGCTCGGGCGTGGCCGGGACGTGGTTGTCGTGGCGCAGCTTCTCGGCGATCGCCGCCCGCAGGGCCGGCTCTCCCGCCACCGGGCCGTAGCGGGTGTGGCCGGACTCCAGGGCGGCAGCGGCCGCCTGGCGGATGAACGGGGGGGTGTCGAATTCGGGCTCCCCCGCCGAGAGGCTGCAGATGTCGCGCCCCTCGGCGCGGAGCTGCTTGGCCTTGGCGGAAATGGCCAGGGTGAGGGAGGGCTGCAGGGAGGCGGCCCTGACGGACAGCTTCAGCGGGGCCGACATCAGGGCGGGCACGACAAATCTGGAGGCGTCATCCTGCCCTAAGGCGGCGCGCTTGACGCCTCCCTGAGTTGTTCAGGAAAATTCACATCTCGTGGGTGGCCATGCCGACTCCTTTCGACCCCTCCCTCCCTGATTCCGCCCGCGATGCCGCAGATTGGCCCGCCCCGGCCCGAGACGCACCGCTCCTGGCTCTGGCCCGCTCCTGCGCCGAGTGTCGCCGCTGCCCCCTGGCCGCTGGCCGCCACCAGGTGGTGGTGAGCCGCGGAAATCCGGAGGCCCGCTTGATGGTGGTCGGGGAGGGGCCCGGCGCCCAGGAGGACGCCCAGGGGCTTCCCTTTGTGGGCCGGGCCGGCCAGCTGCTCGATCAGATGCTCGCCAGCGTCGGCCTCGACAGCAACCGCGACGCCTACATCTGCAATGTGGTGAAGTGCCGCCCGCCGGACAACCGCAAGCCCACCCCGGAGGAGATGGCTGCCTGTCGGCCCTGGCTCCTGGAGCAGATTGCCCTGGTGGATCCGGCCTTCATCGTGTTGGCTGGCGCCACGGCCTTGGAGAGCGTGCTGGGGGTGAAGGGGGGCATCACGCGGTTGCGGGGGCAGTGGCGCGAAGGGGAAGGGGAAACCCTGGCGGGGCGTTGGCTGATGCCGATCTTCCACCCCTCCTATCTGCTGCGCAACGCCTCCCGCGAACCGGGCAGTCCGAAGTGGCACACCTGGCAAGACCTCAAGGAGCTGCGGCGTCGCCTGGACGCCCTGACGGGCTGACCGTGTTTCGCTGGCGCTCCGGTCGCGATGGCTGCTGATGTCGATCCATGCAGCATGGGCCGGAGGACAAGAACCGCTGCCGTCATCCTCGACTGCGCGCGCAAGCGTGGAAGCCTTGCGATGGTTGATCCGATCCCTCCCTTCACAAGGAAGGGAAAACGTCTCGGCCAACCTGCCTCTCCACTCCGGCGACCCGGTGCCAAAGAGCCGAAGATCCCTCGCCGCCAGGCCGTTGCTATGCAGGAGAGGCAGCCCGACCCGGTCCCATGTCTCTCGCATCCCTGGAGGCCTTCCTTGAGCGTGTGCTCAGGGAGCCGGAGCTGCGGGATCAGCTCAGCGCGGCGCCGGATGCCGCCGCCGTGGCGGCCATCGCCCGCTCGGCCGGTTTCGCGGTGAGCGAGCGCGATCTCTGGCAGGCCACGGCGCTGAGCCCAGACGACCTGCCGCCGGTGGCGGAGACCCCTCGGCCGGCGCCAGCGACTGAGCCCCCCGAAGCGTCGGTGGCAGCGGCGGCGACGGCCCCGGCGGCGGCAACCATGCCCGCCGCCGGGGCCGCGGCGCCCCTTCCGGACCCCTGGTTCCCCGAGGAGCCCCTCACCCGGTTTGTGCATCAGGCCCAGGGTGACGCGGAGCTGCGAGACGCCTTGGCCAACGCCCCTGACGCGGCCGCCGTGGCCTCCATCGCCCGGGCCGCTGGCTATCCGGTGAGCGCGGTGGATCTCTGGTTGGCCAGTGGCACCACCCCCGATGAATTGGCGGCCAGCTTGCGCCCC
>JBJOHA010000073.1:0-3919 GCA_046047935.1 Cyanobacteriota bacterium
CCACGCCGCCTTGGCCGCCATGTCTCCCCCTCCGGTCGGCCCTGATCTGGAACACCGCGCGCGCTTCCTGCTCGCCCAGCTCTCCACCGAGGAGAAATTGGCCCTGCTGGATGGCGACACGCCCTTTTGGTCCGGCATGGCGGACATCGCCCTGCGCGACGCCTCCCATCGCCATCCGTGGCCGGCGGGGCAGCTCCCCCGGCTGGGACTGACGGGCCTTCACTTCGTCGATGGTCCTCGGGGGGTGGTGCTGCAGGGCGGCGCCACCACCTTTCCGGTGCCGATGGCCCGCGGCGCCAGTTGGAACCCGGAGCTGGAGGAGCGCATCGGCGAGGCGATCGCCCGCGAGGCGCGGTCGTTCGGCGCGAACTGGGTGGCGGCGGTGTGCGTCAACCTGCTGCGCCATCCCGGCTGGGGCCGTGCCCAGGAGACCTATGGCGAAGATCCCGTGCATGTGGGCGCCCTCGGCGCGGCCATGACCCGCGGCCTGGAGCGCCATGCCATCGCCTGCGTCAAGCACTTCGCCCTCAACTCGATCGACAGCTCCCGCTTCCTGGTCAACGTGCACGCCAGTCCCCGCGTGCTGCAGGAGCTCTACCTCCCCCACTTCCGCGATTGCGTGGAGGCCGGCGCCGGGTCGGTCATGAGCGCCTACAACCGGGTGAACGGACGCTGGTGCGGTGAGCATCCGGAGCTGTTGACGGAGATCCTCAAGCGGCGCTGGGGCTTCCAGGGCTTTGTCGTCACCGACTTCATCTTCGGGCTGCGGGACGGGGTGGCGGGCCTGCTGGCGGGCCAGGACCTGGAGATGCCCTTCCGCATGGTGTTTCAAGGCTGCCTGGCCGATGCCCTGGCGGAGGGCCGACTGCCGATGGAGCGGATCGACGACGCGGTGTTGCGCCAGCTTCGGGCGCAGCTCCGGGTGCCCGCTGGCGTCCATCCCCCGGAGCTGCGCCGCTGCGCGGAGCACCTGGCCCTGGCCCGCGAGGCGGCCCAGCAGGGGATCGTGCTGCTGCGCAACGTCGGGGACGCCCTGCCCCTCGGCGCCTTGGAGTCTCTCGCGGTGATCGGCCCTCTGGCGGCGGCGGCCAACCTCGGCGATCGCGGCTCCTCCGACACCCGGCCGCCGCCGGGGGCGGTGGTGACCCCCCTGGAGGGGCTGCGGGCCGCCCGGCCCGCGCTTCCCATCCACCACGACGCTGGCCGCGATCCCGCGACGGCCGCGGCCCTGGCGGCCCGGTGCGAGGCGGCGGTGGTGGTGGCGGGGCTCGATTGGCGCCTGGAGGGGGAGCACATCCACCCCGGCGACATCGCCCCGATCCTGAAGCAGATCCCCCCGCCAGACGGGTTGTGGCGCAGCCCCGCCTGGCCGCGCCTGCGGGCCCACTGGCAGCGCTTCGCGGGCCTGATCGCCTGGCTCACCAGCCATGCCTCCGCCGCGGAAGGGGGCGCCTTCGCCGCAGGCGATCGCACCACCCTCCACCTGCCCTCCGAGCAGGTCGCCCTGATCCGCGCCGTGGCCGCCGCCAACCCCCGCACCGTGGTGGTGCTGATGGGTGGCGGCGCGATCCTCACCCGGGAGTGGGATCAGGAGGTGGCGGGGTTGCTGCTGCTCTGGTATCCCGGCGAGCAGGGCGGCCATGGCCTGGCCGATGTGCTCTTCGGTCGGGTGTCGCCCTCGGGGCGGCTGCCCTTCGCCATTCCTGTTCGCGAGGATCAACTGCCCCCGTTCGCGCCCCGGGCCGATCAGGTGACGTACGACCTGTGGCACGGCTACCGGCGCTTGCGGCGCCACGGCCAGGCCGCAGCCTGGCCGTTTGGGTTCGGCCTGTCCTACAGCGCCTTTGCCCACAGCGATCTGGTGGCGGAGGCGCTGCGCAGCGACACTGCGGAAGCACGCGACGACGCCGGCGACGACGCCCGTGAGGGCGCCCGCGAGGGCTTTCGCGAGGGCGGCTGGGTGGAGCTGGCGGTGACGGTGCGCAACTGCGGCGCGGTGGCGGCTGCGGAGGTGGCGCAGGTGTATCTGGAGCCGCCGGGGGAGCTGCAGGAGCGGCCCGCGCGCATCCTGGTGGCCTTCCAGCGGGTCGATCTGGAGCCCGGCGCCTCCCGGCGCCTCCAGCTCACCATCCCCCTGCGGCGCCTGGCCTGCTTCGATCCCGACCGCGACGCCTTCGTGCTGGAGGGCGGCACGCACCGCCTGGTGGTGGCCCCCCATGCCGAGGCGCCCGGGCTCGCCGCGGGGCTGGAGCTGGAAGCGCGGGTGTTGGGCCCCTGAGCGGCGCGACCACCGGAGCCGGACCTCAACCGCCCAGGCGGAGGCGGGCCAGGCAGCGGCGCAGGCGGCCGCGGTTGAAGCGTTGCACCAGCACGCAGGGCAGGTTGAAGAGGGTGGCAAAGACCAGATTCACCCCGACGGCGTCGGGCGGCAGCCAGAGGGCGGTGAGCAGTCCGGCGGCCCACAGCGCTCCGTGCACCAGCTCGGCGCGACGGGTTTCCACCAACAGCCTCCGCAGCGCCTCCGGATCCCGCCGCACCAGGCTCGCCTTGGCCACCCCCCCCGGCAGGACGGCGCCGGCATCGGGGATCCACCGCTTCCAGATCCGCAGCCCCGGAGCCCCCGAGACCACGGCGCGGCCGCTCCAAGGGCGGGGGAGGCCGCGCCCGGGTCGCCGCTCGGCAGCCAGCAGCCAGCGCGCGGGCAGCTGGTTGGCGAGGAGCCCCACCAGCAGGGAGGCGAGCAGCCAGAAGGCCGCCGAGCTGATCACCAGATGCAGGGGCCGCGCGGTCAGCAGCAGCAGCGGGCGCGCGGTCATCAGCGGGTGCGGAAGCTGCGTCCTTTCCAGCGCACGCGGCCCCGCTCCAGGTTGACGATCGCCAGGAGGAACACGCTGAGAAAAAACAGCACAGGCAGCGGAAACAGCAGGTTGATCCAGCGGAAGCGCCCCACCCGCCAGGAGAGCGCGAGCAACTGCAGCGCAAACGCGACGTAGACCAGCGCGTTCGGGGCCAGCGCGCGCGTCCCCACCAGGGGCCAGCCCAGCAGGGCCGCCGGGAGACACCAGGCCGCCCAGAACAGGCCCGACAACCAGAGCAGCACGGCCACCATCCAGGGCCAGCGCACCTCCCCGGCGGCGGTGGCGAAATTCTTGTCGAAGCCGATCACCATGTCGCCCAAGCCGCCGGGATACATGCGATAGGCGATCTGCCCGTCGCCGATGAACGCGCTCACCGGCAACCCCGCCCGCTCGTAGCTGTGAGCGAGGAACCAGTCCTCCACCACCTTGCCAGCCACCGCCGCATGGCCGCCGCTGCGGTTGTAGTCCTCGCGGCTGGAGAGCAGGGCCGGTCCGAACGCCACGCCGCAGCGCGGTCCCAGCGGCACCGCCATCAGGCCCACAAGGTTGAACAGCAGCGACAACTGCTCATAGGGCTTCTCCGTGCGGTGATACGGCTGCACCGACACGAGCCCTCCCAGCGCCTCGTGCCGCGCCAGGAGACGTTCCACAAACTCCGGTCCAGGCTCGGTGTCCGCATCGAGAAACAGCAGCAGCTCGCCCGTGCTGGCCAGGACGCCGTGATGCAAGGCCCAGGTCTTGCCGCACCACGCGGCGGGCAGGGGCGGGGGTTGGATCACCCGGATCGGCAGCAGGGCGCCGTGGTCGCGCGCGATGGCGGCGGTGTCGTCGCTGGAGTGATCGTCGATCACGATCACCTCATCCGCGGGGAGGCGCTGCCGGGCGAGGGCGGCGAGCAGGTGGGGCAGGGTGGCCGCCTCGTCGCGGGCCGGAATCAACACCGAGAGCCGGCGGCGATGGCGCGGGGCTCCGGGCGGGAGTCGGGGGAAGCGCAGGGCCAGGGCCCAGCCCAGAAGCCAGCGCACCAGGAGGGACACCTCCAGCCAACCCACCCCCCCCGC
>JBJOHA010000074.1:0-54857 GCA_046047935.1 Cyanobacteriota bacterium
TCAGCACGGACGCGGGCGGCGTTTTGGTGATGAAGGTGAAGCTGCGGTCTTCAAAGACCGAGATCTCCACCGGAATCACGTAACCGGCTTTGTCCTGGGTGCGGGCGTTGTACTCCTTGCAGAACGCCATGATGTTGACGCCGTGCTGACCGAGGGCGGGACCCACCGGTGGCGCGGGGTTGGCTTTGCCGGCCGAGAGGGCCAGCTTGATCACAGCTACGACTTTTTTGGCCATCGGCGAGGCAGGGAGACTGGACGGTGAAGGGCACTGGAGCATCTGCGGATCCCCGATCTCTCAAGAAGCGGGGAGCTGGTGGAGGTCCACCTCGGGCCGCCCTCCGCAGGGAAGCGGCCGCGTCGCGGCGGTCAGTTTTGCTTGCTGACCTGGGAAAATTCAAGCTCGACCGGGGTTTCGCGGCCGAAGATCGACAGCAAGGCCTTGAGCTTGCTGCGTTCGGCGGAGACCTCGATCACTTCCCCCTGGAAGTCTTTGAAGGGACCCCCGGTGACAAGGATTTGATCGCCTTCGCTGAGGTCGACCTTGATGACGGCCTTCTTCTCCGTGGCTCGGCGGAAGATGCGCTCCACCTCGGAGCGGCTGAGGGGGCGGGGCTTGATGTGGCCGCGGGTCTTGCCGGTGGCGCGCCGCTCCTCCTGACCCACGAAATTGATCACATTGGGGGTGCTGCGCACGGCCATCATCGTGTCTTCATCAAGGATCATGCGCACGAGCACATAACCAGGAAACACCTTCTCCTCAATGGATTGGCGCGTGCCGTCCTTTTTCAGCTTCACCCCCGGGGTCTGGGGGATTTCGATGTCAAGAATGCGGCTGCTCACGCCGAGGGTGATCGCCCGCTGCTCAAGGGTGGCCTTGACTTTTTTCTCGCAACTGGACGCCACCTGGACGGCATACCAGCGGGCCACCTGGGGCTTCTCGCCGCCCTCGCCGCCGGCCGCTCCCTCGCCGGCTGGCGGGGCGCCCGTGACGTGGTCGTCCGCAGGCATGGCGGCATCAGCCAGGACGTTCGCGGGGAGTGCTGCGGCAGAGGCCTCGCCCCGGACCTCCAGCCGGTCCGGGGCGGCGGTGTCGAGGTCGTCGAGGTCAGCGTCAGCTTCGGTATCGGTATCGAGGTCGGCGTCGGTGTCGGCTTCAAGGTCGGCGTCGAGGTCGAAAGCCTCCTCTTCCGGCAGGGAGGCCAAGGCCGACTCCTCCGCAGAGGAATCCTCATCCAAGGTGGGCGGGGAAGACTCGGTCAGGGCCATCATCATGGGAACAAAAGGTTGGCTCCCCAGCTGTAGAAGCGATCAAGGGCGGCGATCGCGGCGGCGGAGACCGCCACCATCACAATCACCGCCACCGTTTCGTTGAACAGTTGCTGGCGACTGGGCCAGACCACCTTGCGCAGCTCGGCCAGGGTGGCTGCCGCGAAACCGTTGGCCTGGTCCATGGGCGTGCCCGGGGACGGGGAATCAGGCCCACCGGGGGGAGTGGTGCGCTCGGGCGCGGAGGTGGCGGAAGGGGGGGAGGGGTCCACGGCAGGAAAATCGCTGGAGGAGCGTCGCTTGCCGGGCGTCTCCGCCCATCAGCAAACGACCACCCTACCGGACGCCCCTCCTCACGGGGGCAGGGGCTGAAAGCGGAGCCGCTCGGGGGCCTCCTCCGGCCCGGGAAGGAGCCGCACGCCGCAGGCGCCGCTGAGATGATCCTCCAGCAGCTCCGTGGCCAGGGGATTCTCAATCCAGCGGCGGATCAGGCGCCGCAGGGGCCGCGCCCCGTACTCCGGTTCCCAACCGCGCTCCGCCAAGGCGTCGACCACCGCCTCATCCACCTCCAGCCGCAGGGGCTGCTCCGCCAGGAGGGCGGCCAGCTCCCGCAGCTGCAGATGCACGATGCGCCGCAGGTCGTCCTTGCCCAGGGGCCGAAAGCGGATCACCTCATCGATGCGGTTGAGGAATTCCGGCCGGAACTGCCGCGCCAGGGCTTGATCGACTTCCTTTTGGAGCAGGGCCTCCGCCTCCGGGCTGGATTCAGGTGATCGCGCCCGCTCCAGAATGGCTCGCCCGGCGAGGTTGCTCGTCATGATCACGACGGTGTGGCGGAAGTCGACGGTGCGGCCCTGGGAATCGGTGAGACGGCCGTCATCGAGCACTTGCAGCAGAAGGTTGAACACCTCGGGATGGGCCTTCTCCACCTCATCGAGCAACAACACCGCGTAGGGCCTTCGCCTGACGGCCTCCGTGAGCTGGCCGCCCTCCTCGTAGCCGACGTAGCCGGGCGGGGCGCCCACCAAGCGGGCGACGGCGTTGCGTTCCATGTACTCGCTCATGTCCAGCCGCACCAGGGCCTCCTCCTCATCGAAGAGCGAGGCGGCCAGGGCTTTGGCCAGTTCCGTCTTGCCGACGCCGGTGGGGCCGAGAAACAGGAAGGAGCCCACGGGGCGGCCAGGGGCCTTCATGCCCGCGCGCGCGCGGCGAATGGCGGCGGCCACGGCGGCCACGGCCTCCGGCTGCCCCACCACCCGCTCCCCCAGACGCGCTTCCAGTTCCAGGAGCTTCTGCCGTTCTCCGGCCAGGAGCCGCCGCACGGGAATGCCCGTCGAGCGGGCCACCACATCGGCGATATCCCCCTCCTCCACCTGCTCACGCAGCATCGGATCGTCCCGCAGCTCGGCCTCCAGGTCGGCGCGTTGGTGCTGGAGGCGTTGCAACTGGTCGAATTGGAGGCGGGCGGCCGTTTCCAGGTCGCCGTCTCGCTCGGCCTCGGCGATCGCCTGGCGCACGGTCTCGTCCTCCTCCAGCAGGGCGCGCAATTCGGCCAGCCGCTCCCGCTCCTGATGCCAGCGCCGCTGCAACGTCTCCAGGGCGGCCTGGGCCCGCTGTCGCTGCTCCTGCAGCGCCACGCGCTCCTCCACGGGCGCGGCCTCCGCCGCCAGCAGGGCCAGCTCCACCCGCCGCAGCTCGGCTTCCGCCTCCTCCACCACCCGCGGTTTGGAGGTCACCTCCATGCGCAGCTGGGCGGCGGCCTCATCGACGAGGTCGATGGCGGAATCCGGCAGGCAGCGGTCGCTGATGTAGCGCTCCGCCAGCCGGCTGGCGGCCACGAGGGCTTGATCGGTGATGGTGACCCCGTGGTGCAGCTCGTAGCGCTCACGCAGGCCCCGCAGGATCTCCAGGCAGGTCTCGCGGTCGGGTTCCCGGATCACCACCTGCTGGAAGCGGCGGTCGAGGGCGGGGTCCTTGCCGATGGTGCGGCGGTAGTCCTCCGGGGTGGTGGCGCCGATGCAGCGGAGGTCGCCGCGGGCGAGGGCCGGCTTGAGCAGGCTGCCCGCGTCCGCGGCCGACCGCTCCCCCCCGACGACGGTGTGGAGCTCGTCGATGAACAGCACCACGCCGCCATTGGTCGCCTCGGCGTCGCGCACCTCCTCCAACACCCCGCGCAGGCGTTCCTCGAACTGCCCGCGAAATTTGGCGCCAGCGATCAGGGCGCCCAGATCGAGGGCCACCAGCCGCACCCCCCGCAGGGCCTCGGGCACCTCGCCGGCGACGATGCGCTGGGCGAGGAGCTCGGCGACAGCGGTCTTCCCCACGCCCGGCTCGCCGATGAGCACCGGATTGTTCTTGCCGCGACGGGAGAGCACCTGAATCAACCGCCGAATCTCGATGTCCCGACCGATCACGGGATCCAGGGTGCCCTCCCGTGCCGCGGCGGTCAGGTCGCGGCCGAACTGTTGAAGCCCCTCGCGTCGGCCCTCCCCCTCCTCGTCCGGCCCCAGTCGTTCCAGCCGCAGGCCGCCGCCGTTGGCGGCGTCAGCAACGGCGCCGGAGGACGGCGTCGGCGTCGGCGTCGGGGGGGTGCGGGGAGCGCCGGTGCGGTGGGGGGCGGCGGTGCGGGGGGGGGCGGCGGCACTGGCGAGGGCTCCGGGTCGCCATTGGCGGGTGAGCAGGTCGTCGCTGAGGCCCTCCTCCGCCAGCAGGGCGGCTCCCAGGCGGGGCTCGGCCAGCAAGGCGAGAAGCAGGTGCGGAATCTCGATCAGCGGGTCGCTCCATCCGGCCCGGCGACGATCCGCCTCCTCCAGGAGATCTTCCAGGGCGTCGCCGATGTAAAGGATCGAATCGGCCGATGTGGGCTGGTCGGCGCAGAAGGCCTCCAGGCGATCGAGCAGCCGCTCGTTCTCCAGGGGCAGACGATCCACCCAGGGGGCAAAGCGCCGGTCGAGGAGCATGGCCAGCAGCAGATGCTCCACATCCATCGCGCCATGGCGCCAGCGGCGGGCCTGCTCCTGGGTGGCGAGCAGCAGATCCCAGGCGGCGTCGCTGAAGCGCTCGGGGCTGCTGGTGAGGCTGGCGGAAGGGGCGGAAGGGGTTTCTGCGGGCATGGTGGGCGAGGGCCTCAGGGAGCCGGCGCGGAGGCGGGCTCGGCGTTGTTCGTGGGGTTGGGTTGGGCGAGCTGGATCAGCTCCACGCGCCAGCCATCGGGGTCCTCCACGAAGGCGATCACCGTGCTGCCGTGCTTCATCGGCCCCGGTGGGCGCACCACCCGCCCGCCCTTGTCGGCGATCGCCGCGCAGGTGCTGACGATGTCCTCCACGCCGATGGCGATGTGGCCGTACCCGCTGCCGAGGTCATAGGCGGTGGTGTCCCAGTTGTGGGTGAGTTCGAGCACGGTGTGGTCGCGCTCATCGCCGTAGCCCACGAAGGCGAGGGTGAAGCGTCCCTCGGGGTAGTCCTTGCGGCGGAGCAGGCGCATGCCGAGAACCTCGGTGTAGAACCGCAGCGAGCGCTCCAGATCGCCCACCCGGAGCATGGTGTGCAGCAGTCGCATGGTGGCGGGAGCCCGGGGCCCGAGGGAGAAACAACCCCGCCATTGTGGCCTTCAGCGCAGGCGAGAAGACGCCTGCGCGTCCATTCTGGAGAGCACCTCACCCGGCACCATGGCCCCCGCCTCCGCGAGGCCCTACACCCTGCTCTCGGTGGCGGCGGCGCTGGCCACCATCGGCTTGAAAACCCTGGCCTGGCGTCTGACCGGCTCCGTGGGGCTGCTGTCGGATGCCCTGGAGTCAGGGGTGAACCTTGTGGCGTCCCTGGTGGCCTTCTGGGCTCTCACCCTGGCCGCCCGTCCCGCAGACGCCGACCACCATTACGGGTATTCCAAGGCGGAATACTTTTCCAGCGGCCTGGAGAGCGCCCTGATCGTGGTGGCGGCCTCGGCCATCCTGGTGACGGCGGGGGAGCGGCTGCTGCATCCGGAGCCGCTGGGTCCGGTGGATCTGGGGTTGGCCCTCTCCCTTCTGGCCACCGCCATCAATGGCGGCGTGGCCCGGGTGCTGCTGCGGGCGGGCCATCGCCTCGATTCCATTGCGTTGCGGGCTGACGCCCACCATCTGCTCACGGATGTGTGGACCTCCCTGGGGGTGGTGGCGGGGGTGGCCTTGACGAAGCTGGGCGGCTGGCCGCTCCTCGATCCGCTGATCGCCATCGCCGTCGCCCTGCAGATCATCTTCACGGGCTGGCGGTTGTGGCGGGAGACCGCGGCGGGGCTGCTGGACCGCGCCCTGCCCCCGGAGGAGCTGGCCCGCCTGGAAGCGTTGTTGCGAAGGCACAGCGCGGAGGGGGTGGCCTTTCATGCCCTGCGGACGCGTTTGGCCGGATCGCGTCGTTTCGTGTCGTGCCACGTGTTGGTTCCGGGCGCCTGGACCGTGCGGGAGGGCCATGATTTCTGCGAGCGGATCGAGGCGGAGATCAGTGCCGAGCTGCCCCGCTGCCATCCCTTCACCCACCTGGAGCCGATCGAGGATCCACGGTCCTGGGGGGATGAGCGCTTTCGCTGGGAGGAGCGCGAAGGGTAAGCGTTGTCACATGTCTGGCGGTGGGGAGGGCTCATAGGATCGCCGCACCCGCTTCCGCCTGTCTGTGTTCGATTCCCTCGACCTCGTGATCGATTCGATCGTTGCGCGGGAGGTGCTCGATTCCCGAGGCACCCCCACGGTGGAGGCGGAAGTTTACCTGGAGGGTGGAGCGAGCGGCCGAGCGATGGTTCCCAGCGGCGCGAGCACCGGCGCCCACGAGGCCCATGAGCTGCGGGATGGCGACAACAAGCGCTATTTCGGCAAGGGGGTGAGCCAGGCTGTGGAAAACGTCGAGGAGCGCATCGCTCCCGCCTTGTGCGGCTTGAGCGCCCTGGATCAGGCGGCCGTGGATGCCGCCATGATCGAACTGGACGGCAGCGACAACAAGAGCGCCCTCGGGGCGAACGCGGTGTTGGCGGTGAGCCTGGCCACGGCCCGGGCCGCCGCCCAGGCCCTTGGTCTGCCGCTCTACCGCTATCTCGGGGGGCCGATGGCCAATCTGCTGCCGGTGCCGTTGATGAATGTGATCAACGGTGGCGCCCATGCCTCCAACAGCCTGGATTTCCAGGAATTCATGATCGTTCCCCATGGGGCCAGCAGCTTTCGCGAGGCCCTGCGGATGGGTGCCGAGGTGTTCCACACCCTGAAAGGCCTGCTGAAGGAGCGGGGCATGAGCACCGCCGTGGGCGACGAGGGAGGCTTTGCGCCCGATCTGGGCAATGGGGAGGCGGGCGACATTTTGGTGCAGGCGATTGAAAAAGCGGGCTACAAGCCTGGTGACCAAATCTCCTTGGCGTTGGATGTGGCGAGCACGGAATTCTTCAAGGAGGGGCGTTACGCCTTCGGCGGCGGCAGCTACAGCAGTGCCGAGATGGTCGATCAATTGGCGGCGCTGGTGAGCCGCTATCCCATCGTGTCCATCGAGGATGGCGTGGCGGAGGATGACTGGGAGGGC
Organism: Cyanobacteriota bacterium; assembly: GCA_046047935.1. GTDB lineage: Bacteria > Cyanobacteriota > Cyanobacteriia > PCC-6307 > Cyanobiaceae > Cyanobium. Next base: position 6,805 of record JBJOHA010000074.1, read on the forward strand.
TGGAGGCTGCTGACCGAGCGGCTGGGCAACACGGTGCAGCTGGTGGGCGACGACCTGTTTGTGACCAACACCAGCCGATTGCAGCAGGGCATTGAGCGGGGTGTGGCGAATTCGATCCTGATCAAGGTGAATCAGATCGGTTCTCTCACCGAAACCCTGCAGGCGATTGATCTGGCCAGCCGGGCGGGATACACCAGCGTGATCAGCCACCGCAGCGGCGAAACGGAGGATGTCACGATCGCTGATCTGGCGGTGGCCACCCGGGCCGGGCAGATCAAGACCGGATCCCTGAGCCGCAGCGATCGCGTGGCCAAATACAACCAGTTGCTGCGCATCGAGGATGAGCTGGGCAAGCAGGCGATCTACGCCGGTTCCGTGGACCGGGGTCCCCGAGGCAAGGTCTGAAGGCCGCGGGGACGTCAGCGGCGAAAGCGGTCAGCCGGGGAGGGCGACCCCCATGTCCGGCAGAGCCGCCGCTTCCACCCACACGGAGACGGAACCGCCGGGGCAGCGCCATTCCGCCCAGCCATCGCCGTTGGTGGTGATCGGCTCTCGGATGTGCCCGGTGAGATCGCGGAAGGTGGTGTGCGCTTTGCCCACCTCCATCCACTTGGAGCCGGCGGGGCCATCGCTCATCAACACGGCCAGCGCGCGGGGATGACCCGGCGTGCCCAATCGGGTCCAGCCAATCGTGTTGAAGTGATCGAGATAGTCGTATTGGGGGCCGTAGCAGCAGTGGGTGCGGGCGAGCAGGAAGCGGTCGATGAGAAAGCGATGACTGGGCATCCAGATTTCATAGTCAGGCCCTTCATCGCCTTTTTTGCTCTTGTAGTGCGCGCCGTAGTAATCGGCATGGAAGATGCAGGGATACCCCTGGTCGCGCAAGAGGATGACGGCGTACGCCAAGGGCTTGAACCAGGCTTCCACCACAGATTCCAGAGATTGCAGGGGTTGCGTGTCGTGGTTGTCCACCAGGGTCACTGCCAGCAGCGGCATGGCCTGCATCAGGCTCCCCTCAAGGATTCGGCGCATGTCGTAGTGGCCACCGCTGCGGCTGGCGATGTGGAAGTTGTTGTGGAGGGGGGCATCAAAGAGGTGCATGCGCCCGCCGGTATTGGCGACATACCAGGAGAGGGAGGCGAAGTTGTAGGTCCAGTATTCGCCGACGATGAAATGGCTGTGTTGGGCGTGTTGATCCAGATCGTTGATCCAATCGAGAAAGAAATCACTGCTGATGTGTTTGATCGCATCCAGGCGAAAGCCATCCACCTTGAAGGTGTCGTGCATCCAGCGGCCCCAGTGCTTGAGTTCCCCGCGCACTTCCGGGTGGTTGATGTTGAGATCACAACCCATCAGATAGTCGTAATTTCCTTTTTCCAAATCGACATTGTCTTCAAAGCTGGCGCCTTGGGTTTTCCAGATGGCCTTGTAGTGATCGTCTCTGAATTTGTTGTGATCAACGGCATCAAAATGATACCAATGCCACTGCATCGCGGAGTATTGTCCCTTGCGTTTGTCAAAGCGAAATTGCGTCCAGGCGCGGATCGGCTGCTCGCCTTCCAGGGCTTGGTTGCGGTTGGCCGGGTCGTAAGGGGTGGCGCGATAGTCCTCATGATCATCGGCCCACATCTTGTGGTTGAAGACGGCATCGGCATAGACCTGCATGCCAGCGGCGTGGCAGGCCGCCACGGCCTCCTCAAACTCCGCCCGCGTGCCGTATTTCGTGGCCACCGATCCCTTCTGATCGAATTCCCCCAGGTCGAAGAGGTCGTAGATGCCGTAGCCCACATCCCAGGAGTTGCGGCCTTTGGTGGCGGGGGGAAGCCAGAGCCCGGTGATGCCAGCCTTCGCCAGCTCGGGCGCGGCGTCCTTCAGGCGGCGCCAGTGCTGCCCATCCGCCTCTCCATACCAGTGAAACCACTGCATCATGGTGCCGTTGAACTCGGTCGGCACAGGCACGTCCCGGGCTCCGATCTCTGCCTCATGGCTCGCCAGCCACTGGCGCACGAGGCTGATGGCCGCCTGACCAGTATCCACGGCGGGATCACGCTCAGCTTGCAGCGCCTCGCGCTTGAGGGCCTCAAAAGGAACAGTCATGGCAGGGCTTCGATGGACACTCAGGCTAGGAGCCTGTTGCGCATAGATCGCCCTCAACCCCCTGCCAATCCGCCATCAATTCCGCTCAGAATCCAGTGACAGCAAGCCATCTGAGCGATAGAACAAGGCATGATCAAAAGGGATGATCAAACGGCATGATCAAACGGCATGATCAAAGCCAGAACCTTCCGCCCTTGGCTGCCAGGCCAAACCCTCCTCATGCCACCGTCGCCGATCGAGTGGCTGCCGAACGATCAGCTGGTGTTTGTTCTGCTGGATCTGCCGAACGAACGCGACGTTTCGGCGCTCATGGCTCCAGCTCTGGCCATCGACTCATGCGGAGAGAGGAGGGTTGACCCCAGGATGGTGGCGCAGCCTTCCGCGCAGCGGTTGCCGTGTTGTCGCTCCGGCTCACGGTGCTGGGAGGCCTTTCGCACCCGGGAGGTGCGCCTGGCGGCGCAGCGAGCTCGGAAGAAGGCCATCGCGGCCCTGGGCCAGCGGCTCTCGGGTGGGGGCTGAGGCCCCGAACTTGGCCCTGGACGGAACGCTGAAGGGGGAGGCACGCCAGCGGGTCCATGGGATCAAGCAAACAGGCTGGTGGTGAGCAGGCAGAATCTCGCCACTACACCTCTTGCAATGCCTTTCCTCACCGACCTCGCCCTGATTGTGGCCGGCATCCTGGTGCTCTTCGGTGGGGGCGAGCTGTTCGTGGCCGGCTCCACTGCCCTGGCCCTGCTGCTCGGCATCCCCCAGATCGTCATCGGGCTCACAGTGGTGTCGCTTGGCACCAGCGCTCCCGAGCTGTTTGTGAGCGTTCTCTCCACCCTGCAGGGGGATGACGCGATCGCCGTCAGCAACGTCGTCGGCAGCAACATCTTCAATGTGTTGGTGGTGCTCGGCATGAGCGCCCTGGTGGTGCCCCTGCGCGTGAGGAGCCGCTTGGTGCGCCGCGACGTGCCTCTGCTGCTTGGCGTGTCGATGGCCGCCTGGGGGATGGCCTCTGGCGGTCGCCTCACCTGGCAGGCCGGTCTGGCGCTGCTGACCGCCATGGTGATGAACGTGATCTGGGAGATGCGCACCGCCAGCGAGCATCCCGATGAGGAGGGCGACGACCTCAGCGACGAGCGCAGCAGCGGGCCGGTGGCTGCCGGCAAGCTCGCAGCCGGCCTGGTGCTGCTGGTGGTTGGCTCCCAGCTGCTTGTGAAGGGCGCCACCGGCGCGGCCGTGGCCCTGGGGGTGAGCCAAACCGTGGTCGGACTGACGATCGTGGCGGCGGGCACCTCCATGCCCGAGCTGGTGACGTCCCTGGTGGCGGCCTACAGGGGCAAGGCCGATCTGGCGATCGGCAACGTGGTGGGAAGCAACCTGCTCAACCAGCTGCTGATCCTCGGCGTTTCCGCCACCGTGGCCGGCGCCCGGGGGCTGACGGTGGATCCGGTGATGATCGAGCGCGATTTCCCGATCATGGTGCTCACCACCATCGCCTGCCTGCCGATCTTCTGGACCGACGGGGTGATCTCCCGCCAGGAGGGCGGCCTGCTGGTGGGGCTCTACGCCCTCTATCTGGGGGAGCAGCTGATCTTCAACCAGGCTCCCACCCTGGTCGATGAGTACCGGCTGGTGCTTTTGGCGGTCGGCCTGCCCCTGCTCCTCACGTTTTTGATCTGGTCGATGCTGCGTTGGCGTCGTGAGAGGCAGCGTCAGCGCGTCGCCTCGGCCGACTAGCGTTTCGGGCCAGAACTCTGCGAGCAAAGGCGAGGGAACTGCTCAAGGATGGAGTCTGCCGTCGCTTCCCAGCTCAAAAAAGCTGGTCTCTTGGTGTCGTTGGCGATGAGGGGCATGATTTTGGCGACCAGCTCTTTGACGCTGGAAAAGCTGCCCCGCCTGATCGCTCGCTGGGTGATGATCGCTAACCACGCTCCACCTGGTTCAGCCAGGAGGCGCAGATGGGTGTGTTGGAGAGGGAAAACCGTGGCCGTTGCGCCAGGCAGGAAGTGGACTTTGGCGGGCTGGTGGGAGCAGCTGTTGTCAACAATCAGATGCGGGTCGAGCTGGGGCAAGACCTCCATGGAAGCCCTGTTCTTTGCATCAGTGATTCGAGGGGGCTTGTGGATTCAGGCTGAATGAAACGCCTTCACTCGCCCCCGAAGTTTGCGGCTGAAGCGGAAGACTGCTGCCGAACCAAAAATGGTCGTTGGTTCTGGAACCTGCTGAGCATAGATCTGGAAACTATTATAGATAGAGCAATTGCCGAAACCAATTCTGTTATTGCTGAAGCGGTAGGCTCCAAACGTCGGAATACCCGTAGGAGGAGTGCTTGGGCTTGATGCCCTCCAGATCAATGGGCCTGCAACTCCATCAAATACAGCCAATGCTTTTTCGTCAGCTCAGGTCCAGGGGCTCCATGTCGAGTCCCTCGTCAGGGCTCATGAGACGTGACCCGGGGCCCGTCGACGTCGACTCAACCGTGTGGCTTTGTTCGGCCACGCCGCTTCTCACCCCTTGTTTCCTCCGCTTGAAATCCCAGCCTCTGCGATGGATCTGATCCGCTTTCCCGAGGCCCTGCCAGACTGATCCATGCGGCGCGGCATCCGCTTTCCCCTGTGGTGAATGCTCCTGGTGGCGATCCTCGCCATTCTCAGCAACCAGGGTCGCTGATGGGCATGGAGAGGTTTGCCAAACGCCATCGCAAGAGCCAGAACCACTGTCTCGGCACCCACATCTTCAAGTCGCCATCAGATTCCACGTTCCGCCTGTTGTTGGTCCAGCTGGACGTTGAGCGCTTTGAGGGGCTGCTGCGGAACTGGATCAGCGCCCGGCTCAGCCATCTCGAACCCATCGACTCCCTGATCGGCGACGGCAAGAAACACAGGAGCTCAATCGCCGAGAATGCTTCTGGCGCAGTTCGTCATGGCCTCCAGCCGGCGACGTCGACATGGCTCAGGGGAGCCTCTGGGGTTGCCCCACCTCCATGCCAACACTCTCGGCGCAGCCAACGGCTTCCCAGAAGCCTGGCGCCTTCGCCCAGAGCACTCACGCCACCGACGAAGGCGGAGAGATCGCGGCTCTCCATGCGTTGCTGGAGCCTGTGGAGCCTGTGGAGCCAAAGGGGTGTTGGTGCCTGTGGATGCGTTGCCTGCCAACCACCCTTTTCTCCACCTCGAGGAGCGCGGAGCCGACGTCCTGATCGCCGTCCACAATGCTTGCCACAAAGGTTTTCAGGGGCTCAAAGAGCACTTGAGCCATTGTTTGACGATCACCCATCAGGCAAGCAAGCGTGAATGCGGGCACGGCCGCCACATCGCTACGGCGAGCGCAACGGCGTGCAGGTGATGGCCGACACGTCGCCGCTTGGCCATGAACGCCCTGGCCCACGACATCAAGGGCCTGTTGGAGCTTTTGGACTGGCGGGAGCCCGGGCGGGGTCTTGATTCTGTCTGACTTTTCATCAGCCCTGACCCTGGTGCGAGCGCTGAACCGTTTGTCCATCCGCACCGCAGCCCCGACACGGGAGAATGCGGATTGGACCAGACCACTCAACCGGACAAGGGCCACCCCTACCAAGAAGCCGACCTCCAGCTCGGTGAGGCCGAGCGATTCGAAGGTTTCCTCAAGGCGGCGGATCGCTGCGGCGCTCTGCTGCCGCAGGGCCGGGGGCAGCACTCCCAAAGCCAGCACAAGATGCACCCCCGGTCCACACAGTGACGGCCAGGGCATCGACAACCCTGAACAGAGGAAAGACAGGCCTGGCCACGGCGACCAGCCGATTCCATGATGGCGGAGCGACAGCCGTCTGAGGAGGGAGGCGGTTGCGTTGGCGAGACTGACCTATAGTGGAAGTCTCCAACTTCACTATGATTCGCGCACAAAAGCCATTCCATGAAGCGTTGGATGATTTCATGAGCATGGCGCGCTACAGGCCCCAGGGGCAGGTGTTGAGTTTTTTTCTCGAGCAGGTGATCAGCCATAGCGACATCTGCCAGGCCGGAGCGATTCTGATCAAAATTCCGAATCTTAAGAAAGACAGTCGCAGCCACCTCCGCCTCTGGGAATTGACGACTGAGGTGGAAACCATCCAATGTCTGGCTCAGCACAACAACGAGAAGGTTGACCTTCCCCCCAATGAAGGCATCTCCACCGTGGCTTACCGCAAGCGCGTCCAGGAATTTGCCCCGATCGCCAATAACCATCCGCAATATTGGTGGCCTGCGGAGATCAATGAATGCGATCCCTATGCCGAGGGCCCCTGCTATGCGGTGCCCATTCAATTGGTCGATTTGCGAGATCGGCGCGAACCCTTTGGCGTGGTGGTCTTCCAGAATGAAGCCGGCACTCCCATGGATGACGCGGCTCGCAGACACATGGATCTGGCCGTCAAGGCTCTGGAAGCCATGATGTCGCTCTCGCCAAGGAAATTGGTCGAGCAGTCACGGGTGTTCATTGTCCATGGTCGTGACAGGCAACATCGCGAGGAATTGGAAAGAATTCTCATCTCTGAATCTCTTGAACCTGTTGTGATTCAATCCATGGCGCGCACAGGCTCCGATCTGCTCACCTTCCTGGAAGATAAAATTCATGATTGCCTGGCGGGCTTCATCCTGCTCACGCCTGATGACGAGGGACGCCTGTATCAGTATGGGCAGGATTTGCGCCAACGGGCCAGGCAAAATGTGATCTTCGAGGCGGGCTACCTGACGGCCCTCTTTCGCGACACCAATCGCATCTGTTTCCTGAAAAAGGGCGATCTGGAAATCCCCTCCGATCTGAGCGGCTTGTTGATGGAAACCTTTGCCGAAGCGCTGGATCCGCAACGCATTCATCTCACCCTGAAGCAATGGGGGCTCGCCAAACCCGATCGTTTCCCCGAGTTGAAGGAGCCACCCATCGCGCCAGAGCACGCCTGACGCGTGACCGCTTCCACCCCGCCTAGCTTGGCCGACCCCGACCGGCAAGCCCTCCTCCAGGCCGCTCGCGACAGCCCTGACGTCCTCCTGGCCCGGCTGAACACCACCGCTGAAGGCCTCAGCGCCCTCCAGGCTCGGCTTCGCCTGGAGCGTGTCGGGCCCAATGCCATCGCCATGGCGGCGCAGAGGGTGATCGCCCGCAACACCTGCCGCGATGTCGGTCTGGAGGTGGAGGAGGTGCTTATCGGCTCGGAGGTGGAGGCCATGGACGACGACACCTTGGCCCAATGGGTGGAATCCACCACCATCCTCGCCAAGCTCTCCCCCCTGGGACATGCCCGCATCCTGCGCCTTCTGCGCCGCCAGGGCCATGTGGTGGGCTTCCGCGGCGATGGCATCAACGATGCCGCCGCCTTGCGCGAAGCAGACATCGGCATCTCGCTCGACACGGCGGTGGACATCGCCAAGGAATCGGCAGACATCGTGCTGCTTCTCCCAAGCAGGCATTCCCTTGGACCGCGTGGATCCTGATGATCTGGCGCATCCTTGCAAGTGGGATCTGTCGCAGTTGCGCCGATGCGCCCCTCATGGCGCTGATCACCCCCCCTCGCCTCCAGCGTGGGATTGGTGCCGTTGCCGGCGGCCTATTTCGGTTGGCTGGTCTTGATCCTTCTCGCTTATGCCGTGCTCACCCAGCTCGTCAAGCGCTGGTTTCTCCGGCGCCATGGCGAGGACTGATCTTTCAGACCCCTTCCGCCACCTCCCCTTTCGTCACCTTCCCTTTCGCCACCTTCCCTTTCGCCACCTTCCCTTCCGCCAGCCCATCCTCATTCGCCAGCCCATCCTCAACCGCCGGGCCAAGGCCGAGGCGATCCAGGGCCAACCGCGCCGCCCCAAGCCGCCCAGCCCCGTTGCCGAGGGCGCAGCGCTGGATCGCCAAACCCTCCCGACTGGGCGCCAGCACCCGGCTCTCGATCTCCCGCCAGACCGCTGGAAGGAAATGGGGGAAGCCCGCGCTGAGCCCCCCGCCCAACAGCACCCGCTCCGGGGTGAGCACATAGATCAGCGAACTCAGGCCGATGCCCAACCAGCGGCCATAGCGCTCCCACACCGCCAGGGCCTCTTGATCCCCTGCCTCCGCTCGAAGGCACAGCTCCCGCGGCTCCAGCGGACTCAGGCGCGCCAGCCCCGCGATCGAGCAGTGCTGCTCCAACGAGCCGCGATTGCCGCTGCGGCAGGCCGGCCCCTCCGGATCCACGCCGATCAGGCCGAGCTCTCCCCCGGCTCCGCGCGGTCCGGTGTACAGCGCGCCATCGAGCCAGATCCCTCCGCCAACCCCCGTGCCAAGGGTGAGGAGAATGGCATTGGCGCAGCCCCGCGCCGCCCCCAGCCAGGCCTCCCCCACCATGGCGCAGTTGGCGTCATTGGCCAGGGTCACCGCCCGTTCCACCATCGGCTCCAGCCAATCCGCCAAGGGCACCTCCTCCCAGCCCTCGAGGTTGATCGCCAAGCGCGCCACCCGCCCGGAGAAGTCCGTCGGGCCGGGCAGGCCGATGCCCACCCGGCTGGCGCGTCCCTCGGGATCCAGTCGCTCGATCGCCTCGGCGATGGCGATGGTCACCGCCCCCGGCATCGCGGGTTGCGGCGTCGCCACCTCCAGCGCCTCCAGCAGGGTGCCGCGGGCGTCAAAGCGGCCCAGCTTGATCGCCGTGCCCCCGAGATCGACGCCGATCAGCTCCGATGTCCCCCCTCCCGGCGCGCTGTCAGGCACGGATGCTGTCATTCACGGCTGCTCTCGTTGATGGCGGCTGTCCTGCCAAGCCCCGGTCCTGGCTGGCCCCGCGCGCCATGCTCCCACAGCGCTCAGAAGCGGAAGAGCAGCCGCAGCTGCGTGCCCCACGACCCGAGGGTGTCGATGAACGTCTCCACGTTGAGCGCTTCGGAGGCTTTGTAATTCAAGGTGAATTGCGGCGCCACATCCGAGCGGTTCGGCGCCGCCAGGGCGGAGACGTTCAGCCGATCCGTGAGGTCGAACCCCACCTCCGCGCCCAGCACCAGCTGGGGCGGCACCCGCTGCGAGCGCCGCACCTCCGCGCTGTTGATTTCCGGGTTCACATAGGTGGGATAGAGCGCCAGGCTCACCCGTTGCCCCAGGGCGTCGCTCACGCTGCTGAGCAGCGGCGACAGCAGCGATTGGCCCACCACGGTGGCCAGGGCGGTGCCGGCCCCGCCCTGGCTCAACCCCGCCAGGGTGTTGCCGCCGATCAACGCCACCAGACGCTCCTGGGGCAGGGGAGGGTTGCTGGTGAGGCGCAGGGAATCGGCGATCCGATCCGCAGGGCCGCTCACCCCCAGCGTCACCAGGATCAAGTTGAGCTGGCGAAGGGAGGAGAAGCCGTTTTCCGGCGCTCCGGCCGTCAACCCCGTGGCCTGGCTGCCCGCTCCCTGGGCCTCCCCCAGGCCGTTGGGCGCCAACAGGCTGATGTTGTCGGCGATGCGGGTGCGCAAGGCAATGTCGAGATAGGGCATCAATCCCAGCGACGGGGTGAAGATCGCCACGTTGGGGGCGTCGGGATCGAGGCTGAAGCTGGTGGTGAACAGGTTGAGCCGCCCGGAGAGCAGCCGCACCACGCCGCTGGCCCGCAGGCTGGGATCGAGGGGGCCGTTGAGCCGCAGGGCGCCGCCGGTGCTGAAGCTCGCCACGTTCGGCACCACCACCCGCAGGTCGGGACCGAAGCGCAGCCGCAGGTCGTTGAAGGTCAGCCAGGGGACGCGGGGCAGCGCCTCCTCCAGCTGCGGCGAGTCGACGGACTGGATCTGGGGACCGAGCAGCACCAGCGGCTGCTCGAAATCCCATTTCTGCTCCAACAGCTGGGCCAGGGTGCTGGGCGTGGCGGGCTTGTTGGAGGCGGGCTGGGAGGCGGAAAACTGGCCGGGCTGGGCGTTGATCTTCCCCCGGCTGATGGTCAGCTCCCCTCCGAGCACCGGCGACCCGAGGCTGCCCCCGATCGTGACCCGCCCGTCGCTTTGCGCGGCGATGCGGTTGACGCTGAACGGCACCTCCTTCAGCTCCAGGGCCAGGGTGGGCTCCGGGCTGAGCTGGCGCCGCAGGCCGATCCGCCCCTCCCCCGAGAGGCGTCCCTTCGCTCCGGCGCGGGCGCGCAGGTTTTGCACCAGCACCTGATCGAAATCGAACAACACGGTCGCCTCCACGTCGGTGAGGGTCTGACCCGCCAGCGCGTACTCCCCGTTGCGCAGACGCACGAAGCCGTTGGCGATGGGATCCCGCAAGCTGCCCCGCACCAGGAGCTGCAGGTCCGTGGTGCCGCGCTTCCACACCACCGCGTCCCCGGCCAGGCGCGTCAGCACCCGCAGGCCGTCGCCCCGGCTTGACAGACGCAGCTCCAGGCCAGGGTTGGCGGGATCCAGGGGCAGGGTGCCCGCCAGGGTCACCAGATTGGCGGCCCCTCCCCCTCGGGCCGCCAGATCCATCGTCAACAGGCCCTTCTCCAGGGTCAGCGCGCCCCTGTCCAAGGCCAGGGCCGCCGGACCGATGGCTCCGTCGCTCAAGGCCAGGGCCACCTCCAGCCGGGGCTGGGCGCCGAGGCGATAGGTGCCGTTGACCGTCAGCAGGCCCCGCAGGGTCTCCGGAACGGGGGTGAGGAGGGCGAGCAGGCCCAGGGGCAGGCCCCCCACGGCGAACGTGCCGCTCCCGCCCCGCAGGGGCCCCTCCAGCCGCAGGGTGAAAGGCGTGCTCGTCAGGGCTTGATCCTGATCCGGCAGACCCACCCAGAGATGGCCGCTGCCCTCCAGGTCGACGCGCGCGTTCCGCCAGTCCGTCCCCTGGAGGGTGAGATCCGCGTCCACGCTGGTCTGCAGCGAGGCCAGCAAGGCGTCCATCCCTTCGGGCCGCGTCAAGGCCTGGAAGCGACGCTGGCTGATCTCCTTCGCCTGACGGAGTGCCAGCAGCTGGGCATCCAGGCTCGCGCCGATGGTGTCCAGCACAAGGGTTCCCAGGTCGTCCGCCCGCCCCCAGAAGCGGGCCGCGTCGCCACTCCCTCGCCCCCGAGCGGCAAGCAGCGCGCGGAACAGCTGCGCATCCAGCTGGCGCGCCTGGAAGCGTCCTCGGAACGGGCCTTGCCAGCGGCCCTCCACGCTGACATCGATGCTGCCGGCTCCCAGGGGTTCCACCAGGCCCCGCAGCCGGTAGGCCCGGTTGGCATAAGCCACCCGGGCCTGGACGCGGCGGCCTGGCAGGCCGAACAGCCGGGGTTGGCTGAGAGACACATCCCCCTGGAACGCCAGTGGCTGCAGTTCCAGGGTGCCCTCCCCATCGAGACGCCCCTGGAGGGACTCCTGCCGGCGTCCGAAGGCCAGGGCCAATCCCTCCAGGGGCAGCGCGCTCGCTCGCCAGCGAAAGCCCTGGGGGGAGCCCTCCAAGGTGAGCCGGCCACCCTCGCGCTCCAGGCTCACCCGCCGGGGCATCCAGCGTGGATCGAGGCTGGCCGTCAACCGTCCTCGGGGAGCCGGGGATTCCGCCTCCATCCGCAGCAGGCCCCCGCCAACGACGCCCCCCATGGGATTGGCGGGATCGAGCTCCGCTCGCAGGCGGCCGCTCCAGGTTTCCTCCAATCGCAGCGGGCCCGCCGCCAGCTGCCGCAGCCGCAGCGCCAGATCCGGCCGCAGTCGCCGCAAGGGACCCCGCACCACCCCCCTGGCCTCGATCCATCCCCCCAGATCGGCGCCCACCACGGGCTGCAACCGCGCGAGGGGATAGGGGGAGAGGGCGAAGCGGGCCTCCAGGTCTCCCGTCGTCAGTCCCCGCCCGGGACGCGGCGCCAGGGGCAGGGTGGCGCTGGCGCGCAGGTGGGGCGTCTGGAAGCGGCGCAGCACGAGCAGGCCCTCGCTCCAGGCGAGCTCCGCCCGCCAGGGCCCGATCAACGGGTGGCGATCCTGCCCGGTGACGACCGCCAGCCGCGGCGAGGCCAGCCGCCCCCCGATCCGCACCGTGCCGCGGTAAGGAGCGTCGGTCAGCCAGGCGGGCAGCTTGGCGGCGGCGGGCACGTCGGTCGGCACCAGGCGCCATCCCCCCTCCAGGTCGAGCGTGTTGGCCAGGCGCCCCGCCAGGGCCAGCCGGGTCCCGCCGCGTCCCGCGGCCAGCCGCACGCCCTGCAGGCCTCCGCCACCGATCTCTCCGTCCAAGGTCCCCTCCAGGGGCGTGGAGCCCAGCCGCAGCGAGGGGGGGGGCAGGGCAGTGGCCTTGAGCCGCAGGCGCTTGCCCGCCAGGGTGCCGCCCACGCCGCCGCCCCAGGGGCCGAGCCGCCATCGGCTTTGCTCCAGGGAGAGCAGGGTGCCGTCGCAGCGCAACGGCGCCCGCGGCAGCTCCAACAGGGGCGCCGTGGCATTGAGCCGCCAGCGCAGCCGCTCCCCCACCAGGCCCCCCTCGCACGAGGGCCGCCCCCGCTGCCAGGCGAGGGCGAGCCGACCGCTGCCGCTCCCCGCCACCTCCCCCCGCAGCGGCAGAAGGCGCGCCAGGGGCGCCACCCCCCAACGGCTGGCTCGCACCTCCGTTTGCCAGATCTGGCTCTTCCAGTTGCCCTGACCCACCACGCGGGCCACGCCCCCTGGACCGCTCTGGAGGGCCCGCGCGCGCCAGGTCACCGCCTGGGTGTGGGTCGTCACCGTGGCCTGGCCTTGCAGATCCAGTTGCAGCGGCCGCGGGTCTGCTCCCAGGTTCCAGAGCCGCACCCGGGCGGGATCGAGGAGGCGGAAGGCGAGGGCGAGCCGGGGTGGCTTGCCTCCGGGGGCCATCGCGCCGAACGTCCACAGCGCCCCGCGCCCCTGGCGGCGCAGGTCCACTTCGGCGCCCTCCAGATCCAGGGTGAGGCGCACTGCGCGCTCTCGCCAGCTCGCCAGCGGATGGATCCGCACGACCACCTGCCGCGCCGACGCGGATGAGCCGTCCTTCGGGCCGGGAAGGAAGCGGCTCGGGCCGATGCGCACGCCCTCGGGTCCGACGCCCTCGAAGGGCCCGAGCCGCAGGGGCCGACCCATCACCGTGCCGATCTGGGTCTCCAGGCGCGGGCGCCAGTGGTCGTACACGCGCCCGAGCAGGGCGTCCGATCGTCGCCACGCCACCACTGCCACCCCGGCGACGGCCGTCAGGCCCGCGGCCGCAATCCCGGCGGCGGGTCGCGTCCAGCTTCGCCGCGATGGTCGCGACGGCGCCCCCGACGGCGTGGGGGGGGGCGACGGGCCTCTCGACCCTGGCGGCTCGGGCAGGTGTGTCATCTGCCTGGGCCGCAGCTCCCGCGAACCGGCGCAATATAAAGAGCTTGTTCGCTTTGACCAGCCCCATGGCCGCCGATCCGCTTCTCCTTGTGGCCGCCAAATGGCTGGGCCTGGCCGCCCTTGGCCTGCTGCTGCTGACCGTGCTCAGCTTTGTCAGCCGCTGGGGCGTCCGCTTTCGGCTGGTGGGCGTCACCAGTTTCACCACGCTGCTGGCCATCTCCTGCGCGGCCTTCGCCGTGAGCTACACCCCGCGGGTGACGGTGCCCGGAGCCGTCGTCGTGCCGGTGGTGTTCGACAACGGGGCCGACCTGGTGGTGGCCGCGGCGCCTGCGGATCTGCCGCCGGCCGCGGCGGCTCCCACCGTGGAACAGGTGGCCCGCAATCTGCGCCGCACCGGCCGCTCCCCGGCGGATGGCATGGTGCGCGTGCGCCTGCGGCGCCTGGAGTCAGCCGGAGCGGGCGTCTCGCGGCCTGTGGTGCTGGCGGAGGCCCGGTTGGACCTCCGCAGCGGCGACCTCCAGGTGGAGCCCCTCGCCTCCTGATGACGGCGGCTGATGGCTTCCACGATCTGCCCGCCCATTTCCAGAGGGAGCGCGCTGTTCTGCGGGAGGCCGGCGTCAGCGGCTGGGAGCGGTTGGCGACGCAGAGCCCGGAGCGGCTGCGCGCGCTGGCCGGAGCGGGCGGGGCGAGCGAGGCGCGCCTGCTGCGGCTGCGGGCCCAGGCCAGGCTGATGATCGCGACGGGTCTCACCCCCGCTGAGGCCTCCCTCCTGCTTCATGCCGGGATCGCCGAGGCGCGGGCGCTGGCGGTGGCCAATCCCCACAGCCTCCTGGTGCGGGTCAATCGCCTGAGTCGACAGCTGATCGGTCCCACCGCCCCTCCGATCCGCCTGACCACCGTGCGCGCCTGGATTCAGGCTGCGGTCGCCAGTCGCTCCGCGAACTGACCCTCTCGCGGCGCCCTGACGGGGCCTGATGGATGGAATGGAATCAGTAGCCAATGGGGTCGCCCATGCGTCGCGCCCATCTGCTCATCGGCGCCCTCGCCTCCACCCTCCTGCTGGCCGCCCCGTTGCGGGCGGCCTCCGCCCTGCTGGAGACGGTCAAGCAAAATCCCGCCCTGGCCAAGAGCCTCTGCGCCCAGTTCAAGCAGCTCAACGCCTCCGGCCGCTCCGCCACCGCCCCCGACTCCATCGCCATGGTGGCCAGCAGCCAGGGTCTGAGTCAGGTGGATGCCGAGGTGCTCACCACTTATGTCATCGGCCTCCACTGCCCGGACGTGCGCTGAGTGTCCCGGCCGCGGCGGCTCTGGATGCGCTGCGCCGATGGCGCGCGCCTGGCCGCTCGCCTCTGGTGCCCGGCCGGTCCGGGTCCCTGGCCCGCACTGTTGATGCGCCAGCCCTACGGCTCCGCCCTGGCCTCCACCGTCACCTACGCCCATCCCCGCTGGTATGCCGCCCGGGGCTTCCTGGTGGTGGTGCAGGACGTGCGCGGGCGGGGGGAATCGGAGGGAACCTTCCGAGGGTTTGTCCAGGAGGCCGCCGACGGGGCGGAGGCGGTGCGCTGGGTGCGCCGTCTGCCGGAGTGCAATGGCCGGATTGGCACCTATGGCTTTTCCTATCAGGGGCTGAGCCAGCTGCTCAACACGGGAGCTCCCCGCGCCCCCGAGGCTTCGGGGTCCCCCCCGGTCGAACCCCTTGTCGATCCCCTTCCCGATGCCCTGGCGCCGGCCATGTGTGGCCTCGATGAGCGGCTGGACTGGGCCAGCGAGGGGGGCGCCCACTGGTGGGCCCTCGGTTTGGGGTGGGCGTTGCAACTGGCCGCCCAGGGCGCGCGGCGGCGCGACGATGGCGAGGGCTGGCAAGCGCTGCGCCGCAGCCTCGCGTCGGGCGACTATCTCCACGAGGGCCTGGCCCTGCTGGAGCGCCACGATCCCGATGGCATGGGGCTGGCCTGGCTGCGGGCCAATCCCCGCGATCCGGCGGGCTGGCGGGTCCATCAGCCTCCCCCCGCCCTGTTGCGACGGCCGCTTCTGTTGATTGGCGGCTGGCACGATCCCCACCTGCGGGGCGTGCTGGAGCTCTGGCGACGGGCGCGGGCGGCGGGGGGGGAACCCGCGCTGCAGATCGGAGCCTGGTCGCATCTGCAGTGGCGAGGCGGCGTGGATCGGGAGCAGGTGGCGTTTTTCCGTCGCCATCTCGGCGGTGCCCTCGGGCCGGGAGCCCCGGGCAGGTCCGGCGATCGCGAGGGGGAGGAGCCGATCCGCCCCGTCACCCCGGGAGCGATCTGGCTGCAGGACACCACCAGCGGCACCTGGTTCGCCCCCCCGCCCGAGCCCTTGGAGCCCGGTCCGCGCTGGTGGCTCAGCAGTGACGGCCGGGCGGCGATCCAGCCGGCGGAGGGGCGGCTGGACGACGGCCCGTCGACGCTTGTCGGCCCGGTGGTGCTGGTGCACGATCCCTGGCGGCCGGTGCCTGGCCGCGGCGGCCATCTCGGTGGCGAGGCCCGCTTGCTGGATCGCGCCGACCTCGATGCCCGGACCGAGGTGGCCTGTTTCACCACCCCTCCCCTGCGCGCGTCCCTCCGCTTGCTCGGCGAGCCGGTGTTGCGGCTGCGGGTGGAGGCCGATCAACCGGGCTTTGATCTCTGCGCGGCCCTGGCGGTGGTGGGACCGAAGGGGGAGACCGCCCTGCAGCTCTGCACGGGTCTGTTGCGGGTGGTTGGCCCCTCGGCCCTTGAGCCTCAGGAGCGGTGTCTGCGCCTCCAACCCTTGGCGGCCACCCTGCGAGCGGGGGAGCGGTTGCGGCTGTCGCTTGCGCCGGCGGCCTGGCCGCAGGTGGCGGTGAATGCTGGCGACGGGACGGAACCGCGGGGAGGGGCCACGGCGCGGCATCGGGAGATCACCCTCACCCTGCATCTGGAGGAGGCGGTCCTGCGGATCCACTCCGTTTTGTGCGCCCCTGCGGATGGCGGGTCTTTGTCCGCCCGCGGGGATGGCGCGTCCCCGGACCGTGCGGATGGCGCGTGCCCGGACCGTGCAGCAAACTGAGCCAGACCTTCTCACCCCTTCCATGCCCCCCGTGCCGCCGCGATTCGGAGTGGTTGCCCTTGCCCTGGTGGCCCTGGCCACCGGATCGTCGCCGGGCGTGGCACGGGCGCTGGAGGTCGCCCAGGCCCCGAAGAGCGCGGTGGCGCCAGCGGCACAACTCACGAGCGCGGCGGTGGTGGAGCAGCGGGCTCGCCAGGCCGCCGAGCAGATCCTCGCGGCCATGCGCGATGGCAACGCGAAGGTCCGCTACGCCCAGTTCGCCCCCAATTTGCAGCGCATGACGAGCCCCTGGCTGGTGGAGATGCACATGCGTCGCCAACCCAAGGTGCTCCGTTGGCGCATCGACTCCGTGATTCCTGGCCTGGAGTCCAGCACGGTGGAGGCCACGCTGGAGACCAGCGCGGGGGAGCGCTCGCTGCTGATGGTGATCGATGAAAACGGCCGCTTGGAGGGTTATCACTTCAATGTGGCCGACCAGCCTGCGG
Source organism: Cyanobacteriota bacterium (assembly GCA_046047935.1). Classification (GTDB taxonomy): domain Bacteria; phylum Cyanobacteriota; class Cyanobacteriia; order PCC-6307; family Cyanobiaceae; genus Cyanobium. The sequence continues at coordinate 23,630 of JBJOHA010000074.1, forward strand.
AGAAGGTGGTGGCCGACTTCATGGCTGCCATCACCGACGGTCGCTTTGTGTTCGCCTCCGGTTTCCTTTCCCCCGAGCTGCAGGAGGAGGTCTCCGCCGCTGGCCTTCAGCGCAAATGGCAGCTCCTGCAACGTCGCACTGGAAACTTCATCAAAGTGCGCCGCATCGCCCGCTCGGAGAGCACGGCGGAGATGAAGCTGGTGCTTGTGAACACGCAGTTCACCCGCACCACGGACAATTTGTTCATGATTCTCGACAACAAAAACCAGATTGTCGGCGTCGATTTCCCCACCGATCCCCAGATCGCCACACCTGCCAGCACCCAGCCCTGAGGCTCCGGGCTGGCGGGCCCTAAGCTCCCGTCGGCCCCCTTCTCCCCCCAGCCCATGACCCGCCTCGCGTGGATGGTCGACGATGCCAACCGGCTCGCGGAATGCCGACACGACCATCCCCTGGCCGTTCTGGGTCCCCAGCCTCTGGAGGGCGGTGGCTGGGTGGTGCGCTGTTGGATGCCGGACGCGGAGGCTGTGGAGCTGCTGCGAGAGGGCGCGGAACCCCTGCCCATGGCCACGCCCAACCATCCCTGGGTGTTTGAGGCGCCGCTGGATCGTGATCCCGGCACGACCTATCGCTATCGGGTGCGGCGGGCGGGCATCGAGCATCTCCAGCACGATCCCTGGGCCTTCCGCCAGGAATGGATGGGGGAGCTGGATCGACATCTGTTCGCCGAAGGCAACCACCACCACATCTGGAAATTCATGGGGGCCCACGTCGAAGAGCGCGACGGGGTGAAGGGGGTTCAGTTCTGCCTGTGGGCGCCCCACGCCCGCAGTGTGTCTGTTTTGGGCGATTTCAACGGCTGGGACGGACGCCATCACCCGATGCAGCTCCGCCTGGGAGGCGTGTGGGAACTCTTCCTCCCCGGCCTGCCTGACGGCACGATCTATAAATACGAGGTGCGCGCTCAGAACGGACACTGCTACCAGAAGTCCGATCCCTATGGCTTTCGCCACGAGGTGCGCCCCAATCACGGCTCGATCGTCGCTGAAACCGGCCGTTACCACTGGAACGATGGCCATTGGATCGACCAGCGCGACAGCCGCAATCCGCTGGATCAACCGATCGCGGTCTACGAGATGCACCTGGGCAGCTGGATTCACGCCGCTGCGGACGCGCCCTACATCGAGCCCGACGGCACGCCGCGTCCCGTCGTGCCTGCGGCGGACCTCAAGCCCGGGGCGCGCCTTCTCACCTATTCGGAATTGGCCGATCGCCTGATTCCCTATGTCAAGGAGCGGGGTTTCACCCACATTGAGCTACTGCCCATCTCCGAACACCCCTTTGACGGCTCCTGGGGTTACCAGGTCACCGGTTGGTATGCGCCCACCAGTCGCCATGGCACTCCCGATGAGTTTCGCGCCTTTGTCGATCGCTGCCATGGGGAGGGGATCGGTGTGATTCTCGACTGGGTGCCCGGCCACTTCCCGAAGGATGCCCATGGTCTGGCCTTTTTTGACGGCACCCACCTCTATGAGCACGGGGATCCCCGCATCGGCGAACACAAGGAATGGGGAACCTTGATTTTCAATTACAGCCGCAATGAGGTGCGCAACTTCCTTGTCGCGAACCTCGTTTTCTGGTTTGAGGAGTTTCACATTGATGGCATCCGTGTGGATGCGGTGGCGTCGATGCTCTATCGCGACTACCTCAGACCAGAAGGGGAATGGATCCCCAATGAGCATGGTGGCCGAGAAAACACAGAGGCCGTGCGCTTTTTGCAACAGGCCAACCACGTGCTGTTCCAGCATTTTCCTGGCGCCCTCTCCATCGCCGAGGAATCCACCACCTGGCCCCTGGTCACACAGCCCACAGACATCGGTGGCCTGGGTTTCAATTTGAAGTGGAACATGGGTTGGATGCACGACATGCTCGATTACTTCGAGCTTGACCCTTGGTTCCGCCAATTCCATCAAAACAACGTCACTTTCTCCATCTGGTATGCCTTTACAGAAAATTTCATGTTGGCATTGAGCCATGATGAAGTGGTGCATGGCAAGAGTAATCTTCTGCATAAAATGCCTGGGGACGATTGGCAGAAATTTGCCAATGTGCGCGCCCTGTTGGCTTACATGTGGACGCATCCCGGGAAGAAAACCATTTTCATGGGCATGGAATTTGGCCAGCGCTCAGAGTGGAATGTTTGGGGTGATCTGCAGTGGGATCTCCTGCAATACGAGCCCCACAAGGCCTTGATGCGCATGGTCGATGATCTCAATGTCTTTTATAAAGACGAACCAGCTCTCTGGCGCGATGATTTCAATCAATACGGCTTCCAGTGGATCGATTGCAATGACGCCCAGAATTCCGTGATCAGCTTCATGCGGCGCGAGAGCATCACCGGTCGCTGGTTGGTGGTCGTAGCGAATTTCACACCGCAAACCCATTCCCATTACCGGGTGGGCGTGCCCCTGGAGGGCTACTACGCCGAGGTGTTCAACAGCGACAGCGGCCGCTATGGAGGCAGCAACCTGGGCAATCTGGGCGGGAAATTCACCGATGAGTGGGCCCTGCACAGCTATGCCCAATCCCTGGAGCTCTGCCTGCCGCCCCTGAGCGTCTTGGTCTTCCGCCGGGATGACGTCAAGAGCTTGCAGCGCGCGGAAGAGCGCGAGAAGGCCCTCGCTGCCATGGCCAACGCCTGATCCCCCCTCCCCGCGGCGCCCTCCATGGAAGCTCCCTTCCTCCGCCGTCTCCTCTGGCTGTGCTTGCTGGTCTTGGGAAGCACAGCCTTTCCGCCCTCCTTGGCCCGGCTCACCTGGCTGGGTCATCCGCTTCTCTGCTTGCAACTGCTGGCGGGTCTCAGCCAGCGCCCCCCCTGGCGCACGATCTGGGGCAAGCGCGCCTATCAAGCCATGGGATTGGCCTCCGTGGTCGCCCAGATCGTTTGGGTGTTCAGCCCCCGGAGCCTTCTCTCCACGTCGTTGCCCCTGTTGATTCTGTTCCTGCTCTTCATGGGCTGGAGCCTGCAGCGGCTGCTGCATCGCCTGGCTGCGGAATCCCTGCGGGAGGGCGATCTCGTGGCCGGCGGCCTGGCCGGCTATTTGTTGCTGGGCATCAGCGGCGGCCTGCTGCTCACGGTGATTGACAGCCTGGTGCCCGGTTGTTTCCGCGACACCGCCACGGGGGATCTCGTGCAGCTTCCTCCCCTGGGCTCGGAACTGGAGGCCACCTCCACTTGGGATGTGAACGTTCAGCGCATCACTTACTTCGCTTTTGTCAGCCTCACCACCGTGGGGTATGGCGACATCTCGCCGATTCAGCCCGTGGCCCAACTGGCCAGCGTCTCCTTGAGCGTGCTCGGTCCCCTCTACATCGCCGTGGTGATCGGTGTGGTGGTGAGCCGCCTGGTGGAGCAGCGTTCGCGGAACACCCGTCCAGGAGAGCGGCCGAAGTCCTGACCCCGCGAGCTCCCGGATCCCGCAGCTCGCGGGGTCTCTTCACTTGGCCGGGGGCGAGCTGCCGCCCGCTCCATCGGGTGGGGTGAGCAGGCCCTCCGCGTCAAACCGTTGCCAGATGGCCAGCCTCACGTCGGAGGTGATGGTGCCTGCCAGCAGCGGATCGACGATGGAGAAAGAGAGCCTGTAGCTGTGGGAGGCGGGGCTGAAGCTCAGCAGGGAGGCCAGGGGCGGCGGGGTGCGCAGCACCTTGGGGTGGGCCAGGGCCAACTCCTCCAGGAAGGAGAGCATGCGATCGGGGGTCCAGCTGCTGGGGGCCGTCACGTCAAGGCTGCAGCGGCGGGTTCGGTCGCTGCGGGTGTAGGTGGTGGTGGTGGCGGTGAAAAAGCTCTGGTTGGGCACCACCAGTTCCGCGTTGTCGCTGGCCCGCAAGAGGGTGGCCGCCCGCAAATCCAGGCGTCGCACCTCGCAGGCCTCTCCGTCATGAATCAACACCTCCCCGGGCCGCACCGATCCCTCCACGAGCAGCCAGAGGCCGCTGATGAAATTGGAGAACACCTCCTTCACGCCGAAGCCCAGGCCCACCGAGAGGCCACCGGCCACCGCCAGCACTCCCGACCGGTCGATCCCCAGCCGGGTCAGACCCCAGATCAGCCCGAGACTGATGAACGTGTAACGCAACAGGGTCACCATGGCCTTGCGGCTCCCCTCCCCAAGGCCCAGCGATCGCTGGCAAAGCCAGCCGACAGCCAGGGCGGGATAGATGGAGCCGCTGATCACGAAATACAGCACCACCACCACCGTGGCCAGCGTGCCAAGTTCGATGTCGCTGCCAAACCAGGTTCCCAGGGAGAGCGTTGCCAGATCCCGCAGGGAGGCCACCGCATCCAGCAGCACCAGCGCGACGATGAGCGCGAAGGCGGGGCGAAGAAAGCGACTCACCAGGGCATGGACAACCTCCGGGGCCAGCCAACGCCGCAACACCAGGCGCTCGACGAGCTGCAACGCCCAGAGGGCCACGAGGATCTGCCATGCCAGCAGCAACAGACCGAAACGCCGCTCCGCCACCGCCACCACGACCATCGCGATCGGCAAACCCAGCACGCACACGACCAAAGGCGCCACGGAGCGGCCCCGCGGCCAGTGACGCCGCAGCAGTCCCAGCCCCGCGAACACCAGGCCAGCCACCAGGGCCTGCTCCAGCACGAAGGGGCGGCTGAGGAAGCCCAGCCAACCGAGCCCCTGGGCCAGCAGGGGGTTCATCGGGCCAGCCCCCGCAGCTGGAGAATCTCCCGCGTGCCCTCCTGTGGCGTCAGAACCCCCGCCATCACTTGCTGCAACACGTTCTCCAAGGGGCGCACCACCCGTTTGAGATGCTCGACGGTGAACGGGTGGCCCAGCATGGGTGAGCCGGAGGCGAACTGGCGTTGGGCTTCCGCCAGGGCAGCCAGCACGCCCGAGCTCGCCACGGGGGTTTCCACCATCTTGTTGACCGCGAGAACTTCCAGGCTGTCGAGCACATAACGCCGCTGGATCAAGGGGTCGACGCTCAGCGCCGCCAGATCAGCGGCGTTCCGCCGCTGCGCGGGGCTGGAATCCAGGCCGAAGGACCACACCATGAGGGTGTTGAACGGACTGGGATCGCCGCCGGGGCCGCGGGGGAGGGCGCTGACCCCGAGCCGATCGCCCATCTTCCGCTCCAGCAGGTCGAGGGTGAGGCTGTAACAGGGAATCCAGTCCAGTCGGGACTGGATCAAGGCATCGGTGAGTTCCTCGGGTCCACTAGCGATGTCCACCTTGTTCTGCTGAGCCGCTTGTCGCAGCCAGGCCAGCCAGCCGCTGATCTCCTCCTCCCACCGTTCCATCTCCGCAGGGGATGCGGGGGGCTCCCCGGTCACGATCGGCACGATGGCCTTGTCGGCATCCTCCGTTCCTGCGGTCCACCAGATCCCGTAGGGATCGATGGACAGACCCACAGCGCGTCCGGAGGCGGCCAAGGCCAGAAGGTCGGTTGTGGTGCGCGGGGGATCCGGCACGCGCGCGCGATTGAAGCAAGCCAGGGTGACCAGCTCATGGAGCGGCAGGCCGGACAGCGCCGCGCCAAGCCGCACGCGCTCCAGATAGCGGGGGGCCACTTGGGCGATGCCGCGCCGCATGGCGGGCGTATCGGGCGGAGAGGCGATCAGGCCGGCCTTGAGCAGGGTGTTGGCCATGGGTGCCCGCACCAGGATGAGATCGGGTCCGAGGCCACGGGAGGTGCGCCGGCGCAGCTCCTCCTCCACCTGATCCTCATTCACCGTGGAAAGGCTCAGGCGCACTTGCGGGTGGAGCCGGCTGTAACCGTCGATCAAGGGCGCCCAGAGGCGCTCTTCCACCACATCCCGCCGCAGCCAGTCCAGCCGCCGCTGGGTCACCGCCATCACGTAGAGGGTTTCGCCCGCGATCCAGTTCACGGGGGTGCAGCCCGGCAGCCCGAGAAGGACGAGCAGCAGGAGGGGCAACCAATGCCGTGGCGGCAGCGACCGGCCGGTGGCGGAACCTGACACGACAGAAGGGCTGGGGTGAGGGAACCTGAGGGGGACGGTACTGGAAAAGACAGGGAGGCCCCTGACCCGCCGCAGGCTGCCGCGCCAATGGCCGGTCTGCCGGTCGATCGATGGGTCTGCCGTTCGTTCGTTTGGTCGTTCGGTCGTTTGGTCGTTCGGTCTGCCGTTCGGTCCTTCGGTCGTTCGTTCGGTCGTTCGGTCGGTCCGGCCAGCGTGAAGAAACGCGTCGCGCCTTGGCGGTGCTTCGCCGCACCAAAGGGGAAGCGAGTGGCTTTCGGCTAGGTTGCCGATTCCCTCTTGCCCGCCATCTCTCCTCCATGGCCGAGACGCTTCCCCTCTTGCTGCGCGCTGCCCGAGGGGAACCGGTGGAGCGGCCGCCGGTGTGGATGATGCGTCAGGCCGGGCGCTACATGAAGGTTTATCGCGATCTGCGGGATCGCCATCCCGGATTTCGCGAGCGCTCGGAAAACCCCGATCTCTCTTACGAGATTTCGATGCAGCCCTTCCACGCCTTCCACCCCGATGGCGTGATCCTCTTCTCCGACATCCTCACGCCGCTGCCAGGGATGGGGATCGATTTCGACATCATCGAGAGCAAGGGACCGATCATCGAGCCGGCCATCCGCAGCCAGGCCCAGGTGGAGGCCCTGCGTCCCTTGAATCCCGCGGAGGCGCTTCCTTTCGTGGGTGAGGTGCTGGGGCGGCTGCGGCGCGATGTCGGCAACGCCGCCACCGTTCTGGGCTTCGTGGGGGCTCCCTGGACCCTGGCGGCCTACGCCGTTGAGGGGAAAAGCAGCAAGACCTACGCCGTGATCAAGGCGATGGCGTTCCGTGAACCGGCCCTGCTCCATCAGTTGCTGGGCCACCTGGCCGACTCCATCGCCACCTACGTGCGCTATCAGATCGACAGCGGCGCTCAGGTGGTGCAGTTGTTCGACTCCTGGGCTGGCCAGCTCAGCCCGATCGACTACGACGTTTTTGCGGCGCCCTATCAACAACGGGTGATCGACCAGGTGAAGGCCACCCATCCCGACACCCCCCTGATCCTTTACATCTCCGGCAGCGCCGGCGTGTTGGAGCGCATGGCCCGCACGGGGATCGACATCATCTCCCTCGATTGGACGGTGGACATGGCCGATGGCTGCGCCCGTCTGCCGGCTTCGGTGGGGGTGCAGGGCAATGTGGATCCGGGGTTGCTCTTCGGCACGCCGGAGGCCATCCGCGAGCGCATCCTCGACACGGTGCGCAAGGCCCGTGGCCGCCGACACATCCTCAATCTGGGCCACGGCATCCTGCCGGGCACGCCGGAGGACAACGCGCGGGTGTTCTTTGAGGTCGGCAAGGCGATTCCCGAGCTGCTGGGAGCGGCGGTGTGAGCGCGGAGCCACGCATCCTGATCACCGGCGCCAGCGGCTGTGTGGGCCAACACATCGCGGATCACCTCTTCCGCCACAGCGAGGCCCATCTGCTGCTGTTGTTGCGGGATCCGGAGAAGCTCACGGCGGTGCCCCGCTCCGATCCGCGCATCACCTTGCTGGTGGGCGACCTGCGCGATCTTGATCCCCACGCCGAGGCCATCGCCAGCGTTGAGCGGGTGATCCACACCGCCACGGCCTGGGGGGATCCGGAGCGGGCTCAGGCGGTGAATGTGGTGGCGGTGAAGCGATTGCTCAGCCTGCTGGATCCGCAGCGCCTGGAGCAGGTGATTTACTTCTCCACCGCCAGCATCCTGGACCGGAATCTGCGCCTCCTCAGCGAGGCCATCCCCCACGGCACGGAGTACATCCAAACCAAAGCCCAGTGCCTGCTGGATCTGGAGGCCCACCCCCTGGCGGAGCGCATTGTCGCCGTCTTTCCGACGCTGGTGTTTGGCGGCGACGTGTGCGGGCCTGATGTCCATCCCACCAGCTATCTCACGGCCGGGCTGGGGGAGGCGGTGCGCTGGCTGTGGCTGGCGCGCTGGCTGCGGGCGGAGGCCAGTTTCCATTTCATTCACGCCGCCGACATCGCCACGGTCTGCGGCCATCTGGCCACCACTCCCCATGAGCCCAATCCCGAGCCGGGGCAAGGACCGGTCCGCCGCCTGGTGCTGGGCCAAAAGGCGCTGACGGTGAATGAGGCCGTGGCGATCCTCTGCCGCTGGCGGGGCGTCTGGCGACCGCCGGTGGGCCTGGATCTGCGGGGCTGGTTGATCGAAGGGCTGATCCGCCTGCTGCGGCTGGAGATCACCGATTGGGATCGGTTTTCCATTCGTCAGCGCCACTTTGTGCACGAGCCGGTGAGCCCACCGGAGCGCTTCGGCTACTGCAGCTACGCGCCCACCCTGGAAAAGGTGTTGGACTTGGCCTGGCTGCCTCGGCGGGGGCCGGTGCCCCGGCCCTGAGCTTGAGGCCGGCCCCTGATCGGGGCTTCGCAAAGTCTCTCGGAGCGTTTCAAGGCTTATCGGAGCTGCGGACGATCGGGCGGGAATGTTGCAGATCTGTAGGGAAACTCGGGGAGGGGCCTGCAAATCCTTAACGTGAACCGGTTGCGTGTGCAAACTGCACCTCCCATGCGTCGTCTTTTTTCTCTTCTCGCTCTCTGTCTGGCCCTGGTGTTGGGTGCAGCCCCGAGTTTCGCGGCGGATACCGCCCATGGCGCCCAGGTGTTCTCCGCGAACTGCGCGGCCTGCCACATGGGCGGCGGCAACGTGGTGAACGCTGAGCGCACGCTCAAAGCGGATGCCCTCAAGGCCTACCTGGCCGACTACGCCGATGGCCCCGAAGCCGCCGTGGCCTACCAGGTCACCAACGGCAAGAACGCCATGCCCGCGTTCGGCGGCAAGCTCAGCGAAACCGATATCGCTGACGTGGCGGCCTATGTGATCGATCAGTCCGCCAAGGGCTGGGCCTGATTCAGGCGTCTGTCCGGCAAGGGTGAGGCGGCCCTCCTGCGTTGCCGCGCTCTCCTGCCTCCTCCATCTCAACCCTCTCAACAGTCACATTGGCTCCACTCCCCCCGCGGATTGTCTCCACGGGGGGAGTTTTGTCTGAGTTTTGTCTCATCGGGAGGAGCTGGAGAGGCCGCCGACCTTCGCTCAGCAGATGCTTCTGTCTTCAGGGCCCGGGCGGTGTTTGTTTTCGCGCGTGCAGCACCGCCAGGTAGAGATCCTCCGGCACCTCGCGAATGTCGTACTCGGAGGGCAGCACCCCGTGCACATGGCGATGCACAGCGAGCCAGCAGTTGCGTTCCGGATCGGCGCCGGTCGCGTCAAACTCCCTGGAGGCTTCCACGAGCTGGGCCACGAGGGCCGGGTCGGAGGGATCGATCGACGACGGGGGCATGGGAAGGGAGACTGGGCGCCTGGCAGCACGGACCGTCATCATGGCGAGCGCACCTCCGCTTCGGCTTGTGGCCGCCCTGGTGGCCGCGCTCCTTGTCGCGACTGACAGCTGCCGCCCGCTTCAGGTCAGCGCCCAGGCGTCCCCCTCTCCCAACCAGCCCCTGGCGATCGGCGGCGAGGCCGCCCTGGTGCCCTCCGCCTGCAAGCTGGTGGTGCCCCTCAGCCAGTCGGTGCTGCAACCCTTGCAGATCCGCCCCGATCAGGTGCCCTTGAAAAATCGCCTCGGCTGCCTCTCCCCCGCCGATGCGCTCTATGGCCCCGATGGTTGCCCCATCCGGCTTTGCGGGCCCAGCCAGGGGGCCTTCCCCTTGCCGCCTCCTTAGCCGCTCTGGACACCCGGTCACCCGGACGCCCGTACACCCGGACACCCGGAAGCCCGGAACGACGGGTCGCCCCGTCGCCTTTGTGGATGGGATTCTGGCCAGGATTGGCGCCCTGATCGGCGGCCTTGCCATGGCCGTCATGGGCCTCGAAGACACGCTCAAAGCCTCCGCGAAGACCGTGGAAGGTCGCCTCCAGGGCGCCGCCGGCGACCTCTCCGGCGACCAGCAGATGAAGGTGGAAGGACAAGCCAAGCAGGCGCAGGCCCACCGGATGGAGGCGGCCGGTTCCCCGAAAGACAAGGTCCGGCAGGCCGCTGAAGCGGTGGGCGACGCCATCGACGACCTCACCGGCAAGGCGACCTGACGCCCGCCAGAATTGAACCGTCCCCTTGAGCCCCTCGGGCTCGGCGCGCCATGGCCCAGCCGGATCTCTCCACCACCTGGCTCGGCCTGCCCTTGCGCAGTCCCCTGGTGGTGGGCGCGGCGGCACCCCTCAGTGACGATCTCGCCACCCTCCAGCGCCTGGAGGAGGCCGGCGCCGCCGCCATCGTGTTCCACTCCCTCTTCGAGGAGCAACTGGAACAGGAGCAGCTCAATCTCCACCACCTCAGCCTGGTGGGGAGCGACAGCCATCCCGAATCCCTGAGCCAGGTGCCGCAAGCCTCCCTGGTTCATGGCGGTTCGGAGCTCTATCTCCGCCATCTCGAACAGGCCCGCGCCAGGCTCGCCCTCCCCCTGATCGCCAGCCTCAACGGCCAGCATCCCGGCGGCTGGGTGCGCTACGCCCGCCAGCTGGAGGGGGCGGGCGCCGACGCCATCGAGCTCAACATCTACTCCCTGCCCACCGATCCCGACCGCGACAGCGCGGATCTGGAGGCGGAGGTGGAGGAGATCGTGCGGGAGGTGCGCGCGGAGGTGCGGGTTCCCTTGACGGTGAAGCTCAGCCCCTTCTTCACCAATTTCGCCGCCATCGCAAGGCGCTTGGCGGTCGCTGGCGCCGATGGCCTCACCCTCTTCAACCGCTTCTACCAACCCGACATCGACATCGAGACCCTGGAGGCGCGATCCAACCTTCTCCTGTCCACGCCCCACGACCTGCGCCTGCCCCTGCGCTGGATCGCCCTGCTTCACGGCCGCCATTCCCTCGATCTGGCGGCCTCCAGCGGCGTGCATCGCGGCACCGACGTCGTGCGCCTGCTGATGGCCGGCGCCTGCGTCACCCAGATCGTCGGAGCCCTGCTGCGCCATGGGCCCCGACGGCTCACCAGCTTGGAGGATGAGCTGCGGCGCTGGTTGTCTGACCATGAGTACCCCACCCTGCGCGAGCTGATCGGCTGCATGAGCCAGCTCCGCTGCCCCACCCCCGCCGACTACGAGCGGACGCAGTACAGGCGCATGCTCCAAACCTTCCAGCCCGACAGCGCCCTCGACGCTTCGGGCCCCTGGTGACCATGGCCATGCCCGCTCTCGCCCGGCGCCTCGCGGAACGCTCCACCCGGCCGCACACCGTCATGGAGGTCTGCGGGGGGCAGACCCACAGCATCGTGCGCTGGGGCCTCGACCAGCTGCTTCCCCCCGGCCTGCGCCTGATCCATGGGCCCGGCTGCCCGGTCTGCGTCACCCCCGCCGCCACCATCGACAGCGCCATCGACCTGGCCCGAACGCCGGGCGTGTTCCTCTGCACCTACGGCGACATGGTGCGCGTGCCCGGCAGCCGCCAGGGGGTGGATCTGCTGGAGGCCCGGGCGGCGGGCGGCGACGTGCGCCTGCTCACCAGTCCATTGGAGGCCCTGGCCCTCGCCCGCAGTTGCCCGGACCATCAGGTGGTGTTCCTGGCGGTGGGCTTTGAGACCACCGCTCCGGCCACGGCCCTGCTGGCCCGCCAGGCCCGCGCCGTCGGTGTGGGCAACCTCTCCCTGCTCACCGCCCATGTGCGGGTGGCCCCGGCCATGGAGGCCATCCTGGCCGATTCCGCCAACACGGTGGAGGCCTTTCTGGCGGCGGGCCATGTCTGCAGCGTGCTCGGCACGGCGGAGTTGGAAGCCCTGGTCGCCCGCTTTTCCGTGCCTGTCGTCGTGACGGGCTTCGCGCCGGAGGAGATCCTGGCCGGCTTGAACCAGGCGGTCGATCTGCTGGAGGCGGGCCAGGCGAAGGTGGCCAACGCCTACGGCCAGGTGGTGCGCCCCGAGGGCAATGGGGCCGCCCGCGCCCTGCTGGAGGAGGTGTTTCAGCCCGTGGATCAACTCTGGCGGGGTCTCGGCCTGATCCCGGGCGGGGGCCTGGCCCTGCGCCCCCCTTACAACGCCCTCGACGCCCGCCTGCGCTTCGCCCTGCCCCTCCCTGCCCTTCAGGAGCCGGCGTGTCCCACCTGCGAAACAACGGCCTGCATCAGCGGCGCCATCCTGCGGGGCCGCGCCACCCCCGACCAGTGCGCCGCCTTCGGCACCACCTGCACGCCGGAGCATCCCCTCGGGGCGCCGATGGTCTCCAGCGAGGGCGCCTGTGCCGCCTGGTATCGCCACCGCCGATGACCCCTCCGGAATCCGCGCCCGAGCGCATTCGCCTCGGCCATGGAGGCGGCGGAACCTTGATGCACGCCCTGATCGATCAGGAGCTCCGATCCCTCTACCGCGATCCCGCCGCCCCGCTCCACGATGCCGCCACCCTGCGCCTGCCTCCGGGCGAGCTGGCCTTCACCACCGACAGCTATGTCGTCCATCCCCTCGAGTTTCCTGGCGGCGACATCGGCCAGCTGGCCATCACCGGCACCGCGAACGACCTGGCCATGGCTGGCGCCCGCCCCAGTCGCATCAGCGTGGCCTTGATCCTGGAGGAGGGCCTGGAGCTGTCGTGTTTGCGCCGCATCGTCGCCTCCATGGGCCGAGCTGCCGCGGCCTGTGGCGTGGCGATCGTCACGGGTGACACCAAGGTGGTGGAGCGGGGCAAGGCGGATCGGCTGTTCATCACCACCAGCGGCATCGGCCTCGTCGAAAGCTCCACCCCCATCGGGCCAGGGTCGATCGCCACGGGAGATCAGCTGCTGGTGAGCGGCGATCTGGGCCGCCATGGCCTGGCGATCCTCGCGGCCCGGCATGGCCTGGCGCTCGATCCCCCGATCTTGAGCGACTGCGCCCCCCTCTGGCCGGCGGTGGACCGCTGCCTGCGCGCGGGCGTGCGGTTGAGCTGCCTGCGCGACCTCACCCGCGGAGGCCTGGCCAGCGCCCTGCAGGAGCTGGCCACTGCAGCTGGCGCCACTTTTCACCTGGAGGAGGAGCGGATTCCCGTGGAGGCCGCCGTCGCCCGCGCCTGCGATCTCCTCGGTTTTGAACCGCTCCACCTGGCGAATGAAGGGCGTTTTCTGGCGATCGTGCCCCCGTCCCACCTGGAGGCGGCATTGGAACTGTTGGCGCCGGAGGGAGGGCGCTGGATCGGTGCGGTGCGGCAGGGAGCTCCCCGGGTGGTGTTGCGCACCCGTTACGGGAGCGAGCGATTGCTCCTTCCCCCCAGCGGGGAGCTCCTCCCCCGCATTTGTTGAGGCGCGTGGCTGTCGTCCGGCGGTGAGGCGGGTGGGCCCGCTCCGCCGGGTCGGGCGCGCTCCGCCGGGTCAGGGGCGCTCCGCCGGGTTCGCGGCCCTCAGTTCTGGCTCGCGGCCACGGGGGGGCGCAGGTGGCGCAGACCACTGAGAAACATCGGGATGAATTGCTCCACCAGCTTCTCGGGCTTGTCTTCCAACACGCGCCGCACGGCGTAGAGACGAGACTTTTGCAAATTGGGGGCCAGCAGGGCCTGGGGAAGCCGTTCCAACACGTAGCCCGGACGCTCCCAGGCGGGAAGGGTGTTGGCGATCTCCACCAGATGGCCCAGCCGGCGCAGTTCCGCCCCGGCGGTGATGTCCATCCCCGCCTCAAAGGCCGCCTGCTCGATCAGGGCGTACTTGCGCTTGGCCGCGTTCACCCGCTCCCGGTGCTCCGGACTCTGACTGGCGATCTTGCCCAGCCAGCGGCTCCCCCAACGCACATGGCCGGCCTCCTCGGGCAGGATCTTCTCCAGGGTTTCCCGGATCCGCTGGTTCTCTTCCGTGGCCGGTGCCTGGCGCAGGGCGGCGATGTGGGCAGAGAAGGTTTGACAGCCGCGCTTTTCGGTGGCGTTGATGGAAGCCAGGGCGGAAATCAGCCCATCCTCCTGCTGCACGGCGTCCGCTCCCTTGTCAAACAGGGCATTGAGCTCGTCGATGTAGGAGCCGCTCTTCAGGTTGCCGATGTCCTCGCCCATCTCACAGAGGAGATCGGTGAGCCAGACCGCGTGGCGCGCCTCATCATTGATGTGATGGGAAATCTCCCGGCAAAGCTCGCGAGGCTGGCCATCAAGGGCTTCCAACAAGCTGGTGAGCTCACCGCAGGAGCGCTGCTCATTGAAGCGATAACTGTTGAGGAACAACACTTGGGCTTTGCGTTCCTTCACCACCTCCGTGAAGACCTCCTTCGGCCCGATGCTGTTGAGAACCTTGCGCGGATAGCTGACAGCCATCGGTAGGGAAGATCAGACGTGAAGCAATCGTAACGACAGCGGCGTTCAACAGTGGCGCGGAGGCGCGGGCGCGAACCCCCGGGGAGGCCTCAAGCTCGGAGCGCCTTCGTAGGCTGCGGTCGCTGCAGGCAGACCATGAGACGGTTTCAGATGCTGGCGCTTCTGCTCCCCAGCCTGCTGGGGACGGCGGTCTGGGCGATTCCCTACCGCGCCTCCCTTCGCGAGCAGGACGTGACCTTTGACGTTGTCGCCACCGATGAGGGCACCGTCCAGCTCCTCCAAGTGCGGGCCAAGCGGGGGCGCCTCTCCTACCGCCCGGTGAAGCAGGAGTTGATCGGCCAGGTGGTGGACGCCCGAGCCAGGGATCTCAACGGCGACGGCCATCCCGAGCTGGTGGTGATCGTGCGCAGCGTCGGCAGTGGCAGCTACGGCAGCGTGCAGGCCTGGAGCGCGGGCCCCGATCGCCGTCTCAACCCCATCGCCTTGCCCAACCTCAGCGGGCCCCTGCTGGAGGGCTACCTGGGCCATGACGCCTTCACGCTGACGAACGGTCTGGCGTTCACCCCCGCCCGCGCCACCCTCTCTCCCGCTCGCGCCACCCTCACCCCCGCGCCGTGAACGCTCCACGGCCCCTGATGGTCCTTGGCACAAGCAGCGGGGCGGGGAAGTCGCTGATGAGCGCGGCCTTGTGTCGCGTGCTCCGCCGCCAGGGCGAACAGCCCGTGCCGTTCAAGGGGCAGAACATGAGCAACAACGCCTGGGTGGATCCCGAGGGGGGGGAGATGGCCTATTCCCAGGCCTTGCAGGCTTGGGCGGCGGGCCTGGAGCCCCGTTGCGCCATGAACCCGGTTCTCCTGAAACCCCAGGGCGACAGCACCAGTGAGGTGATCCACCTGGGGAGATCCGTTGGCGCCGCCCGGGCGGAAACCTATTACCAGGAGTGGTTTCGACCGGGGTGGCAGGCCATCCGTCGGGGATTGCGACAGCTGCGGGAGCGCCATCCCCAAGGCCGGCTCGTGCTGGAGGGGGCCGGCAGCCCGGTGGAGGTGAACCTTCAGGCCCGCGACCTCACGAACCTCCGGCTGGCCCAATACCTGCGGGCGAACTGCCTGCTGGTGGCCGACATCGAGCGCGGTGGCGTGTTCGCCCAGGTGGTGGGCACCCTGGCGCTGCTGCGGCCGGTGGAGCGCCCCTTGATCAAAGGCGTGCTGATCAATCGATTCCGCGGTCGGCGCGCGTTGTTTGAGGAGGGGCGTCGCTGGCTCTCGGAACACACCGGCGTTCCCGTGCTGGGTGTCATGCCTTGGCTGGATGAGCTCTTCCCCCCGGAGGACTCCCTGGATCTGCTGGAGCGCCGCGGTCGCAAGGGGGCGGCGGAACTGGAGATCGTGGTGCTGCAGTTGCCCTCCTTGAGCAACTTCTCCGATCTCGATCCCCTGGAGGCCGAGCCGAGCGTGCGCCTGCGCTGGCTTCGGCCGGGCCAGGAGCTGGGCCATCCGGATGCGGTCGTGATTCCTGGCAGCAAGCAGACCCTTCGCGATCTGGCGGCCCTGCGCGGCAGCGATCTGGGCCGGGCCCTGCCGCGCTACGTGGCGGCGGGCGGACAGGTGTTCGGGCTCTGCGGCGGGTTGCAGATGCTGGGGCGGGAGCTCCGTGATCCCGAAGGCCTGGAGGGGAGCGGCGACGCCACGGAGGCGGGGCTCGATCTGCTCCCCCTCCGCACGGTCATGGCGGCCGGCAAGGTGTTGCGCCAGCGCCGCGCCAGCACGCTGTGGCCCCCCTCGCGCGATGGAGGCGCGCCCTTGGAGATCGAGGGCTTCGAGCTCCATCGCGGCCGCAGCTCCCTCCTCGACGATGAGAGCGGCGCGCCATGCCAGCCGCTCTGCGCCGATCCGGATTTGGGCTGGTTCCAGGCCGGGCTCTCCGGGGGAGGGCTGGTGGCGGGCACCTATCTCCATGGCATTTTCGACAATGGGCCGTGGCGTCGGCGCTGGCTCAACCAGCTCCGCCTCCGCCGTCAGCTCCCTCCCCTCAGCGAGGAGCCTCCCCATCACGGGCGTCAACGGGAGCGGCTGCTCGACCGCCTGGCGGAGGCCTTCGAAACCCATGTCAACCTGGAACCGTTGCGGGGGGACCATGGCTGAGGCGGAACCGGCGCCATCCCCACCGGCGCTCGCGAGCGGTCGCGCCACGATTTGTTGGCCCAACGGCGCCCTCACCACCATCGCCGTCGGAACCGACTGGCTTGAGGCCGCCCAACAGGCCGGCTGCCCCATCCCCACGGGCTGCCTGGGGGGCAGCTGCGGCGCCTGTGAGATCACCGTGAATGGCGCAACCTGGCGCGCCTGCGTCGCTGTGGTGCCCGTCAGCGCGGGGCCGCTCACGGTGGAACCCTGGGACGATCCATCGTGGTGAGGCGAATCTGGCGCAACGGACGGTGAGACTCCCGCTGGTCCATCACCCGGCCTATTCCGCGCCGCTGCCGGACGACCACCGCTTTCCGATGGCGAAGTTCCGTCTGCTGGTGGAGCACCTCCAGCGCCTGGACCTGCTCGATCCCGCCCTTGTGCATCATCCCTTGCCGGTGCCGCGCCGCTGGCTCGAGCTGGTGCACCCCCTCAGCTACCACGAGGCTTTCGCCCGTCAGCGCCTCAGCCGCGCCGAAGCCCGGCGCATCGGCCTGCCCGCCTCACCGGCCGTGGTGCGACGCAGCTGGCTGGCGGTGGGGGGCACCGTGCTGACGGCCCGGCTGGCCCTGCGCCATGGCCTGGCCTGCCACCTCGCGGGCGGAACCCATCACGCCTTCGCCACGGCCGGCAGCGGCTTCTGCATCTTCAACGACGTGGCGGTCGCGGCGCGGGTTCTGCTGGCGGAGGGGCTGGTGCGGCGGCTGCTGGTGGTGGATCTGGACGTGCACCAGGGGGATGGCACCGCCAGCCTCTTTGCCGACGACCCGCGCGTGTACACCTTCTCCGCCCATGCCGAGAGCAATTTCCCTCTGCGCAAGGGCCAGAGCGATTGTGATCTGCCGCTCCCCGATGGCCTGGAGGATGGTCCCTATCTGGCGGCGGTGGCCGACGTGTTGCCCGACCTGCTCAGCCAGGTGCGTCCCGATCTGGTCTTCTACAACGCGGGCGTGGATCCCCACCGCCAGGACCGTCTGGGCCGTCTTTGCCTGTCCGACCTGGGTTTGCTGCAGCGCGAGCGCATGGTGCTCGAGTTCTGCCTGCGCCAGCGGGTGCCCGTCGCCACCGTGATCGGCGGGGGCTATGACGCCCTCGCCCCGCTGGTGGAGCGGCATGGGCTGGTGGTGCGCGCGGCGGCGGAGATGGCCCTGCTTCACGGGCTTTGAGCCCCGCCAGGGCTGTTCAGGCGCCGGGAGCGTCCGCCTGGCGCTCGAGGAGGGAGGCGATCAGGGCCCGGGGGGCGTGGCTCAACGCGCTGGTGCGGGTCAGCAGATGGTCGGCGCCGGCCGTCACCAGTCGCTCTTCGTAGGCGCGCCGCTGGGCGAGCCGCTCCGGTCC
This sequence comes from Cyanobacteriota bacterium, assembly GCA_046047935.1. GTDB lineage: Bacteria > Cyanobacteriota > Cyanobacteriia > PCC-6307 > Cyanobiaceae > Cyanobium. Next base: position 41,387 of record JBJOHA010000074.1, read on the forward strand.
ATGGAGGTGCGGCGGGGCGACGGCCAGGGCCAGGAAGCGCTGATCCGGGCGCTGTTGGCGGGCGCGAAGCACGGTTTCCACATCCGCCACGGTGTCTCCCAGGTAGACGACGGGGGGGGCCTCAGGACCCAGGGCCTGGTCGCGGCGGGCGGCGAGACGTTCCGCCAGGGCGAGGAGACCTGCGGGGTCTGGTTTTTGCGGGGCATCCTCCATCGCCACCAGCGGGGGTTGGCGCAGGCCCAGCCGCTCCTCCAGCAGAAAGCGGGCGGAGGGTCCCTCCGCGCCACTCACGAAGCCCCAGGCCATCCCCGCCGCGCTGAGGGCGGTGAAGAAGGACGCATCCACCAGGAGCGTCTCCTCGCGAATGAAACCCTGCCAGCCCGAGGGTGGACCCCAGGGATCCCCGCCGAAATAGAAGCCGCTGAACACGTCCACGATCTCCCGCAAGCGCGGCAGGGGCGTTGTCGCGCCATCGGTCCCATCCGGTGTCCCCCTGTCCTGGCGGTGGCGGCGCAGCAGTTCGAGGCTCGCCTCCCAATCGTTGTTCCACAGCCCCTCGCCCTTGAGGGCATCGATGGCGGCCCCTTCCGGGGTCCAGCCGCTGTAATGGCGCACCGTGGCTTGAATGGCACGCCGGTAACTGCCGCTGACATCGCGCAAGACACCGTCGATGTCAAACAGCAGAATCGCCTCGATGGGAGCGGTCTCCCGCTGCGGCGTCGGCGAAGAAGCGGATCGGGGCACAGCTGGTGAACCCTCAGGTTTGGTGCGCGGACCCTCTCGGGGATCCGGGAGTGGACCTCTGAACTGGTAGGTTACTTGTTTGCACATTGGCCTTGGGCGCCGAGACGACGATGGTTTCAGAGAGGGAAGGCGAATCGGTGGAGGGAATCGCTGGCGCGGAGGTGGCGATCGATCTGCCGGCCGCCGCAGAACCCATCCCCGCCCGTCCGGTCATGCGTGGAGGCAGCGCTGCCCTGGCCACAGCCACCATCGATGAAGATGGCGTTCCCTCCGGCTACACCCCCAAGCCCGATGAGGGGCGCTTCCTTCTGAAGATCCTCTGGCTTCCCGACAACGTTGCCCTGGCGGTGGATCAGATCGTCGGCGGTGGGCCCAGTCCGCTGACGGCCTACTTTTTCTGGCCGCGAGAAGATGCTTGGGAAACTCTGAAAAAAGAGCTGGAGCGCAAGAACTGGATCACCGACAACGAACGGGTGGAGATTCTCAACAAAGCCACTGAGGTGATCAATTATTGGCAGGAGGAAGGGCGCGGCAAGAGTCTTGAGGAAGCCAAGCTCAAATTCCCTGATGTCACCTTCTGCGGGACGGCCTGAACGCCCCGCATCCCTCCGCTCCCCCGCCTCAGCCCTGCCACAGAGCGCACAGGGCTGAGTTTTTTTTGGCGCGGTGGGGAAGCCTCCGGTCAGGACGGGTTACGACCGGGGTGCTTCGCCGGCCGAATTGGGCTCCCGAGCCACATGTTCAAATTCCCGGGCCTCGTGCTCGAACTGAGCCACCGCAGCTTCTGTGGCGTTGTGCGTCCAAAGCTGTCGCGCCAGAGCTGGGGGGAGTGTGAAGGTGGCCACTCCTTCGGCGGTCAGACGGCTGAGCTCCGCCAGGGAGCGCAAACTGGCCACAAGAAGCCGGGTCGGGGATCCCAGGGACCCCAGGCAGCGCTGCATGGCCATCACCTCGCCACACCCATCGCGACCCTCATCGCTGATGCGTCCGAGATAGGGAGCCACATAGGTGGCGCCAAGGGCCGCCGCCGCGAGCACCTGGGGCGTGCTGTAGCAGGCTGTCAGGGTCACCCGCTCTCCAGCCCTGAGCAAGGTGCGCGCGGCCCGCAGCCCTGGCTCCGTCAGGGGCAGCTTGATCACGATGCGCTCGGGGTCGAGGGCCAGCAACGCTTGGCTCCGGGCCAGCAACGCGTCCTCCGTTGCTCCCCAGGCCTGCAGGTGAAGCTCGGGGCAAGCGATGGCCCGGGCGGCGCGCGCCAAGGCCCGCATCTCGTCGTTGTCGCACACGCGGCCCGCGCGGCGGATCAAGGTGGGGTTGGTGGTGATGCCATGAAACAACCCCAAGGGCCAGAGCTGTGCCCAAGCCTTGGGGTCTGCCGAGTCCAGGAACAGACGCAGTGTCAAGAGGACAGGGAGGTGGGGCGGTTGACGCCTCAGGCGCCGCGACTGGCGGCGAGGCGAGCCCGCGCCTGGGCGAGAGCATCCTGCGCCTTGAGCTTCTCCGGGCTGGGTGCCTGCCCTTCAAAGGCGCGAAACGCCTGTTCCGCCGCCTCAACGTCCTGCTCGGCCGTGGCGGTGTCGATGGAGCTGCCCAACTCGGCCCCGTTCACCAGAACGGTCACCTCGTTGGAATCCACCTCGGCAAATCCGCCCAGGAGGGCAATGGAACGCCAGTCGCTTCCCTCCCGCAGCCGCAACACCCCGTTGTCGAGGGCGGTGAGCAGGGGGACATGGCCCGGGAGCACTCCCAGTTGACCGGTGGCACTGGGGAGGATGACCTCCTCCACCGGTCCTTCGAACACGCTTTGGTCCGGAGCCAGCACTCGCAAGGTGAGGGTCATGCGATCAACCCTTCTGAGCGTCAGCGGCGATCTTTTCAGCCTTGGCCTTCACCTCATCAATGTTGCCGACCAGGTAGAACGCCGCTTCGGGAAGATGATCCAGCTCGCCGGCCAGGATCATCTGGAATCCCTTGATGGTTTCCTCCAACTTCACATACTTGCCGGGCATGCCAGTGAAGACTTCCGCCACGAAGAAGGGCTGGGAGAGAAACTTCTCGATCTTGCGGGCGCGATCCACCGTGCGGCGGTCTTCTTCAGAGAGTTCGTCAAGGCCGAGGATGGCGATGATGTCTTGAAGTTCCTTGTAACGCTGCAGGGTGCTTTGCACGGCGCGGGCTGTGCGGTAGTGCTCATCTCCCACCACAGCGGGCTGCAGCATGGTGCTGGTGGAATCCAGAGGATCCACCGCCGGGTAGATGCCTTTGGAGGCCAGACCGCGGCTGAGAACGGTGGTGGCATCCAGGTGGGCGAAGGTGGTCGCCGGAGCAGGGTCGGTCAGGTCGTCTGCAGGCACGTAGACAGCCTGAATCGAGGTGATCGAACCCTCCAGGGTGGAGGTGATGCGCTCCTGCAGTTCGCCCACATCCGTGCCGAGGGTGGGCTGATAGCCCACGGCGGAGGGCATGCGTCCGAGAAGGGCAGACACCTCTGAACCGGCCTGAACGAAGCGGAAGATGTTGTCGATGAAGAGCAACACATCCTGCTTGTTCACATCGCGGAAATGCTCGGCCATGGTGAGGGCCGAAAGGCCGACGCGCATCCGGGCGCCGGGGGGCTCATTCATTTGGCCGTAGCAGAGGGCCACCTTCGACTTGGACAAGTCTTCGGAGTTGATCACACCCGATTCCTTGAATTCCTCATAGAGGTCGTTGCCCTCCCGGGTGCGCTCGCCCACGCCGCCGAACACCGACACGCCGCCGTGCTCCTTGGCGATGTTGTTGATCAACTCCTGAATCAACACGGTCTTGCCCACGCCGGCGCCGCCGAACAGGCCCACCTTGCCCCCTTGACGATAGGGAGCGAGAAGGTCGATCACCTTGATGCCCGTTTCGAACACCTTGGGCTTGGTCTCCAGCTCGGTGAGCTTGGGGGCTTCGCGGTGGATCGGAGCGGTGAGGGTGGAATTCACCGGTCCCCTCTCATCCACCGGCTCGCCGAGCACATTGAAGATGCGACCGAGGGTGGCTTCACCCACAGGCACGGAGATGGGTGAGCCGGTGTCGAGGGCTTCCATGCCGCGCACCAGGCCGTCGGTGCTGCTCATGGCCACGGCGCGAACGCGACGATCACCCAGCAGCTGCTGCACTTCAGCGGTCAGGGCGATGTCCTGGCCAGCGGAGTTTTTGCCCTTCACCAAAAGAGCGTTGTAGATCCTCGGGAGCTTGCCGGCGGGAAATTCCACATCGAGCACCGGCCCGATCACCTGCTTAACAATGCCTGTCGTGCCGGAAGCGGCGGGTGCAGCGGCTGCCATAAATAGGGGAGATGGGCGGGAGGACGGAGCGGATCTCCAGACCCGCTGAAGCGGCGCAACCTTACCACTGCGCCTCCCCCCGTTGGCGGCTCCGTCGGAGGGCGCTCCAGCGGGGGCGGTCCGGGGGCGCTGTTCGGTCACCCGCACAGGAGAGCCCTTACCCGCGGTGGCCGCCGCCGCATAGGTTGGCACTCGAAGGGCGTGAGTGCCAAATCGGCCTCCCGGCTCGTTTCGGCCCCCTTCGTCCATGTCTGTTGTTTCTTGTTCCCCCTTCCCCATGGCAGCTGTTTCCCTCAGCGTCACCACGGTCAAACCCCTTGGCGACCGCATCTTCATCAAGGTGTCTGAATCTGAAGAGCGCACAGCCGGCGGCATCCTTCTGCCCGACACGGCCAAGGAAAAGCCCCAGGTTGGCGAGGTCGTTCAAGTCGGACCTGGCAAGCGCAATGAAGACGGATCCCGTCAGGCTCCTGAGGTCAGCATTGGCGATCGCGTTCTCTACAGCAAGTACGCCGGTACGGACATCAAGCTTGGCACCGATGAGTATGTGCTTCTCTCCGAGAAGGACATTCTCGCTGTCGTGAACTGACGATTCATCCCTTTTAACTCCTAATCCACATCACCCACCGACATCATGGCTAAGCGCATTATCTACAACGAGCAAGCCCGTCGCGCCCTTGAGCGTGGCATCGACATCCTGGCTGAATCCGTTGCCGTCACCCTGGGCCCCAAAGGCCGCAACGTGGTGTTGGAGAAGAAGTTTGGCGCTCCTCAGATCATCAATGACGGTGTCACCATCGCCAAGGAGATCGAGCTCGAAGACCACATCGAAAACACCGGCGTGGCCCTGATCCGCCAGGCCGCCAGCAAGACCAATGATGCCGCCGGCGATGGCACCACCACAGCCACCGTGCTGGCCCACGCCATGGTCAAGGCCGGTTTGCGCAACGTGGCGGCTGGCGCCAATGCCATCACCCTCAAGCGTGGCATCGACAAGGCCACCGAGTTCCTTGTGAGCAAGATCGAGGAGCAGGCCAAGCCGATCAGCGACAGCCGCGCCATCGCCCAGGTGGGAGCCATCTCCGCTGGCAACGATGAAGAAGTCGGCAAGATGATCGCCGACGCCATGGACAAGGTTGGCAAAGAGGGTGTGATCTCTCTGGAGGAAGGCAAGTCGATGACCACCGAGCTGGAGGTCACCGAGGGCATGCGTTTCGACAAGGGCTACATCTCCCCCTATTTCGCCACCGACACCGAGCGCATGGAGGCGGTGCTCGATGAGCCCTACATCTTGATCACCGACAAGAAGATCACCCTGGTGCAGGATCTGGTGCCTGTGCTGGAGCAGATCGCCCGCACTGGCAAGCCTCTGCTGATCATTGCTGAGGACATCGAGAAGGAAGCCCTGGCCACCCTGGTGGTGAACCGCCTGCGGGGTGTGCTCAACGTGGCCGCTGTGAAGGCCCCCGGATTCGGCGATCGCCGCAAGGCCATGCTCGAGGACATCGCTGTGCTCACCAACGGTCAGCTGATCACCGAAGACGCTGGCCTCAAGTTGGAGAACGCCAAGATCGATTCCCTGGGCACCGCCCGTCGGATCACGATCAACAAGGACACCACCACCATCGTGGCCGAAGGCAACGAGGCGGCGGTGAAGGCCCGCTGCGAGCAGATTCGCTCCCAGATGGAGGAAACCGATTCCTCCTACGACAAGGAGAAGCTGCAGGAGCGTCTGGCGAAGCTGAGCGGCGGCGTGGCTGTGGTGAAGGTGGGCGCGGCCACCGAAACCGAGATGAAGGACAAGAAGCTGCGTCTGGAAGATGCCATCAACGCCACCAAGGCGGCTGTTGAGGAAGGCATTGTTCCTGGTGGTGGCACCACCCTCGCCCACCTGGGTCCTGTTCTGGAAGAGTGGGCCGCCGCCAACCTGGCTGGCGAGGAGCTGATCGGCGCCCACATCGTGGCGGCCTCCCTCACCGCTCCCCTGAAGCGCATCGCCGAAAACGCTGGCGCCAATGGGGCTGTGATCGCCGAGCATGTGCGCAACAAGCCCTTCAACGAGGGCTACAACGCCGCCACCGGCGAGTATGTCGACATGCTGGCCGCCGGCATCGTCGATCCCGCCAAGGTGACCCGCTCCGGTCTGCAGAATGCCGCTTCGATCGCTGGCATGGTGCTCACCACCGAGTGCATCGTGGCCGACCTGCCTGAGAAGAAGGAAGCGGCTCCCGCTGGCGGCGGCGGCATGGGCGGCGGCGACTTCGACTACTGATCGCTGCGGCGTCTGTCGCTGGTCTTTGGACCCTTTCGGTCCAGTCCAGGGAAACGGGAGGGCGAGAGCCCTCCCCTTTTTTTGGCTCTGTCCCATCCCTTTGACCTCGCGCCTGACCCCGCGCCTGGCCCCGCGCGGGGGATCAGCGCCGGTGCAGCGGTTCCCGGGGCGGAAGCCGGGAGAGGTCATCCAAGTTGGCCAATGGCAACAAGCAGGCGTGGCTGCTCTTTCCTGGCCAGCGGGGTGGAACTTTGGCGGTCCCCTTGTGGTGGGCGACGACCGTGGCGATCAAGCGGCGGCCATCTGGCTGTGTGTGGGCGTGAGCTGCTCCACCAGCAGGGAGGAGGGGGGTTCCAGGGCATGAATCTGCCAGTGCACGCGATCGCCGTGGCGGGCCAAAACCCTGTCAACGTCCTGTGCGGCCAGCTGGGGCGTGGCATAAGGGCCCACATGGCGAGTGTGCAGGCCGTCGCGGATGGTCAGCACATACATACAAACCGTGGGATCGCTGGGCTCGTTCACGCTAAGAGCAATTTCCTGGTCTGCCCAGGGCAAAACACGTATCGATCGCTACGGATTCTCGGCACATCCAGGGCTGTTTCTTCATGATTTCTGCGGATTTCAGTCCCGGCTCTCGGCCCCGTGTGACTCATCCGACCGGGACGCTGTGGCTCTCAGCCGGCCCCGGGGGCGGTCTCCCGGGGCGCCGGAGGCGCTGCGGGGGCGGGTGCCAGAGGAGCGGAAGAGGCCAGAGGAGCGGAGGAGGCCGCAGGGGGGGCAGCGGGTGCGGTGGGCGCCGAGGTGGCGGCGTCCCCGCGGCCGATCCAGCGATCGCGGGTGCGGGCGCGGGGCCCCCAGACCTGATCCAGCCGCCGATCACGCCCGCAGGACCAGCGGTAGTACTTGTATTTCAGGCCGTTGCGCCGCGCGTAATTCTGGTGATAGTCCTCTGCGGGCCAGAACCGGGACAGGGGGCGGATGGCCACCTTCAGGGACGCGGTGGGCCGCCCCAGTTCCCGGGCCGCCGACACCACGCTGTTGCGAGCCTCCACCGCCTGGGTGGCGCTGGTGGTGAAGATCACGGGCTTGTAGGAGCTGCCGCGGTCGCAAAACTGCCCGCCCCCATCGAAGGGATCGATGTTGCGCCAATAGGCCCGCAGCAGGCCCTCATAGCGCAGCTTGGTGGTGTCGAACCGCACGCGAACCACCTCCTGGTGGCCCGTCCCCCCTGCGGAGACCTGGCGGTAGGTGGGTTGGGCCAGCTTGCCGCCGCTGTAGCCGCTCTCCACCTCCAGAACGCCTGGCAGGTCCTCCAGATCGTGTTCCAGACACCAGAAGCAGCCTCCGGCCAACACGGCCTCCTCCACAGCCGCCCGGGCTGGGGCCGCGGGCCCCAGAACGAGCAGCAGCGCACTCAACAGCAGAGCGATCAGGCGCATCGACCCGACTCCATCACCTGATCCAGAATGACGGCTGCCGCGCGCCGGGTGACCCCCGGCTCCCCGAGGGCGCCCCGCAGGCGGCGATAGCCCTCTTGCTGGCGGCGTCGCGCCGCGCTCTCGGCGGGCAGAAGCTCCTCCACGGCGGCGGCGATCGCCTCAGCGTTGAACCCGTCCTGCAGCAACTCGGGCACCAGCCGCTCCTGAAGCACAAGGTTCACCGGCGAGATGTGCGAGACGTTGAAGCGCAGCAGATGGCGGGCGATGAAGGCGGTGGGGCGGCTCACCCGATAGCCCGCCACCTGGGGCACCCCCCGCAGCGCCAGCTCCAGGTTGGCCGTGCCGGATTTCGTGAGCGCCACGTCGGCCGCGGCGCAGACGGTGGGCTTGAGACGATCCGCCTCGGAGGCGGGAATGACCCGCGCCCGAGCGCCGGCGGCGGCCATGGCCTCCCCCAGGGCGGTCTCGAACCCTGGCAATCCCGCCGGCAGGAGCACCTGCAGCTCCGGCAAACGCTGCTGGAGGAGCGCGACGGCCTCGGCCATCGGCGGCAGCAGATAGCGCAACTCCTGAGGGCGGGAGGCCGGCAGGAGGAGCAGCACGGGCGCCTCCGGCGGCAGGTCGAGGTCCTCGCGGGCCCGATCCCGGGAGGGAGGCTGGCCCAGGGTGTCGATCAAGGGATGGCCGACCCAGGTGACCGCAGCGCCGCGGGCGGCATAGAAGCGGGCCTCCTCCGGAAAGATCGCCAGGATCCGATCGCTGAAGCCGATCAAGCGGGTGGTGCCGCCCTCCCCGAGGCGGAACGCCCATTCCTGCGGGGCGATGTAGTAGCTGATGGGCACTTCGGGGTGGAGGCGCTTCAGGCGCAGCCCGAGGTTGACATTGGCCCCCATGTAATCAATCAACACCACGCCATCGAGGGAATGCCGCGCCAACCACTGGCGCAGCCGGCGTTGCAACCGCAGGGTGGGGAGAACCATGGGGAGAGCCTCCCAAAGGCCGATGGCCCCCAGGCGGGAGGTGTCGGCCAGCAGCTCCGCCCCCGCCAGCCGCATGCGCTCGCCGCCGAGAGCCACCACCTGAAGGGGGAGATCCCGCCTTCGGGCCTCCTCGTGGAGCGCCCGGATCAACAGCGAGCCCTGCAGATCACCAGACACCTCGCCGGTGCTCACCAGCAGTCGCGCCATCAGCGCTGCGCCGGCAGGGGGCCGCGGCGGCCGGGGCCGATGGAGGCTTCCAGGAAGCGACAGAGCTCCTCGGCGGGAGGCAGCAGGGGGAGGGCGAGGGCCTCGGCGAGGGCCTCGGCGAACACCCGCTGGCTGCGATAGAGGAGGGTCCACACCTCCTGCAGCTGGCGCATCTGGGCGCCGGCGTCGTTCTGGGCGATGCCGCTGCGGCGCAAGCCGATCTTGTTGAGCCCCCGGATGCGGCCGGGATGCCCCTCGATCATCATGAACGGGGGCACATCGCGATCGACCCGGCTCATGCCACCGACCATGGCCAGCTTGCCGATGTGCACGAACTGATGAATGCCCAGCACGCCACCGATGACGGCCCGATCACCGATCACCACATGGCCGGCCACCGCCACGCCATTGGCGATGACGATGCGATCGCCGAGCTGGCAGTTGTGGCCGATGTGGCTGCAAGCCATCAGCAGATTTCCATTGCCCAGGAGGGTTTGCTCTCCCTCATGGGTGGCGCGGTTGATGGTGACGCACTCGCGGATGGTGTTGTCATCCCCGAGCACAACCTCCGTGGGGGCACCGTTGTATTTGAGGTCCTGGGGTTCCAATCCGATGCAGGCGCCTGGAAACACGCGATTGCGCTCTCCCAGGCGCACCCGACCGTCGATCACGACGTGGGGGCCGATGCGGCTGTCGCGGCCGATCTCCACCTCAGGACCGATCACCGCGTAGGGGCCGATCTCCACGCCCCCCGCCAGTTGGGCCCTGGGGTCAACCACGGCCGTGGGGTGCACCTTGGTTGCCATGGCTGCGCTCGACATCCGCTCAGTCCACCAGGGAAAACATGAGCTCGCCCGAGCACACCAGCTCGCCATCCACCCGCGCTTCCGCCTTCACCTTGCCAAAGCGCTGGCGCTTGAGGCTGAGCAGCTCGCAGCTGATGCGCAGCTGATCACCCGGCACCACGGGCTTGCGAAAGCGCACGCCGTCGATGCCGGCGAACACGAACAAGCCCTTGGCCAGGTTGGGCATCTGGGTGACGATCAACCCGCCCACCTGGGCCATCGCCTCCACGATCAGCACGCCCGGCATCAGGGGACGGCCGGGGAAATGCCCCTGGAACTGGGGTTCATTGAGGGTGACGTTCTTGATGGCCACGGCCCGCTTGCCCGGCACGTGCTCGATCACCCGATCCACCAGAGCGAAGGGATAGCGATGGGGCAGCAGCCCCAGGATCTGCTCCGGAGTGAGCACAGCGGCAGGCGCGACCGGCTCCGGAGGAAGGGGCGGAGCGACCACGGAAGGCGACGGGCTGAGAGGGGGAGAAACGGTCACGGGCAAGAGGAGGCAAGGGAAGGGGCCCTCTCCGGCCTTGCCTCCAGAGCGGCCGCCAGGGTTGTGTGCAACCCGTGGGAACCTCTGTAAGCAAACACCTGGGCCTGAGGGATGCCGACGAGGGCCAGATCCCCCAACAGGTCAAGAAGCTTATGGCGCACCGGTTCCTCGGGATAGCGCAAGGGGGGATTGAGCCAGCGCTCCCCGTCGCACACCAGGGCGTTCTCCAGGGCGCCGCCCCGGATCAAGCCACTGGCGCGCAGCTGCTCCACCTGCTCCAGGAAGCCGAAGGTGCGCGCCGGGGCCAGCTCCGCCACGAAGGCCTCAGGCGTGAGGTGGAGGCTGAACACCTGTCGGCCGATGGCGGCTTGCGGGAATTCGACGGCCGCCGCCAAGCGGGGGGCGGGAGCGGGAAGCGCGACAGCGAAGCTCTCCCCCTGCTGCCGCAGAAGCGGCTCCGTCAACAGAAGGGGGGGGCGCGGTCCGAGGGCGTGGAGGCCGGCCTCGGCGATGGCCTCCACCCAGGGCAGGGCGGATCCATCCAGCAGGGGGATCTCCTCCCCCTCCAGCCACAGCTCCGCCTGGCTGACGCCCGTGCCCGCCAGGGCCGCGAGCAGGTGCTCGACGGTGGCCAGGCGCCGCTGACCGATCTGCAGACAGGTGCACAGGCGGGTGTCCACCACCTGGCGCGGGGAGAGGCGCTGCAAGCTCTCGCGAGGGGAGGCCAGCCAGCCCACCCAGTAGCCCTGGCGGGAGGAGGGCTGCAGGCGCACGCGGCAGGTGGCGCCACTGTGCAGCCCCACCCCGACGCGCTCGACCGGCGCGGCCAGGGTGTGGGCGAGGCTGTAATCGGCGGGCCAGGCGGTCACTAGAACTTCCAGCCGACGCCGAGGTTGAAGCGCCAATCGCCCGAGAAGTCGCGGCTGGCCACCTCCAACCGCAGGGGACCCACAGGGGTGGTGACGATCAAGCCGGTGCCCACCGAAAAGCCTTGGCCCGGCTTGTTGAGCAGGTTGCCCGGCTGGCCCGGAACGTTGTCCTGGGTGCCGAAGGCGGAGCCGCCATCGACGAACAGCTCTCCGCTGATGATGCTGAACAGGGGGAAGCGATATTCCACCGTGGCCTCGCCGAAACTGCGACCCACCCCGAGGTCGCAGTCATAGAAGCCGCGGACGGAGTTGCCGCCACCGATGCAGAACGCCTCGTAGGGCGGGAGGTTGCCGATGTTGGCGCCCGCCGTGAACTGGAAGGCCAGGGCCTGCTTGCAGTCAGCGGTTTCTCCGGGCTTGGGACGGCAACCCTTGTAGAACTTCAACCAATTCACCGGAATGTAATGGGTGAAGCCCGCCCGCACGCGATTGAAGGTGGGGGAATCGGGGCCGACGGAAATGAATTGCTCCGTGCCGACGGAGAGAAAGTTGCCCTTGGTGGGGTTGCGCGGATCGTTGAGGGTGTTCATCGTCGCGGCCAGCCGCACCCCCAGCAGCTGGTTGGTGTCCGCGCAGTTGTAGGAGATGCAGATGATGCCGTCGGTGGTCGCGCCGGCGGCATAGTCGTTGGTGAAGGCGTTGGTGGAGACGCCGTAGGGCATGCTGGCGCCGGAGAAGTTGATCGGCCTCACCTGCTGGGCACTGAGACCAACCACCACATTCCAGGGGGCGCGCTTGAAGGGATTGCCGCCATTGAGAGGACGGACCACCTGGATGTTGCCGCCCACCCGCTGGATGACCACCGAGTTGCCATCGAAGTCGTACCAGCTGTAATCCGGCGCATCGTTCTGGGCCTCCTGCACATTGCCGTAGACCTTGCCCAGGGGGTTGTTGTTGTTGTTGATGTTGTAGGCGACATTCGTGCCGGGAGCCTCATAGAAGTCGGAGGCGGTGTAGATGTTGCCGCTGTCCTGGCTCTGGAAGATCTGGGGCACATCGCGGCTGATGAAGCCCTTCACCCGCAGGGCGGTGCGGAAGGGATCCCCCTTGATCCAGGGATCGGTGAAGGTGACATCCGCCAGGCCGCCGAATTGGCCATAGGTGAAGCTGGTGGCCACGTCCCAGGCGCGGCCGAGGAAGTTGCTGTCCTGCACCTGCACCTGGCCGAACACGCCCTGGCTTTGGCTGTAGCCCAGGCCGCCGGAGAGGGAGCCCGTGGCCTGCTCGACGATGCCCAAAACGATGGTGATGCGTCCAGGGTCGCCGCCATCGGGCCGCAGGGTCACCTTCACATCGCTGAAGAGCCCTGTGCCGTAGAGGCGCTTGATGTCATCTTCGAGGTTGCGGCGGTTGAAGATCTCGCCGGATTTCATGGAGATCTCGCGGGTGATCACCCAGGGTTTCGTCTTGCCCTTGATCGTTTGCCCCTTGTCGTTGGTGGTGGATCCCTCCTTGTTGAGGAACTGCACCTCCACGCCGGAGACGATGCCCTGCCGCACGCCAAGCACCAGCTCGCCGTCGGGGCTCACGCGGCTGGGCCCGGTGACCCGTGCCAGGGAATAGCCCTGATCGGCGTACCACTTCTGCAGCTCCTGCACACGGGATTGCAGGGTGGAGAGGTTGATGGTCTTGCCGAAATCCGGCGCGAAGGTGTCCTGCACGACCGTGGCCGGGATCTTCACGTCCGGCGGGTCCAGCGTGACCTTCGTCAGCACGGGATTGGGGGACACCTTCACCAGCAGGCGCACGCCAAGGGGGGAATCCACCGGCTCGATGCGCACATCGGAGAACCAGCCTGTGGCGTAGATCGCGGCCAGGTCCTTGCGCAAATCGCTGCGGGTGACCTGGGTGCCCGGAGACACGGCCATGGCCGCGTAGGCCGCCCGCTCGATCCGCTCCTGTTCCGGATGGCCCTGAAGCCCTTCGATCACCACCTCGCTGATCAACACCCGCGGCTCGTTGGTGGCCGGCGGTTGGGGCTGGGCCACCGGAGGCGTCAGCGGCGCGGGGGGCTGGCCCTGGGCCGGAGGGGTCAGGGGCCTGTCCGCCTCGCCTCTGGGGGGACCGAAGGGCTGGGGGCGCAGGGGTGGCGAATCACTGACGGGCGCGGAGGGATCCGGAGTCTGGGGAGCCGGGGCGGGCTGGGAGGCCGGATCGGCCGATTCGGGTTGGGCCTGGGCCAGGAGGGCGGGCCGGGCGGGCAGGACGGGCGGCGGCGGCGCCACCGGCAGCGGCGCGGCGGCCACCGGCA
>JBJOHA010000075.1:0-12543 GCA_046047935.1 Cyanobacteriota bacterium
GGCGCTTCATGGACGCTGGGCTCCGCCGTCGTGAACGGTCGGGTGGGGGGAGGGTGCCGGGCTGCTGGGGGCCACCGCGATCCTGCCAGGGGTGTCAGGGGATGTTGTCATGCGCTGCAGGATCTGCCCACCGCCGCCGCTCCTGAAATGGCGACGCAAACTCCATTTCCGCAGCGACTGTGGCGACGGAGCCGCGTGTTCTGCAGCCGCCAGCGGGCAGCTTCTTTCTGTTCGGGCTCCGGGGCACGGGCAAGTCCACCGGGCTGGCGCAGCGGTTTCCCGAGGCTTTGCGGATCGATCTCTTGGCTCCGGAGGAGCTGCGGGCCTTGCAGGCGCGGCCCGAGCGCCTGCGGGAGCGGGTGGCCGGCGCGGGCCGTCGCACGGTGGTCATCGATAACGTGCAGAAGGCGCCCGCGCTGCTTGATGTGGCCCCATGGCGCCGCCAACCTGTTGGGGGGTCGTCTTCTGGCGCACAGGTGCCAGCCTGGAGGTGGATTTCGTGCTGCATGGGCCAGATCGTTTCCTGGCGATTGAGGTGAAACGCGCCGCCCGGCCTCACCACCGAGATCTGGCGGCGCTCAAGGCCTTTCGGGAGGACTATCCAGAGGCTCAACGTCCACTGCTTTCCTTTCACCCGGAGCCACCCAATGCCCTGGTCGCTGAACGAACTGACGTGGTTTCTGGGGCAGGCTTGGGGGGCATTGAACACGTCCTTTGCACGAACGGTCGGGTTTTTTTATTTTAGGCCAATGCCATTTCGATGAAGATCTTAATATTTTTTATCAGGCAGGGGGCGGCTGCTTGCAGCTGCCCACCCTTGGATTAATGGCGATTACGTATTTCCGGTGTTTTCTTGAGATGTATTTTGACTTAAATTGATTCTCACGCTGCAACTAATAATGTCATTGCCATTCTCGTCTGTTCTCCACGAATAGGTGAAGCGGCGGGATGTGACCTTTCCGCGAAGGGAGTCCTCGTCGTTGCCTGAGCCGTCTCTAATATAAACGTCGTCGCCCACATTTGGTAGAAGCATAAGATAATTCGTGTCGTCAAACTTAAGATCTAGCCCATCATATACTTTTTGTTCTGAATCATAAAATACAACTGAATAATCTGCAATATTCATTCTAGTGATTTAAGGAACTTATAAGTTATACCATTCTTCAGCAATCGTGCAAACCGGGATTGCCGAACCTTGCCAGGTTGTCTCTTGCGCGTGCAGGCTCCTGGAGGCCATTTCTCCCTTCCAAGCGCGATCACCTCAATAGACGCGCTCTGCCATGGATTGGTAGATATCCGTGATCTTCTGACCACCTCTTGACAGGAAGATAGGCAGGATGGGAATAGAGCCGTCACCACCATTACTGCTCAGGCCCTTTGTTGCCATCCGCCCCCGGGGGCTGCGCCGCCACACTCCGCTTCCCCAACCACCGCCCCGCGTCAAACCCCGTGGCGGCTTGCACCTGCGCCAGCAGCGTGGGCAGCGACGGGGCGCGGTTGGCCCCCTCGCCGATCAGGCGCAGTTCCTTCACCTGAAGCGTTGGCACGGCGCCGCGCATCAAGGGCAGGAGGGTTTGCAGGCGCTGGGTGAGGTAGACGGCGCGGGCGTCGGGGCCCGCCTGCTGCCATGAGGTCACCAGGGCGCTGAGGCCTTCCGCCCGGGCGGCTCCCTCTTCCAGGATCGAGGCGGCGTCGCCCTTGGCGATGGCGACATCGCGGGCGCATTCCGCTTCGGCTGGGGCCACCACATCCGCCTGCAGTTGGTTGGCCACCATGGCGACGCGTTCGACCTGCATGGGCAGTTCCGCTTCCACTCGGGCCATCTCCGCCCGCTGTTGCGCCTCCGCTTCCCGCTGGTCGGCGTCGCCGAACCCTTCCGCCTCGGCGATCGCCGCGTCGCGCAACACCTCCGCCAGCCGGGCACGTCCCAGGGAGTCGTAGTCCTCCACCTGATCGCTCACCCGCAGGATCTTGAACGTGTCAAGTCGCAAACCCAACTTGCCCATCTCCGGCTGCACCACCGCCGCCACCGCATGGGCGAACCGCAGTCGATCCTCATTCACCTGCTCCGGGCTGAGGGTGGCCACCATGGAGCGCAGATGGCCCTCCAGCGTCTGCCGCGACACCTCCACCAGCTCCTTCGGGTCATGCTGCAGGAAGCGCTCGATCGCGTTGCCCACCACCCCGAAATCACTGTCGATCTTCACGCTCGCGATGGCTTCCACGTCGATTGGCGTGCCGCCCTTCGCGTAGGCCTTTTCCACATGAATGCTCACCGGCACGGTGCGCACATCCATCCAGCTGCAGCGTTCCAGCAGGGGCAGGGCAAAGGCGCGCCCGCCGGTGATCACCCGGTAGCCCACCATCTGGCCATCGCCGCGACGATGGCGCCGCCCACCAGAAGGGGCGTGAGCAGGGGCACCAGGAGGGGCAGGCCCGGCATCGGCGGGGGCGGGCTGGTTTGGGCGGTGGCGGCCTGGGGGACCAAGGCGAGGGTGGCCATCGGCGCGGCGGCGCGGCCGTGGACCGATGCCAGGGTGGGTGGGGCGGTGGGTTGAGCCATGGCGGGAGGGGGATCAGGACATCCGGGGGCTGGTGAGGGGCGCCACCCACACATCCCCTCCGCGCTGCTCCAGCACCATCACCGCCAGGCCGCGGGACAGCGAACCGGTGGTGCTGTAGGCGGGAACATCCATCAGCGACCCGCGCACCGTGAGGCGCACCAGGCCGCGCTCGCGGGGACCGCAGGGCAGCCGCAGCTGCCCCACCTGGCCGATCAGGTCGTCACTGGTGACCAGGCTGTTGCCGTGTCGCATGGCGAGGATCGCCCGCCAGAGCAGCAGCGTCGCCAGCAGGCCGAGACCGATCAACCAACCCAGCAGAAGCGCAACCACCGATCCAGCACAGGGGTGGGGGGCTGTCCCCCGGACATCACACCCTGGTTGGGGGCGGGCTGCGTTGATTCAAGTGCCTTCCCGTCGCGGGTGACAGAGCCACGGTCTCCCCGCCCCTTGGCCTTCCTGACCCGGAACCGTCGCGGCGAGCCTGCGGCAGTCAATAAGAACCCATCTGTGGTGCCCTGGGTCCGAGCGACTGGTCCTCCGGGGGCTGTTGGCTGATCAGGGAGAGGAAGGCATGGAGACGGGCTCGATGGCTGTCGCTGGGATCGAGGAGGACTCGGGCGGAAAGCAGAGCGCATCGATCGAGGCGAGCAGTTGCCTGCCTTTGGCGTTCTGCCGCTCTCAGCCTGGATCCCCCCGCAGCAGCCGAAAGAAAAACGGCTGCTCCATCCCCTTGGCGTCCATCAATCCCAGGAGAGTGCGCGCATCGACGCGGCGGAAGACATCGAGGATGGGCAACCGGTCGTAGATCATCGTCGCCGTGAGCTGACCCCGGTGCAGGGTGGCGCGCAGGCGGGCGGCGGAGGCGCGGGTGGCCAGCAGGGGCGCCAGCCAGGGGGAGAGCCCGCCGAGGGGGGCCAATCGCCCCACCCACGGCGCCACCAGCACCTTCATGGGCACCCGGGCGGGATTCAGCGTCAGCAGCCGACCTCCCGCCGCGTGAAACACCAGGGGGTGCACCTCTTCCAGGCTGTCAAAGCGCTTGCCCTGCCAGTGCCAGGCCTCCAGGAGCCCATCGAGGGGATGGCCCGTGGGGAAGCCCTCCCCTCGCCAGGGGCCGAGCATCTCCTCCGGGGCAACCGTCTCCAGCCGATCGAAGAGAGCCAGAGCGTCTTCCGTGGTGGGGGGGATGGTGGCAGGAGCGCGCGACATGGGCGGATCGGCGGGATTCAACTTCAGGCCACCCTCTCTGGCGCCGAGGCGATCATGGCTGGGGTGTGGCGGGCCGGGAACCAGGAGTGGCGCAGCAGAGGCCGCTAACCCCCCGCCTGCGCCAGAGCCGGAATGGCGGTGACCAGCTGGGGGAAGAGCAGGATCAGCAGCACGACCGCGAGCTGCAGCAGGATGAAGGGAATCGCGCCGCGGTAGATGTCGCCGGTGCTCACCCCGGGTGGCGCCACGCCCCGCAGGTAGAAGAGGGCAAAGCCGAAGGGGGGGGTGAGGAAGGAGGATTGCAGGTTGGCGCCGATCACAACGCCCAGCCACAACAGTCCCTCCGGACCCAGGAGCTGGCGGGCGGTGGGCAGCAGCAGCGGCACGACGATGAAGGCGATCTCGAAGAAGTCGATGAAGAAGCCGAGGGCGAAGATCACGAGCATGCTCACCGCCAGAAAGCCCACCCGACCCCCCGGCAGGTTCATCAACAGGTCGCTGATCAGCACATCGCCGCCGACGCCGCGAAAGACCAGGCTGAACGCTGTGGAGCCGAGCAGGATGGCGAGCACCATGGCTGTGGTGCGCAGGGTGGAATCGCTCACCTGTCGCAGCGCCGCGCGGCTGAATCCCCCTTGAAACGCCGCCAGCACCATGGCCCCCACCGCTCCGAGCACGCCCGCCTCGGTGGGAGTGGCGATGCCGAAGAAGATGCTGCCGAGCACCAGCAGGATCAGGCCCAGGGGCGCCGCCAGCACCTTCGCCAGCCGATCCGCCGTCAGCGGCGGCAGCCCCGTGCTGTCGAGCGGTGGCGCCAGCTCGGGCCGCAGGGCGCTGATCACCACCACGTAAAGCGCGAAGGCGCCGCTCATCAACAGGCCGGGAAGCAGCGAACCCAGAAAGAGTTGCCCCACCGGCACGCCCAGCTGGTCGCCCAGCACGACCAGCACGATGGAGGGAGGAATGATCTGGCCGAGGGTGCCGGAGGCGGTGATCACCCCTGTCGCCAGCGACTTGTCATACCCGGCGCGCAGCATCGCGGGCAGGGAGATCAGCCCCATGGTGGTCACCGTCGCGGCGATCACACCCGTCGTGGCGGCCAACACCGTGCCCACCAGCACCACGGCCAGGGCCAACCCGCCCCGCAGGCGGCCCATCAGCCGGCCCATGGTTTCCAGCAGCCGCTCGGCGATGCCCGACTGCTCCAGCATCGCCCCCATGAACACGAACGCCGGGATCGCCAGCAGGGTGACGTTGCCCATGATCCCGAAGATCCGCTGGGGCAGAGCCGCCAGAAAGGAGGCGTCGATCACGCCAAGGGCCATCGCCAGCACGGCGAACACCACCGCCACGCCACCGAGGCCGAAGGCCACCGGATAACCGCTGAGCAGGGCCACCACCAGCCCAAGAAACATGCCGGGGCCCAGGATTTCTCCGGGCTCGAAGCTGATCACCCAGCCGAGGATTTCGATTTCCATGGCTCAGCCCTCTCCGTGGTGGTCGTGGCCGGCCAGGCCCTGGCCATGACGCAGGCGAATCGCTTGGGCCACCCCCTGCAGCCCCAGCAGCAGGAAGCCAAGGGGGATCAGGCTCTTGACCCAGGTGCGCGGCAGGCCGCCTGGATCCGGGGAGAGTTCGCCGATGCGCCAGGCGTGCAGGGTGGGCTCCACGGAGGCGAGGAGCACCACGAGCACGAACGGCAACAGCAGGCCCAGGGTGCCCGCCAGCTCCACTCGCCGCTTGCGCCGCGGAGTCCAGCGGCTCTGCAGCACATCCACCCGCACGTGGTCGTCCCGCTGCAGGGCATAGCCCAGGCCCAGCAGAAAAAGCACGTCAAAGAGATACCACTGCCCCTCGATCAGGGCATTGGAGCTGAGGTTGCGGCCCACGGCCAGGCCGACGTAGCGGCCCACCACGTTCCAGGTGCCGAGAGCGAGCATGAGCAGCAGGGCCCAGCGGCCGACACGCGCCGCCTGGCGGTTGAGGGCGTCGATGCGGTCCGCCCAGATCAGCCATCGATTCATGACGCCTCCTGCGTGGCGCCGAACGCGAAGCGGGCGTAGGAGAACTCATTCACCCGATTCCAGGCGAAAACCTCACGGCGGAAACCCTGCCACTGTTCATAGACCTTTTGAAAGGTGGCGTCCTTGGCGTTGTCGGCGAGGATTTGATCGGTGGCCTCCCGTGCGGCCTTGAGGATGGCGTCGCCGTAGAACTCCAGTTGGGTGCCGCTTTTGATCAGCCGTTGCAGCGCGCTGGCGTTGAGGGCGTCGTAGCGGCTGAGCATGGAGCCGTCGGCTTCGTGGCAGGCCGTCTGGAACATCGCCTGATACTCCGCCGGCAAGCGGCGCCAGGCTTGAAGGTTCACCAAGGCGGTGAGCGTTGGCCCCGGTTCCCACCAGCCGGGGTAGTAGTAGTAGCGGGCGGCTTTGTTGAGTCCGAGCTTTTCGTCGTCATAGGGGCCGGTCCACTCAGCGGCGTCGATGGCGCCCCGATCCAGCGCCAGGAAAATCTCCCCCCCCGGCAACACCTGCACGTTCACTCCCAGGGCCGCCATCACCTTGCCGCCGAGGCCCGGGATGCGCATCTTCAAGCCCTGAAGGGAGGCCAACCCCTCCAGCGGACGCTTGAACCAGCCGCCCATCTGGGCGCCGGTGTTCCCCGCCGGGAAGCTGCGCACGCCGAAGTCGGCGTAGAGCGCATTGATGGCCTCCAGACCGCCGCCGGCCTGGAGCCAGGCGTTCTGCTGCTGCGCCGTGAGGCCGAAGGGCACGGCGGTGCCGAAGGCGAGGGCGGGATTCTTGCCGAGGTAGTAATAGCTCGCGGTGTGGCCGCACTCCACAGAGCCGTTCTGCACCGCCTCCAACACCTCCAGCCCTGGCACGAGTTCTCCGGCGGCAAAGGGCTGAATCAGAAAACGGCCGTCGCTCATCTCGCGCACGCGACGGCTGATCGTTTCCGCACCGCCAAAGATCGTGTCGAGGGAATGGGGCCAACTGGTGGCCATGCGCCAGCGCACCAGAGGGAGGGCTGAGCCCGCCTTCACGTCGTCCGCGCGGCGGATGCGACAGGCTGCCAGGGTGCTGGCGGCCGTGGCCACGGCAGCGGCGCCGAGCAGGCGCCGTCGTCGCGGGGAGAAGTCAACCATGGGGGGATCAGCGTGGGCGTGAGTGTACGGAAGGCGCGGCAGGCCTTTTCCTGCCGGACATCCCCCTGGTTTGCGGCGATCGCCGTGATGCAGCGCGCTCGTCTTCCCATCCCTCCATGGGAGGGGATCACTCATCGAGGGGGGGCGGCTCCGGAGGCCTCCGCTCCGGGTTGAGCGAATGCTCGAGGGCCAGGATTGCGGCTCTGTAGGCCCGGAGGGCCTCGGTCTGGTGTCCGGCCGGCAGCCGCGCCAGCGGACGCCACTGATCCTCGTCCAATCCCGCCAAGGTGGCGTGCTTGCCGATGAGCGTTGTGGCAGGGATTGGCAACGGGGTTGTGGCCGATTCCAGGGCGGCCCACTGGGTGCCCACATGGGCGCCCAGGAGGAAGAGATGCCGGAGTCGTGGTGATGTTGCTCGCTCCAGGCGGGCCGCGGTGCCGTCGACATCGTTCTCCAGCCGCTCCGTCAGCATCAAATAGTCGGCGGCTGTGCGCATGGGCAGCAGCTCCACTCGACCGATGCCGATCTCGGCCGCCAGGGTCTGCAGCCGAGCGATCCGGGTGTCCACGGGCCGCCGCAGGAGGCGCAGGGCAGCGGGTGGCGGGGAGCCGTAAGCCCCCAGCCATTGGTTGAGATAGCCCACCAGAAGCCCTGTTTCGAACACAACTGCCGGCAGCTGTGGACGGCGTTCGGCCTCAAGAGATCTGGAGCGCGCCGCCACACTGGCGGCCTCGTTGGCGTAAAGCTCTGTGGGGTTGTTGACGCTGTAGCCCGACCGCCCCAGTTGATGGGCGCCCCACCACCACAACCGCTGCAGGGCGAGATAGAGAACGGTGAGAACAACGGTGGCGAGGAGAATGCGGCGCCGTTCGCGCCAGCCGTCAGCGGGGTCGCTGCGCTCTGAAGTGTTGGAAGCGGGCCGCTCCGCGTTCATTCCGGTCGAGACAACAAATCCTTCTGACTATCGTGGAGATGATCAGGGTGTCGGCTGTTGTCATGGGGCGTGCATGGGCCTTGGCTGCCGCAGACCTGCATCTGCATTTCGTCAACAGTGTCATCCTTTCGGCCTTCGTGTCGTTGTTTGTGCTCTGGCGCTACCGCCTGGCCGTGCTCCGCGCGATGGGGGAGGGCGAGGGAGCGGCCTTGGCCTTGCCTCCTCCTGAGGCCTGCAGACCCGACGGGCCAAGGGTGGAGTGGCCCGTGTTTCAGCGCTGGGAGCAGGCCAAGGAGTGGCGCCTGGCCCTGGCTTGGTGGCTCACGACGCTGACCTGTGGCCTTCCCCTGGCCGCGGGGTATGGGCTCCTGAGCCAGTCGGGTTTCTCCCTGGCTCAGGTCTTCCTGCTGGCGCTTTGTTTCAGCCTCGTCGCGATACCGATGGTTCGGGTGTCGCTCGCTTGGCCCCCGGCGCGGCTGTGCAAGGCGCTGCTGCTGTTCACGTTGCTGGTGCTGCTGCTTGCCTTGCTGGTCGGGGCGATCCAGCGGATGCTGGCCGGCCTGCCCTTGAACTGGACGCTCCTCCGCTTGCTGCCCCTGTTTCTGCGGATGGCCGCCAATCAATTGTGGATGCCAATGCTCTTTTGGGGGCTCACCTGGCCCGCACGGGTGCGAGGCGTGGCGCCGATCACCTTGGCGGGCCTGGTGTTGTTCGGGCTGGCGCCCGTCCTCGGCGCGCAACTCACCGGTGTTCTGGCGGCCACGGAGGTGGGCACGCCGATCGCGTTCAGCCTCGGTCAGAGCGGTCTCTTCGTGATGCTCGCCTTGCCGGCGGGCTGGATCGCCTGGTGGCGGCTGCGGCGCTTGGCGGCCGCCCATGGCGCCAAGCGCTTGTCCGACGCCCAGTTGCTCGCAGTGACGTGGTGGCTGTTCCTGGTTGTCTCCGTTGGCGCGGAACTGCTGATGGCGCGCGACCATCCCCTCGCCACGCTGCTGCTCTGCGCTGGGGTGCTGCTGGCCTTCCTTCCGGTGAACCGGTGGTGGCTGGCCCTGCTGCTCCGGAGTCTGGAGCCGATGCCGCCGCGCACGCTGTTGCTTCTGCGGGTTTTTGGCCACACGGCTCGCACGGAGCGGTTGTTCGACCGCATCGGCGCCCGCTGGCGCCTGTTCGGCCCGGTGTTGATGATCGCCGCCCCGGATGTGGTCGCTCGCACCATCACCCCTGGCGACTACCTGCGCTGGCTCACCGGACGCTTGGGGTCGTTGTTCGTCACCTCCAAAGCCGAGCTGGAGGCCAGGCTCGCGTCCATCGACGGAACTCCGGATCCCGACGGTCGTTACAGAGTGACCACCTTCTGCTGCCATGCCAACTCCTGGGAGGCCACCGTTGTGGAGCTCATGGACCGAGCGGATGCGGTGGTCATGGATTTGCGCGGCCTGACGCCCGCCCGGCAGGGTTGCGCCTTTGAACTTCAACAGCTCAAGCAGCGCCTGCCTCCGCAGCGTGTGGTGCTGGTCACGGATTCCTCCACCGACGAGGGCTGGCTGGCGGCGACCCTTGGCGAGGACGGCGCGAACCTGCGGCGGGTGACCCTGAACCGCTCGGAGCGCACAGGCGCACTTTTCTCCGCCGTGCGGCAGGCGGCGTGTTGAGGACGACCTGTTGAGAGGATGGACCCTCTGTTCGGACGTCTCTTGCGATGGCCAATCGCAGCCAGCGCCGCCAGGCAGCCAAGGCCGCCAAGGGGGCAGCTCGCCAAGGGGCGGCCCGTTCTGGCTCCGAGCGGAACGGAGCGGGTGGTCCTGGCGCCGGAGGTCCAGGGGCTGCGGGTCCTGGCTCGACCCGTCAACAGCAGACGGCCTCCCGCCCTCCAACTGTCGATGGCCCGCCCGACAGCCGGGAGCAGCAGCTGGTGGAGAAGCTGCGGCGGATCGAGGCGCTGCATGCCCGGCCGGGCAGCGAGGGGGAGCGGCAGGCGGCTGCGCGGGCGCGGGAGCGGATCCAGGCGCGGCTGAAGCAACTGGAGGCGGAGGAGCCGCCCGTCGAGTTCCGTTTCCGCTTGTCCGACCAATGGTCGCGCCATCTGTTCGTGGCCCTGCTGCGCCGTTACGGGGTGCAGCCCTACCGCTACCGCGGCCAGCGGCGCACCACGGTGATGGCCCGCTTGAGCCGGGTCTTCGTGAATGAAACGCTCTGGCCCGAATTCCAGGAGCTGCAGAGCAGCCTGGCGGCCTACTTCGACGCCCTCACCGACCGGGTGATCGAGCAGGCGCTGGAGGTGAAGGCCGGCGAAGCCGAGGAACGGGGGGAGGAGCCCGCGTCAGCGGCGCAGCTGGAGCCGCAGGATCATCAGGGGTCCTTGCTGTGAGGGCCTGGCACCGCCAGCCAACCTCCGCCCGTCAATGGGATGACAGGCGCTGCAAGTCTCTGAGCTGCGGGTCCGCGCAGGGATCAAAGGCAAAGGCGATCGCTGTCCTGCCGGCCGCTGTGTACCTGCCGGCCGCATCCCTGCAACACTGCCCGGTAGCGACCCCGCCGGTGCGAAGCGTGCCTCAACCCGGGCCCGGCCCCCGATCACGCAGGGCTGGCACGTAGGGAATCAAGCCTCTGGCACAGGCCGCCACCTGAATCTCCAGCGGCAGATCGCGCACGTCCTGAATGAAGCCGTTCACCTCCAGCATCCAGGGAATCGACGATTGCTCCAACACACTCGGCAGGCTCCAGTGGGGCGAGAATGGGTGGATGCTCAACAGCTCCCGCACTTTTTTGGCATGGGCCTGGGCGGTGCTTGCGGAAACACCGAACGCCTCGCAGATCGTTTTGGCGGGGCAGTGGGGCGTTTGGGAGGCATCGAAAAGAAAATTGGCGGAGCCGATCGCTTGCACCACCCCGGCGCACCAGGAGGAGTCCCGGCCTGTGAGCAGCGGCGACGGGCGTTTGCGGGCCAGGGCCGCGAGGGCCGCGTAGATCAGCTCGCGGTAATCGCTGTTCAGATGGCTGGCGCAGAAGGGATCGAGGCAAGCCATCAGGCTGTCGACCCGCTCGCGCAGAGCGGCCGGCACTTTCGGCGGTGGTTTGTTGGCTGGCGCGCGGGTCTGGGTGGCATCGTCCTGTGTTGGGAGATCCCGCCCCCTCTCCCCGGGCGGCTGGACCGCGCCGATCTGCACGGGCACGGTCATCCCGCCCACCTCGATGCGAAAGCGGCGTTTGCGCGGCGGCTGGTCCTGGTCCCATAGGCAGGCCAACTCCGGTTCCGCGTCGAGCCATGCGCACAGGGCCAGGGCCACAAGCTCCAGGCGACGGACGTCCGTCTGGCGCGGCGGCAGCAGGAGCATATCCGGCTCCACGAGCATCAGGGTCGGGTAGGCCTCGGGACCGGCAACAGGCCAGCCGTGCAGCTGAATCTCCCGCAGCAGTCCCTTCGGCATGTCGCTCTTGGCTTCGAAGTTGATCGCCCGATGCTTGGGGAACTGCTCCATGGCCTGCTCATCCCCGGCCTCCGCCCGTTCAGCCGCCTCCACATAGCTTCCGTAATCCCCTGCGGAATCAAACAGGAGCACCCCATAGCTCTCCTGGTGCTGACCGATCACACAACCGGTCCAGCCCCGAATGCCCAACGGGCCGCAGGTCAGCTGGAAGAGATGGCCATCGCTGGGGAAGCGTCGCCAGGGCCGCCGGTCGTAGAGCGCTGCCGCCCCCTCAAAGAACGTGCGCATCACCTCAGGCGTGACATCTTCGCTGCAATAGGTGGTGAACGAAGTCATCCCCCGCTGCCCCGCCTCCCCGGCCATGTGCTCCCGCAAACTCCTGGCGGCCTCGGCCAGCCGAGGCGTCTCCCCCCGACTCACCAACACCCCCGGCAGCAGGGGCGGCACCAGTTTCTGGAGCCTTGAGCTGTCCACCACCACCCGCCGCGGCTCGCCTGGTTGACAAGGCGGCTGGGGATGGAGGCGGGACTGGCTGATGGCCTCTTCCAGCGCCTCCTGCGGCCGATCCGGATGGCCGGGCGCCATGGCGCGGACGGCGCCACTGGCGTCAACCACCAGCGCCACGAGGGGGCGAAAGCGGAGACCATCCTCTCCGGGCACCGTGGCGGGCAGGGAGACCAGACCGATCTCCCAGACCGTGGCATGACTGGAGACGCCAAAGCCGCGCGGATGCGAATGAGGGCTGCCCATGGCCGGGAGAGGACACCGAAAGATCCTCCCATCTCCGACGGGGAGCGGGGATGGCCATGGATCCGACCCCTTGCCAGCGCGACGCCCGGGTGGCGGCGTCGGGCAAAAGGCAGCTTCATGACGTGGCAGGTGCTCGGATGCAAATCGCTGAGCGAGGCATGGAGCTGCTTGATTCGGGAACCAGGCTGGCTGGCTGGGCTCCATCCCACATCCGAGGGCGCTGTGGAGGCGAAGTGGCACCAATTAAATCTGGGTTCTGGGATGCTTGTTGAGCAGCGGGTGTTGGTGGGTTCTGGTCAGACGTGTGAAGCCGAGGATGATCCCGTCTCAGAGCCATGCGACAATCCCGAAAAGCGCCATGACAGCTGACGGTAAAACTCGCTTTATTGAGCGGATGCAGCTGGACAACATTCTCTCCTTCGGCCCTGAGGGAGAGTGTCTGGAGCTGTTCCCATTGAATGTATTGATTGGCCCCAACGGATCCGGTAAATCCAATTTCATTGAGGCCAT
>JBJOHA010000076.1:0-3341 GCA_046047935.1 Cyanobacteriota bacterium
CACCAGCGTGCCCGTGTCCTCCACCACCACCGCCGGACCGCTCAGGCGCTGCCCCGGCCGCAGCTGGCTCCGTCGCCATTGCGGCACCGACAGCCACAAGGGCTGGGTCGGCGCCCCCGGAGGCGTTTGCGGATCAGCCACGCAGAGGGGGAGGGTGGTCTCCGCCGCGTTGATCGCGTGGCCCAGGCCCGCCTCGCCTGTCTCGCCGATCTCCGCCGCCTCCTTCTCCGGCGCCCGCACGCTCACCACCGCCCGTTCCACCACCAGGGCCTCGTCGCCGGGCCGATGGCCGAAGCGCCGCGCGTGCAGCGCCACGAAGTCGCGCCGCAACACCTCCACCCAAGCCGCGCCCGACGCCGCCAGGAGTGGCGCCCCGTCCAGTTCCAGCACCTGCTCGCTGGCGGCGGTGCGCAGATCCAGCCGCAGCGTCAGGCCAGGCGTCTCGCCTGGCTCCAGGTCGCCGGCCTCCACCAGCGCGCCCCTTCCCTCAGCCTCCATGGCGGCGACGCACTCCCGCAGGGGACCGTCCGTCTCGGGCGCCAGGGGGAGACGCAGGCTCCGCTCCCGGTGGAGTTCCCGGGGCGCCAAGCCGATCCCCCAGGCGGAGAGCACCCCCGCGAGGGGATGGAGCACCACCCGTCGCACCCCCAGCCGCCGGGCGAGGGCGCAGGCGTGCTGTCCACCGGCGCCGCCGTAGCTCACCAGCACCGCCTGGCGGATGTCGTGGCCCCGCTGGATGGAGATGCTCCGGATCGCCTCCGCCATCCGCTCCACGGCCACCCGCAACGCGCCGAGCGCCACCTGTTCGGGCGTCAACGCCAGCGCTTCGCCCAGCTCCTGCAACCGGCGCTCCGCCGCGCGCCGATCCGCCGGCTGGTCGCCCGCAGGGCCGAACACCGCCGGGAGGGCGTCCAGCGGCAGGCGGCCCAGGAGCAGGTTGGCATCGGTGATGGTGGCCGGGCCGCCGCGGCGGTAGCAGGCGGGGCCGGGATCCGCGCCGGCTGAGCGCGGACCCACCACCAGACGGCCCTCCACCGCCCGCAAGAGCGAGCCGCCGCCTGCGGCCACGGTGTGGATCGGCAGCCGATCCGCCAGCAGGGGGAGGCCGGCCACCTCCATGCCGCTCAAGCGCTCCCGGGCCAGCTCTCCCCGGGCCGAGGCGAGGTGAAAGACATCGGTGGAGGTGCCTCCCATGTCAAAGCCCAGCAGGGGCGCCTCGCCCCAGCCGGCCTGCCGCGCCGCCGCCATGGCGCCCACCATGCCCCCGGCGGGACCGGAGAGGATGGTGTCCTTGGCCCGCAGGAGAGCCGGACGGCAGAGGGTGCCGCTGGAGGTCATCACGCGCAAGGGGGGGCGCGGGCCCTGGGGGGTGTGGCGCTCCGGGTTGTGGTCCTCGGGGGTGTGGCGCTGCGGGGTGTGCCCCTCTGGGGTCAGGGCGGCCTCCACCTGGGCCAGATAGCGCCGCAACACCGGCTCCAGGGCCGCTTCCACCACCGTGGTGGCCGCGCGGGGCAGCAGGCGCGGCTGGCGGCTCAGGGCATGGGAGAGCAGGGCGGGCCCCAGCCCCCGGGCGGCCAGCCAGGCCCCCAGCGCCTGTTCATGGGCGGGGTTGCGCCAGCTGTGGGGCAAGGCCACCGCCAGCCGCCTGGGACCCTCCGCCAACGCCTCCTTGATCCGTTTCTCCAAGGCGGCGTCGAGCACCAGGGGCGCCACCTCCTCGCCCTTGGCTCCCAGCCGTCCCTCCACCTCCAGCACGCGCACGTCGAGGGGCTGGGGCCGTTCGATGCGCAGGGCGAAGAGGTCGGGCCGGTGTTGATCCCCGATGCGCAGCAGATCCGCCAGCCCTGTCGCCACGAGCAGCAGCACGGGTTCGCTGGCGTGCTCCAGCAGGGCGTTGGTGGCCACGGTGGTGCCGAGCCGCACCTCTTCCAGCAGGCCCTTGGGCCAGGCCTCCCCCTCCGCCAGGTCCAGCAGCTCCCGAATCGCCCGCACCGCCGGATCACCCTCGCGCTCCGGTTGCACCGACAACACCTTGCGCACCTGCAGGGGGCCTTGCGGCGGGCGGGCCACCACATCGGTGAAGGTGCCGCCGCGGTCGATCCAGACGCGCCAGCCCCGAGGCCCCTCCCCGGAGGAGGTCTGTGCGATCGGTGCGTCGGGCGCCATGGCGGCGAGGCGCTTCAGCGGTAGTTCTCGAACTGCAGCGGCACCTCCACGTCCTGCGCCTTGAGCAGCTGGATCGCCTGCTGCAGATCGTCCTTGCTTTTGCCGGTCACCCGCAGGCTTTCGCCCTGAATGGCGACAGTGACTTTTTTAACGTTGTCGCGGACGGTTTTGCTGAGCTTTTTCGCCAGCTCCTGGCTCAGTCCCTTGCGCAGCTTCACGACCTGCTGCACGCGGTTGCCGCCGACGGCTTCCGGGGGTTGGAAATCAAAGATCTTCAGGGAGAGGTTGCGCTTGGTGGCCTTCTGCCGCAAGACGTCCTCCACCGCCTGGAGGGTCATGTCACTGGCGGTGGTGATCGTGAGGGCGGTGTCCTCCAGGTCGATTTCGGTTTTGGAGTCTTTGAGGTCGTAGCGGGTGGACACGTCTCGGCGCACCTGGTCGATGGCGTTCACCAACTCCTGCCGATCGAAATCACTGACGACGTCAAAGGAGAAGGAGTCGGCCATGGTCCGGATCTGTGGCGCTACAGCCACCAACCCTAAACATTCCACCCCTCTTGGAGCGGACCTCAGCGAGGCGAATCTCGGCGAGGCGAACCTCAGCGAGGCGAACCTCAGCGAGGCGGACCTCGGCGAGACGGGCCTCCCAGCCCGCGCCGCCGCTCGCCACCGCTCAACCCGGCTCCTTTGAACCCGGCTCCCTTGAAGCCGTCTGCTCTGAACCCGGCTCCCTTGAAGCCGGCTCCTCTAAAACGGGGGCAGCGCTTCCTGCCCCATGGCCCTCGCCGTCCTTTCCGTCCCCCTGCTTCCCGCTGTCGCCAGCGCCGCCGCGAGCCCGGGCGGCCTGGCGGGGCTCACGGCGGGGGCGGCGTTCGCTTGGTCGCTCGTGTTGTCCGGCGTGGTGGTGATCCTCAGCCTGATCCCGCTTGGCGCCGCCCGTTCCCAGGCCGATTTCACCCCCGCCGACCTGGCCGCCCCCCGGGCGATGTTCGAGCGCCTGCCCGCCTGGGGCAAGCGGGCCAACTGGGCGCATCAGAACACGTTTGAGGCCTTCACCCTCCACGCCCCGGCCTGCCTGCTGGCGCTGATCGTCGCCGCCCACGGCTGGGCACCCACCAGCCTGGCCATCGGCGCCGCCTGGCTCCATCCCCTGCTCCGCCTGGCCTACATCGCCGC
>JBJOHA010000077.1:0-19750 GCA_046047935.1 Cyanobacteriota bacterium
GCCTCCCTGTTCGCCAGCTGCTCCTATGTGCTCCTGGCCCTGGCGGAGCGCCATCCTTCCTGTCGCGTGCGGGTCGTGCCGGGGATCAGCGCCGTGGCCGCCGCCGCCGCCGCCGCTTCCAGCCAGGGCCTGCCCTGGCCCCTGGCCCTGCAGCGGGAGGCTCTGCTGATTCGCCCCACACCGGAGACCCCGGCCGAGCTGGCCCGCCTCCTGGAGCAGGCGGCCGCCTCCGCCACCGTGCTGGCCCTGCTGAAGTTGGGTCGGCGCTGGAGCTGGGTGCGGCCTTGCTTGGAGGAGCGGGGCCTTCTGGAGCCGGCCTTGTTTGCCAGCCGGGTGGGGTGGCCCGACCAGCAGCTGCTGGCCGCGGCGGCGGTGCCGGCCGATGCCCAGCCCTACTTCTCCCTGCTGCTGCTGCGCCAGAGCTGGCCCGACGTGCTGCCGTGAGCGCGGGCCTCGCGCTGGAGGCGGTCACGGGCTTCCCCCAGAAGGGCCAGCGCCTCCTTCGGGGTTGGCGCCCGCAACAGCGCCTGGCGCAGGTCGGCCGCGCCTGGCAAGCCGCCGCAGGCCCAGCCCAGATGCTTGCGGGCCACCAGCAGGCCGTGGTCGCCCTTTTCCGCCAGCAGGGCCTGGAGGTGCTCGGCCGCCAGAGCCAGTCGCTCCTCCGGCTGCGGCGTCGCCGGCGGAGGGAGCCCCGCGAGGGTGGCGGCGATCTGGCCCACCAGCCAGGGAGCCCCCAGGCTGCCTCGGCCCACCATCACGCCGTCCGCGCCAGTGATCGCCAGGCAGCGCAGCGCTTCGGCCGGGCTGCGGATGTCGCCGTTGGCGATCAGGGGCAGGGGCACCGCGCGCTTCACCTCAGCGATGGCGGCCCAGTCGGCCTGGCCACCGAAGCCCTGCTCCCGCGAGCGGCCATGCAGGGTGAGGAGCTGGGCGCCAGCCTCGCGCAAGCGGCGACACCAGGCGATGGCGGCGGCGGTGCGTGCGTCGTCGGGATCGACCCCGCGCCAGGCCAGGCGGGTTTTCACCGTCACCGGAAGCGCCACGGCCGCAGCGACGGCCTCCACGAGGCGGGTGGCCAGCTCCGGATCGCGGATCAGGCCCGAGCCGCCTCCCTTGCGCGCGACCTTGGGCACGGGGCATCCCATGTTGATGTCGATGAGGAAGGCGCCGGCGGCTTCCGCTCGGCGGGCGGCCTCGGCCATCGCCTCGGGCCGGTGGTCGAACAGCTGCACGCCGATGGGACCGATCTCCTCCTGGAGCGCTTGCAGGCGGTTTTCGCCCTGGCCCCGGCTCAGCTGGCCGGCGTGCACCATTTCCGTGAAGAGCAGCGCCTCCGGCGCCCAGCGCCGCACCAGGCCACGAAAAATGTGGTCGCTCACCCCCGCCAGGGGCGACTGGAGCACGCGGCAGCCCAGCGTGCGGTGGATCCCGTGTCCCTCCAGCCGCAGCGGGGCTGGCCAGAGCGGGGGAGCGGGAAGCGGGGGGGCGGTGCGCCTCATGGGGCGCCATTCTGGACGCTGCCAGCAGACGGGCCATGGACCACGACGATCCCTACCCCCTCAGCCGCGCGCTGTTGGAGGCGGTGTTGGCGGATCGCACCAGTGATCGCTTTGTCTGTGCCCTGGTGTGGCGCCGCCTGGGCTATGAACCAGCGGACGGGGCCGTGGACCGGCGGGACGCTCCCTGGCTGGCGGGGCCTGAGACGCCCCCCGCCTGGGCCGAGGCCTACCCCCGTGCTCCGGAGGTGATCGCCGCGCGGGCCGCGAGCGTGGCGCTCACCCGTTCAGTGCCCGCAGCCTGGAAGCAACTGCTGAAGGAGCAGCTCGGCTTCAGCGGCTACCGCATCGGCGCGTTGTTCCCCCGGCGCACCCGGCGGGCCACCGCCGTCAACTGGCTGCTCGCCCACCTGGCGGAGCAAGGGGAGCCTCTGCCGGACACGGGACCCCTCCCGCCGCTGCTGGATCCCCCCTCGGATCCACGCGAGGGCCATCCCGGGGATCCTCCGGTGGGCTGAGCGGCGCGGGCTCCAGCCGCTCAAGAGGGTGACCGGGATGTTCAGGGGAGCCAGGAAGGCGGATCCTGCCGTTCTCGCTGACGCCGAGGGCCCAAGGCGCGCCGGGTGAGACGAACCCACAGGGACGCGCGCCGGATGGCGGCGAAAAGCCTCCGATGCGTGAGGCCGGAGCCGGAGGGGCGGGGCGATGGCCGCTCCGCAGGGCCGCTCCGCAGGGTCGCGCGGTAGGGTCATCTCACGGTCTGTCGGATGGGGATAGAAACGCGTGGCTCTGCCGGTGGTGGCCATCCTTGGGCGACCGAACGTGGGAAAGTCGACCTTTGTCAACCGGTTGTGCCGCAGCCGCGAGGCCATCGTGCATGACGAGCCCGGCGTCACCCGCGACCGGCTGTATCAGGAGGCGTTCTGGAGAGACCACCATTTCAAGCTGGTGGACACCGGCGGCCTGGTGTTTGCCGACGACAGTGAATTTCTCCCCGAGATCCGGGAGCAGGCCCAGCTGGCCCTGGAGGAGGCCGCAGCTGCGGTGATGGTGGTCGATGGCCAGCAGGGCATCACGGCCGCCGATGAAAGCATCGCCGAGTGGCTTCGCTTTCAGAAGGTGCCGGTGCTGGTGGCCGTGAACAAGTGCGAGTCGCCCCAGCAGGGCTTGTCGATGGCTGCGGAATTCTGGAGCCTTGGCCTGGGGGAGCCCTTCGCCATCTCCGCCATCCACGGCGCGGGCACCGGCGAACTTCTCGACCAGTTGGTGACCCTCCTGCCGCCGTCTCCCGAAGAGGAGGGGGAGGAGCCCATTCAGATGGCGATCATCGGCCGGCCGAATGTGGGAAAATCCAGCTTGCTCAATGCCATCTGCGGGGAGCGGCGCGCCATCGTCAGCCCCATCCGCGGCACCACGCGCGACACGATCGACACCACCCTGGAGCGGGAGGGACGGGTTTGGAAGCTGCTTGACACCGCCGGGATCCGGCGCCGCAGCAGCGTGGAGTACGGGCCGGAATTCTTCGGCATCCACCGCAGCCTCAAGGCCATTGATCGCAGCGATGTCTGCGTGCTGGTGATCGATGCCCTCGATGGCGTCACCGAACAGGATCAGCGGCTGGCGGGCCGCATCGAGGAGGCTGGCCGGGCTTGCGTGCTGGTGGTCAACAAATGGGATGCGGTGGAGAAGGACAGCCACACCCTCCATCAGATGGAGAAAGACCTGCGCGCCCGTCTCTATTTCCTCGACTGGGCCGCGATGCTGTTCACCTCCGCCCTCACCGGCCAGCGGGTGCAGGGCCTTTTCCCCTTGGCGGCGGCGGCGGTGGAGCAACATCGACGGCGGGTGAGCACTTCGGTGGTGAACGAGGTGCTGCAGGAGGCCCTGCGCTGGCGCACCCCGCCCGCCACCCGCGGCGGTCGCCAGGGTCGTCTCTATTACGGCACTCAGGTGGCCTCCAGGCCCCCCAGCTTCACCCTGTTCGTGAATGACCCCAAGTTGTTCGGTGACACCTACCGCCGTTATGTGGAGCGCCAGCTGCGGGAGGGACTCGGTTTCGAGGGCTCTCCCATCCGGCTGTTCTGGCGGGGCAAGCAGCAGCGCGACGCGGAGCGGGATCAAGCCCGCCATGGCGTCGAACACCGCTGATGGACTGGCTGCGCCAGATCCCCATCGGCCAGTACGTGGACACCTCCGGGACGGGGGCCACCAGCTGGCTGCAACGGCTGGATCCCCGTCTCAAGCTGGCCTGGACCCTGGCCTTCCTGGTGGCCCCTGTGATGGCCGGACCGCGCTGGCGCCTGGCCCTGGTGGGGCTGCTCCTGCTGGTGACCCTGCTGAGCGGCGTGCCCCTACGGATTTGGCGGCGCTCCTTGCCCGCCTTGCTGGCCTTCGCCGCCCTGGTGGGCCTCCTCTCCCTGGTGCTGCCCGCCGCCCCTGGCCCCAGCGGCGACCTGCAACGGCCTCCGCAGGAGATCCTGCTGCGGCCCGCCGCCACCTCCGGGGGACCCGCCGAACGCAGCGGCCTGCCCTGGGAGCTGGTGCGCTGGGGTCCTTGGGGGGTCGGCCCCTTGTCCGCAGGGCCGGTTGTGGTGACGCGGAAGTCGGCGGAGCTGGCCATCAACGCCTCCACCCTCCTGTTCACGGTGGTGCACAGCGCCAATCTGCTGCTGCTCACCACGGCACCGGAGGCCCTGGTGTGGGCCATCCAGTGGTGGCTGCGCCCCCTCGCCTGGCTCGGATGGCCCATGGAGCGGCTCGGCTTCACCCTGCTGCTGGCCCTGCGGTTTCTGCCGCTGGTGCAGGAGGAACTGCAGAATTTGCTCCGCGCCCTGGCCACCCGCGCGGTGAATCTGCGGACGCTGGGCTGGAAGCCGGGCCTGGCTCTTGTGCTGGCGGTGGGAGAACGTCTGCTGGCTAACGTTTTGCTGCGATCCGAGCAGGGCGCGGATGCGCTGCTGGCGCGCGGGGGACGCTGGCTGCCGCCCGATCGTCTCCATCAACCCGAGCCGACCTCCCCCCTGCCCACCCTGATCGGTGTCTTGGCTTTGGCCGTGTTGGTGGGGTTGCGCTGGACGGTTGGCGGCTCCTGAAACCTCCGCCATGGGTTTGGAGGGCGCCGCAGCTGGCGGGGGCGAGACGCGGTGGCTGGGGTTGACCGTGATCTTTAATGGCATCAGTTCGACCTGACACGTGAGCGCAGAGCGGTATCTCAGCCATCCCACCTTCGGGATGCTCTATCGGGTCGCTCCTGCTGGTGAAAACAGGGATCTCTTCGCCACGCTCTACGCCCAGCGAATTTTTTTCCTTGTCACCTTGCAGACCAAGGGAGCCACCTTTGAGGTGATTCCGTTGGCCGACGCGCGCCATTACGCGGAACAGAATCTGGCCCGGTCCCGTCGCGAGGGACAGGCGGTGCATGCCCACTGGCGGCAGCTGTTTGATCAAACCTTCCTCTAGCCGCCATGGCCATCGATTCCCCGTTGGCCGAACGATTGGCTCAGGTGCGTGGCGCCCTGCCGCCCAGCTGCCAGCTCTTGGCCGTCAGCAAGGGCCATGGGGCGGAGGTGATCCGAGAGGCTGTCGCCCTTGGACAGCGCAGCTTTGGTGAGAGCCGCCTCCAGGAGGCCCTGGCCAAGCGGGAGCAGCTCCAGGATCTCGACCCCCTCGACTGGCACTTCATCGGTCGGCTGCAGGCCAACAAGGCCCGGGGGGTTCTGCGCCATTTCGGCACCCTTCACTCCCTCGACAGCCTCCCCCTCGCGGAGCGGCTGCAACGCATCGCTGCGGAGGAGGGGGTGTCGCCCGTGGTTTTCGCCCAGGTGAAGCTGCGGCCGGATCCAGGAAAGACAGGGTTTGACGCGGAGACCCTGCGCCAGGCCTGGCCCCGGTTGGCGGAACTGGCACCCCTGCGCCTGCGGGGGTTGATGACCCTGGCCCCCCTGGGGCTGGAGCCGGCGGAGCGCCTGGCGTTGTTTCAAGACTGCGCGGCCCTGGCCCGGGAGCTCCACGCGCCGGAACTGTCCATGGGGATGAGCGGCGACTGGCGCGAGGCCGTTGAGGCTGGCGCCACCTGGATCCGTCTGGGGTCAGGCTTGCTCGGGGAGCGCCCCATGACCAAAGGCTAGGGTGGCCCCCACATCTGAAACCCTCCCAAAGGTTGCCAGCGACCCTCGGGGACGCTATTCAGGTGCATCGCTCCACTTTGAGGCTCACTCGTGTCGTTGTTCTCCCGTCTCCGTGCCGTCGTCTCCGGTGACGACTACCTCGATGGCGACTTCGACGATGAGCTGGATTACGACGCCGGCGACAGCCACGATCCGGCTCCCCCGACCAGCCGTGGCACCTCCGCCCTGGCGCTGAGCACGGATTTCTCCTCCGGTTCCGACGATCCCTTCGCCGGCACCAACGTGATCGGCATGCCCGGCCTCACGAACACGGTGGCGGAAGTGATGCTGATGGAACCCCGCAGCTTCGACGAGATGCCTCGCGCGATCCAGGCCCTGCGGGAACGCAAGACCGTGATCCTCAACCTCACGATGATGGAGCCGGATCAAGCCCAGCGCGCCGTCGATTTCGTCGCGGGTGGCACCTACGCCATCGATGGCCAGCAGGAGCGGGTGGGCGAGAGCATCTTCCTCTTCGCTCCCAGTTGCGTGACCGTTTCGACGGCCGGGGTTGAGGAGATGGTCGCCTCCAGTTCGACGGGTCGCTCCCGACCCAGCCCTTCTGTCGACACCAAGGAAGCCGCTCCTCCTCCGGCGTGGGGACGCGGCGATCTGCTGGGTTGACCGCTCCACCGTCGGCTCTGGGAGTGGTGGGTCTGGGACGGATGGCCCGGGCCTTGCTGGAGCCTTGGATCGCAGACCACTGGATCGAGCCCGACACCGTGCGGGCGGTGGTCGGAAGCCAGGCCTCTTGTGAGCATTGGGCTCAGGCCACCCTGGCGGGCCATCCACTGTCCGTGAGCACGGAACCACGGGAGGCCTGGCAGGCTCCTGTGGTGTTGCTGGCGGTCAAGCCCCAGCAGCTGGATGGCGTGGCGGCAGCGGCGGCTCAGCCGTTTTCACCGGAAGCGCAACCCGAAGGGTTGTTGATCTCCGTGCTGGCGGGCGTTCGCCTTGACCGTTTGCGCCGCTTGTTTCCCTCGCGAACCTGCGTTCGCGCTGTGGTGAACACCCCTGCCCTCGTCCGCCAAGGTCTGACGGCTCTGGCCTGGGCGGACGACTCCACCCCCGAGGCGCGGCAATGGGTGGAGGATCTGTTTCGTCAGGTGGGCGATGTCTGGACGCTGCCGGAACCTCAGCTCGATGCCTTCCTCGCGCTGACCGCCTCCGGTCCCGCCTTTGTCGCTCTGATGGCGGAGGCGCTGGCGGATGGGGCGGTGGCCGCCGGGCTCCCTCGGGGGCTGGCGCAGCTCCTGGCGCCACGCACCCTCAGCGGCACGGCGGCCCTGCTGGAGGGGAAGGCCCTCCATCCGGGCCAGCTCAAGGACATGGTGAGCAGTCCGGGGGGCACCACGATCGCGGGGTTGCGGGAGCTGGAGCGCGCCGGGGTGCGCTCGGCCCTGTTGGAGGCGGTGCTGGCTGCGGCGGAGCGCAGCCGGGGCCTGGCTTGAGTGGCTTGAGGGTCAGCCCTTCGCCGCGCCCGTGCCGCTGCCCAGGCGCGGCTCCGTGCCTTCCAGCAGCCGTTGCAGGTTGGCGCGGTGTCGCCAGAGCACGAGCACCGCAGTGAGCAGCGCCAGGGCGAGATAGGCGGGGCGGAAGCCGCCATGGCCTGGAAACCAGCCCAGCATCAGCAGGGGCAGGCCCACGGCCGCCACCATGCTGGAGAGCGAGACGATGCGGCTCACGCTCAGCACCGTGAGAAAGAGGCCGAGGCAGGCCAGACCCACCGGCCAGGCCAGGCCCAGCAGCATCCCCAGGCCTGTGGCCACGGCCTTTCCGCCCCGCCAACCCAACCACACCGGCCAGATGTGGCCGGCCAAGGCGGCCAGCCCGGCGCCCACCACCCAGCCATCCAGAGACGTTCCCTCCCAGCCCGCGCCGCCGAGCACCCCGCGAGTCAGCAGCACCGCCGCCGTCCCCTTGAGCACATCGAGCGCCAACACCGCCAGGGCCGGGCCCTTGCCCAGCACGCGCAGCACATTGGTGGCGCCGGTGGAGCCGGAGCCCTGCTCGCGGATGTCGATGCCGGCGAGCAGGCGACCCGCCAGCCAGCCGCTGGGAAGGGAGCCGAGCAGGTAGCCCGCGAGCAGAAGGCCCGGGGGGAGAAGCGGGGAGGGCATGGCGGGGGGCGGATCAGTAGAGCTCATCCTCGGCGGCGAGCTCGATGGGGGTGCCGGCGAACGCCAACCACAGGGGGAATTGAAGGATGGGGGTCTCGATGGCCCGCTCCGCCGCGTCGATCACGATGAAGGGAAGCTCCTCCCGCTCTTCCAGCCGGTCAGCCCGCTCGACGACCGCCTCCGGCCGTTCAAAGAGGACGATGCCGCTGTTGGGGCCGAAATCCTCCCGGTCGAGGCCGAGGCAATCCTGCAGCCCTCGACGCCACTCCCCGAGGCGTTCCGGTCGACTGGCCAGCACGAGGGTTTGGAAGCGGTCCCCGTAGAGATCGCCAAGGATGGCGATCGCCGCAGCGGTGATCACCAGATTGCGGTGGCGGGTGCCCCGGCTGGGTTGGGCGCCGCGTCCGCCTTGTCGCAGAAACCAGTCCTCCAGCAAGGCGGCCCCTTCGGCATCGAGGGTGCGACGCAATCGCCAGGGATCGGCGGAGAAGTCGGGCTGTCCTTGAAAGGCGCGCAACCATTCGCGAATGATGGTCTCGTCTTGGCTGAAGAGTCCTGCGGCGGCGGGGGCTGGTTGGGCGGCGGCGGCCTCCTCAGCCCGCCGCTGATCGAGGGCTGAGGGCTGCACGATGAGGGGTTGGCTCACGAGCTGGGCTTGCTCCGCCGAGCCCGCCAGGTCCTGAAGGGCGGTGGTCAGATAATCCTGAAAGCCCCGCACCCGTTTGGCGATCGCCTCGGACTGGCCGGTGAAGGTGGACTGAATCTCCGCGTTGAGCTGATCGCGTCGGCTTGTCAGGGTCAGGATCTCCCCTTCCAGCGCGGCGCGGCGTTCGGCCAGATCGCGCAGGGCCAGCGCCAGCAGCCGCTCGGCGACACCAGGCCCTTCGGCATCAGGCATGGCCACGCCAGGCTCAGCAGCGGTGGCGTTGGCGGCAGTGGCTGTCGCTGTGGCAGTGGCGGCGGAGGCTGGCGGCGGCAGAGCAGTGGACGGCGGCGGAGCAGTGGATGGCGGGAGGGCAGTGGACGGCGCGGGGGGAGAGGGAGTTGCCGTGCGGAGGGCCTCTGCCGGTCCCTCGGGGCCGTGGGCATCGGGGCCGAGGGCTTCGGGCGTGTCGGGGACGGCGGGATCGCGGCTCATGGGGTGGGCTCCGCAGGCAGGGTCACCCGGCGTTCCAGCTCGGCGCGCAGGGCGGTGGCGTCAAACAACATGGGCAGCAGGTGGGGGCTGTTCCGCTCCCGGAAATAGAACAGCACCGGCACCGGGGGGAAGAAGACCTGCCAGGCCAGCCAGGCGTCGTAGGGAAAACGGCGAATCTCCTCCCCGGAACGCAGCACGAGCAGGGCATCCTTGGCGAAGCAGAGACGCAGCAGGTTGGTCTGCAGCAGCAGGAAGGCCCCGAGGGAGAGCAGGGTCAGGCCTCCGTAGAAGAACCCCACCCAGCGGGCGCTCAGGACGAGACAGAGGCTGGCGATCAACAGAAGACCGAAAGGCACCCAGTAGCGGGGGGCGAGGGTGACGCCGTCCGGCCCCTCGGCCTCGGCGGTGGCAGGAATCGTCATGGACGTCAAAGGAGGGAACGGGAGTGGAATTCTGGCCTTGCCGGCGGGCCCTCAGGCGCCGAAGAGGATCTGGGTGAGGACCACATCCGCCAAGGCCACGCACAACAGGATCATCACCACAGCGCCGGTGGTGCTGGCTCCCACCTCCTTCGGGCCGCCCTTGGTTGTGAGGCCCCAGCCGCAGGCCAGCACGGCGATGATCAAGCCGAAGACCAGGGCCTTGATCAGCATGGAAGGCACGTCATCCGGCTCCATCCAGGTGCGGACCGAGGTCCAGAAAACGCTGGGCGGAATGCTGTAAAGCAGCGTGCTGCTCATCTGCCCCGACCACAGCGCCATGCCGAAGAAGAGCAGGCACTGCACAGGCGACATGACCAAGAGCGCCAGCAAGCGGGGCACCACCAGATAGTCGACCGGGTCGGTGCGCAGCATGGTGATGGCGTCGATCTGCTCGGTCACCTTCATCGTGCCCAACTGGGCGGCGTAGGCTGTGGCCACCTTCCCGGTGAGGAGGGTGGCGGTGAGCAGGGGCGCGATCTCGCGGGAGAGACCCAGGGCGAGCAGCCCGCCCACGGCGGCATTGGCTCCCTGGCGCGAGAGCTCCGCCGCCACCTGGATGTTGAACACCGTGCCCGCCGCCAGGCCGGTGATCAGCACGATCAGCACGCTGCCGGGGCCGGCCTCCATCAGCTCCGCCATCAGATCGCCCAAGTGGATGCGCCCCTTGGCCATGGCGCTCACCGCCTGGCCGCCGAGCATCAGGCTGGCCCCAAGACGTTCCAGCCAGCGAGGGGGCGAGGGGCTCCAGCGGCGCGCCCGCCGCAAGGTGGTCATGGCGCCTCCAGCGCGAGCGGACGAGGGGGGCTCTTCGGCCAGTGGCGCATCACCACCAGGCCAAGCACCACCAGCAGCGCCGGGATCAGCCCCATGCACAACCGAATGGCCACCAGGGCCGCCCGGGGTTGACCCGTGCCCAGGGCGGGAACGTAGCCGCTGAAGCTCATCAAGCTGCCGAAGCTGAACAACACCAGGCTGATGCAGAGCTTCTGCACAAACACCATGAAGGCGCTGAAGAGGCCGGCGGGCTTCTCCGGATCCACATCGATCGCGTCCGGCAGGAGCGACCAGGGGATGAGGTAGGCGGTGGAAGCCCCCAGGCCCACCACCAGGATCGCCGCCAGGAGCCCCCCCAGGCGCAGCTGGTTGGTGAGTGTTTGCAGGGGGGCCGCCTGAACGTCGAGGGGCGCCAGGAGCATCGCCGCCAGGCAGCCCGCGATCCAGAACCCCG
Organism: Cyanobacteriota bacterium; assembly: GCA_046047935.1. Lineage (GTDB taxonomy): Bacteria > Cyanobacteriota > Cyanobacteriia > PCC-6307 > Cyanobiaceae > Cyanobium. The sequence continues at coordinate 10,631 of JBJOHA010000077.1, forward strand.
CCCCCCAGGCCAGGGCCCGCAGCCGCCCCTGGCGGTGGCTCACCAGGGTCCACAGCTGCAGCCCCACCAGGGTGCTGATCTGGAAGGGCAGCAGGATCCAGTTGCTCCAGCTCTCCGGCAGGCGCATCACCACCGGCAGGAAGATGAGGGCGGCCGTCTGCATCAGCTGCAGGGCGCACCAGAGGAGCAGGTAGAGCCCCAGCACGCGCATGAAGCGGCCGTTGTCGCCGATGCGCCGCAGCAGACGGCGCGTGGAGCCGTGAGAGGGGGTGGGCTGCTGGGCGCTGCGGGCGGCGGGGGCGATGCCCCAGCAGCAGGCCAAGGTGCTCACGGCGATGATCAGGCCGGAGAAGAGGCCCAACTGCCAGTAGCTGGTGGGGTTGGCATGGTCGCGCAGCAACAGGCCCCCGAGGATGAGGCCCACCAGCCCAGCGATGATCGATCCGGTGAAACGGGAGCGGTTGAGGCGCGTGCGCAGCGTCGTGTCGCTCGTCACCTCCGCCATCAGGGCGGTGTAGGGGAGGTTGACGCAGGTGTAAAGGCTGTTGGCCACGACGGAGATGGCCACGAAGTAGAGGAATTTCACCCAGGGGCTGCCGGGTGGCAGCCACCACATCGCCGCCATGGCAGCCCCGAGGGGGATGGCGCTCCACACCATCCAGGGGAGGCGAGGGCCGCTGGGGTGGTTGGTGCGATCGCTGAGCCAGCCAACAATCGGGTCGTTGATGGCGTCCCAGAGGCGGGCGAGCATCAAGACCCCACCAGCCATCACCGGAGAGAGCCCGGCGGCCGAGGTGTAGAACACGAAGAGATAGAACCCGATCAGGGAGGCGGCCATCCCGGTGCCCGCGTCTCCGAGGCTGTAGGCGATCAGCAGACGCCGCTGGGCACCAGGGGCCGCCAGGGCCATCTCGACGGTCTCGCCGGTCGCGCTGGTGGCGGGGGCGCCGGGGGGAGCGTCGCTGGAGAAGGTGGGGGGATCCAGGCCCGGGGTGTCGCGGGGCGGGGTGGAGCGGGGAGGCGTCAAACCAGCCGGGAGATCAGCTCGCCATCATGCTTCAGCCACGGGGCCAGGTCTGCGGCATCGCTGTTCCGCTCCACTGGCCTGTTCCGCTCCACTGGGCTGTTCGGCTCCGCAGGTCTGTTCGGCGCCACTGGTCTGTTCCGCAGTTGGGCCTCCTTCGTGGGAAGATGGCTCCGCTTGGGTTCTGATCCAGGCCATTCGCGCGGTTGTCTTCGATTTGGAGATCCCCGGCAGCGAGAGTCGTTGTCTCAACATTGCGGGCGTAGTTTAGTGGTAAAACCTCAGCCTTCCAAGCTGATGATGCGGGTTCGATTCCCGCCGCCCGCTTCCTTTTCTCATTAAGGGTTTTCGGCTCAAAGCTTCTGTTGCGACGGGCGTTAAGGCTTCCAGCCTCTGCCGGTGCCGGTTTGGCCGCGCCAGGCAGGGAGTCGAAACATCTCACCAAACATCTCGCCAAACACCTCACAGGCCCGCGGCCCGTGATTGGGAGGTGGCGATCAGGGCCGTCGTGTCTCACGCGCTGTCCCAAAGGGGCTGCCGCAGGGCTGGACGGTTCTGAATAATGGGAAATCACCCGTCCTTCCATGGCGCGGCAATGGAGCGGCCAATGACCACCCGCCTCCTGCTGCTGGCTGACACCACATCGCCGGAAGCCCTGGGAACCAAGCTCCTGAAGGGGGCCGCGCGAGCTGGCTTGACCTCCGAAGACATCGCGGTGGCCTACACCTCAGCCACGCCCGCCTTCGCCCCCAGCATGGCCCGACGGCGGGGGAAGCTGTTCTACCGCCTCGCCGACCGCCGCACCTGGGAGTGGTGGGGCTTCCAGCGCACCCTTGTGGCTCGCCTCCAGCTTCTCAAACCTCAGCTCGTCCTGGTCACCGGCATCCTCCCCCTTGCCCCAGCCGTGTTTTCCACCGTCCACCGTCAGGGGGGCCAGGTCGTGAACTACCTCACCGATGACCCCTGGAATCCCATCCACCGGCGGCGCTGCTTCCTGAAGAATCTGCCCTCCTACGACCACATCTTCAGCACCAAGGAGGCCTTGCGCCAACGGTTGGAGGAGGCGGGCGTGCCCAGCACCAGCTGGCTGCCCTTCGCCTTTTCCCCGGATCTGCACCGCCCGCCACCGCCCGATCCATCAGATTCGGAGCGCTATGGGGTGGATGTGGCCTTTGTGGGAACTGGCGCGCGAGAGCGTCTGCCCTGGCTGGCGGCCATGGCCGATCCACCGGGGCCGCTCTGCAGGATTTACGGCAACAGCTGGGACGGTCTGGCCACCCCGGGCTGGGAGCGTCAGGGGGCGGTCACCGGAGGCGACTATGCCAAAGCCATCAGCCACGCGCGGCTGGTGCTGGGTCTGCTGCGCCAGGCCAATGGCGATCTCTCCACGGATCGCTCCTACGAGATCGGCGCCATCGGCGGCTGCGGGCTCTATGCCGACACCCCGGAGCATCGGGCGCTCCTGCCCGGCTATCCCGAGGTGGGTTTCTTCTCCACACCAGCTGAGATGCGGGCCCACGCGGATCGCATCCTCGCGGACCCCAACCTCCAGCGCACGCTGCGGGATCTTGGGTCTCGAGCTCTGAGACGGCCGGAGCACACCTACGGCGAGCGGCTTCGACAGATCCTGGCCTGGCAGGACAATGCGGCAATGTCATGAGGTCCCCGCGTCGATGCGCATCACCATCGTGGTGGGTGGCCGCTGGCATGCCTTTGATCTGGCGCGGCACCTTCATCGCCAGGGCCATCTCCATCGGCTGATCACCAACTATCCGCGCTGGTTTGTGACGCGCTGGGACATTCCTGCCGAGAAGGTGGTGAGCCTGCCGCTCACCTTCTTTGTGGTGAAGGCCATCTACAAGCTGGGGGGGGAAGCGTTGATGATGCGTTGCCAGTGGCGGGTGCACCGCTGGTTTGCCCGCCGTGCCGTGGCCCACCTGGAGGGGAGTGAACTGATTCACGGCTGGTCGCAATGGAGTGAGCCGTCCCTGCGGTGGGCCGCCGAGCGCGGAGTGCCCACCGTGCTGGAGCGCTCCTCCGCCCACATCCTGGAGCAGAGCCGCTTGCTGCGGGAGGAGCACGCCCGGCTGGGTCTCGCCTGGATCCCCACCCACCCGAAGATTGAAGCGATGGAGCTGAGGGAATACGCGCTTTGCACGGCGGTGGCGGTTCCAAGCCTGTTTGTGGAACGCACCTTTCTGGAACGAGACTTCCCGGCGGAGCGGCTGTTTCGCAATGGGCTGGGGGTCGATCTGAGCCGCTTCCGCCCCGGAGCGACGCCGCCACCCCCTCCTGCCGTGGATGGTCTGAGGGTCGCTTACGCCGGCTCCCTCTCCGTTCGCAAGGGCTTGCCCGACCTGCTGGAGGGATTCCGCGCAGCCCGTTTGCCAGGTGCCGAGTTACTGCTCCTCGGCGGCGGCGGCGAAGGGCTGGAAGCGCTGCTGGCATCCCAATCCACGTCGGTGCGTCGTTTGGGACATCGGCCCCAGGCGGAGCTGATGGCGTTTTACACCACCGCCCATTGTTTTGTGATGGCGTCCATCGAGGAAGGCATGGCAATGGTGCAGATGCAGGCCCTGGCCTGCGGTCTGCCGCTGATCTGCACCACCAGCACCGGCGGGGAAGATCTCTTGCGACGCCAAGAATGGCGTGGCGCGTTGGAGACATCGCCCATTCAGGAATTCCCGGCCGGTTGGGTGGTTCCCGTCCACGACCCCTCTGCCATTGCCCACTGTCTCCGCCGATTGGCCGGCGAGGCTGGCCTTTGGGAACGCAAGCGTGAGGCGGCGCTGGCGTTGGCCAGGGGCTCTCTTGGATGGGACGCGTATGGAGACAGGGCCATCGCGCTCTACCGCTCGCTGCTGCACATTCGGGAATCATGAGCGAGGAACGGAACAGCGAACCCCTCACGATCCTGCTGCCTGTGCATGGTCGAGCCGCTCTGCTGGAGGCGGCTCTGCAGAGCGTGTTGGCCCAGACCAGTCGCGCTTGGCGGCTGTTGATTGCCGATGATGGCTCCGATGCGGACACCCGCCAATGGCTGGCAGGTTGGCTGGCGCGCCATGGGACCGGCCACGATGTGCGGTGGCTGCGGCGCCCGAGGACCCTGGGGCTTTTTGCCAACCTCAACGCAACCATCGCCAGCGAGCCGGCATCGTGGTGGCTGCTTCTGTGCAGCGACGACATGTTGCTGCCCACGGCGGTGGAGACTGTGGAGGCGATGCGGGAGCGCTGGCCCGAAGCCGGTCTGATTCTCTCAACGTTCCTCTCCATTGGTCCGGAGGAGCAAGCCCGACCGGCCGACCATGCCGCGCACCACGATCGCCTGAGTCTGGAGACGGCCCTGATCCCCACCGAGCGGTTCGTGCCGGCCTTGCTTGAACTGGGAAGCCTGAATGGCAACCTCACCGGCATGGCCATTCACCGGGATCTTTGGATCCGGGCAGGCCCCTTTCGCGCCGACTGGCGCCATGCCGCCGACTGGGAGTGGCTGATCCGTGCCGCTGAACAGGGGCCGATCTTGCTCAACCGCACGTCGATCGCCCGCGTGCGCACCCATCCAGCCCAGCTTTCAAACGCCAACCGCCAGGGCAGCCATGACACCAGGGAAGTGGCGGTGGTGGTGGGGCAACTCCGCCGCCACCCGCTGCTGAGGGCTGAACCCCGCCGCCACCGGTGGGCCGCCCACGTGATGCAGTTCCATCTCTGGAACGCGTTGAAACAGCTCCGGCAGGGTCATGCCCGGGATCTGGGATCCACGCTGCGCGCCATCCAGCAGGCTGCAGGCCTCATGCAGACTGTTGTGTCACTGGTGGAGTGGCTCCCGGAACGATGGCGCAGACACCGCGACGGGACGTCCCGTTGATGCTCGATCCCTCTGGTTCTGGTGCCGATCGTCTTGGCCAACTGCTCGGACCGGCCGAACGCCTCCTGCACCCGGCAACCGCCGTGGTGGGGGCAATCCTGTTGTGGATTCCCTTGACACTGATCACTGGGCGCGGGCTGGCCATGGCTTGGTGTGGGTGGTCCCTGGTGCTCCTGGCCACAGCCCTTTGGATGGAGCGGCCTTGGATGAATCGACTGCCCCTGCCTCCCCTGACGGTGATCACTCTTGCTGGTTTTCAGCGCTGGGGCCTTGGCGCGCTCGTGTTGGCGCTGGCTGGGGATCAGGTGAACAGCGACGTCTTGCCCTGGAGCCGCGCCCTGGAGCCGAGCCAGGCTCTGTGGGGTGTGGTCTCCACAGCCATCGTGGGGGTGGCGTTCCTCAACCGTCCCTTGCTGCAAGGGTTGAATCCCGCTCCCCTCAGCGCAGCCCTGCGACGCCGTCTGCCTCTGCTCGTGCTGTTGTTAGGGCTTTACAGCGTGGGCTATCTGCTGGTCGGGGTGATCTCCGGCACCCTCGACCGCGCCAACACCAATTATATCCAATGGACCTTGCGGCTATGGCGAGCCGATACGCTTTTTGTCCCTTTTTTGCGCCTGCGCGATCTCTTTCCCTTGCTCGTCCCCCTGGGGATTCAGGTGTGCATCGAGCCCTCGCCTGAAGAGGCGAGAGAGGTTGTCCCACGGCGCTGGCTCGCCCCAACGCTTGTGCTTCTCACCCTGGCATCCCTTGTTCTCGGGGGGTTGACCGGAGGCCGGGGATTGCTGCTAGGACCCATGTTGATGCTGCTCTTCGGTCTTTGGATGACCAGCATCCCCCCGCGAATGATCCGCTCTCTTGTGGTGGGCTTTTTCCTGTTCGCCCTTGCATTCATTCCGCTGATGGGCACCCTGAGGGATACGGCCGCTTTTCAATCCACTCTCAGCCAAAGACCTCTTGAGCGAATGGAACTCATTGCACGCAGTGCTTTGAATGCCCGTCCAAAAAGGGAAACGCTCTCTGTCATCGGTCGTGATCTCTTCCCTTCCAGTGACCCTTATCTCTTCCATCCGCCAGGATCAGAACAACCCCCCGCAGGTTGGAAACGATTGCATGGTCTGCTGTACCTTTGGGTGCCTAAACACATCTATCCCAACCGTCCGGAAATCAACGATGGCCACTTGATCGCCAAGGAGATCATTGGACAACCAGAGCTGGGCACCGTCAACGGGAAGCATGTGTGGTTCCCGAACGTTAGTTTTGGCGGCGATCTCTACTGGCGCTTCCGAGGAGTTGGTGTGCTCCTTGGTGCCCTGCTCTTCGCGGTCGTTTACGCTTTTCTCTGCAGGCTGTGGTATCGCTGGGCTTCCCTGTCGGGGACTCTTCTGGCTTTTTTGATCGCGATCTACCCTGCCACCTTCCTCAATGGTCTTCCCCTGCGATCCGTCTCAGAAACGGTGTGGAATTGGTTGTGGGAATTTCCGAAGTATCTATTGATCCTCCTGCTTCTGGCTTATGTGGTTGATCGGTTTCATCCTTTGCTGTTGAGACGAAAATAGACATCCTCTTGCTCGTTCTCATGCACCACCCATGCAACGATGGGTTTTGAAATTCTTATCCTCCTGTCGCTGATCTTTTGACTCCAACCCCCTTGCGCGCCGGGTTCCTGCACCTGCTCTGGGGATCTCTGCTGGGGCGGGGCCTCGGTTTCGGAGCCAATCTGTTGCTCAGCCGCACTCTTGGTCCAGGGAATCTTGGAGTGTTGACACTTGTATTGAGCACCACCCAAACCGCAGAGATGACGGTGCGTTGCGGGGTGGACTACGGCATCACCTGCGCGCTCACCGGCCCCGGCTCCAACCTGCCCCCCGACCGTCAGGGCCAGATCGCTCACACCGCGCTGCGGGTGGTTCAGCTCGCCACGCTGGTCGGGGCCATCGCTCTGGTGTTGTGGGTGCTGCCGGGGGGAGGGCTGCTGCCGCAGTCTCTCCCCTTGGGCAGGGAGAGGCTCACCCTGGCGCTGGTCGTGATCTGTTCGCTGGAGTCCCTGTCGTCCATCCAGTGGGATTTGCTCTTGATCAAGGGGCACACCGCCGCTCTGGCCCTTCGTCAGGGGGCCTTTGCCCCGGGCAAGCTCTTGGCGGCCTTGCTTGGAGCCCTCCTGGCAGGCCTTGCAGGAGCCTTGTCTGGTTATGCCTTGATGGGGAGCATCCAGTTGGTTTGGCTCCGACAACGGTGCCGAAGCTTGTTGCCCTGGCCAAGGCAGAGCCATTTTGAGTGGTCGACAGCCCTTGGGCTCGTACGCCAGGGGCTCCCCCTCTATGGCTCCAATCTACTGGCCTCGCTGATTTTTCTCCCCCTGCTGGCGAGGGTGGCGCGCGACCAGGGACTGATGGATGTGGGCTATATCAGAGCGGGGCAGATCCTTGTGCAGGTCTTCACCCTTCTGCCAGGGGCGCTTGTTCCGGTGTTGTTCGTCCGTTTGAGGAACAGTAGCCACTTCGTCGATCAGAGCCATGGCATTGAACGCTCCCTGCGTGCCCTTTGGTGGAGTGGTCTTCTCTGCGTTGTTGCCTATTTGCTGGTCGATCGCTGGCTGGTGCCTCTGTTTTTTGGTGTCGCTTTTTTACCCTCCTTGCAAGCCACCAGGGTCTTGGTACTGGCCGCTGTAGTGGAATCTCTGAGTCAGGTGCTTCACCAACCCCTATTGGCTTCCCGTCGTACAAATCTCTATATGTTGACCCAAAACGGCGCGGCACTGGCCGCAGCGGTTGCTGGCGTCCAGATGATCCCAAGGTTGGGAATGGGGGGCTTTCTTGTGGCCAAGCTGGCCTACGCATTGCTGCCACTTCTTTGCTATTTCCTGGTGGCCCGATCGGGCTTCCAGTCCCCCTTTGCTCTCTGGCGCCATCTTTTCCTCACTCTGATGCTGATCCCTGTTTGCTGGATTCCGAGTGCTGGAGCGACGGCAGGGGCATGGGGTGAGACGCTGGCTTTGTCAGCCAGTCTCGGATTCCTTGCGGTGGAAGGTGTCGTCCTGTGGCGTTGGTGGAGGGATGCCGGGGGAAGTGATGGCTAGCTTTCAACCTTTTCGCGTTCTCTTCTTCACAGATGATCGAGAGGACTACCTTGCCGATGGCTTGCTCCACGGCTTGCGCCACACCCCTGGGGTGGAGGTTGTGGATCACCCCCGCAAAACCTGTCTTTACGCGGGCAGCATCCAGAGCGCAGATGCTCCAGAACTGAGGGTGCGCGGCGGCGGGTTTACCCTCTACGGAACGCTGGGCACCGATAACGAACCTGAACGAAACCAGATCTTTCGCAAACTGGAACGAAGCTGGTTTGATTTGGTGGTGTTAGGCAACGTCTGGCGCCAATGGGGGCAGTTGCTCGACTGGATATCCGTGATTGGCGCTGTGCCCCTGGCCCTGCTGGATGGAGATGATGATCGACGGATCTACCCGGGCTCAGGCACGCACTTGCGTCGCTTCGGGCCCTGGCGATTCATCGCCTCAGCTCTGAAACAACCCGGTTGTCTTTATTTCAAACGAGAATGGCACGGCATGGGTGCCTTCTCCCAACAGCAGCTTGGCTGGTTTGGGTTGAAGAGCCGGCAGGTGCGGGCCCTGGGTTTTTCCATCCCAGCGGAGAAATTGCTCCATCCAAGCGCTCTGGGCCAGCCGCGGCCCCAGCGGTTCCCCACCCATGTTGTCGACCAAGACGTGCAACGGTTGGTGGGCGGCCAAACGGATCACGCCTTCCTGAGCGAGGACGACTACCTCGCCGATCTGCGGCGGAGCCGCTTCGGGATCACAACCCGACGCGCCGGCTGGGATTGCTTGCGCCACTTGGAACTGGCTGCCCAAGGGTGCCTGCTCTGCTTTCGAGACCTGGATCGCAAGCCCGCCCTGTGCGCACCCCACGGCCTCCACGAAGGCAACAGCCTCAGCTATCGCTCCGCAGCTGAGCTGCTGCGGCGGCTGGACGCCCTCTCTTGTGAGCGGGAATGGCAGTTGCGCCAGGGGAGTTGGCAGTGGGCCAAAAACCACACCACCCGGAAGACGGCAGCACGGTTGCTGGCCTGCTATGGGTGGCAGGGAGCCGAGGCAGGGCGCTGATGCGGGTGCTCCACTTCCTGCCGGTCTACGCGCCGGCCTGGCAGTTCGGCGGGCCGGTGCTCTCGGTGAGTCGCCTCTGTGAAGGGCTGGCCGCCCAAGGGGTGGAGGTGCGGGTG
>JBJOHA010000078.1:0-127328 GCA_046047935.1 Cyanobacteriota bacterium
ACGTGCGATTCACCTGGGCGCTGGAGGATCCCGTCCAAGCCACCCTGCCAGGGGAAGCGCCCTTCTGGATCGTGCGGCGTTCCGTGCTGGACGCCTTCCTTGCAGATCGGGCTGGCGAGGCCGGGGCGGATCTCCGCTTCGACACGGAGGTGGTTTCGGTGGATCTCCAGGGGGAGATCTGGAGTGTTGTTGATCAACACGGCCAGGTGCATTCTTCTCGGAGCCTCCTCATTGCCGCAGGTTCGGGCTCTACCCTGCCAGGCCGCTTAAGCCTTGGCCCACTCCGCCCCCGGTTCGCCACCACTCTCTCCCTTGAGGTGGATTGCGCCGTCCTTGAACCTGATCTGGCCCGTTTTGACTTTGGTTTGGTGCCTCAGGGATTTTGTTGGGTGTTTCCTCGCTTGCAGGGATACAGCATCGGTGTGGGCACCTTTCTCGGTGGGCAGGATCTGGAGGCGGATGCTGTGCTTCGCCGCCTTCTTCCCTCCTTAGGGCTGTCCGCCGAAGCCGGAGAGCGCACACCGACACGCTTGAGAATCTGGGATGGCCACCATTCCCTCGATGGACCTGGCGTGCTTCTTGCCGGCGATGCCGCATCACTGTGTGACCCCTTTCTGGCGGAGGGGCTCCGGCCAGCTTTGATGAGTGGCTGCGAAGCGGCAGCGGCTTTGAATGCGTGGCTGGGTGGCGATCCGCAATCCTTGAAACGCTATACAGCCACCATGCGTCAGCGTTGGGGCGAGTCGATGGCGTGGGGAAAACGCATCGCGCAAGTGTTCTACCGTTTTCCTCGAGTGGGCTACCAGTTGGGAATCAAGCGCCCCACAGCCCCCCAGCGGATCGCTCAAATTCTTTCCGGAGAGATGGGATATGGCGACATTGCCCAGCGGGTGATTCGACGCCTGCTTTTTCAGAGAGGTTGACAGCTTCAGCGGGGTTGGCGACTTCAGTGGGGTTGACGACTTCAGTGGGGTTGACGGCTTCAGTGAAGTTGGCTTCTATCGCATCCCTTGAGATCCCGCAAGCGTTGGTCAATCGAACCGAGCAGCTCAATGGCAAACATCGGCGTTTCTTGGACGGCGAAAAGAAATTTTTCCTTGTTCATCACCAAGAGCTGGCAATCGGTGACGGCGGTGGCGTTGCCAAAGCGCCGATGCTCTGGTGTCACCAAAGCTCCCGCGCCAAAGACGTCACCAGCCTGAAGATGTTCGTGACCGCCTCCATCACCGTTCCAGCTGAGATCAACCGTGCCCGCCAGCAAACCGAACATGCAGTTGCCGGGGTCTCCGGAACGAAAGACGGAGCTTCCGGCCGGTACATGGATGACCTCGCCAGAAGTGGCGAGGGCACGCATGGTGTCAAGAGCGTTCAAGGCAGGATCAAACGATCAAAGACTAAATCTATGGTGTCAAGGTTGCTGGCGGGTTAACGCCAGGCGATGGTTTGATTTCAATGCGGCGAAAAACATCGCCAAAGCCTTCTGGTTGTCCGCACGCTCTCATCGCCTGACCGAGAGGGCCGCGCCCAGACCACCTCGCACGTCATCGGGGGCCAGGCGGCCATCCTGGTCGGTGTCGAGAGCGTCGAAGACAGCATCGCTTCCCAGCCATTCCTCCCGGGTGATGCAACCATCTCCGTCCAGATCATTGAGGAGGAAGATTTCATGCACCGCATGGGTGAAGGCCGCTTTGCCTTCGATGGCGGCCAGGCGGTGGGCTAATTGCACTTCCAAGGCTTCAATCGCTTTGGAAAATCCACGAATTCCTTCGTCCAACTTTTCACTGGCCATGCGATCCTCAACCATCATGGCGTCAAACAAGGTTTGATCAACATGCAGTTTCTCTTGCGTTTCACCAGGGTTTTCAGGATTGAGTTTGCGGGTGAGAGTACCCTCTTGATTGCGCAGTTGATCCATCAACGCTGGAGAAATTGTGAGTAGATCACAGCCTGCCAGCTCGATGATCTCGTCAATATTTCGGAAGCTGGCTCCCATGATTTCCGTGCGATAACCATAGGTTTTGAAATAATTGTAAATCTTGCTGACTGAAAGCACGCCTGGATCTTCAGGCCCTGGGTAGCTCTCGCGCCCGGTGGTTGCTTTGTACCAGTCCAGGATGCGACCAACAAACGGTGAAATCAGGGTGACCCCCGCCTCCGCGCAAGCCACGGCTTGGGCAAAGCCAAACAGCAGGGTGAGGTTGCAGTGAATGCCTTCCTGCTCAAGACGTTCAGCGGCACGAATTCCTTGCCAGGTGGAGGCCACTTTGATCAAAACACGCTCACGCCCAATGCCGGCCTGCTCATAGAGGCCGATCAGTTTGCGAGCTTTTTCAATCGTTGCTTCGGTGTCGTAGCTCAGTCGCGCGTCCACCTCCGTGGACACGCGACCTGGAACGATTCGCAAGATCTCCTTGCCGAAGGTGACACTGATTTCGTCGAGGGCTTCGGCAACCACCTCCTCCACAGGCGCACTGTCGCCGAGGACCGCTCGAGACTCTTTCAGGGTTCGATCAATCAACTCCTGGTAGGTGGCGATTTGGGCTGCGGCCAGAATCAAGGAGGGATTGGTTGTGGCGTCGCGAGGAGTGAACTGGCGAATGGCCTCGATGTCACCCGTATCGGCCACGACCACTGTCATGGTGGCCAGTTGTTCAAGCAGGTTGGTCATGCGGGTCGTCCGTCCCTGACAGATTCCACTTCACACGCTAACCACGCTTCCACCGCAAGCCCGTCGCCCCGTGGCGGCTTGAGGGAATCCATACAAGGTCGTCCAGGCTCTCAGGTTTTGGGTCGGACCGATTGGGGCCGCGGCCGCAGACGATCAGGCTGGGACGGGGGAACTTTTTCCAGCACCAACAGGGCTTCGACGATCTGCCGAGCCACCGGCAACGCCACTGTGGATCCGTAGGCATTACCGCCCTTGGGCTCATCCATCACCACCAGCACCACATAACGGGGCTGCTCCACCGGCAGAATGGCGACAAAACTGGTGATTCGAGCGCCTGGGATGTAAATGCCATTGTGTGCTTTTTGCGCGGTGCCTGTCTTGCCGCCGATGCGATAGCCGGGGATTTTGATTCCCTTTCCGGTGCCTTTGTCCACAACGGTTTCCATCCACTCCACCACCTGACGGGTTACTTTGGGATCCAGCAGGGGGATGCCAGTTTGACTGGGAGTTGTGGCCAGTCCATCGCCCGAGCGCAGGCCGCGCGTGATGTGGGGGCTGACGAGTCTCCCCCCGTTGGCGAGCATCGCGTGGAGCTGCACCAGCTTCAAGGGGGTAAGGGAAAAACCCTGGCCGAAGGCTGCGGTGGCGGGTTCAATCGCGCCAGCGGTGAATTCCTCTTTTGATTTCAGCTGGCCCGCCACCGCGCCGGGGAGGTCCGTGTCGGGCACATCATTGATGCCGAGGGTTTTGAGCCATCCCCAGAAGGTTTCCCGCTTCAGCTGGCTCATGGCCGCCACCATGCCGACATTGCTGGAGACCTGCAACACGGTTGGAAAGTCAATGACCCCATTGGCGCGACGATCGGCGTTGAAGATCGGCCAGCCACCAATTGTGAGCTGCCCGATGTCATTGACCGTTCCATTCGGTTGAATCGACTTTTCCTGGAGCGCAATCGCCAGGTTGATCGGTTTGAACGTGGAGCCTGGCTCATAGAGGTCTTGAACCGACCATTCCCTGAACACGCCTGGATTGAAATCCCAGTAGCGATTGGGGTCGTAAGTCGGCGCAGAGGCAAGGGCCAGAAGCTCCCCGCTTTTGGCATCCATCACCAGGGCAACACCCCGCTTGGCATTCCACTGCTTGACTTGCTTGGCGACAGCCTGCTGGGCCACCAGTTGCAGTCGTGAATCGAGAGTGAGCTGCAGTCTCAGATCATCGCCATAAAGGGAGCCGGCCTGGAGTCCGTCAGGGAGGGGTGTGCCGTCACCACCACGTCGCATGTGGAAGGTGGTCTCCTGCCGTTTCAAATCGTTGTCGCGACTCTGCTCCAATCCCGCCTGAGGGGCTCGATCGAGGTTGAGGAATCCCACGACATTGGCGAACAAGGATCCTTGGGGGTAGATCCGCTGGGGATAAGCCTCCAAATCCAGGCCACTGATCTCGAGGGCTTTCACTTTCGCAGCCGTCTGCGGGTCAAGATTGGTGAGCAGTTTCACCCCGCTGGACCGCCCTGTGACCGCTTGCAGCAAATCGTTCTTCGGACGCCCGGTAGCCGCCGCCAGCTTTGTCATGACCTCTTCGGGCCGCCGACGCCGTGAGGATGCGTCCCCGGGAAAGCTGAAGTAACGCGGGTGTGCCCAGAGCGTGAAACGCTCTTCGTCAATGGCCACCAGACGTCCCACCCGATCCACGATCGTGCGACGCGTCCCGAGGGGCTTCACGGACTGGGTTTGAATTTGGCGAGCGCGGCTCTGCAACACATCTCCTTGCAACACCTGCAGCCAGACCAAGCGACCGGCCAAACCGCTCAACGCCAGGCAGAGCAGGCCGTAGACCCAGAAGAGGCGTGTGGCGGGCAAAGGTTGCGGGGTCGCTGAACGCTGCCCGTGGCCCCGAGGCCGGCCTTCGCCGCCTGCCACCCTTCGTTCTGATCGACCCGCTCGTCCGGGTGGATGCCTGCGGGTGGTGGGAGACGCCATCAAAAACCAGCTGGAAGGGGAGGAAGAGCACGCCCTTGGGAAGGACGACCGATCGCGAGGCCAGCCAGAAGGGGAAGGGAGCGTTTTGGCTGGGCTCGGGCAGGTTCGGGAAGATGGATCAGATTCTCACTGGTGGTCGGCAGCAGCTGACCCGGGCGTCCCATGGAGACGATGTGATGTTGCTCCAGCACGGAAGCTGCTTCATTCAGGCGATGTTCGAGCACCTTGGCGGTTTCCAGCTGGGCATAGTTCTTGGCCCACTGGTTCTGCCAGTGCAGGGCCAAGGCGCTCAAGCCCATCAAGGAGGCTCCCAGTCCAATCAGAGCACCCGTTGACATCCTGTGCAGAGTGGCGAGAAGAGGGGATTGGCGCTCAACCCGACGACCGCTCAGGGAACCTTGAATCACCTGTAGAGATCGTTCCCCGGGGAGGGATGGGGATCCCATCGACCGTCGCCCCCCCCGAGAGCGCTGAGGGTGGGAGGGAGTGGAGACCAGTGTGGCGGGGATGGAGGGCGACGCGACCAAGGACGGAGCCGAAAGCTGAGCAAGTGAACCACCCCGATGGCTTCTCAGCAAGGATGTCGCCTTACCGGGCCAGCAGGAGAAGATTGGCAAAGGTTAGTCCGTTCCAGAGGGCGTGCAGGCACACACAGGCCCCCAGCCGTCCCGTTTGCCAGCGCAACAAGCCCAGGCCGACGCCAAGCACGGACAGAGGCACCAATTCCGCCAGGCTCAGGTGGGCGATCGCAAACACCAGGGCGCTGATCAGCACCGCCGACGGGCCACCCAGCTGTCGCCCCACCACAGGGAGCAGCACGCCGCGAAACAGGGTTTCCTCAAACAGCGGGGCGAGCACCATGGCAGTGAGGGCAAAGGTCAGCAACGCCCAGCCATCAGAGGTGCTGAGCACCAAGTCCAGCAGAGGGTTGCTCCCGCCAGGGTCACTCCACAAGGCCTGAAGCAACCAGCTGGCCAGGGCCACCAGGGGGAGCACCATCAACAACATCGCCAGGGCGGGCCTGGCGATGGCGGCTGGAGGGCGCCAGCCCCACTGCAGCCAGCCCCCGGGGGGTGGGGGAGGTTGGCTGGGCACCAGGAGCGCCAGGAGTCCCAGGGGGGCCACCATCAGCGTCAGGTAGGTCGTCATCACCTCCAGCCCCTGACGGGTGGCGCTGGAGAGGGGCCAGGTGGCCAGCATCCCGGTGACGCTCAACCGGGTGAGGGATGGCAGGATCACTTCTCCCACCAGCACGAAGCCACCCGCAATCACAAGCGTCACATCCGCCAGCGAAAGGGGTGGGCCGACCAGCGGCGGGGGCGAGGGCAGCCTTCGCCGCCACGCCAGCCAAAGCTGGCGGCTGAGTAGCCCCGCTCCGGCGAGCAGCAGCAGGGTGGGACATGCTGTGAGGGCCAGGAGCCGCAGAATCAACCAGGTGGCCTGCCGTTGGGCGGGGCAGGTCGGGGCGGGGCCACCCAGTGTCTCGCAGCTCAATTGAGCCACCAGGCTGGTGTCGCCCCAGGGAGCCAGGAGTGTCTCCCGTTCGTTCGCTGGCACGGCCGCCCCTTGCTTGAGCGCCTGCAGCAGTGGGCGTCGCTCGCTGTTCACCTGGGAGGAAAGCTCCGCGAGGGTGGCCGCCGCCGTTGAAGAGGTGTTCGCCTTGCCATCGGCTTGCAGCAGCGCCAGGGCCAGGCGATCGGCCGCAGGCGGCGGTGAGGTGGACTCCCGAGCACGCCGCTCCAAGGTTTCCCTCAGCAGGCCGCGAGGGTTCTCTCCCACCAGGAGCGGACGCAGGGAAGGGGGCAACGCTTCCGCCGCCAGCACGGAGAGCTCCAGCTGCCGGAGATCCAGGGCGTCCACCACCGAGGGCCGCGAAAGACTCTCCCGGAGCCCGCTGGACCAGAGGAGCAGGCTCAGGCTGAGGGCGATCACCGCCAGCAGCCCCTTCCAGCTCCTGAAATCGTTTCGCGGCGACGGACCTCCTGGCGGCGTGGAGGTCGATGGTGGGAGGCCTGGGGCCGGAGCAGCCACGCGGAGAGGTCGGGGGGAGATCTGCGGATTCTCGTCCCATACAGTTGCCAGCGTTGGATTTCCCTTGGCCGTGCCCCTACGCCTTGTGCTCGTGCGTCATGGCTTGAGCACCTTCAATCTGGAGCACCGGATCCAGGGCCGAGATGATCTCTCCGCCCTCGCGCCTGAGGGTCGAGACCAGGCTCTGCAAACGGGCGCGGCACTGCGAGAGGTGCCCGTCGCCGCGCTTTACAGCTCGCCCCTTGGTCGAGCCCGCGACACGGCTGAGCTTCTGGTCCGGGGTGCCGGCATGGCCCTGTCGCCGCAGCTGGACGAGGACCTTTTGGAGGTGGATCTCGCCCCGTGGAGTGGACTGCGACGCCAAGAGGTGCGGGAGCGCTACCCCGAGCCAGCTCGGATCTGGCAAGAGGCTCCAGAAACCTTGGAGTTGGAGCGTGGCGATGGCCGTCGCTTTCGCCCGTTGCCGGAGTTGATGGCCCAGGCCGATCGCTTTCTGAAGCGCCTGCTGGACCGCCATGCCGGGGCCCTCGCTGCGGGATCGAGCGAGGGCGTGCTGGTGGTGGGTCACAACGCCATCCTGCGGGCCCTGGTGTTGCGGGTTCTGGGGCTGGACGCTGGAGGATTCCGGCGCCTGCGCATGGACAACGCCGCCATCTCGGTGCTCAACCTCAGCCGAGAGGAGGGGGCGAACCTGGAGGTGCAGGTGGAATCCCTCAACAACTCCACCCACCTCGGCCAGGCTCTTCCTCCCGCCCAGGGGCGGCGGCTGTTGCTCGTGCGCCACGGGGAAACGCAGTGGAATCGAGAGGGGCGCTTCCAGGGGCAGATCGACATCCCCCTGAATGAGAGAGGCCTGAGCCAAGCGGCGGCGGCTCGCGACTTCCTCGCCCCTGTGCGGATTCACCGTGCTTACACCAGCACGATGGCGCGCCCCCGCCAGACTGCGGAAGTGATCTTGGAGCGCCACCCCGGAGTGCCCCTCACCAGCACCCGCGGACTGGTCGAGATTGGTCACGGTCGCTGGGAAGGTTGCCTGGAAAAGGAGATCGCCGACACCTGGCCGGCGTTGTTGACCGCCTGGAAACAAGCCCCCCACACGGTGACGATGCCCGACGGAGAGACCTTGCAGGAGGTCTGGGACCGGTCCGTGTCCACTTGGGACATCATCGCCCGCAGCCTCGCAGCAGAGGAAACGGCCCTGGTGGTGGCCCATGACGCGGTGAACAAAACCATCCTCTGCGCCCTTCTCGGGTTGTCTCCTGCGGAGATCTGGATGATCAAGCAGGGCAATGGTGGCGTCAGCGTGGTGGACTATCCAAGGGGACCGGCAGGCAAGCCCGTGGTGAGCTGTCTCAATCTCACCGGTCATCTTGGTGGCGTGCTTGACCGCACCGCCGCCGGCGCCCTCTGAATCGGAGCTGTTGATGGGGTCCACCGTGCTCCTGCGCCAGGTGCATCTACTGGAGGCACCGGAGCGGCCGCCCGTCCGGCGCGATGTGTGGTTGCAGGGGCGCCGCCTGCTGGGGTGGGACCTGCTGGAGCCACCGCTCACCAGCGGTTTGGGGGACGCATCCGAGCTGGATGCCAGCACCTGGTGGCTGGCCCCTCCACTGGTGGATCCCCACAGTGTGCTGGAGGATCCATGGCTGGGTCGCAGCGAAACTCTGGACAGCCTGGCCGTTGCTGCGGCCAGTGGCGGCTATGGCACCGTGGCCCTCCTGCCCTGGGCCAGGCCCTGGCGAGATGCTCCGGAACGGTTGACGCCAGCCTGGACGCCACCGATGCGGCTGGCGCTCTGGGGCAGCTTCAGCGCCCAGGGCGCTGATGCCGATCTGGCTCTCCACGCGGAACAGTTGGCCGCAGGGGCTCTGGGCCTGGCAGCCTCTGACCATCTGCCCCCCCTGGCCTTGCTGGAGCGGGGGCTGAGGCTGGGGGAGATGGGGGCGCATCCCGTGCTTCTGGCCCCCCGGGATCCCACCCTCGCCCAAGAAGGATTTGTCCGGGAGAGAGTTGAGGCCCTGCGGGCGGGATGGCCCACGGATCCGGTCCTCAGCGAAACCATCCCCCTGCAGACCCTGCTCAATCTGCGGGCGATCCACCCTGGCATCCGCCTGCGGCTGATGAATCTCTCCACGGCCGAGGCTGTGCGCCTCTTGTGCGATCAGCCCGACCCACCCGCCGCCAGCGTCAGCTGGTGGCATCTCGTCGCGGACAGTGGCGCTCTGCATCCGGCCGATGAGGGGTGGCGGGTGCGACCGTCTCTGGGCGGAGCCGAGGATCGCGAGGCCCTCATCAGGGGTCTGCGGAACGGGGTGCCAGGGGCTGTGGCGATTCACCACCAGCCCTTGGACGCGGAGGAGCAGTTGCTGCCCCTCGATCAGCGTCAGGCGGGGATGGCGGGCCATGGAATTGCCCTCACCCTGCTGTGGCAGGAGCTGGTGGAGAGGCGCTCCTGGCCCGTGGAGGCCCTCTGGCAGGCCCTCAGCTGGGGACCCAGCCAGTTCCTTGGTCTCCCCCCGGAGCGTCTGACGGTGGCCAGCGACCGCTGGGTGCTCTGGGATCCCGGCCATGTCTGGTCTCCGTCCACGGAGCCAACAGGATCTCTGGCGGCCAACGCCCCCAGCCCACCCCCCGAGGGATGGCGGGGGCGCGTCATTGCCTCAGGTCTGCTGCCTGAGGAGCGCTGGGCGCTTGCAGGGCGCCAGCGCTGTTGAGGGGAAAAAAGCGCCAGAAGGCTCGACCGATGATCTCCTTATCGGGCAAAAAGGGACCCCCGGGCCAGAACCGCGCATCCCAGCTGTTGGCTCGGTTGTCGCCCAGGACGAGCACATGGTTGGGGGGGACCACCACATCGAGGGTGGGGCAGGGGCCCATTCCTTTGGAATCGACGGGACAAATGCTCTTGACATACGGCTCCCGCAGGCGTTTGCCGTTCAGGGAGACCAGGCCCCTTGGATCGACAACCACGCGATCGGAGGGGAGGCCGATCACGCGCTTGATGTAGGCGTCGCAGGCGGGCTCCTGAAGCCCCAACAAGGGCCCCAGCAAGGGGATGTTCACCAGCAGGCACCCCAGGGGACCCGGGCGGTGTTGTGCCCCCAAGACGGGATCGAAATGGTGTGGCGCGTGAAACACCACGATTTCCCCCCGTCGTGGCTGGCGACTGCGGTAAGAGAGCTTTTCGACCAGCAGGCGATCTTGCAGCTGGAGCCCCGGCAACATCGATCCGGAGGGGATGTAGCGGGCTTCCACCAAAAATTGCCGAATCCCCAGTGCCACAGCCAGGGTGAGGAGAACGCTGCGCCAGAACGCCCAAGGATCCTCCCGCTCGTGAGGGGCGGATCGTTGACCGGCCGAATCCACTCGGCTGGCTGAACCCTCTTGTCGCTTGGGAGGCACGTCCGGGGATGGGGATGAAGGCTTGGGATCCTGACTGGTCAAAGTAGAAGGTCTGCGGAATCCCGGCTCGGGAGGCAGAGTTAGTCTCCCATCTCCGCGTGCAGCCATGGCTCGCCCCCGTTGGCACGTGTCCCTGACGCCGCCAAGGAGCCGACTCTGGAAGGGTTGGGAACGTTTTGTCGCCCTCTGGGCTGTGGTCAATCTGCTCGCGGTGGCGGTGGATCTCACCTACGTGCCGTTGCGGCCCTTCTGGTTGCAGCGGAGTGTCCAGCCCTTGCCCGCCATGCCCGTGGCGGTTCCCCTTCCCTTGCTGCCAGACATCACTCCCTGGCTGGATCCCATCAAAGGCATCGAGCCCCACCGGGAAACCCAGGGCTTTCTGGATGCGTTCGCGAGCCTCGATCAGGCCATGACGGGCCATCGGGCGGGTGAACCCCTCACTCCCATGCAACGGAACCGCTTGCAAAGGCAGGTGCGTCTCACCCATCAGATGGTGGAGAGCGATCCCTTTCAGGCGACAGTCGGCTCTGGCACCCTGGAGACGATCAAAAATCTTTTGCGTCGGCGAGCCCGGGTCGATTCCTCAAAAGAGGCGGTCTCTCGCCTGCTGAGTCAGGAATGGCTGACCCGCCAATCCTGGCAGGAGGAACGGCGCTTCTGGCAGGGACGGGTGTTGCCCCTGGTGGCCCGCAACTACTGGCGCTCGATGGATGAGACCGGGCGTCCGACCGATCATTTCTGGCGATGGGATCTGCTGCTGTTTCAGAGCGTCTTCCTGCTGGACATCCTGCTGCGGGCCGCGCGCCTTCGCCGCAGGCTGCCCGGCCTGAGCTGGCGGGATGCCCTGCTGCGTCGCTGGATTGATCTGCCTCTGTTTCTGCCCCTCTGGCGTTGGCTGCGGCTGTTTCCGGTGTTGGAACGCCTTCAAGTCGCGGGCTTGATCAATTTGGAGCCCCTGCGCGCGGTGATCAGCCGCGGCGTGGTGGCCCTTTTGGCTCTGGAGTTGTTTGAGGTTCTCGCGTTGCAGTTTTTGGACGGTGTGCAGCAGCAGGTTCGTTCCAAGCGTTGGCCGATGCGCCTGCGGGCCCTCCGCAGTCATCAGACCGTCATGAGTCAGGACGAGCGGGAGCTGGTCGAGCTCACGCGGCTTTGGGCGCCGCTGCTCCTGGGTCAGGTGGTGCCGCGCTTGGCTCCGGAGTTGCGTGGGGTGTTGGGTCATGCCTTGCGGCAGAGCCTTCAGCGCACCCTGGTGCCGGTCCCGTTGCGGCAGCTGCAACCTTTGCAGGAGGTGGAGGAGGGATTCAGCCGTCAACTGGCCCAAGGCATGGTCGACAGTCTCTTGGATTTCTCCCGAGGAGCGGGCGCCCGCCTGGGGCGCCGGGATGATGAGCAGCTGCGGTTGCTGCAGCATTGCATCGATCGCTTCTGGGAGGAGCTGGCCCTTGTGTTGGAGGACGGACCCGCCTTGGAGCGTTCCCAAGAGTTGATGTGCGGCGCGATCGAGCGCCTGAAGCGCAACTATTTGAGTCAGGTGAGTCGTGCCGGAATCCAGGGCCTGATCGAGGAGCTGGATCAACTCATGAACAGCGATGGTCTGACCCTTGGGAACACGGCCATTTCCGAGGAGAAATGAACCACCGTTGAGCTGTTGCCGACCGGAGCAATGCCGACGACAAGCGCCTCGGAACGATCAACGCCTTGAGAAAAGGGGTCAGCCGCGCTTGATCAGAGACTTGAGGGCACCCACCAGACTGTTGGAGCCCTGTCCCACGCCTCCGTCGGGACGCGTGCGAACGGTCACATCACCATTCACGGTGGTGCGGCAGCTGAGGCGGTAGGAGGCGGGGCGGTCCGCCAGGTACACCTCCTCAACATCGGAGCGAGGAGAAAGGTTGCGGGCACCCTCAAGGACTTCCATCACGCAGGTGCCGCACTGGCCAAGCCCCCCACAGTTGTTGAGGTTGTTCAGACCGGTGTAGGGGTTGATGCCCGCATCCAGGGCGGCTTTGCGCAAGTTGGCGCCTTCGATGCACCCCACCTGCTGGCCTTCGCGTTCGAAACGGATGGTGGGCACGATGAATCGGGGTGTAGGCGCCGCCCAACCTAGGGCACTCTGGTCCCCAATCAGAGCAAGGAGCGGGAAGGGTCACCTTCTTCGCCAGCATGGACTTCCGCTCTTGCCATGAACCTCCTTGGAGCGCCATCGTGTGTGGATGCCAACCTCTGCGTACGACAGCCTTGTTGAGGCCTGGATTCCTGGTTATGCCAGCTTGGCCAGGCTTTCCGTTTCCCTTCTGGCGGCTTCTCCCCTGGCGCGGGCTCCAGGAGCTGAGGTCTTGATCGCGGGTTGTGGCTCCGGAGCGGAACTTTTGGAAGCCAGGCAGTTGCGGCCTGATTGGCGGATCACCGCCGTGGACCCCTCCCCGACCATGCTGGCCATCGCGCGGGACAAGGTGGCTCAGGAGGAGAGAGAGGCCGGAATCTCCCCGACCCGATCACCCATTCAGTGGATGGAGGGCACGGTGGAGGATCTGGCTTTGTCGCCATCGTTTGATGGCGCCCTGGCGGTCCTTGTATTGCAAGGGCTACCGGACGATGGCGGAAAACTCCGATTCTTGACCTCTCTGGCCCGTTGGCTGCGGCCTGGGGCCCAGGTGGTTCTTGTGGATCAGATGCAGCCTGAGCGCACAGGCCTGGAACGACAATTGATCGCCGCACGGCGTCTGTTCCAAGGGTGGAGAGAAGAGGAGGGCGACGGAGGGGAGTCGCAACCGCTTGGCTTGGTTCACCCGATCAGCTTGACCCGACTGGCAGGGTTGTTGGAGGCCGCAGGCTTCACGGATCCGGTGCCGGTGTTTCGGGCACTGGACTATGAAGGATTTGTGCTGCAGCGTCTTCCCTGACGCCAGGCTCAGTGATCCCCTCCAGGGGAAGAGAGCTTTCAGGCCGCTGGACGTGCCTTGTTCTGCTCGCGGCTCTGCTCGCGTCGTGGTTGAAGCTCGTCCTCCCCGAGATCCATGCCATCGAGCCGTTGGCGGATGCCGATCAACTCGTTGAGAATTTGGCTGAGGAGCTCCTGGGTGGCCGTGGAGGGAGCGTTGAGAACCTCGACGGTCACCTCTTTGATGCGAAGCACGTCGCGAGCGAAGCGGGCCACTTCGTTGGCGTGAAAGAGGAGGGGTTGCTTGATGTCGTTGCGGAACTCTGGATTGAGCTTGCGCGGATTGAACGGGGGATTGATGTTCCGGGGGTCGGTGTTGGTGTAGCGATAAACGGAGGCGCGGGAGCGATTCAAGGCCTTTTGCACCTCGTCGATCCCGATCAAGGACTCTCCAGACGGGTCTGTCTCGCTGGGAGGGGAGGGAAAGCCAATGGTCTCGGCAGGATGGTTGCCAGAGAAATCGACGGATTCAAAAGGAGAGGAGCTTTGTTGAGAAAACATTAAGAACCAGCCCGCAATTGCAGATTTGGGATGTAAGCGCGAACTTACCAGAGGTTCTTGGCACTCCTCTCACGGTTGGACACACGTAAAGATGGCCACCCCCGAGCCGAGTGATAGGTTCCGACTTGAGTGACCTTTGGCCTTCCATGCGCAGCTCGCGCCTGTTGCTTGTGACGCTTCGCGATGAGCCCGCAGAGGCGGAAATCATCTCCCACAAGCTGTTGCTGCGAGCCGGATTCATCCGTCGCGTTTCCGCTGGCGTGTACGCCTATTTGCCTCTGATGTGGCGAGTGTTGCGCAAGGTTTCGGCCATTGTTCGTCAGGAAATGGAAACAATCGGGGCGCTTGAGGCCTTGCTCCCCCAGCTTCAGCCGGCGGACCTCTGGCAGCGGTCTGGGCGCTGGGCCGGTTACACAGCCGGTGAGGGCATCATGTTCCATCTGCAGGACCGGCAGGGCCGCGAGATGGGGTTGGGCCCCACCCATGAAGAGGTGGTCACCGCCCTGGCAGCTGATCTGCTTCGCTCCTACCGCCAGCTCCCGACATGCATCTATCAAATCCAAAGTAAGTTTCGAGATGAGATTCGGCCTCGGTTCGGTCTGATGCGAGCCAGGGAATTCATCATGAAGGATGGCTATTCCTTCCACGCCGATGAGGAGTGCTTGCGACGGGCCTACGATGAGATGGACGGAGCCTACCGGCGTATTTTTCAGCGCTGTGGCTTGCGTGCCGTGGCCGTCGAGGCGGACAGTGGCGCCATCGGCGGGTCTGCCAGCCAGGAATTCATGGTGACCGCAGAGGCGGGGGAAGACCTGATCCTGGCGAGTCCAGACGGCCGCTACGCCGCCAATATCGAGAGAGCTGTCTCTCTGGCGGAAGAGGCGACGGTTCTTCCGCCCCAGCCCTGCCAAGAACTTCTTACACCTGAGCTGGCCACCATAGATGATCTTTGCCAGGCCTGCGGGTTTCATCCATCGCAAGTTGTAAAAGTTCTCCTCCTGCTCGCTCACTTTGCCGATGGTGTTCCCCAACCGGTGCTGGTGAGCCTGAGGGGCGATCAACAGCTGAATGCGGTGAAGCTCGCCAATGCCCTTCAAGCGCGAGTCACCGATCGAGGTGCTCTGTTGCACGTTCTTCCGCTCGAGCCGGCGGGACTCCTTGCCGAAGGGCTGGCCCCGCTTCCCTTTGGCTCCCTAGGCCCCCATCTGGACGATGAGGCCTTTGCCGCCGCGAAGCATTGGACGCCCCGACTCCTGCGCCTTGCGGATGCAACGGCCACGACCTTGGAGCATTTCGTCTGCGGGGCCAATCGTCAGGGAGTTCACCTTGTGGGAGCCCGTTGGGGCTCCCTCATCGCCGCGCCGGAGACGCTGGATCTGCGGGAGGCTCAAGCCGGGGATCGCTGCGTGGGTGATCCCAGCCAACGCCTTGAGGCTGCCCGCGGGATCGAGGTGGGACACATCTTTCAACTGGGCCGCAAGTACTCCGAAGCCATGGGAGCCACTTTCACCACCGAGCAGGGTGAGGAACAGCCGTTGTGGATGGGATGTTACGGAATTGGTGTGTCCCGCCTGGCCCAGGCCGCCGTGGAACAACTCCATGACGCCGATGGCATCTGTTGGCCGATGTCCATCGCTCCCTTTGAGGTGATTGTCGTCATCGCCAACACCCAGGACGCCACCCAGGTGGCCATGGCGGAGACGCTTTATGAAACCCTTCAGGCGTTGCGGCTGGAGACTCTGCTGGACGACCGGCCGGAGCGAGCGGGCGTGAAATTCAAGGATGCCGATCTCATTGGGATCCCCTATCGCGTCGTCGTGGGTCGCGGAGCGGCCGAAGGTGTGGTGGAGGTGGTCTGCCGTCGTGGCGGCGAGGTCACCTCCCTCCAAGCCGCTGACGTTGGCGATTGGTTGGTCGAGAGAGTGCAGCGGGAGCGGTCGGGGCTGCTTTGATGGCGGAAGGCACGGGGGGAGACCCGTAAGATCAATCGGTTGCCTTCCTCGCCATGGCCGCACCCCTGCGCCCCCTTTTTCGCCTCGTCCGCCAGGCTGGCCAGGCGTTGCTTAGCGCTCTGCCGCGTTTGCGTGCCGGTTTGGTGGCAGTGCTGTTGGGTCTTTGTCTCACTCTTTCCGCTTGTGGCAGCGAGAGTCTTTTAAGTGGCGATTACGTTCAGGACACGACTACGGTGTCGCAGAATTTGCTGGCCACCCTTTCTCTCTCGCCAGATGATCCTGGCACCGCCGAGTCGGTCAACCAGGCCCGCGCCCTCATCAATGCCTACATGGCCCGCTATCGGCCCCGGCCGTCGGTCAATTCCCTCGGTTCGTTCACAACGATGCAGACAGCGCTCAATTCCTTGGCCAGCCACTACGCCACCACCACCAAGCGACCCCTTCCAGAAGCTTTGAGGAGCCGGGTGAGCAAGGAGCTGGAGCAGGCCGCAGTCAACGCCGGCCGAGGGGCCTGAAGCCGTCGCCGGGGAGCCTGTGAAGAACGGCCCGATCTTTTGACGAATAGACCTTTGGTCTGAGAAAATCTTTCTTTGTGCTCGAAAGCGGCTTCTGGCCGCAATCTCCTTGGCCAACGTTGTCGTTATCGGTGCACAGTGGGGTGATGAGGGCAAGGGAAAGATCACCGATCTCTTGAGCCGATCCGCTGATGTTGTCGTTCGCTATCAAGGCGGCGTCAACGCTGGTCACACGATCGTCGTTGATGATCGCGTGCTCAAGCTCCATTTGATTCCCTCAGGCATCCTCTACCCCAACACCACCTGCCTGATCGGCGCGGGAACGGTGGTGGATCCCTCGGTCATGCTCGGCGAGCTCGACATGCTCATCGCCTGCGGCATCAGCCCATCCGGACTCAAGTTGGCCTCCACTGCCCACGTCACCATGCCTTACCACCGCTTGCTCGATCAGGCGATGGAGCGGCGTCGTGGTGAGCGGCGCATTGGCACGACGGGCCGTGGCATCGGTCCCACCTACGCCGACAAGTCGGAACGCAATGGGATACGGGTGATCGATCTGCTTGATGCCGACCGACTCCGGGATCGCCTGCTGGGTCCCCTGGCGGAGAAAAATGACCTGCTGCAGCGGGTTTATGGACTGGAGCCTCTGGATCCCGAATCCGTCATCGTGGAATACGCCTCCTACGGAGAACGACTGGCACCCTATGTGGTGGATTGCACGCGGGTGATCCATAAAGCGGCGAAAGAGCGAAAAAACATTCTCTTCGAGGGGGCCCAGGGCACCTTGCTCGACCTCGATCACGGCACGTATCCCTACGTCACCTCCTCCAATCCGGTCTCCGGTGGGGCTTGCATTGGCGCCGGCGTTGGCCCCACGCTCATCGACCGGGTGATTGGAGTGGCCAAGGCCTACACCACGCGGGTCGGCGAGGGACCGTTCCCCACCGAACTGGAGGGAAGCCTGAACGATCACCTTTGTGACCGGGGGGGAGAGTTCGGCACCACCACGGGCCGTCGGCGCCGTTGCGGCTGGTTTGATGGCGTCATCGGGCGTTACGCGGTGCAGGTCAATGGATTGGATTGTCTGGCCATCACCAAGCTTGATGTGCTGGATGAGCTGGACGAAATCCAAGTTTGCGTGGCCTATCTGCTGGATGGGGAGCGCATCGAGCATTTCCCCAGCAGTTCTGAAGACTTCGCCCGCTGCACGCCTCTCTATGTCACTCTCAAGGGGTGGCAGTGTTCCACAGCCGCCTGTCGGCGTTTGCAGGATCTCCCCGAAGCGGCCATGGCCTACCTGCGCTTTCTCGCCGAACTGATGGAGGTGCCCATCGCCATCGTGTCCTTGGGAGCCCAGCGCGATCAAACCATCGTGGTGGAAGATCCCATTCACGGACCCAAGCGGGCTCTCCTCAGCGCCTAGCAAGAGACGCCATCACCAACCGACCCCCACACTCCTCATCGCTCCCCATGCGTACCGCAGAATCCAAATCCTTCGACGTGGTGGGCATTGGCAATGCCATTGTCGATGTACTTGTTTCGTCTGACGATGCTTTCCTGGAGAATCATGGATTGACCAAAGGCACCATGGCCCTGGTGGATCAGTCACAGGCGGAGAGGCTCTACGCCAGCGTCGGTCCAGGCCTGGAGACATCTGGAGGATCAGCGGCCAACACCCTGGCGGGTCTGGCGCTGTTGGGTGGAAGAGCCGCCTTCATCGGGCGTGTGCGCGATGACCAACTTGGTGCCATCTTTGCCCACGACATTCGCTCCGTCGGCGCCCACTTCGAGACGGCAGCCGCCACGAGCGGGCCTTCCACCGCCCGTTGCCTGATCCTGGTGACACCCGATGCCCAGCGCACGATGTGCACCTACCTGGGCGCCTCCGTCAACCTTCATCCTGCGGATCTGGATCTGGATCTGGTGCGTCAGGCCAAGGTGCTTTACCTGGAGGGCTACCTCTGGGACAGCGATGAAGCCAAGCAGGCGTTCATCTCTGCCGCGCAGGTGATGCGGGAAAGCGGTGGCGAGGTGGCCCTCTCCCTCTCGGATGCCTTTTGTGTGGACCGCCATCGTCACAGCTTCCAGGAGCTGGTGGACGGTCATGTGGACATCCTCTTCGCCAACGAAATGGAAATCACCTCGCTCTACGAAGCCAACACCTTCGAGGAGGCCGTGGATCATGTGCGTGGTCGCTGCAAGGTGGCCGCTCTCACCCGCAGCGCCGAAGGGTCTCTCGTGTTGCGGGGCGATCAAACCGTGCCGATCGCGCCCTATCGGCTGGGCGACCTGGTGGACACCACCGGAGCGGGGGACCTCTACGCTGCGGGCTTCCTCTATGGCCACACCCGTGGCGAGAGCCTCGAACGCTGCGGGCGTCTGGGCTCCCTCTGCGCCGGCAAGGTCGTCACCCAACTGGGGCCTCGTCCCCAGAGTTCCTTGGCGGAACTGGTGGCCCATCATCTGGACTGAGCGCCCATGGAGTGGTGATCTGGGTGGAGCACCACAGGCCGTAATCCCCGCAGGTGTGACCTCGGATGGTGATCCACTCCGGGGTCTCGTAGCTGTGCAGCGACAAGATTGTGGCGTGCAGTGTCTCCAGACAAGCCGGCTGGGTTTTCAGGAGAAGCTGCACCTCCTCGCTGCGCATCCGCTGCCCTTCCCAGCGGTAGAGAGACACGATCGGCAGAAAGGACACGCAGGCCACCAGTTCGCGCTCCAGGAGCGCATGGGCCAGCTGTTCCGCCAGCTGGAGGGTGGCCTCGGTGGTGAGGACAAGCACCAGCTCGCTCTCCTCCGGCCACCCGGGGGGTGAGGGTGTCGTTGATGAAGGCATTGGCGGGGAGAGGTTGGGCGCTACTGCGGGCACGCCGGATATCCGAGGTTCCATCAGGTGGACGGATGTGTGCCATTGTCAGCCCATTCCGGCCAACCGACGCGGGCGAGAAGCTCTGAGCGGGTCAAACTGATCCCGCCTTGCGGTTCAGCGGGCCGCTGGAGCAGCAAAAGACGAAGTCCCAGAGCCTCGTGGATCCGCAACCAATGGGCTTCCGTGCGGCTCCCGGACTGACGACAGAGGATGGTGTGGATCCCCCAGTGCCGGCAAAGAGCCTGCTCCACAGCCCCATCGGCGCTGGGATGGAAACAGGCCAGGCGCTGGTCGGGAAGACCCGCCCGCAAGGCTTCTCGGATGGCCCGGGGCTGAGGCAGCACCCGGCTGTGGTGGCAGGCCTGCGGGCTGTGGCAGATGGCTGTGGCGAGGTGTCGCGAACCGATGGCGAGCAGGAGCCGTTCTCCTGGGACGAGATGCCGGGCCAGGTGGTCAATGTTGGGCAACAGCGTTGCCTCTGGGGCGGCCAGGAAGGGGCGGCGGAGCCGGAGCAGGCCTTCACAACGCCCGGCGCAAGCCTCTGCAACCGCCCCACTCACCCGCGTGGCAAACGGATGGCTCGCATCCAGGACCCAGCGGAACGGATCACCCGCCCTCCTGGCGCCATCGAGGGATGCCCGCCAGGCCGCCGCACCCTCCAGGGCGCCCACCCGCACCTCAAGCCCAGGGTCGCATGGATAGGCGCGCTGGGCCCCTGGGGAGACAACACTCACCCGCAGACGCCAGCCCCGGGCCCGCAGAAGCCTGGCCAGGGGCGGCCCCTCGCCAGTGCCGGCGATCAACCAGAGGCGACCCGGCCTGTGATCCGCACCAGAGGCGGCGGGCCCGACGTTGGCGGAGGGGGGAGCGTGCTTCAGGATGGGAGGCCGTTCCAACGGAAGAGGGTGTGAATCACTGTTTGCTCGAGGTGGAGGTGCTGGAGGCACCACAGGTGCGCTACACCCAGGACAATCAAACGCCAGTGGCTGAGCTCCTGGTGCGCTTTGATGGCCTGAGGGCGGAGGATCCGCCCGGTCAGATCAAGGTGGTGGGGTGGGGCAATCTGGCGACTGACCTGCAGAACCGGGTGCAGGCTGGTCAACGCTGGGTGCTGGAAGGACGGCTTCGCATGAACACGGTCACCCGCCAGGATGGGGTCAAGGAGAAGCGGGCGGAACTCACCCTGGCTCGGCTTCACGCGCTGGGAACGGCGTCTGCCTCCTCCTCCCCCTCCTCCTTGTCTCCGCCTGCGGCCTCTCCTGCTCCCCGGGGGGCCGGGGGTGCGGGCGCGACCTCTGCGCGCAAGACGGCCGTCAAGGCGGTCCCGGGCGAGCCGCAGGGGGCAGTTCCGGGCAAGGGTGTCCCGGACCCGACACCGGTTTGGAACACCTCGCCTTTGGTGCCGGATGACCTCGGCGATGGCGATGACGAGATCCCCTTTTGACCCGCAGCTGGCGGGACAATTCCCTCTGATCAGGAAGCCTTCCTGATCGGAAGCGAAGGGTTTCAACGGTTTGGATCGCGCGTCGGGTTTCCCCCTGAGCGATCCGGTTTTTCCTCTGCCGCTCTGTTCGGAGCGAAGTGGAGCCCGCCTGTGACAGGCATGAGCGGTCAATCGATCGTCTCGCTGGCCTGATCGAGCAGCTGGCCCAGCTCCCGCTCCAGGGCCGCCAGATCCAGTCGCCACTCGGGCCAGCGTCCCGCATCCAACTGTCGCAGCAGCCAGAGCCGATCCTCTTGCAGCTTCTCCAGGAGCTGTCGCCCATCCTCCGCCCCTCCCTCTTGCGGAAGGGAAGCTTCCGGTGCGGTGGTGGAAGGAGAGGGGGTCATGGTCGCCAACTGGAATTCCCCCATCCTGGCGCCTCCTGCAGGAAGATGACACCATGCAACGTCTCCTCTCTCCCGGAACCCTGGTCACCCTCGCGGGCGTGGCGCTTACGGTGGTTGGTTCCTTGGCCTATGTGACCGATCACCCCAATCTGAGCCTGCCGACCATTTTCTATGGCATTCCCATCTTTCTCGGGGGTCTGGCGCTGAAGTCATCAGAGCTGCCCCCACCGGAGCGCCTTACCCCACCGGCCCTGTTCAGGGAGGCGCGGGAGTCTCCGGCCAGCGAACCTTTGCGGAAGCTCCTGGCTGATGTGAGCCGTTGGCGCTATGGCCAGAAGGCGCATCTGGAGAGTTCCCTGGAGGCGCTCAAGCTTTGGGATGAGCAGGAGCCACCCGCGCTCCTCTCGGTCGAGGAGTTGTCCTTTCCCGAGGGCTACGGGCTCCGGCTCTGCTTCTCCATCGGCGCGGTTTCCCTTTCCCGCTGGCAGGCGTGCCAGGAGAGGCTCGGCCGGTTTTTTGGCCCTGGCCTGCTGGCGGAGCTGACCCCCCTGGAGAACAACCGCCTTGCCTTGACTCTCGGACCCCGGACGTCTTCGGGATCCTCGTCACCCACCACTCCTTCGACCCATCCCTCGACGTGAGCTCTGATCCCTCCATCCTCGCGGCGGATGCGTTGCGCGTTTCCGTGTTGAGTGAGGCCCTCCCATACATTCAACGCTTCGCGGGCCGCCAGGTGGTCGTCAAGTACGGCGGAGCGGCCATGGTGGAGGAGGGGCTGCGGGATGCCGTGTTCCGCGATCTGGCGTTGTTGGCGTGCGTGGGGGTCCGCCCCGTTGTTGTGCATGGGGGTGGACCGGAGATCAACCACTGGCTCAACCGGTTGCAGATTGAGCCCCGCTTCTGCGAGGGCCTGCGGGTGACTGACGCCGACACCATGGATGTGGTGGAGATGGTCCTCGTCGGGCGGGTCAACAAGCAGATTGTCAACGGCCTCAATCAAGTGGGCGGCCGAGCGGTGGGGTTGAGCGGCTGCGACGGCGCACTGGTGGCCGCCCGCTCCCTGGGGGAGCGCTTTGGTTGGGTCGGAGACGTGGCCCGTGTGAATCCCTCTGTCCTGACACCCCTGCTGGAGGCCGGCTACATCCCCGTGATCTCCAGCGTGGCTCCCGACCACTTGGGGCGAATGCACAACATCAACGCGGACACCGTGGCCGGTGAGCTGGCGGCCGCCCTTCAGGCCGAGAAACTGATTCTTCTCACCGACACCGCTGGCATCCTGCGGGATCGAAACAATCCAGACAGCCTCATCCGCCAGGTCAGCCTGAACGAGGCCCGCAGCCTGATTGCCGAAGGGGTGGTGCAAGGTGGCATGACGCCAAAGACCGAGTGCTGCATCCGTGCTCTGGCCCAAGGGGTGGCCGCCGCCCACATCGTCGATGGCCGGGTGCCTCATGCGCTCCTGCTGGAGGTGTTCACGGACGCGGGAATCGGCACCATGGTGGTGGGCCGTGAGCGGCAGGTGCCCTCCTGAGGGTTTCATGGACAGCCGCCCCTCCGATCCCCTCGCCACCGCTCTGGCCGAAGCCGGCGCGGCCATCGATCGCGGCCATTACGCCCGGGCGGTGGCCTTGCTGGAACCCTTCTGCGCCCGTCATCCGGCCATCCATCCCCCCGGCGACACGTTGAGGCTGATGTTGGTGACCGCGTGGATGGGCCTGGGGGAGGGGAACCGGGCGGCGGAGTGCTGCCGTGCGCTTTTGGGAAGCCCCGATCCGCGCCGCCGTGCGGAGGCTCGCGATCTGTTGCGCGTGTTGGAGGCTCCAGCACTGAAGCGCCCACGCAACTGGTCGCTCACCCTGCCCCGGCTGGATCAAGCCCCGCCGCTGGAGGGATTGAGCGCGGTTTCGCGCCGCTCCAGGGCTTCGCGGCCACAAGCGGAGCCGCAAGAGGTGCCGCCTCCACCCCCTGTGGGCCCCACCCGGAGTCCGCGGGGATTTGTCGCCATCGTTCTGAGCCTGCTGGTCGTTTGGTTGTTGAGCAGCCTGCTGTCCGGGTGCATGCGCGTGGAGACGGAGCTGGCCTTCACCGGTCCTGGTCGGTTGCGCTTGCGCCATCATCTGGAGGCGATCGCCGGGGCACCACTCCCCTTTCAGCAGGCCTTGGCCGCCGCTCTCCTCGCGGCGGAGCCGTCCACCAAGGTGGTCGCCGACGGGGCTTCCACGGTGCTCACCAGCCGGCTGCTCACCCTGGCGGAGGCGGAGACAAGCCTGCGGAACACGCTCCGATTGGCCGCTGCCCAGGCGGGCCTTCCCCTCCCGGACCCCGTCCTGGATCTTCGCGAAACCAATTACCTCCTTGGCGTTCGGCGCCACGTCCTCGTCCGTCTGGACCTCCGATCCCTCCCCTCCCTGCCGGGACTCGAGCTCAACCTCCGCTTCACGCCCGGGGCTCGAACAATCCGCGAGACCGCCAGCCCGCTCGCGGCGCAGTCGCTCCATGGCGGCAGGACCTTCCTCTGGCCGCTGCGACCAGGAGCGCTCAACACGCTGGAACTCCACGATTGGCGGTGGAATCCCCTTGGCCTCGGCGCTCTTGGAATTCTCGCTGCTTTGGTCGTTGTGGTGTCGCTGCAGCGCATGCGCGTCCGCTTGGGGATGGGGCTGCCAGAGCTGCCGGGGTAAGGGCGCCTCCCTCACAACTGGAGAGGGTCCGGATCGATCGCCAGAGAGACGTCCCGATGGAGCAAACGCCTCAACTCCTCTTCCGGGGGCAGGGGGAGGGGAGATGTGGCGGGCCCGTGCAACAGGAGTTGCCAGCGACTGCGGCCTGCCACCCGAGCCACCGGTGCCGGGGCTGGACCGATCAAGACCCAGCCCATGGCCTCCCCATCAGGTCGCAGCCGTTCCGCCAGGGCCGTGGCTGAGGTGGCGGTGGTGCTGGCGGAGGGGCCGGAGAGGCGAAGCAGGCACGCCCGGCTGAACGGCACCAGGCCAGCGCTTCGCCGCAGAGCGGCCTCCTCCGCCAGAAAGTGCGCGTAGCGTCCATCGACCAGGTGGCGGATGACCGGATGGTCTGGGGTGTAGGTCTGCACGAGCACCTCGCCAGCCCGTTCGCCGCGGCCCGCGCGACCGGCCAGCTGAAACAGCAACTGCAAGCAGTGTTCGCCAGCGCGAAGGTCGGGTCGATGGAGGAGGCCATCAGCCGCCAGCACGGCCGCCAGGGTGACGCTGGGCAGATCCATCCCCTTGGCAAGCATTTGGGTGCCGACCAGCACATCCGCCTCGCCTTGGCGAAACCGATCCAACACCCGCCGATGGCCATCGCGGCCCCGTGTGCTGTCGGCATCGAAGCGCAGCACCCGCAGGTCCGCCAACTCCTCCTCCAGACGCTCCATCACCCGTTGGGTGCCGGCGCCAAAAGGTTTGAACGCGGAGGAGCCGCATTGGGGACATTGCCGCGTCGGCGCCTGGCGGTGGTCACACCAGTGACAGCGCAGCCACTCCTCACCGTTGCCGGAACGATGCACCGTCAGTGCCACGTCGCAGTGGGGGCACTGGACGACGGTGCCGCAGCTGCGACAGCTGAGGAAACTGCGATACCCCCGCCGTGGCACCAGGACCACAGCCTGTTCCCCCTGTTCGCGCAGGTTCGCCAGGCGATCCAGCAGGGGACGGCTGAGCAGGCGGCGGTGGCCTTCCGCCAATTCCTGGCGCATGTCCACCACCCTCACCGCAGGCAAGGGGCGGGCGCCGATGCGCTCCGGAAGGGTCAACAGCGTCATTTCCGGGGCAGGGGGTTGGACCCGCAGCCAGCTTTCCAAAGAGGGCGTGGCGCTGCCGAGAAGGAGCTGGCTGCCTTCCAGCCGGCAGCGGAGACGAGCCACCTCACGCGCGTGATAGCAGGGCATCGGGCTCTCCTGCTTCCAAGAGGAGTCGTGCTCTTCATCGAGCACGATCAAGCCCAGTGGCGCCAGGGGGAGAAAAATCGCCGAGCGGGTGCCCACCACCACCCTGGGACAGCCGCCACGGGCCGCGATCAAGCAGGCCCGCCAACAGGCGATTCGCTCACGTTCCATCAGGCCGCTGTGATATTCGAGGATCGATGCTCCAAAACGCTGCCGCGCGCGATCGAGCATCTGGGGAACAAGACCGATCTCCGGGGTGAGCAGCAACACACTGCGTCCGTGGCGCAGATGATGGGCCGCCGCTTGCAGATACACCTCTGTCTTCCCGGCGCCGGTCACGCCCCAGAGGAGCGTTTCGTGGCCTGGCTGAGCGATCAGCAGCGCCTTCACAGCCTCTGCCTGAGGCGGCGTCAACCTGCGATCGGCTTCCAGGAGGCCGGGCATTGCCCCCGGATCCGCCAGAGGGGGGGCCGGGGGGAGGATCTGGCGGCGCAACAGGCCGCGCTTCTCCAGGTTCTGAACCACCCCCCTTCCGAACCCATCGACTTCGACGAGATCCCGCAAGAGACGCTGACCTCCCCGGGTCTCCAGATGCTCCAGAAGTTGCCCTTGCCGACGCGACAGCGGCGGCGTCTGGGGAAGGGGCCGCTCGGTGCGCTGGATCCACAGCTGTTGTCGCCCCGTGGCCGAGCCACGGGGGGGGCGGGCTCCCAACCAGCCAGGTGGCAGCACGCTGCGGAGGGCGCGGAACAGGCTGCAGTGGCATTGGTCCGCCACAGCCTGAATCAAGCGCTGCCAATCCGGATGCACGGCGGCGCGCTCCAGGAGGGCCAGCACCGGTTGCGCGGTCTTGTCGGCCAGGAGGGCGGGGCGCTGGGTCAGAACCGCCACAACCAGACCACCGTGAGGGCGACCCTGGAGGCGCACGCGAACCAAATCCCCCGGAGCCAAGGGCAGCCCCTCAGGGTTGGCATAGGTGAACACGCGTCCCTCTCGGCCTGCCTCCAGCCACACCTCCACCCAGGACGGAGGTGATGAGGGGGGGGCGGCGGGCATGAGCCCGGAAGGCAAGGTTTCTTGCAAACGTCTCACACCATTCCTAAGATGAAGAGAGCCAGTCCGAGAGGTTGACGATCAACCAGGCAGTGTTCGGCGCAAGGAAGGGACATTGCGTCCCCCATCATCGAATCCGATGACCTCCCACTCCTTGTCACCTGTCCTGGCCGCACCCCCGTCGCGCTGTTCGCTGATCACCGCCTTTGGTGCACCAGCCCTCACCACCAACCTTTCGGCCTTCACCTTGTCTTCCCCTTGACGTCGTCGCTGACGACTGAATGTCCTGTCCCCACCCTGAGGACTTCCTGGCAGCAGAGCCGGGTTCGAGGGTGGGTTGCTTTCCATTGTTCCAGTTTCCTCTCCGTCCCCTTGCCCGTCCGCTGATGAGCCCAACCTCCACACCCACCACCACGGTTGACCTGGTTTCTTCCACGGATGGATCACCCGCCGGCCTCACAGACCTGCCAATGATCCCCGCGCGGGATGCGGATGCGGCTGAGCACTCCGCTGATCTGTTGGGGACAGAGGGCCGAGGGGGGGTGGTGGTTCCCGGCGAAGGCGACCCTGCCGACTCCCTCTCTCCGCTTGAAGCCCCGGCCAACGCTGCCATCGGCACCAGCAAGCCCAAAGCCAAGGCCAAAGCCAAACCAAAGGCCAAGCCCAAGGCAGCCAAGACATCTTCAGCAGACCCGGACGCCTTGGGTGAGGAGGTTCTGGGGGATGGCGCTGATGCGCTTCTGGATGGAGCCGACCTGCCTGAAGGCGACGCCTTGTTGCCACTGGATGAGAAAGCCGAGAGCAAGGATGGTCGGTCGGCCAAGGCCCTGGCCAGCATCAAAATTGGTCCCAAGGGGGTCTACACCGAAGATTCGATTCGCGTGTATCTGCAGGAAATTGGTCGGATCCGCTTATTGCGACCCGACGAAGAGATCGAATTGGCCAGGAAAATCGCTGATCTTTTGCAGCTCGAAGAGCTGGCTGCCCAATTTGAATCTGATCATGGTCGCCAGCCAGATAGCAAGGAGTGGGCAACCCTGGTTGACATGCCACCGATCAAGTTCCGGCGGCGCTTGATGCTCGGCCGCCGAGCGAAGGAAAAGATGGTGCAATCCAACCTTCGCTTGGTGGTGTCGATTGCGAAGAAATATATGAATCGGGGTTTGTCATTCCAAGACCTGATTCAGGAAGGAAGCTTGGGGTTGATTCGTGCCGCTGAAAAGTTTGATCATGAGAAGGGGTATAAATTTTCTACTTATGCCACGTGGTGGATCCGTCAAGCGATCACGAGGGCCATCGCTGATCAAAGCCGCACCATTCGACTTCCGGTGCACTTGTATGAGACCATTTCTCGCATCAAAAAGACCACCAAGACCCTCTCCCAGGAATTTGGCCGCAAGCCGACAGAAGAAGAGATTGCCGAAAGCATGGAAATGACCATTGAAAAATTACGCTTCATTGCTAAATCGGCTCAGCTACCGATCTCTCTGGAAACACCTATTGGTAAGGAAGAAGACTCAAGACTAGGCGACTTCATTGAAGCCGATATTGAAAACCCTGAGCAGGATGTTGCAAAAAATCTGCTGCGTGAAGATCTTGAGGGCGTCTTGGCTACTCTCAGCCCTCGCGAGAGGGATGTGCTGCGCCTTCGTTATGGACTGGATGATGGGCGCATGAAAACTCTCGAAGAGATTGGACAGATTTTTGACGTCACTCGAGAGCGCATTCGTCAAATTGAGGCGAAGGCACTTCGCAAGCTCAGGCATCCCAATCGCAACAGCGTGTTGAAGGAGTATATTAAATGATACTGCCTTGATCTCTTGGCCGAGACAACTGTGCCGCTTCGCCGAGGCTTGCCAAAGGTATCTATCGTCTTGCCCACATACAATGAAAAAACCAATGTGGTGCCAATTTCAAAACATCTTCTAGAGCTGGATTGTCTCTATAACTTAGAGATCATCTTTGTGGATGATGATTCACAAGATGGCACAGCTGAAGTTGTTCGTGAACTGGCGCACCATCACTCTGAGGTGCGTCTGATACGACGCGTTGGCCGTGCGGGATTGTCGAGTGCGATCAAAGAAGGAATTCTCGATGCCACTGGAGATCTCGTTGTGGTGATGGATTGCGACGGGCAACATGATCCGGCGACGGTTTTGGCCGCTCTGCGGCAGTTGCAGGAGACCGGGGCGGATCTCTTGATCGGGAGTCGGTTTCATCCTGAGGCCAAAATTCTCGGGCTCAGTGCAAAGCGTGAACGGAATTCCATCTGGGCCAATGCCGTCGCCCGTTTCAGCCTTCCCGGTTATCGCCAATTGACCGACTACATGAGCGGTTTTTTTGTGTGTCGCCTACAGGCTGTATTGCCTTATGTGAGACTGATTGATGTCAATGGCTTTAAGTTTCTCTATGAACTTCTGGCCATCAGTGGCGGACGTCTCAAGGTGGCAGAGGTGCCTCTGCAGTTTCTTCCTCGCATCAGTGGTGAATCGAAACTGAATCTGGCCGTGGTCTGGGATTTGGGTATCTCCATTCTTCACACCCTACTGCTGCGCAGCGTACCCCGTCGGGCTATCAGTTTCGCTTTGGTGGGAGCTACGGGAATCGCAACCCACCTCTTGATCTATTTCCTCATTCGCCACTTTTTTGAAGCTACTTTTGAGGTCGCCCAATTGTTTTCAGTTGTGGGTGCTGCTTCCACCAACTTCCTGATCAACAATGTTCTGACTTTTCGCAATCAGCAGCTGAAGAGCTGGTCTCTCTTGCTTGGATTATTGCGGTTTTTGCTGGTGACCTCGATGGGAATGGTCGCAAATGTCGGTGTTTCCTCGGCTCTTTATCATCGAACCACTGGCCAGCCTCTCGTGGCCATGTTTGCGGGAATAGCAGTCGATTTTGTCTGGAAGTATGCAGCCTCTTCTCGATTCGTCTGGAACACACCCTGATGGGTAAAGCACACCATCAAAGCAGCATCAGAGCGATGCAATGGATGCATGTGAGCAACGTTGTTTGTTGTCTTTAAAGTTGGATCGATCGGCAAGCTACGATAATCTCTTCGAGCTGCCTTTCCTCCCCTGAGCCAAGCTTCCAGGCTCCGCTCCTCAGCGGATTCTTCAGCCAACCCAACCTCTCCTCAGTACTTGGTTCTCTCGCTGCTGGGATTGATGGTTCTTTGTTGGCTTGCTTTTTTCAACGGCCTGGGCTCCCTGGGGCTGATGGACAAAACAGAAGCCCTCTTCGTGGAAGTCGGCCAACAAATGCTGTCACGCAACGATTGGGTCACCCCCTGGTGGAATGGAGAGCGCTTTTTTGACTATCCGGTCTGGGGCTACTGGATGGTGGCCCTGTCCTTTCGTCTATTTGGCGTCACGCCATGGGCGGCTCGCCTGCCCGTGGCCTTGGCGGCCAGCTCTGTTGTGGTGGCCGCCTTCTTCGTTGTCCTTCACTGGGGAGGCTGCCAGGAGCAGCCCGGGCGGCGATGGGGAAGGGCCGCCGCAGCGGCCGGAGTGCTCGCGACCTCGCCCGGCTGGATTGGCTGGGGGCGCACCTCCACCACGGACATGTTTCTTTCCAGCGCCATCAGTCTGGCTCTGTTGTCCTTCTTGTTGGCCCATTACGAGCCCCCTCGCTCACGCCTGGCCATGGCAGGGCGCCTGGGGCTGGCCATCTTCTGCGGGGTGGCTGTGTTGGCCAAAGGACCTGTGGGAGTCTTGCTCCCCATGCTTGTGGTGAGCGTTTTTGTCCTCCTCACCGGTCAGTGGCGGCCATGGTTGCATCCGGTGCGCCTGGGGGGGATGTTGGCCGCATTTCTTGGGGTTTGCCTTCCCTGGTATGCCGCTGCCACGCAAGCCAATGGCGCAGCCTTCCTTGGCGGCTTCCTCGGCTTCAGCAACCTGCAGCGTTTCACCCAGGTGATTTACGACCATCCCGGGCCTCCCTGGTTCTACCTTCCCTGGCTTCTGATCCTTCTCCTGCCTTGGTCGCTGTTTCTGCCGGCGGCCCTGGCGCAGTCGCGCTTCTGGAGATGGAGCCGCTGGCGATCCGGAACCGCCCAAGTGTCTCCCGGGACCACCGCCGGGCTGTTTTTGCTGCTCTGGCTCGCGATCCCCCTTCTCTTTTTCTCCCTGGCCGCCACCAAGCTGCCGGGTTACATCTTGCCGATCGTTCCCGCTGGGGCTCTGCTGGTGAGCCTGTCGTTCTGCCCGCTGCCGTCCGCGTCTCCTCTCCTTGGATCGTCCGCCAGCGGGGGCCAAGATCGCTGGCAGCGCGGTGCCGCTGGACTGGAAAGCGTCGCTCTTCTTGGGTTGGCGATCGCGGCGGCTCTGGCCCCCCGCTGGGTTGCCAACGACCCCGCGCACCCCACGTTCGCCTCGGCCCTCGCCGCTTCAGGATTGCCGATTCTTTTGGCTGGTCTTTTTGCCCTGACGAGCATTGTTCTGGCGATCACCCTGGCCAGAACAACAGAGAATCGCTGGCTGTTGTTGACCAATGTGACGGGGTTCCTGGCGATTCTCGCTCTGGTGATCGCACCACTGGGCCCTCTGATCGATCGGGAGCGGCTGTGGCCCATTCGCCAGCTCGCGCGCCAAGCCCGCGATTTGGCTCGCATCGACGAACCGCTTTGGGTGGTGGGCACGAAGCGTTACAGCGTTTTGTTCTACGGCGGGGAAACAGCGGCCTTCGTCTCCGGTCGCGAGAGCTTGGAGGATCGTCTGGAGGAGGATCCCGGCAGTCTTCAGCTTTCCCCCACCAGCCAGACTGCGCGCCTGTTCGGAGACCGTCGCCACCTGGAGTCGCTGGATTGGCCCTCTTCCCGTGTGCGACGGCTGGCCCGAATGGGTGAGCAAGAGATCTGGCGTGTTCGCCTTCCCAACGCCACCCGCCAGGAGCCGCTTTGAAACCCCTCATCCTTCCCCGCGACTGGGTGATTGTCACCCTTTGCCTCCTTGTCCTGTTCGGTCTCGGCCAGCTGGTGACCGCGAGTGAGGAAGCGCCACCCCTTGATCAGGTTGCCCTCAATGAAATCGGGCGGCTGCTGGCCGGTCCTGTGGCCTTTGTTTTGCTGCAGGTCTATCGCCTCAGCGGCGTTGGCTTCACTGCGGTGCTTGTCGCCATGGCCCTCGTTTTTTTGCTCATGAAACGCTGGTGGAATGACCTGAAACTGCTTGTGATGGCCACGGCCGGCATCCTTGGGATTGTTGATCTTTGGCTCAAACCCTTCTTTGATCGGGCGCGTCCTCATGCGAAATTGCTGCCTGTGGATGGACGAAGCTTTCCCAGTGGCCATGCGGCCGGCTCCATTGCCTTTTATTTCGCCATGGTGTCCATCCTCTCCCTTCACTATCCCCATCTCCGCCGACCCATTGTTCTCGGGGCCACGTTCTGGGTGCTCTTGATCTGGCTGAGCACCCTGATCGCACGCGCTCATTGGCCCTCCGACATGGTGGCTGGTGGTGTCGCGGGCTTGGCCTGGCTGACCATCTGCCTCACCTTCTGGCGGCCGGGAGCGCGGGCATGAGCGCTGAGGCCATCCAACATCTCCACGATTTGCGCGGGTTCCGCGATGCCCCTCGGCTGACTCTCGAGCAGCGTGACCAGCTCATCAAGGAGCTTCGCCAGCGGTTGGCACGCTGTGATTGGTGCACCATCGGTGTGATGGCCCCCTCCAGCACGGCTGCACTCAAGGCCGTGCACGGCTACGAGCTGGCCCTCGGCTGGCCCTCGCTCGATACCGCCGACCTTGAGCCGACGCACGGTCCTGTCTTCCTCAAAGGCCATCAGCGCAATGGTTCCGTGCGTGTGCGAGAGGAAACCGGCCTTGGAGAAGGGGTGCTGATCACAGGTCACAGCGATGACGATCCGCTTGTGGCGGACACCTGGGGCCCCCTCCCCCTCGACCTCTTCGCCGACAGACCCGCGACCCCATGACCCTTGAGGGAGGGGGGGACCGCCTGTCTTTAGGCTGAGCAGCTGTGAACGGGCAGACCCCCCTGCCAGACCAAGCCACCGATGAACGGATCTCCCCTGCGCATCGCCTCCCGTCGCAGCCAACTGGCGATGGTGCAGACCCACTGGGTGCGTGATGCCTTGCTCCAGGCCCACCCCGACTTGGAGATCCGCATTGAGGCCATGGCCACCCAAGGGGACAAAATCCTGGATGTGGCCTTGGCGAAGATCGGCGACAAAGGATTGTTCACCAAGGAGCTGGAGGCGCAGATGATCGTCGATCGGGCGGACATTGCTGTGCACAGCCTGAAGGACCTACCCACCCAGTTGCCAGAAGGCCTCATCTTGGGCTGCGTGACCGAGCGGGAAGACCCCGCCGATGCTCTGGTGGTTCACGACAAGCATCGGGACAAGACCCTGGAGACCCTTCCGGAGGGCAGTGTGGTGGGGACCAGCTCCCTGCGGCGACTCGCTCAGTTGCGTCACCACTTTCCGCACCTGACCTTCAAGGATGTGCGCGGCAATGTGATCACCCGGCTCGAGAAGCTTGATGCTGGGCAATTCGATTGCCTGATTCTGGCCGCTGCGGGTCTCTCTCGCCTCGGTCTGGCCGCTCGCATCCATGAATTGATTCCCCCCTCCATCTCGCTGCATGCCGTGGGTCAAGGGGCCCTCGGCATCGAATGTCGCCAGGGGGATCAGGCCGTTCTCGAAACGATTCAAGTTTTGCAGCACCTGCCAACAGCCCGCCGTTGTCTGGCGGAGCGTGCATTCCTGCGCGCTTTGGAGGGCGGCTGCCAGGTGCCCATCGGCGTCAACAGCCGTTTGGAGGGAGACACGCTTGTGCTCGCCGGGATGGTGGCCAGCTTGGACGGCCAACGCCTGATCCGTGATGAAGCGCGGGGCGATCAATCCGATCCGGAAGCCATCGGTGTGGCGTTGGCGGAGGCCCTGCGCCAGCAAGGGGCGACGACCATTCTGGAGGAGATCTTTGCGAGCGTCCGCCCCGGCACCTGACTCCCCTGCAACCGCTGCGCCGCCGGGGCCAGGTGGAACGGCTACCCCCTTTCAATGGGGTCTGGTGGGTTGGGCGGCTTTGGTGGGCACCCTTACCGGGCTGGCCGTCGTCGGTTTCCACGAGCTCTTCGGCATCATCAACAATTTTCTTTTTGGTCCTTTTGTCGAGGGCCTGCTGGTGATTGGCCGCTCCCCTGTGGCAGACGGCCCAGGGGTGGGAGCGGGGCTGGATCTTTCTCCGTTGACCCCGGAGGCCGGCACTCCGCTGAAATCCATGGTGCAACTTGGGCTGGATGGCTTGGGTTGGCTGGCCTCCACACCGATACCGTCCCTTCCGGATCCGCAGACGCCTGCCGCAGATCCCCTTCCCGACTGGTTGACCCTCTGGCCTGTGTTGGTGGTGCCCACGTTGGGGGGGCTGGCGGTGGGGGTGTTGCGTTGGCTGGCTGGATCCATCGGTCCCGGAATCCCCAGCTTGTTGGCCATGGCCGATGGTGCTGCCGTTTCGGCTCCTCGACTGCCCTTTTTGCGCCTGGTGGCCGCTTCGTTGAGTCTGGGAAGCGGCGCCTCCCTTGGACCCGAGGGGCCCAGCGTTGAAAGTGGTGGCAATCTCGGCCTGTGGGTCGCCAGCCGAGCCGGGCTGACGCCTCAAGCCCAGAAAGCCCTGGTGGCCGCAGGGATCGCGGCAGGGTTGGCCGCGGGATTCAAGGCGCCGATCGCCGGGGTGTTTTTTGCCTTTGAGGGCAGCTTCAACGCCATTCAAAACCGCTCCAGCCTGCGGGCTGTCCTGGTGGCGGCAGTGGCGTCCGCCCTGGTCACACAGCTGGTGCTCGGGGATTCCCCCATCCTTCGCCTGCCGGCCTATGAGGTGCGCTCCCCTTTGGAGCTGCCGCTGTATCTCGGGCTTGGCCTGGTGGCGAGTTTCCTCTCTTTGGCCCTGGTGCGTCTGATGGCCCTTGGGCGCCAACCTCAGTTGAGCCACTGGATCAGTCAGCTTCCCCCCGGTCTGGCCACCGCCCTTGGCGGAGCCGCCGTCGGCGGACTGGCGCTCCTTTTTCCTGAGGTGTTGGGCGTCGGCTACGACACAATTGAAAGTCTGCTCGGCCAAGACGACGCCATTCCCTGGCTCACCCTCCTGTTGGTGATGGCGGTCAAGTTGCTAGCCACCACCCTCAGCAATGCTTGTGGGTTTGTCGGAGGAGGTTTCGCCCCGGCCCTCTTCCTCGGGGCCGTCCTGGGCAATGTGTATGGGCAATTGTTGGGCCAGGGTGGGTTGCACCTGCCCGTGGCGGAGCCCCCCGCTTACGCGATGGTGGGGATGGCGGCGGTCCTGGCGGGCAGCGCACGGGCGCCGATCACCTCGCTGCTCCTGTTGTTTGAGCTCACGCGGGATATTCGCATTGTGCTCCCCCTGATGGCTGCGGCTGGGTTGAGCGCGGCACTCGTGGAGCGTTGGCAGGGCTTTCGGGCAGCTGATCTACTGGGTCGTGACAGGGAGGAGGAGCGACGCAGGGCTTTGTTGGCCTCGATCCCTGTGTTGGAGGCTCTGGAACCGGAGGCCCCACTTGTGCTTACCCCGTCAACATCCCCCTCGGCGGCCCTGAATCTGCTGATCGAGGTTCACGGCCACTGCCTGCTGGTGGCTGAGCAGGGGAAGGTCATCGGGTTGATCAACCTGTCGGATCTGCAGCGAGGCCTGCAGCGAAATCAGAACCTGGCTGAAGGGACACCAGGACCTCCCACGCTTCGAGATTGCCTTCGATCCGAATTGGTCTGGCTTCCCGGTGAGGCGACGCTGAGCGAGTTGGAAGACCAGCTCTTCCCCGGAG
This sequence comes from Cyanobacteriota bacterium, assembly GCA_046047935.1. Classification (GTDB taxonomy): domain Bacteria; phylum Cyanobacteriota; class Cyanobacteriia; order PCC-6307; family Cyanobiaceae; genus Cyanobium. Next base: position 34,435 of record JBJOHA010000078.1, read on the forward strand.
GATTGCGCCAGGTTCCTGTTTTTGCAGTCTCCGGGGAGGGGAAGGCCCTTCTTCCGCAAGGTCTGCCTCCCGGTGGTTTGCCCGTGAACAGCCTGCTGGGTCTCGCCAGTCGGGACGGCATGGCGCGAGCGGCGGCTCGCCGGCTTCAGTGGGCGGTGTCCGACGCCTGATTCACGAGAGACTGAGCCACGGGGTCCACCTGGGAGAGCAGTCGAAGGATGCGCTGGTGATCCAGTTTGGAAAGCTCCCCATCATCTCCCCATTTGAGCGCCGTACTGTTGAGCTGATCAACCATCAAGGCAGGTCTGGCGTTCAGACCAGCTTTCGTGGCGTGGGAAACGTGAGACATGGGCTGCGGGAGATTACGGCTGAGCCAACAAATGTTCGAAAGACCTTAAGGGTCATCGCCCTTCCCAAGGAAGGGCTTTGGAGGGATCTGCAGAATGTTTTCCAATCGCGGCTTCCCATCCGTTGGAGGCTTCCAAACCTGAGCTGCGGACCGTCGATCCGGGCTGCTTGGGATAGGGCTGTCCTGAACGGGCCAGTGCCCCAACCCTCCACCCTCAACCGCCAGCCCCCAGACCCCAGCTCCCAGACCCCAGCTCCCAGACCCCAGCTCCAAGGAAACTCTGATCAAGCCGTTTCAGTCAGGAGGCATCCGTCTCATTCTCGCCAATCAGGCCACGATGCGATGTTTTGGATCTTGTCCTTCAGCGCTGAGTGCGCAATCATCCTGGTTTTCAATGTTTTCAAGGAATAAGTAGTTTTTTGCGAGTTTTTGACCCTGGCAAGACAACCTTATTCTGTGATTCACTGTTTACCAGCACAGTGCTCTTCGAGGGAGATGGTCATCCATTCCCAGTCTCAACCTTGGACGTGGTCCTGTTTTAAAGGGTTTTACAGAGGTTCCTTGAGCGAGGTTGGCTTGTCATTTTTATGGTGATTTAATGTTTCGAGTTTGGCATCCCTGAGATCAGAGAAATGTCCAGCCGTTTGCTCACCCCTGGCTCCATGAATTCTTCAGCCAAGTGCCACCTTCCATGACCGATCTTCTGGCTTCCCTTTTGAGGTATGGCGGAAGCGGGGCCGACCCGGAATGAAAAGCCTTCCCAACGGTTCCAATGGTTTGATGTTCTTGAGTGGCAGTCGCTTTGGAACGGTTGTCATTGAGGGGTTGTTGGCTCTCTTGAAACTGTTTCATCAATACCCCAACTGCCTTAAGCCACCTGCTGTCCAGCCACGGGCAGCGCTGCATCAGCGGAGGGCTGATGAGTCAGAGCCTCCCCATCTTCGAGGCCAATGGCTGCAGCAATCCGGAGCTGCCTGATTCTGCGGGGATGGCTGAGGCTTTTGGCATCCAAACTCTCGACATCATGACCGTCTGTGGCCAGGGGTCAGGATGCGTGGCAGATTGAGGGAAGGCGCACGGAGTGGTGCGTCTGAGAACAGTCGGCTCCCGGTTGCCCCCGGGGGCTTTCTTTTGGCTACGGTCTTCAAACACGGCGGGGTCATGCCAGCTGGAGCCCCCCGCTTCCTTCCTTCCTTCCCTGTCTGATTGATGGACGACTCCGCCCTGCGAGCCCTGTTCACCAAGCCCTACGGCGCACCCGAGCCCACAGCTGAGCAGTGGCGTGCCCTTTATGCCGATGATGTGCACTTTCAGGATCCAACCCAGGAGCATCAGGGCATCGCCGCCTACCTGAAGGCACAGGAGGGGTTGCTCCGACGTTGTGACGATCTTTCCCTGGTCCCCGGGGCCTTGGCGATCGAGGGTGATGTTGCGTTTATCGAATGGCAAATGGGTCTTAAAATCAAGGGAATAGAATTCATTTATCCTGGTGCCACCCGATTGCTGCTGAATGGAGAAGGAAAGATCTACGATCATCGTGATTATTTTGATTTCGTCGCTCCCACTTTTGGTCCTGTACCCGTTCTTGGAAGCTTTGTTCGTTGGTTGTATAGCCGTTTTGTTGGCTGAGCCAGCGCTCCTGGTTGATGGTGCGACGGAAACCGTTAGGCGCGAATCTTGCCAGGACTGCGTTTGCAACCAGTTTCCCAGAGGCGAAATCCCTCGGCCAGCTGATACCGATCGAGGCATGCTTCTCAGTTCTGCCCTGACGTTCTGCTTCGGAACCTTTGCGCCCTGGCAGTGCAGGATGGTAACTCTTGTTTGAAAAAATTAGGGCTCCGGTCTTATCAGGGCTTCAGGCTCATCAGGATTCCAGCCTCATCAGGGTTCCAATCGTAAAGCGTTGTCGCGACAGCTGAGAAATCACGAAAATATAATCGTCATAGCTTTGATGCTGAAGAATTTTGGCCTGGCGGGGGGGGGGGGTTGGAGTCGGGTGAATCCGAGATCGGGGAACACGCGGAGAATCCAACGATCAAGCTTGCTTCCTCCCCGCCCAACACAGAGAACAATTGGATTTCAAGCGTTTCCTCTCCTTGCAGCGGCTGTGGGCCGTCTGCACAACCAGACCCGTTTGCAACAACCTCACCCTGAAGCGGTGGCGGTGGCGCGACTGGCCATTGCGTGGATTGCACCTGGGCGATCTGGCGATGATCCACGACACGGCAGGGGGAGATCACGAGCCCGCCCTATCGATGCATGGTCTTTTCGCTCCTGCCATGTTCCTTTTTTCCTACCCCGGTTACCATCTCTTATATGGGAGAAACTTTCCGTTCATCGTTACTTTCACTCGATCACCTTTGGGATCGGCGATCTTGTCAACGTGCAAGGTGAAATCGATCGCCGACATGATTCCATCACCAAACTTCTCTTGAATGATATCCTTCAAAGGCATGCCGTACACCTGCAGAATTTCATAAAAGCGGTACAGCAATGGATCCGTGGGAATCACCGGGTCAAGAGCGCCTTTGACCGGATAATTCGTCAGTTGGCCGGCAAGAGAGGGCTCCAGCTCTAGAATCTGAACCAAGGTCTTGGCCTGATCCGGGCTGGCGGTGGCTTGCCCATAGAACAAAGCTGCCACCCACACCTCATCCGCTCCCAATCGCTCACCCAGATCAGAAAAGGTGAGGCCGTGAGACGTTTTTGCGGCCAGCAGCACAGGTGTGAGGGGCGAAACAGCCATCGTCTGAACAAAAAGCAAGGCCAGAACCTATGGGCGCATGTGGAGGGGCCATGTGCGCGTTGCTACCCATGGCAAGGCGACTGGGCTTGGCGCAGCCAGCGTTTCGTGGATTCCGCCACCCTCTGCGGAGCAGTCCAGCTTCGCCAGCACCCTTTTTCCTCAGACCCTCGCCATGATGGGTCTTCGCTGTACTTCGGCTCCCGCCCCGCCGTTCATGAGCCCTGTCTCCGCGCCCCAGCAGGATGCCGTTTCCCTTCTCTGCCCGCCAGAGTCGCCTTGGCGACGAGCCTGGTATCCGGTTGCTGATCTGCGCGACCTCGATCCCGCTCGCCCCACCCCGTTCACCTTGCTCGGCGACGATCTGGTGCTCTGGTGGGAACAGGCCACTCAACAATGGCGAGCCTTCGCCGATGTCTGTCCCCATCGTCTCGTGCCCCTGTCCGAGGGGCGTCTCAACGCGTCTGGCGAGTTGGAGTGTCCATACCACGGTTGGAGTTTTCGCGGCGATGGCCACTGCACTGCCATCCCTCAGAGCACTTCAGACATGGCTTCCCATCCACGGGCCCGGTGCCGCACCTACGCCACGGCCACCGGTCAGGGATTGCTGTTTGTGTTTGCCGGTGATCCCGCCGACTCTGAATCCACACCCCTGCCCTTGGTGCCTGCCCTCGAGGAGTCTTCCGGGCCAGGACTGCGTCCGTGGCTGATCCAGGACACCTTTCGCGATCTTCCATACGACGCGCTCACTCTTTTGGAGAATGTTCTCGATGTGAGCCACGTCCCTTTCACGCACCACGGAACGGTGGGGCGTCGTGAAAACGCGGGACCGGTGGAACTCCAGCTGCTTCAGGAGGATGCCACCGGCTTCACAGGACAATGGGAGGAAGGCCCCCGCCGGGGGAAGCTCGGCAGCCAGTCCACCACCTTCCTGGCACCCTGCCTGATGTGGCATGACCTGACCGCTCCCGCCTTTGCCCGCATCCTCACTGTGGTCTATGCCACCCCGATCCGGCCTGGCGCCTGTCGGCTCTTCGCCCGCTTCCCCTTCCAGTTCCGCTCACCCCTTCCGGCCCAGCTCCTGCGGTTGCGTCCGGTCTGGCTGCAACACATCAGCAATCATCGGGTGCTGGAGGACGACCAATTGTTCTTGCATTGGCAGGAGAGGGTCCTCGCCCAAAGAGGAGGAGGGGCCAATCTCAGCCGGGCTTGCTTTCTGCCCACCAGCGCTGATCGGTATGTGATGGCTTTGCATCAATGGGTGGCAGAGCATGCAGGCCCACCCTTTCCCGGTTGCGCGCTTCCAGCCAGGCTCGATCAGGAGGTCTTGATGGAGCGTCTCCACAGTCACACCAACCATTGCCATGCCTGCTCGGGAGCACTGGCAGGCCTGCGTCAGTGGCGTCCCTGGATAGCCGTGGTTCCATGGCTCGCGGTTTTGGCGGCGGCCTGGTGGCGAACGCCTTGGTCTTTAGGCCTCGGGATGTTCATCGCGCTGGCGGCGGCATGGATGGAGGGCCAGCTCAACCGCTGGGAGACGCAGTTGCGACAAGGTGACGGACATCCGCCGCGGAACCGAAGCTGAAACGGGTGCCCCGGTGAGCCATGTCTCGCCACCGAGGTGACGCGGTGGCGAGCCCCCGTTCATGTGCGCTGATAACGGGGCCTCAGACGCTCGAGCAAGGCCTTCTTCGACCCCCATGGCACAGCTCCGGCAGCGAAAGCCGCGCACCACCCCAGCATTCCAGCCACTCGCGTGATCATCTCGACGAAGGGAGAAGCGCTGGTGGATTCTTGTTTGGTTACTCGGGTGAAGATGGCCTGACGTTGGTCATTCTCCTTCAGTAGTTCTCTCTGCAGATCAACGAGACGCATCTCCTTTTGCCGCAGAGAAAGCTCTGGTTCAGCCAGGGCAACAAGGCGTGCGTTGAGAGCTTGATTGCTTGTCGCTTTGAAGATCGACTCCCGAATTTGCAGCAGACGGTTGACCATCTCGGCGTTTTCGCTTTGTTTGGCTTGCACGGCACGGAACGCCTGCAATGAACTGGCCAACTGAATCGGGATCAGGAGCAAAAATCCAACACAAGCCACTACCGCAAAATGTCGGACTTGTCGAAGACGTTTGCGAAGGATCTGCTTTTTAGGATTGAGAAGAGCGGCCAGGTGCATGAGCACAAAGCCCACAAAAGCGAGGATGGCTTCTTGATCCATTGTTGCGACAAACTTTCCTTGCCATTCAGCCTGAGTCGGTTTGCTCTCCATCAAGACCGGCAGTAGATGAATAGCAAACAAGGCGAACAAGCAGAGCGAGCCGCTGTCCAAAAGGAAACAGATGCGGTGCCGCAGGCGTCGGTCTCTCTCCTCCTCGCGCGCCTGATCAGTGGGTGGAGTTGGATTGCCGATCACGCCTAGCGACATTTTGGTATTTCCGCAAACTTATGCATCATGCCTCCTCCCTGTCCATCCCGCCAAATGGGCCGCAGCCGCAGAGGTGACCAAGGCACGGGCGGGGGCGAGAGCCGGCTCCAGTCGCTCGGAGGTGAAGGGTGGCAGAGGACGGCTTCGCAACCAGGCTCCCCAACGAAACTCATGGAACGGGATCAACGGTTGGGCTGTAATGCGTTTCTCTCGTTTCAACTTCCACACCAAACTGCGGTAAGGATCATCGAGCAGGTCTGGCAGCCGATGTGGGAGGGCTGAGGCGGAGTGGGGACCCACGCCGCGCCCGTCATAGAGATACAACCATCCCCGGCGCAGCAACTCCTCGAGAACATCAGCGCGTGACGTCTTGCCCAGTTCCAGCACCACATAGCCGAAGGCTGTGGCCTTGGGGTCCACCTCCACCAGGCCTCTGAGCCGATGATGGCGATCGATCATCCAGAATTGTCCTTCCGCTCCCTGCACGAGTGGAACTGGCTTGCTGGCCAGGTAGGTGCGACGCTCTTCAGCCGTCTCGTCGCAGAAATCGCGTTGACGGCTGCGTACCTCAGCCAGCCCGACACACATCTGTGTGGGTTGCAAATCCGCGATTCGCACCTCAATCAGGGTGATGTCAGGCTCAGGCGGCGGTAGAGGCTGGTAGGGGAGAAGGCGCAGATGCGTCACTGGGCCGGCGCAAGGGATCTGGGAGCAAGGCCTCGCCCATGGAAGCGCAGGGATGCGTGTGGCCTTGCCATGTGGCCTCCCAATTTAAGGGGGCTTGGTGGCACCAGGGGCCCCCTTCCGCGAAGGGCGGAATAGGGTCAAGAGCATCGCATCGTCCTATGACAGCCACGTTGTCCGACAGGCCTCTGATCCCCCCTCAGGGTCCCCTTGGTCCGATCGGGGTGATGATTTGCGGCCATGGCAGCCGCAACAGGTTTGCGGTTGCCGAATTCGCTCAGCTTGCCCAGCAACTGAGGGAGCGCTTGCAGCCGTTGCCGGTGGCGCACGGCTATCTCGAATTCGCGCGACCCATCCTGCGCGAGGGGCTCGAGAGCCTGCGTGAGCAGGGGGTGAGCCACATCCTTGCGGTACCGGCGATGCTTTTCGCTGCGGCCCATGCCAAGAATGACATCCCCTCCGTGCTCAACGCCTATGCCAAGGAAACAGGGGTGACAGTGGAGTACGGCAGAGAATTGGGGGTCGACCTCGGAATGATCCAGGCGGCTGGCAGCCGCATCCGCGCCACCCTGGAGGAGGCGGACAGCCACGAGCGCGCCGCTGGCAGAACTCCTCCCCACCTTCACGACACCATGCTGGTGGTTGTGGGTCGGGGCTCTTCAGACCCGGATGCCAATTCCAACGTGTCCAAGGTCACCCGCATGCTTGTGGAGGGCTTTGGGTTTGGTTGGGGAGAGACCCTCTACTCCGGCGTCACCTTTCCGCTGGTGGAGCCTGGTCTGCGTCAGGTGATGAAGTTGGGATACAAACGCATCGTGGTGTTTCCCTACTTTCTCTTCTCTGGCGTCCTGGTCAGCCGCATCGCTCAACACAGTGCCATCGTGGCAGCGGATCATCCGGATGTTCAGGTGTTGCAGGCTTCTTATTTGGGTGATCACCCTCAAGTCTTGCAGACCTTCGAGGAGAGATTGTTGGAAGTGTTGGAAGGTAGCAACGCCATGAATTGCTCTCTTTGTAAATATAGAGCGCAGGTGCTTGGATTTGAGAGTGAAGTGGGGCTTCCACAACACAGTCATCACCACCATGTCGAGGGCACCATGGAGAGCTGTGATCTTTGCGAAAAAGAGTGCACGGGTGCCTGCCTACCGGATGGCCTGGTGGTGCATCATCACCATGCCGACTCGCCAGGGCTCGAGGCTGCTTCCCACCTGAATGGAACCGATCTGCGCGACACGCATGCGGCGCATCATCCGTCCTATCCCCATGCCAATCATCCCCTTGGTCCGCGCACGTTGCGCAAGACGTGAAGGAGTCTCGTCCCGGCACGAATCCACCCTCGGCCAATTGTTAAGAGATTCCTATCGGATTCGTTTTTCCCCAGAAAGGGGTCGTTTCCCACAGGTCTTGCCCTGTTTTTCCACAGGTTTGGCGATCACTTCGACCCATCTGTCCGAGGTCTGTGGAAAGCCGGCCCGCTTGATTCTTCCCCTTGACAACCATGGCTTTGGGGGCAAGTGATAAGGAACCCGCCTCGCCAAGACACAACAAAGCCTGTTCTAATCAGGATTTTTCGATGCCAATCGCCATGGTGTTCCCTGCGCAACGACTTTTGACGAAATCGGGGTGGTTGTGGCGTACTGGGCTGCATTGTCGCGATGTGTCGTGAGCACCTCCCACACCAAATTGGCCAACGAGGCGAACGAAGGAAACAAAGAGGATGTGTCGGATCACGGGCTGGCTCAACCCGCCGAAGCAGCAACCTTCCTCCTGTTTTGCTCCGATCATTCCAAGGTGAGCCTGGAAGCTGAGGTGCCTGAAGCGCTGTTAGCTGGAATGCGGGAATTCATCTGCAATCATCCGCAATGGGATCAAACCAGCGCGATCAAAACTGCCCTGACAAACTTTCTCTATCTCAATGGGGCGCAAGATGGCTGCATCAAGGATCAATATCTGGCAGCACTTTTTTCCAATTATTGACTGGTATGCCCAGCCTGTGATGGAAAAAGAAAAAGCGGAGGTGCCAACCTCCGCTTCATTTTTCTCCCTTGCCCGACCCGTTTAGGTCGCCTCGTGATCATCAAGCCTCACCGCTTTCGCTTCTGTGGTGATTGACACCACCTCCACCCTCGAGTGAGGGCTTCCACACCAAGTGCTCAGATGTCGCGGTCGTTCGACCTCCGCAGCAGAGCCGTTTCGCAGGCCCGCCAGCTCAGAGCCATCAGCGTGAGCGTGGGACTTTGCCAGCCTGCACTGGGCCAGCAGGCCCCATCGACCACGAGCACATTCGTCGCTCGCCAGCAGGCATTCCATGGATCCACCATTCCCTCCTCCTCATGGCTGGCCATGGGAGCTCCACCCACTTCATGGATGTAGTAGCCCGGCGGGGCCGCGCCCACCCCCAGGGCTGGACTCGCCTTGATCCAGGGCTCGAGGAAGGGGAGCACCACCAGATCCTCCAAGGGCAGGGGAGTGCCTCCAGCAACCGACACCAGGGCCTTCATGCGTTGATCCATGTGGTCCACCATGGCGCGTTCGTTGGGACCCCAGCGGCAACTGATTCGGGGGACTGGCAGTCCCAGCTCATCCACCACATCCTCACAAAGGGTGACCTGATTCGCGGAGGATGGCAGCACCTCGCCGTGGCCGATCAGAAACCCCAGGGCTTCGTCTGGCCGACGCTTGAAAGCGCGGGGCGGATCAAAGCGCTGCACCGCAGCCCAGAGGCCGTAGCCGCGGGAAAAGGTTGCTGCCTGGTTGGGACCGAACAGCGTGTTTGGCAGAAAACAGCTGCCCGCCCCCGAGAGCTCCGCCACCGCTCCTGGATCTCCCTCCACCGGAAGACGGAAGAAGCAGCTGTTGGAGACGTGATCCATCAGACGGGAGCCGAGTTGACCGGAGGGGTCGATCAGCGGCCCGCCATCGAGTCCGGCGCGGGAGTGGAGAAGAATCCTCAGGGTTTCAATCGTGGAGGCGCCAAGCACGACAAGATCTGCTGCAACCTTCTCCAGTCGCCCGGTTGCGCCATCCACAAGCACAACCCCACGGGCTCGATCGCCTGCGGCCTCCATCCACAGGTGGCTCACAGTGGCCATGGATCGCACACGCACGCGCCCGGTCGCCAGGGCGCGCGCGAGCGTGGAGCCCTGGGCGCTGGAGCGTGGCCAGGGACCATCCCGTCTGGGGGCATGTTTGGCGAATCCCCGGGAGGGAATCAGGGGAAGGCCGAGGTCCCGGGCTGCCGCCCGTTGCAAGGCCTGTTCCCCCGACGTGAGGGGCAGGGGGTCCAACAGGGCTCCATCGGGCAGCTGGGGAAGACCATCGCGCTGGCCATGAACACCAAGCAAACCCTCCAACCGCGTGTAGTAAGGATCGAGGTCGGCATGACTGATCGGCCAGCACGGACTCTTCCCGTCCCATTGGCCGGCTTTGAACTCGTAGTCCGAGAGTCTGAGGGTGATGCCGCCCCAGGTCAGCGTCTTCCCACCCACCTGGCGACCACGGGTCCAGAGGAAGGGGGCATCATCAGGGGTTCGCCAGGGATGACGGCGCTCGTCAATGTAAAGTTGTGGGTTGTTTTTCCAATAGCCAGGGTGACAGGCTTGTGCGCGATGTTGCCCAGTGGTGAGACAGATCAATCGTCGTAAACTGTTGAGAGGTTCGCTACCAAGCGCACGTTGAGCCTGCCAATCAGGACCGGCCTCCACCAAGAGGACGCGCAATCCAGCCTCAGCCAGCACCATGGCGGCAACGCTGCCGCTGGCTCCGGCTCCCACCACGATCGCGTCTACGGGGTCGGCCGGAGATTGGGGCGACGTCCGCGAAGCCATGGATGCAGGCCTGGAGGAAGGATGAGAAAAGATTGCCATGGCGGCAGTCTTGCAAAGCCACTCTTGCCCCCGGCGAGAGGATTATGTCTGCTAAGTTAAGTGGAATTAATCACTCAGGACAAGTGATCGTTAACGAGACAGCGAAGGTTGCAATCATCTACAGTTTAAAGTCTTCTTGCGCCATGCGCAAAGCATTGGTGATTCTTCATCAAAGCATTGATCGCCACCGGGTGGGTGGCTGTAAGGTTCGTCAATTTAAAAGTCTCTCAGAGCATCTGTTGCCTGACGCATTTTTTCCACGGAGCCAATTCCGTCTCGCCCCCCTTGCAAGAATCAAGACATCTGCGCCTGTTCCCGCTCTCTCGCCTGCTCAGCCCTGCTCAGCCCTGCTCAGCCCAGATGGACCCCGCTCCCGGCGGGCATCGCCGGGCTGGAGCCAGTGGGGCGCGTGATCCAATGTGGACGCGCTGCGCTCAGGGCCTTGTCCGCCTTCCCTGAACGCGCTTGAACGACGAACCGACCAGCCAAGGAAGCAACGCACATGATTCGTTTGTGGTTTGAGGATTTCTGGGCCTCTTTTGATCCAAAGAACAACTTCTTTACGCACACACTTGATCTCTTTGGCTTTCGTTACAAGTTGACCAGGCTCTGGCCTGATGTCCTCATCTATTCAGGTTTTGGAGATCGCCACAGGAGGTTTTCCTGTCGAAAGCTCTTCTATACAGGAGAGAATGTTCTGCCAAGGGAAGATGAATGTGATTTCTCGATCAGTTTTCAACCCGACTGTGGTCAGCGAAATCTAAGATTGCCTGTTTATATCTATCATGCCTGGTATCAATCTAGAGGTCTGGGCTTGAAGGAGGGTATTGAGCCGATGTTGCAACTTCTCTTGGACCGAGTCCATGGGCCTCAATACTCCGAGACCAGGGATCGGTTTTGCAGCTTCATCTTTGGAAACGGTAAACCCAAGCGAAGGAACGACTTCTTTCATGCCCTTCAGAAGTATAAACCCGTGGATTCGGCGGGGAAATGGATGAATAACACAGGTTATTCTGTTGATAATAAAATAAAGTTTCTAAGATACTACAAATTTAATATTGCCTTCGAAAATGAAAGTGCGCTTGGGTACACCACGGAAAAAATTCTTGACCCTCTACTTTCTGGTGCGATTCCAATCTATTGGGGAAATCCTACTATAGCGCATGATTTCTCCCCTGAGTCTTACATCAATGCAATGGATTATGAGTCTGATGAAGAGTTGATAGAGGTCATCAAGGAAATCGATCAAGATGATGATTTGTTCCGACATTACCAATGTGCAGCTTGTTTTCTGAACAACACGCCAACTCCCTACTGGCAGCTTGACCGACTGTATGCCTTCTATGTCAATGTTTTTGGGCTCCCAGTGTCTTGACCTCGTTCTTGCGGTCTTCCCAAGTCCGAACCCTGCTCAGCCCCGGGGAACTCTTGGCGTCGCAAGGTTTCGTTGTGTGCGCTGGCGCAGCTGTCGGCACCATACCCAGGCAACACTTGCCCCCCACAAGGGCAGTGGTCCAGGCACAGGATGGAAGGAATAAATCACGCCTGCGTTTTCCGCACCCCCCTGAACTGTTGTGCCGTAGTAGACGCCACCGTCTCCCGCTGTGAGCCCCGCGAGGGGATTGGAGCCATTGGCGCCGCTGAAGCTGTCGATGGCAGTGATCGCTCCAACAAGGCTGTTGAAGGCGAAGATCGTTCCCAGATCATGGGTTCCCCCTGAGTTGGTGGTTCCGTAGAAGAGGCCCTCTCCCGCTGATGTGAGTGGGGCAAAGGGACTGGAGCCATTGGTGCCCGTGAAACTGTCTTGGAGCGTGATCGTGCTTGTGTCGCTGTTGAACGCAAAGACTGCCCCCAGGCCACTGCTTCCCCCGAACCGGGTGGTGCCGTAGTAAGTGCCTCCGCCGGCAGAGGTGAGCGGGGCATGGGGAATGGCACCGTCAACGCCTTGAAAACTGGCCTTCAGGCTGATGGTGCCGGATGTGCTGTCAAAAGCGTAGATGCCGCCCAAGTTGTTGCTGCCTCCTTGCCCGACGGTGCCGTAGAAGAGTCCTCCACCGGCGGGGATCAGCGCGGCGAGAGGATTGGCGCCATTGGAACCTGTGAAGCTGTCGAGAAGGGTGATGGCTCCTGTGCGGGTGTCCAGGCTGTAGACACCGCCAAGGTCACTGGCCCCTCCGCTGTAGGTGGTGCCGTAGTAGAGATCACCTCCCGCTGAGAGGAGCTCGCTGTAGGGATAGGCGCCGTTCGCCCCATCGAAGCTGCCCAGGTGATGAAGGGTGCTCGTTGCACTGTCGAAGGCGAAAACACTTCCCAGGTCGTTCTCTCCGCCGCTGGAACTGGTGCCGACATAGATCCCGCCTCCAGCGGCCGTCAGCGCAGCGAAAGGGACGGTGCCCAGGTCGCTCTGGAAACTGTCGAGCAAGGTGATGGCACCAGAGGCGCTGGCAAAGCTGTAGACGCCACCTTCATTGTTGCCAGCATCCGAAATGGTTGTTCCGTAGAAGAGACCATGACCTGCGGAGGTCAGCGCTGCAAAGGGAATCGTTCCCGTTTGCATGGTGAAACTGGCCTCCACCTGGATGCCCTCGACGGCGAGGCCCGGAAGGGAGGCCAACACGGCCAGGGCACAGAAGCAGTCCCTCGCGACTTGAGAAAGAAATGGGGTGTGACGCACCATCAAGCCCTAGTCTGTCAGGAATTCAAGATGTTTGCATCCCCTCACGGCTAATTTTTGTTGCATTGTGCCACTCCTTGCGCACTCCGCCGACTGGCTTGCTAACGCTCAACGTCTAAGTGGAAGGAGAACGATCTGGCGTCTTCTCTCTAAAAAAAAAGGGCACTGCATGCCCATTTGAGAATTCAAGTTTGGTGGCGGGGGCGAGATTTGAACTCGCGACCTTCGGGTTATGAGCCCGACGAGCTACCAGACTGCTCTACCCCGCGTCATGAATGAATCTTACCAGGCCAAGGCGCAGCCCCTTGGCGGTTGGGACGGGGGCTCAGACCCGCAGATCGCCCACCACCTCCAGCTTCAAGTGCCGAGCGGGCACCAGAAAGCGGTCGCTCAACTCGTCATGACTCATGGGTGTCAGCCACTCCAGCTGTCGCAACACATGGAGGGCCACCGCTCGCTTCGCTCTCGCATGGCCATCCTCCACCTTGATGGCCACCCCAAGACCTTCGCCAACGCGACTGAGGCACTGAATCCCTTCCGCCCCACCCTTGCTCAACACCTGCCCATGGGCCAGACGCATCAATTCGGTGTCGAAGCAGCCCTCTCCCGCCACCAATTCAGGATGGGCGAGCATCGCGCGGCTGAGCTTTTCGAGGTCGGGCTGGGTGCCGGCGCCGAGGTGGGCGAAGAGGAGAGCCATCTGAGCCAGCTGCAGTTGCAGGGTGGGAGCTCCACAGTCATCCCGTGCCGCCACGAGCTCAGCTGGAGGAAGCGCCAGCAGTTCCCCCACACGCTTGAACACTTCTTGCTGCAGGGGGTGATCGTTCTGCAGATAGCTCTCCAGCGGCCAGTGGAGGAGACGACAGGCGGCGAGAAAGGCGGCATGCTTGCCAGAACAATTGTGTCGCAGGGGGCTTTGGCCTTCCTCGGGGGGGGGGCACTGCAGCGCCTGCACCTCCACTTGGGCTCCCCAGAGCAGTCGGAAGGCTTCCCTGGCATGGGCTGTCGTGCCCGCATGGGAGGCGCAGGCGATCGCCAGGCCCCGATCGCCGGCTCCAAACCGCTCCGCCGCCCCACTGCTGACGAACACCGCTGCCTGAAATGGCTTGAGCGCGGAGCGGGCAAAGGCGAGCACTTGTGGATCTCCCGCCCGCATCAGCACTCTCCCCCGCTGATCGCAAACCACGGCATGGACGCGATGACACGATTCCGGGATGCCGTCGCGCAACAGACGCACCTGCAGCTGTGGCACCAGGGCCCGGTTGGCTCCGGAAAAGCTGGAGGTCAGGGTCATGGGAAAGGTTGAAGCGGGGATCTCGGCGTGGTGCTGCGGGGACTGCGTCAAAGAGCTTGACAGAGGCCTGTGCCCAGACCCATCAGAAGCAAAATCCAAAGGATGCCGCGTCGAAGGCGCCTGAGCACAGGGCCGACCTGATGCTGGGCCACCAATAGGTCGCGCTGGCGCCAAGCGAGAGGCTTTTCCCACACCTGACCGTCATACCAGCCGGATTCCTCGTATTCCACCTGTTCAGAACAGAGGCGGCGATGCAGATGAGACCAGCCCAGCCATTGGCGCAGCAGCAGCAGCAAGGGCAGAACCAGGGTGACGCTGAGGGCGGCGATGGTGAGTTGAGGCCAGTGATGCCTCAGGCTCCAACTGCCGCTGGCCACAAGCAGACCAAGAGGCAGGGCGGCGACCCAAGACACCAGCAGCGACTGGATGAGATCCCGAGTCCCCCTCGCTGGCCAGCGAAAGAACCAGGAGCGCTCGAGTTGCCGATACTCCTCCAGGGGCAACTGCTCCGGGGCCACGGGACAAGCCATGGATGGTTCCGCAGGGTCGGTGCCGAAATCGGTCGATGGCGAAAAGGGAGGTTCGTTCACACCTTGGCCTCACGATCCGTACGGAGGGGTGGTTCCGACCGTCGCTGAGGGTGGGGAAGCGAGGGCGGATGTCGGAGTGAAGCGATGCTGCTCTCCATGGCGCCAGAATGCTTCCAGGTCATAAAAGTGGCGTTCCTGGGGGGTGAGCACATGCACGATCAGCTCGCCGTAATCGAGCAACAGCCAGCGGCCTTCGCGTTGTCCCTCCCGGCGCAAGGGGAGACGATGGGCCTCCGCGTCCAACCGCTCCTCCACGGAGCGAGCGATGGCGCGCACCTGGACATCGCTCAGGCCTGAACAAATCACAAACCAGTCCGCCAGGGAGGAGACGTCTTCCACGCGGATCAAGCGGATGTCGACGGCCTTGCGGTCATCACAGGCTTCTGCGGCCAGACGGGCCAGGGCCTCGCTGTCACGATCCGCATCATTGGCGGCCAGGGTCTCGTCAGATCGCTCATCCATACACGTTCTCACTGCTGATGGATTGGCGGGAACCCTGCTGCTGGGCCATTTCCGCCCTTGCCTTGCCGGCGCTCTTGCGCAGGGCCTCAAGGCGGTTTTCGTAGAAGGCGCGCTTGCGTTTCTTGCGGCTCTGCTCCACGAGTTCTTTGAGCGCACCCCCCAGGCTCTTGTAGGCGTTGGGGAGGCTGTAGCCGAAGCGACAGGCCAGTTCGATGGCCCGCTCATCGGCCTGGATGGCATCGCGCAATCGTTTCTCGGAATTGTTCTTCAGGTACAACCGGTAACCGGCGAAACCGGACAGCCCCATTGCCACCAGGAGCAGCAACCCATCTTGAACCCAAAGCTCGCCGATGGCGCCTCCCAATCCAATGGCCAGGGCAGCCATCTCCCAACCATCACGGGGAATGGAATCGTTCTGAACACGGCCCACCTCGTGCCAGAAGAGCAGGTTGCGGTGGTCCAGGGCCAGTTGATCCCAGCTGTCCAAATCGACCTGGATCTCCACTTCATCCCGCCCGATCTCTTCCAGAGTGATCAGAGGGGGATCCACGGACGCGGCGGCCTCGACAAACACCCAGCTCTGCATTTCCGGTGGAAGCAGCCCCTTGAGGCGCTGGAGTTCGCTCATCGATGGTCGGAGGAGGTGGGAAGGAGAGGGCGTGGGGATTGGTCCCCATGACACCGGTATCGCTGTTCAGATTAGCGATCCTGCCAGGGTGTCAGGCGGGAGCCACGAGGGGATGACCGCACGCGTGAGAGGCTGGCACTGTTTTGCCCTCCCACGTGCCATGCCCCGCCGCACGGATTTGCGACGCATCCTGCTGCTGGGCTCCGGGCCGATCGTGATCGGCCAAGCCTGCGAATTCGACTATTCCGGCACCCAGGCCTGCAAAGCCCTCCGCGCTGAGGGGTTTGAAGTGGTGCTGGTCAACTCCAACCCGGCCTCGATCATGACCGATCCGGACCTGGCCGATCGCACCTACATCGAGCCCCTCACTCCCGAAGTGGTGGCCCGGGTCATCGCGTTGGAGCGCCCCCAGGCCCTTCTGCCCACCATGGGCGGTCAGACCGCCCTCAACCTGGCTGTGGCCTTGGCCGAAAATGGCACCTTGGAGCGCTTCGGCGTGGAGCTGATCGGGGCAAACCTGGAGGCCATCCGCAAAGCGGAGGATCGCCTGCTCTTCAAAGAGGCGATGGAGCGCATCGGCGTTTCCGTTTGTCCCTCCGGAATCGCCAACAACCTCGAAGAGGCGGTGGTCGTAGGCGACACGATCGGCACCTACCCCAGGGTGATTCGCCCAGCCTTCACTTTGGGCGGCTCGGGAGGTGGCATCGCCTACAACCCGGAGGAGTTTCGCGCGATCTGCAAGAGCGGGTTGGAAGCTTCCCCCGTCTCCCAGATCCTGATCGAGCAATCCCTCCTCGGCTGGAAGGAATTCGAGCTGGAGGTGATGCGCGATCAGGCCGACAATGTGGTGATTGTGTGCTCGATCGAAAATCTCGATCCCATGGGTGTGCACACCGGAGACTCGATCACCGTGGCACCAGCCCAGACCCTCACGGATCGCGAATACCAACGCCTGCGGGATCAGGCGATGGCCATCATCCGGGAAATCGGAGTGGATACAGGAGGCAGCAATATTCAATTCGCCATCAACCCAGTCGATGGAGCGGTTGTGGTGATAGAGATGAATCCCCGGGTTTCACGATCCTCCGCTTTGGCCAGCAAAGCCACCGGTTTTCCCATTGCGAAAATTGCGGCCCGCCTGGCTGTGGGCTACACCCTTGACGAGATCATCAATGACATCACGGGAGCGACACCAGCCTGTTTTGAACCCACCATCGACTATGTGGTGACCAAGATTCCACGTTTTGCCTTTGAAAAATTCCGCGGCAGCCCTCCTGTTCTGACCACGTCCATGAAATCGGTGGGGGAGGCCATGGCCATTGGTCGCTGTTTTGAAGAATCGTTTCAGAAGGCGTTGCGCTCCCTGGAAACAGGCTTGGCGGGATGGGGTTGCGACAGGCCTGAGCCCTTGCCGGAGGCCAGTGAGATGGAGCGCCAGCTGCGGGTGCCCTCTCCGGATCGGATCCTGGCGGTGAGGGCGGCGATGCGCTCGGGTCGCACAGATGCTGAGATCCATGCCCTCAGTGGCATGGATCCGTGGTTTCTGGCCAAGTTGCGGGGGCTGCTGGAGGCGGAGCGACGGCTCCTGAGCGGGCGAAGCCTGACGGATCTGGATGGGGCCTCTCTCCTGGAGCTCAAGCAGTTGGGATTTTCCGATCGTCAACTGGCTTGGGCCACGGGCAGCGAGGAGTTGCAGGTCCGGCGCCACCGTCAGCACCTGGGGGTGACGGCCGTTTTCAAAACCGTGGACACTTGCGCGGCGGAATTCGCCTCCAGCACCCCCTACCACTACTCCACCTACGAACGCCCTCTCTTTCGCCTGGGGGACGATGGCTCTCTGGTGCGTCAGCCACCGGCGGATGAAGTGAGGCCGGAAACCCGTCGCAAGGCCATGATCCTTGGAGGGGGCCCCAATCGCATCGGTCAGGGCATTGAGTTCGACTACTGCTGTTGCCATGCCTCCTTTGCCCTGCGCGAGGCGGGCTTCGCCACGGTGATGGTGAACAGCAATCCAGAAACGGTGTCCACGGATTACGACACCAGCGATCGGCTCTACTTCGAGCCCCTCACTTTGGAGGATGTGCTGAATGTCATTGAGGCCGAGCGGCCGGAGGGATTGATCGTGCAGTTTGGCGGCCAGACGCCGCTCAAGCTGGCGATCCCCTTGATGCGCTGGCTGGCGACGCCCGAGGGCCAGGCCACGGGCAGTCGCCTGTGGGGCACCTCTCCTCTCTCCATCGACCGTGCTGAGGATCGCGAACAGTTTCAAGAGATTCTGCAACGCCTGGCCATCCGCCAACCCAGCAATGGTCTGGCCCGAAGCGAGGAAGAGGCCCGCCGCGTGGCTGAACGGGTGGGCTATCCCGTGGTGGTGCGTCCCAGCTATGTCCTTGGCGGCCGGGCGATGGAGGTGGTTTATGACGAAGCTGAGCTCAACCGCTACATGGTCGAGGCGGTGGCCGTGGAGCCCGACCACCCGGTCTTGGTCGATCAGTTTCTGGAGAACGCGATCGAAGTGGATGTCGATGCGCTGTGTGACGCCTCTGGAGCGGTGGTCATCGCCGGCTTGATGGAGCACATCGAACCGGCGGGAGTGCACTCTGGCGACTCCGCTTGCAGCTTGCCCTCGGTCACCCTCTCGCCCGAATGTCTCTCCATCATCCGCGGCTGGACCATCGAGCTGGCGCGTGCCCTTGAGGTCTGTGGTCTGATCAATCTTCAGTTCGCTGTGAAGAATGGGTTGGTTTACATCCTTGAGGCCAATCCCCGCGCCTCCCGCACCGTGCCGTTCGTGGCCAAGGCCACCGGGGTTCCCTTGGCGAAAATTGCCAGCCGATTGATGGCTGGCGCCACCTTGGCCGAACTCGGCCTGAATGAGGAACCTCGTCCTCCCCGTCAGTCTGTGAAGGAGGCTGTGCTGCCCTTTCAGCGCTTCCCAGGCTCCGACTCCCTGCTGGGGCCGGAGATGCGATCCACCGGAGAGGTGATGGGCCTTGCCGCCAGCTTCGGCCTGGCCTATGCAAAAGCGGAGCTGGCGGCGGGAGAAGCGCTGCCCACCTGCGGCACCGTGTTCGTTTCGACCCATGACAAAGACAAGTCGGCTCTCGTGCCCGTGGCGCGGGAACTGGCGGCGAAGGGCTTCGCCCTGGTGGCCACCGCTGGCACGGCTGCCGCCCTCCAGGACGCAGGGCTGGAGGTGGAGACCATCCTCAAAGTGCATGAGGGGCGGCCCAACATCGAGGATGCCATCCGCTCTGGCCAGATCCAGTTGGTGATCAATACTCCGGTGGGGCGCCAAGCCGTCCACGACGACCGTGATCTGCGGCGTGCCGCCCTCGAGTACGACGTGCCGACGGTGACCACCCTGGCGGGCGCTCGCGCTGCGGTGGAGGGAATCGCCGCCTTGCAGGAGCATCGCACCGTGGAGGTGACCGCCCTGCAGGACATCCATCGCCCCTGGCCCCGGCAACGCTGAGGTCGCCTCGTCTCAGCTTCCGGCCAGGGCGGACAGCAATGGGTGCAGGGTCAACAGCGGGCGATGAACTTGGAGAAGCGATCCAATCATTCCCGATCACCCTCCAGCCGCTGATGCACCGCCAAGGGCACCACCACGGATTGCTCATCCAGTGCCTTGCTGAACTCCACCCAGACCGCCAACACGACCGACAAGGATTCCCCCCCCCCGGCTCTCTTGTCAACGATCACCGCCTCAGCGCCCGGCAGAGCCAGGGTGAGGAGCTGGTGGGAGGAGGGTGGAGCACCGCTGGCCCATCACGGCATCGGCAGGGCAACGGACTCTCGGCGACAGGGTGGATCGGCCATTCCCAGCGGATGGACTTCTCCGTGATTGGAGGCCCGCTTCACCATGTCACCCGTCTGGAGAGCCTCACCGGCCAATGGAGAACTTCCGTGAGGCTTGATCGGACAACCGCCGATCGGCTGGCCATTCCATCGGCGCTTGATTCACGGGGATTGCAGGCCTGGAAAGGGTTCGCCGTCTCGCCCTTCTGAGCTGGCAGGCGTTTGGAGTGCGTGAGCGGATGTGTTTTGAAGAATGCATGAGCTGAATAAAAAATGGTCTAGGGAGGCATTCGTGAGGCTTGCTGTCCACTGTCCTAAAGAGAACACGCCGGGGCCACGCACATGGAGGAAACCAGCAGAATGCCTTTTGTCTTTGTTCTTCGATGACCCTGAGCCCGGTGATCCAACCCGATGAGCTCAGCCAGGTGTCGCTTTTTGCGGGGCTGGATTCTGAGCAACGACAACATCTGCTCGAGCATCATCGTCTGCTCACCCTGCAAAAGGAGCAGCATTTGATCCTGGAGAAGGATGAATCCCAAGGGCTCTATGTCTTGCGCTCTGGATTGTTGAAAGTGCGCTGCCTGGATTTCAACGGGGAGGAATCTGTCCTGGCTTTGCTCGGTCCAGGGGAAGTGTGCGGTGAGATGGCCTGCCTCAATCCCATGGGTCAGCGCTCGGCGGATGTCATCACCCTGACACCCTGCTCCCTTTTGCTTTTGCGGGCCAAACCCTTCTCCACATTGCTGCGCGGAGATCCGCGATTGGCCTTGGCCCTCGCGCAATTGCAGGCGCAACGGCTGTGTGACCTCCATCGACGGTTTCGCCTGATCCATATGGATGCGCCGACTCGAATGCTGGCCACCCTGGCCGATCTGGCCAGGAAAACCGCACCCGGTGCCACAGCCACAACGCCCATCCCGCCTTTGCCGCACAGGGAATTGGCCTGCCTCTCTGGTTTGGCCAGGGAGACGACGTCTCGCATTCTCAGTCACCTGCGCAAAAGTGGTGTGTTGCTGGAGACCAGCGAGGGTGGCTGGCAATTAAGCGATCTGCAACCCCTGCGTCGCCATGGCTTGTTGTAAGATGACATGTTGATGTTTTGACGCCCTTGAGAGGTTCGAGGGCTGCGATTTCCCTCGGCGACGGCGGCCAGGGCTGGGGGTATCGGTCGCTGGGGTCACCCAGAAGTGTTCATCGCCATTGGCATTCCGCGTCGTTGCGGTTCTCTTCAACAAGTGTTGTCTCGTCACCAGGTGCTGGCTTGCTCAAGTTCAACCTGTCCATTGCTCAGCAGGGAAAAGGCCGACTGTTGATGTAGGCAGTGGTGAGAAGCGAGACAGGGGTGCCGTCAAGGTCTTTGACCTGAAAGGCGAGGGGGGAAAGAGGTTTCTCTGTACAAGTTGATTCAAAATACGCATCAATACTTGCTTGCAAATGAGCACCTTCCGAGATATTAAAGGTTTTACCTTCTTGCGTCTGAAGCCTGAATGTTATGTCCTGTCTGATGCTTTCTATGAATGAAGGCTCTTGTAGTTTTGCTGAAAGCATGATCCATTCCAATCCGCAGCGATGGGTGTTGATTCTCTGTTCCAATGCGGTCTTGCTCTCGATAAATAAATTTATTCGACGTCCAAACTTGACTTCTTGAATGACAAGTTCTTCGTCGTTTGCAATCGGTTGATTTTCGGTGCCTGCGGTGGCGGAAGGAGAGTTTTTGGGCTTGGCGGTAAAAAAGATTTGTTCAAAGGTATAGATGTATAAATAGTGATACTTTTCAGATGAAAATTCAATCAGCTTTCTTTCGCTGTCACCAAGAAAGAAGTAGGCGCCACTGATATTGAACCCCATCCCATCTTGGCACGTGCTCCAGCGCATCTCTGAGCTGCAGGAGCGGTTTGGTAAGGAGCGATGATCGATGGCATTGCCCTGGGATTGGAACGCCTTGATCGCTGGATGTCTCGCAGTGCATCCAACTTCCCTGAATGGGATGGAGACCTCTTGCCCTGCGGGCCGACCTCCTGGGTGATGCAGAACACAAGCCATGGCCGGCTCAGGGTTGGAATAGGTCAATTTCCCGTGCCGCAACAACTCTTGAGACCCAAAAATCCCTCCTGGAATCAGGTCAGGGCGAAAGCTGCCTGGCGGCAGGATGATCTCCTCCTCGACTTTTTGCCCGCGCACTTGCTCTTGATACAGGCCTGGGGGCTTGTTCAGCTGTGAAAGGATTTGTGTGGTGGTGTCCTTCGCAGGGATGCCCTTGCACCACTGCAGCGTCACGTAGCTGTCAGGTCCGTGTCCAGCCTGACAGCGCACGAGAGGACTGGAGGCGGGAACATCCTTCAGAACGTGTGGATACGGCCAGAATGGGAACGCTTGGGGGCCAATAACGGCAGAGAAGCGACTCTGGGCCATGGGAGCCGTTGCAATGGAAATCCATCAGGCGAGGTCGAGCCATGCACGGACATGTTTGGCTCTCTTCAGCCCCAAACAGCTTTTGGGGGCGCCTGGACCATGGTGAAGAAAATGGAACGATCCGACAGTGATTCGGCCCCCCGCCTCGTTGTGATTTCCATCACGGGCTTCCAGGCGGCCCTCGCAAGGCGTCCTCCCAGTCTCGCCGTTTAGGCTGTGGCCTCATGCATTCGGCACGGGTCCATGTCGCAAACCCTGGTGACGCCTGCGGCGGGCAGCGATCTCACCGCAGCCTTTCGCGCAGCCTATGAGCATCGCTACACCTGGGATCCTGGCTTCGCTGGCTACTGCGGCCTTTGCTCTTGGGAGCAGGACGGACGACGGGTAGAGGGACGCTTCACCCTGGGAGCGGATCTCAAAGCGACCGTGGAAGGGATAGAGGATCCTGAGGTGCACAAGGCTGTGGCTTCCCAGCTCTGGGAAGTGGCCATCCATCGCGTGCGCCGTCCGTTCACCCAAACCCACGGAGAAAATACTTTTACAGCCGGGGAAACCGATGCTGTCGGCACTGAAGTGATTGTTGGGGGAAAAAATGTCGGCGATCGCTACCGCATCAAGGACAACGTGGTGACCATGGTGCATCGCCACATTCACGGCACTGTTGTGACTATTTTCACCACAAGCGTCACAGAGACGGGCCAGGGCTATCTCAGCCACACCTACAGCAGCCGCTACAGCGATCCCGCCACAGGGGCCCCCCGGGGCGGGGAAAGCCGGTTTGAGGACACGTTCACTCCTCTGCTGGAGGATGGCCCCTGGGTGTTGGCGGAACGAAGAATTGTGACCACGGCGCCCGATGGCGGCAACTCCACGCAAGTGTTTCGCTTCGAGGATCTGCAGCCGCTTGCGCCTTCTCCAGCGTGAGCCCCGACTTTCCAGGCGTGCTGACGGCCGCCTGAAACGATCTCAGATATCTCAGATATCTGAGATCTCAGGCTGGATCAGGCAGGGGCGTCACGCTCTTGAGGCGCTCATTGAGTTGGAGGGCCATGGACTGACGACCCACCGCCAACACCTTCAGGGTGTCTTCATGGAAGCGCAGTTGGGCATCAGCCACCTGCATGCCGCGCACCAATTCCTTCACCTCATCCGGGAGGCTGTTGAGGTCATAACGCTTGCCCTCAAACGTGAGCACGGGTGGCTGCTGGGCCTGGGGGGCAGGAGTCTGCACGGGGAGACAATGACAAACCAGGGCTCACATTACCGGTCGCCACATCAAGTCTCCATGTGGATGAGCTGGCGCTGGCAGAGGTCGCGGTAACGCCCGCCTCGGCTCATCAAAGCCCCATGGCTCCCCTGTTCCACGATCTGGCCAGCCTCCAACACCAGGATGCGATCCGCACCCTGCACGGTGGAGAGTCGATGGGCAATCACCACCACCGTGCGGCCCCGCATCGCCTGTTGGAGACCTTGTTGCACAGCCTCCTCCGCTTCAGCGTCAAGGGCACTGGTGGCCTCATCCAGAAGCAACACCGCCGGATTGCCCAGCACGGCGCGAGCGATGGCCAAGCGCTGCAGTTGTCCACCGGAGAAGTTGGCGCCCCGTTCCTCCACGCGACTGTCATAGCCGCTGGGAAGGGCTTCGATGAAGCCGGCGGCGTTGGCCAGCCGGGCCGCCGCCTGGATGGCCTCCAGGGGAGCTGGTCGTCCGAAGGCGATCGCCTCGGCCACCGTTCCAGAAAACACGCTGCTCTGCTGGGGAACCAGGGCCACGGCCCGCCGCAGCTCTCGCGCCCGCAGGTCGGCCAGGTTCTGTCCATCCAGAAGCACCCGCCCCGCTTGCGCTGTGTTGAAGCGCAGGAGCAAGGAAAACAGCGTGCTCTTCCCGGCCCCGGAGGGTCCCACCAGGGCGACCACCTCTCCGGGCTTGACCCGTAGATCGATCTGCCGAAGCACCGGCTTGGCCGGGTTGTAGCCGAAGCTCACCCCTTCCAGACGCAGCTCCCCGCGCACCTGTTTCAGGGGTTTGGGGTGAGGCGGGTCAGGAGGTTCCACGGGTTCGCGCTCAATCGCCCGCAGACGGTTGAGGGAGGCCTGGCCTTGCTGAAGTTCGTTGTAGTTGGTGGTGAGGTGGGAGATCGGATCAATGAGCATCAACAGGGCGGTGATGAAGCTGGCGAATCCCTGGCCGCTGAGCCCTCCAGCCTGGATCCGGGCGGCCCCGATCACCAACACCGCCAGAATCCCTGCGGCTTCGATGAAGCCCACCACCGGATGCTGCAGAGCCTGGAGCCGCAGCGTCTCGTAGCGGGCGCGGCGGTGAAGATCCACCTCGGCATCAAAGCGGCGCTGCAGCCAGGGTTCCGCCGCGAAGGCGCGCACCAGCGGCAGGCCGGTGATCGCTTCCCCCAGAAGGGAGGCCACCTCGCTGACCTTGGTCTGGCTGCGTTCGGCGGCGGCCATCACCCGGGCCCCGAAGGCGCTCACCAGCAAAGCCACCAGCGGCGCGAGCAGGATGGTCGCCAGGGCCAGAGGCCAGTCGATCCACACCATCAATCCGAGGACCGCCACCAGTTGAAGAACACAGGGGAGGCTGTCGTGCAGGGTTTTGTAGATCACCTCGCCCACGCGGTCCGCATCCCCGGTGAGGCGATAGGTGAGGTCGCCGGTGGACAGGGTTTCCAGTGCGGAAAAATCCAGTTGCTGAAGCCGCCCGAACAATTGACGGCGCAAGTCTTGACTGACTTGGAGAGCCGGTCCGGCCAGCAAGACATCTTGACCGAATTGGGCCAGCTTTTGGAGGAAGAACAGGGCGAGGGCATAGCCCACGCTGCGCAGCACCATCGTGAAGTCTCCCGCGCCGATGGCCGGGAGCAGGCGACCGGCCAGCAGAGCCAGAAGGGGGAAGGAGGCCACAGCCACGAGGGCGCAGAACGCACCGGCCAGAAGGCGCCGGCGGTGGGGCTTCAGCAGGGGCCAGAGTCTGCGAAAGCCGGCCAGCGAGGAGGCGCGCATTGCGGCACACTACGCGCATGGAGGATCGCACAGAAACCCCATCCACCATCCAGCTTGCCCGCTTCCTGAAGTTTCAGGGTGTGGTGAGCACCGGCGGTGAGGCGAAGATCCTCATCCAGCGCGGGGACGTGCTGGTGAATGGCGCCATCGAGACCCGCCGCGGTCGTCGACTCCAGGTTGGCGATCTGGTGTGTTTCGCTGGTCGGCAATGGGTGGTGCCTCCTCTCGAGCCTTGAATGCCCTGCCTCAGCCTGCGTTGGGGCAACAGACAACAGACGGGCGTGCTCCAGCGGTTGACGGTCCGGTGGAGGCTTAGCGTGGCAGGCGTTTCACGGGGAGCTGTCGCTGGTGCGCAAGGCTGTGATCGCTGGCAACTGGAAGATGCACATGACCTGTGCGGAAGCGCGTGCCTTCGCCAGGGCCTTTCTTCCGCTTGTCTCCAGCCTTCCGGAGGATCGCGAGGTGGTGCTGGCGCCACCCTTCACAGCAATCTCCACGATGCGGGAGGAGCTCCAG
Organism: Cyanobacteriota bacterium; assembly: GCA_046047935.1. GTDB lineage: Bacteria > Cyanobacteriota > Cyanobacteriia > PCC-6307 > Cyanobiaceae > Cyanobium. The sequence goes on from JBJOHA010000078.1 coordinate 59,887, forward strand.
GGCTCACGGGTGGCACTGGCAGCCCAAAACGTGCATTGGGAGGAAAAGGGCGCTTACACCGGCATGATCTCCGCACCCATGCTGCTGGAGCACAAGGTGACCCACGCGATTGTTGGCCACAGTGAGCCGCGGAAGTACTACAGCGAAACGGATGAGCAGATCAATCTTCGCGCTCGCTCTGCCCAGGCCCATGGCCTGATTCCCATCCTTTGTGTCGGTGAAAGCCTCGACCAGCGGGAGGCGAGGGAAACCGAGCGCGTGATTCACCGCCAGGTTGAGCAAGGGCTGGAGGGGATCGATCCGCTGCGACTGATCGTGGCTTACGAGCCCATCTGGGCGATTGGCACCGGCAAGACCTGCGCCGCAGCGGAAGCGGATCGAATTTGCGGCTTGATCCGCGGCTGGGTGGGTCATCCCGATGTCATCGTGCAATACGGCGGCTCGGTGAATGCCTCCACCATCGACGAATTGATGGTCCAGACCGAGATCGATGGGGTGCTGGTCGGTGGAGCCTCCCTGGACCCGGTGGGTTTTGCGCGCATTGCCAACTACCAGGTTCCTGTGACGGCGTGAGCGACGCGGAGACAGTCCCGGGGGAAACCGCCACGGTTGCGACAGATTGCCAGCCAGAGATGCAGTGCAGTAGAAGGCGCTTGAATCAAGCTCTCCCACCATGCCCTACGAACCAGGATCTCCTGAGTGCCGCATCCTGATCACCTGCAAGGCACAGATTGAGTCGATGCTCAGTGATCTTTCCCGAATTGACAATACGGTTCACATCCGCGACCAGCTTGTCTCTGTGCATAATCAATTGGAAGGCCTTCACGAGCTGCACCGTCGTCAGCCCCAGGGTGCATCCGCAACCTGACGAATCCGTTCTCGGTCTCCACCAGCCGCAAAAATCCCCTGGCCCACGATCGTGGGCCTTTTTTGCAGAAATTCGTGGAATGTTGCCTGTTTGCTGGCGTTGTGGCTCGACGGTTGACGTCGGCTTTGGATCGGCTCCCTTCCAAGTGCAGCAAGGGCCTCAAGGCAGGGAAGAGCGCCTGTGCCAGCCCTCGCACATGGCGTAGGCACCAGGCAAGGTGGCCACGCGAATGGGCGCTTTGTGACGATTTTGATGGGTCACCACGTAGCAACCTGTGATTTCGCGGTAGATCAGGCAGCCGCAATCCGTAGCCTGAACCAGGCAGAGATGGTTCCCCATAGGTGGAGCTCGTGGTCTGCATTCATGATTAGCCCAGCCCGTCTCGCCCTGGATTGTCAGGAGGCGTTGACAACATGATTTGTTGTTTTTCGCTGGCCATGCCGTTGGTGGGAATGGCCACATCCCCTGTGACGGGGTCAAAGAAGCGGTCCCCTGGACGCGCGCCCAGTTGAGCGAGCAGGGCATGGCCGGAGCAGGCTCGTTTTCCCTCCAGCTGAGCCTCCCGCACCAGCACGCTTCCCTCGCCCGTCGCCACCACCAGACCTTCACCGTCCTGCAGCGCCACAACCTCCCCCGCTGCCGCCCCCCGCGATTCCCCGACATCCCCCGCGTGCAAGGGTTCTGTGGCCAGGATTTTCAGTCGCCGTTCGCGCCACTGGGTGTACGCCCCCGGGTACAGCCCCATCACCTGGCGATGCACCTCCAGGGCCGACCGGTCCCAGCGCAGGAGCATGTCTTCACGCTGGAGCAGGCGAGCCAGGGTGACCCCCTCTTTCGCCTGGGGTTGGAGGTCCAACCGCGCCCAGCGTTCTCCCTGAGATCCCGGTCCCGCTGCGGCAATGCGTGGCAGGGACTCCACCATGAGACGGGCGGTGAGGAGGGCCATGCGGCTTTCCAGGTGTCGCGCATTCTCCAGGGGGCCGATCGCCAGAGACTCCTCCAGCAGCACCGGGCCCGTGTCCAAACCCTCCTCCATGGCCATGATGCCCACGCCTGTGACGGCATCTCCAGCCAAGATGGCCCACTGAATCGGGGCAGCCCCTCGCCAGCGGGGAAGCAACGAACCGTGGCCGTTCCAGCAACCGAGGGGGGGCTGGTCCAGCACCGCTTTAGGAAGGATCTGGCCGTAGGCCACCACCACCGACGCCTCCGCATCCAGGCTGGCGAGCTCCGCTTGGAGCGGCAGGTCTCGTCGCAGTCGTTCCGGTGTGAAGACAGGAAGGCCCAACAACAGTGCCCGCTCTTTCACCGGGGACGGGCTCAGGGCTGATCCACGGCCGCGGCGTCGGTCGGGTTGGCTCACCACCCCCACCACCGTGTGCCCGGCGTCCAGGATGGCTTCAAGGGTGGGGAGGGCATAGGCGGGAGTCCCCCAGAAGAGAAGACGCATGGAGGGGTCGCCCGTCAGGCGTCGCCTGTGATGGTCAACCCCTCCACCCACACCCAGGGACAAAGGCCTGACGGCGTGGCCTTCCCCGACCCCTCAAAGCCAACGAGACTTCGCAAGAGGGAGCGAATGTCGCCAGCCACGGTGGCCGATTCAATCGAACGGCTTTCACCGTCCCGCACCAGCCAGCCATCAAAGGGCAGAGAGAATGACCCCTGACTGGCTTTGACGCCGGCATGAAGAGCGGAGAGGGAATCGATCACCACAAGAGGACCTTCCCCGGCCTGACGGCCACTGGTGGCCAAGTGATCCAATCCCTCCTCGCCACCGGCTTGACCTGGAGTGGGGCCGATCTCCAACCAGTCCGGGGCGACCGACACCTTGGCCCCCAGCCCTGCATGGCCGGTTGGGGCGACGCCAAAGACGCGCGCTGTGGCCTCGGAGTGGAGGAAATGGCGCAAAACGCCCCCGTCCACCAGGGTCAGGGGAGCCGTGGGGGTCCCCTCTCCATCAAACAGGGGAGCGCCGACATTGGCCGGGTTGAGGGCGTTGTCGGTGATGGAGAGAAAGGGCACGGCGATGCTTTCTCCCAGACTCTCAGGCCGGCTGAGGCTGACGCCATCCAGCACGGCCCTGGCATTGAAAAGGCTGCTGAAGGCCCCGATCAAGTCGAGGAAGGCCTCCGGAGAGAACACGCAGGTGTAGCGGCCTGTGGCAATGGGGGCGTAGTCAAGGTGGGAGATGGTGCGTGCCGCGGCTTCCGCCACGCACCCCGCCACATCCAGCCCCTCGACCCCGTAGGCCAAACGGATGGCGCCGCTGCTGCGGGGCTTGCGCCCGGCTTCCTCCGCACGGGCATAGAGGTAGAGCGAGGCTGTCGTCATGCGCTGATGTCGCAGCGCTCCCTCGCTGTTGAGGTAGAGCCGTTCGCCGCTGCGTTGGGCCAGGCCGTTGTACGGGACGGTGGTGATGGCGGCGTGACGGGCCAGCAAGTCGCGCTCCGCTTCCTTCAGACGGGCCAGCAAATCCAGGATCGAGGCTTCCTCGCAAAGGGGTTGCTCCAGGCTGTGGAGGGGATCCTTCGCCAGCGGTGAAAAGGCGGGAATCTCCTCGGGATTGCCGAAGGCGCTGGCCTGGTTCGCGCCGTCCAGGGCTCGAGCCAGGCCCTCGTCGGAGAGATCCGAGGTGCTGGTGATGCCCACAAGTCCGGCTTCATTCCATACGCGCACGGTGATCGCGCGCCGCTCAGCTCCCTTCATCTGTTTGGGTTCGCCCCGATCCACCTGCACCGAGACATCGCTGCTGCAGGAGGCTCCAAGATCCCACTGCCGCACGCCCGCACGATCGGCCAGGGCCTCCAGCTGGGTTCGCAGCAGCGCGCCGTCCAGAATCGCTTCAGTGGTTTGTGTCATCGCCCACCCACGGTGATGGAGTCGACACGGATGTGCGGCTGACCCACGGTGACGAAGACGCTTCCGCTCACCGAACCGCAAAAGCCTGCCGCCAGCTCCATGTCATTGGCGCACATCGAGATTCGCGGCAGCACCTCCCGGGCCTCACCGATCAGGGTCGCCCCTTTCACAGGGCGGCCAATTCGGCCGTCTTCAATCAAGTAGGCCTCCTCCACTGCGAAGTTGAACTGGCCGGTCGGCCCCACGCTGCCCCCCCCCATGGCTTTGCAGTAGAGGCCGCGGTCGACGGAGGCGATCAGTTCTTCAGGGGTGTGGGGGCCGGCGGCGATGTAGGTGTTGCGCATGCGACTGGCGGCGGCGAAGGCATGGCTCTGCCGACGGCCGCTCCCTGTGCGCGGGTGTTCCGTGCGCGCTTCACCGGCTCGATCGCTGAGAAACCGCCGCAGGATTCCATTCTCGATCAGCACTGTGCGCTGGGGCTCCATGCCTTCATCATCCATGGAGAGGCTGCCAAACGCTTTGTCTTGCCGTCCCTCATCGATGGCGGTTACCGCTTCGTGAGCGATGGGTTGGCCGATGCGATCGGCAAACGGGGTCGTGCCCCGCTCGACCTGGGTGGTTTCCAGAAGATGCCCGCAGGCCTCGTGGAAGATGACGCCGCCAAAGCGATTGGCCAACACCACGGGGTATTGCCCCGCCTCGACGTAGTCGGCATGGAGCATGGTGCCCGCACTGGCGCAGAGATCCACCGCTGTGGCCTCGGGATCCCACTCCCTCAAATCGTCGGGATGGCCCTGGCTGCCGTAGCGCCGTCCGAGGCTGGCGCGATGATCCCCGTCTGCCGCCAGCACGCTGATCCCCAGGGATTGATGAAGGCGGATGTCGCGAGCGAACGTGCCATCACTGGCACAAACAAGAACCTCCTGCCAGTCGCGAGAATAACTGCCGCGTCTGGACTGCAGATGAGCCCCATGGCGCGCCAGGGCGGAGGTGCCCTCAAGCAGGCGGTCGGCAGCGTCCTGCAGGGTGGGAGCGTGAAGCAACCACCGCTCCTTGTCGAGGCCATGGTCCCGCAGGGCCGGGAGCCCCTCGAATCCTTCCCGGCCATGGGCGGCGCGTTGGAGGCCCAGCATCCCCAGGGCTTGTTCCAGGGCCGCCATCAACCCGGAGGAACTGAGATCGTTGGTGGAGACAAAGCCATCATGACGGCCTCGAAACACACGCAGTCCAGCGCCCATGCCGAAAGAGGGGGAGACATTCGTGATGGTGTCCTGTTCCGCCAGGACCCCGAGATGGTCGCTGCGTTCCAGAAACACCTCCACCAGATCGGCTCCAGCCGCCCGGCCGGCGGCCAGGAGCGGTTCGAGGTGGCTGCGCCAGCCAGGGTCATGAAAATCGCCGGGCCAGCGGCGGGCGGTTGCCTGGCCCGGATGGGTGGAAACGGAGGAGGTGGAAGCGACCAAAGGCGGTGTGCGCGGGTTGGGGGGAGGGGACGAAGGGCTCAGCGAACAGCGGGTTGGAAGCGATCGCTGGCAATGGCCGGACGCAGGAAAAGGCGCACCATCTGGACGCCATTGGCGATCCAATGGGGAACCTTCCGCAGGGTGCGCAAGGGAGCGGGGGCGCCGCTGGCCTCCACGGCGGAGAGGGCGGCATTGTTGCGCACGAGCGCCTCAAGACCGTCCCAAAAAGCGGGGGCCTCCACATCGAGCACCACCGGGAAGACCCGCGCCGAGGTTTCATTGGTCTTGCGAATCACCAGCTGGTCGTAGGAGCGAGCATCGAGGCCGAGAGCTTCATAAAACTCTTTGCGTGCCACGTCTCGCACATACATGGTGGCGAAGACCGCCAGCAGGAAGAAGCGACACCAAAGACGCGACTTCCAGCCCGTGACGGTGGTGGGGACGGCCTTCATGAGCGCATCAAAAAAGTCGCCATGACGATTTTCATCCTGGCACCAGTTTTCAAAGAAATTGAAAATCGGGAAGATTTTGCTCTCTGGATGTTTTTCTAAATGGCGATAAATGATGATGTAACGCCAATAACCGATCTTTTCAGATAGGTAGGTTGCATAGAAGATGTGTTCTGGACTGAATTTGGTATAGGCCTTGTGGGCGGTCAGGAACCCCAAGTCGAGTTGCAGACCAAAGTCGGCCATCGCTTTGTTGAGGAAGCCAGCATGGCGGGCTTCATCTCGCGCCATGTGGCCAAAACACTCCGCCAAAAGCGGATTTTGTTGCTTGATGCGACGACTCAGTTCTTTGTAAAGCAGAAAACCTGAGAATTCCGAAGTGCAACTCTGCTCCAAAAATTCCACGAACACACGACGCGTCTCTGGATCCAACTTCTCGGCGGCACCCTCAAAAGCGTCATCCCGCACGAAGTGATGACGGTTGTAGTCCTTGCGGAACTCCTCGCAAATGGCCTGAAGCTCCTCTTGATTGGGCCGCAGATCCATCGCCGCCATCGCGTCGAAATCCGTGGTGTAGAAGCGGGGGGTGAGGATGGTGTCCTTCACCGGCTCCTTGAAGGCCGGAGCCTCAGGGGTGCCGATGGCTTGAGGGGATGCCATGGAGGAGCCCACGGCAGCGGGAGCGGACACAGGGGGAACCATCACACACGAGCAATCGGTGGAAACATCGTAGGGGCCATGCCTCCTGGGCGGCCTCTCTGTAAAGCCTTCGTTCAATTCGGGCCCAGCCACTTCTGGCCATTCAGCCGTTGCACGAGTCGGGAGACCAACAGGGGCAGGGTCATTTTCTTTTCGTCAATCAAAAACGACTCCAGCAGGCTGGGCTGGGCACCCGCTTCGGCGAGGGCAACCATCTTGGCCGCCTCCAGGTCGGCGTCGGTGAAACACAGCCAGAAGCGACGGTCACCCGGAAGAACCCCTCGCACCATCCAGCACTCCATCCCGGTGACCGGCATCGGCCCTTGCGAGAACTCCAGTTCGGGGGCTGGACCGCCATAGGCCTTGCATTCCTTGGTCAAGGCCGGCATCAGGTGTTGCGGGATGAACTCAGCAAACGGCATGGCCTCCAGTGAAGGCGCTTTCGGCTTTGGAGCCGCAGCCCGGGGACTGGGGGAATCGGGGGTGGGGCTGTCCGTCACCGTTGTGCGCTCCCTGCATGGTGCCAAAAACTCTAGGCAGCCCCCGCAACCGCTTTGCAAGCGGTTTCAGCCATCACCACTCCTCCTCCTTCTCTGGTGCCGCATCCCCCCAGTCGTCCATGGCTCCCACCGGCACCGGATTCCGTTCGGCTGCCCCATCCGCAGCTCTGGAGGGTTTGGCCCCCGTGGCGGGACTCCCCTCCACGGAGCCCGACGCGCCAGGGCGGTACAAGACGCGGAAAGGGACGACCAAGGTGGGTGCTGGTTCCCCGGGCGCCCGCGCGGGTGCGGCGGCGACTCTGTCCGAAGGCCCGTCACCGGAGCGGACGTCACTCCAGGGGGGGGGGGGAGCCGCAGGGCGGCTCTGCCATCCCGGCGTTCTGGACTCCTCCATCTCGGCTCTCCAGGGTTCTGGCCCGGGGGGGCGCCGCAACCTGTCCTCCCCTTCCCGGCCCCAGGCGTTGACGATTCGGCGCCGCGTCCGCTCCGCCCGCGGGCGCAGGGCGAGGGTCGAGGCTCCGCCGCCAAGGGCCACCCCACCAAGGGCAGTGGCGGCCAGCCAGAGTCCCAAAGGAGCTCCGGGGGTCTCCCAGGTGAGCAGGCGGAAGCGGATCTGAGGGGTGGGATTCAGGGCAGCCACCAGCAACACCGCCAGCACGGGGGAGAGCAAGGCGAGCGACAGCAGCTGTCGGCGCTTGCTCATGACCGAGGCGGTACGGGGCCCTGCCAACGGCGCAAGGATCCCAATTGGAGGCCGAGGCTGTCAAAGATCCGAATCACCAGAAAATCCACCATCTCGTCAAGAGTTCGGGGTTGGTGATACCAGGCGGGAACCGGAGGAGCGATGCGAGCGCCCGCCTCCGCCAGGGTCGTGAGATTGCGCAGATGCACCAGGTTCCAGGGCAGTTCCCTCGGGGCGATCACCAGCGGCCAGCCCTCTTTCAAATGCACATCAGCGGCACGCTCGATCAGATCAAGCGCCACCCCGGAAGCGATGCGGCCGACCGTCCCCATGCTGGCCGGCAGGATCACCATCCCGGCGGTGCGGTGGCTGCCGCTGGCGATGGGGGCCGCCTGATCGTTCCAGCGATGGCAGCGAAGAAACCCTGTGTCGCAGCCGATGCGCATCCGCCAAAAACCCTCCTGCGCGACGGGATCAGCTGGAACTTGCACCCCCAGTTCCGCTTTCCAGACCCCGATGGCCCCCCGACTGGTCACCAGCTCCACCCGCTGATTCGCTTGCAGCAGCAGTTGCAACGCTCGCTGGGCGAGGGGTTGGGCGGAGGCGCCGGACATGGCGAGCACAATCGGCTGAGCGGCGGACTCAGGGGCCATGGGGTTCAGAGATCCATGGCGTCGTCGGACGCATCCTCGTCCTCATCGGTTGCCAGCACACCCCCTTCATCGGGCAGGACCACGGAGAGGTCGATCTGATGGCGCAGGACATCAACCTTCTCGATCACCACGTCCACAGGATCTCCCACCATGAAGGTGCGTCGACCCTTGCGCCCCACCAGCTGACTCTGTCGAGAGCGGTATTCGTACCAGTCGTCCTTCAGGGAGCTCACGTGGACCAACCCCTCCACCAAGGAGGGAGGCACTTCCACGAAGAAGCCATAGCTCTGCACGCCGCTGATCACCCCCTGGAGGGTTTGGCCCACGCAGGGTTCGGCGCAGCGCGCCTGGGCCATGGCGAGGCGGTCTGACTGGAATTCGGCCACCACCTGTTGGCGCCCATTGAGGCGCAACACCAGACCGTGGCGCAGGCTGTCCTCGAAGGGAGCCAGCTGAGTGGGAGTGAGCAGCGGCCAGTCGATGGCTCCATGGGCGGCGTCGGAGGCGAGATCGACGCTGGTTTTGTGACGCACGGTCGGGCGATCCTTCCCCTCGGTCAGGAGGGTGACCAGCAGATGCTGGTTGAACAGATCCGAGTAATGCAGGCTCGGGCAGGTCCAGGGGGCGACGGCGATCGGATCACCAGCCAGCGCATGGGCTCCTGGAACATCGCTGAGCAGCGTGCCGGAGAGGGTGTCCCGGATCTGCTGCTGCCAGACGCGGCTCCGGTCGGTGTGGGCAAAGGCGGCTGCCAGCTCCGCCGCGCTGGCGTTGCCATCACTGCTGAGTTCCAGGGGGAGGTTCAGCGCCAGGGCCGCCTTGGCGACATCGTTGATGGCCGCCTGATCCGGCGGAGCGTTCACGGCGTAGATGGCGGGAAGGCCAAGGGCGGCCAGGTGGTGCCCGAGGGCGCGGTGGGCGACCAACACGGCTTCCCGCAGGATGGCGGCTGGATGGGCATCCGGCAGGCTGGCCCACCAGCCCTCGCGACCCGCGTCCGTTCCGGCGCGCAAGGCATCGCCAAGACCCTCCAGCGGCGGCGGCGGCACATCGAGATCGATGGATCCGGCCGCCAGACGTCGCTGGCGCAAGCGCCCGGTCACCTCCACCATGCGCTCCAGCAGCTCCAGGTGCCCTTTGTGGGCTTTGAGAGCTGGCGGGAGCGTGCGGCTCTTGGGCTTGCGTTCCGCCAGGGCCTCCAGCGCGGCTTCCTCCAAGGTGGCCACCGGACGCACCCGGCTCAGTTGAAACCTGTAGTGCTCCAACTCCCCTTCCGGACCCAGGTCGAGCACCACGGAGAGCGCGGCTTGCTCCAATCCTGGCGAGAAAGCGCTGGCCTTGGCCAGGCTTGGCGGCAGCAGGGCCCGCCAGCGCTTTCCGAGGGGGAAGGCCTCCCCCCGCTCCCGGATCCACGTGTCCACGGTGGTGGCCAGGCCCAGGCGTTCGGCGACGGTGGGAGCATGGACCCAGAGCCGCCAACCCGTTTCCCTGGGCTCGAGGGACAGGGCGGGCAGCGCCGGCGCGTCAATCGACCCCCAAGGGCGCGGGATCAGGGCGGGAAGACCGGTCAGGTCTTCCCGCCCTTTCTCCACGGGAGTCTTCAAGGTCAGTCTGGGGTTGGAGCCATCGTCCTGGAGGTGATGCTTCACGAGGAGAAGCTCAAGATCGGCGTCGTCCCCCCCGTTGATGGACAGGCTGCGGACCACATGGCCCTCCGGCGTGAACTGCGCCACGGGGAAGCGATCGATCTCCACCTCCACCACGTGGGAATCGCGCTGTTCGAGATGGCTCGCATCCGTCTCCGGCAGCGTGACCGTCGTCAGGAGACGATCATCCAATGGCAATGCCACAAGCCGCTCTCCCTGCCGCTCCAAATGAGCCAGCAGGCGGGTGGTGTGGCGTTGCAGAATGCATTGAACGCTTCCTTCCGGTGACCGGCGTCGACCCCCTTCCCGGGTGATCCGCACCAGCACGCGATCACCATTCCAGGCATGATTGAGTTGATGATCGCGAATATAGATGTCTTCGCCAGCATCATCGCGCAAGGCAAAGCAAAACCCCTTGCTTGAACAGCGCAAGCGGGCTGGAATCAGATCGGGACTCTCGCAACGCCGCAGGCCTTCCTCTCCCTGCTCCACCAGGGTCAGGCGCTCCAGGGCCGCCAAGCTGATGCGCAGCTTCTGCTGATCCTCGGCGGCGGAGAGGCCCAGCGCTTTCTCCAGCTGGGCCGGGGTCACGCTGTCGCTGGTGGACAACTGATTGAGCAGGTCGGCGACCGTGAACTTCATCGTCAGGGGAGACAGGGGAAAGCAGGGCAGGGAGAGGGCGGGAAGCGCCAACCCCGATCAACACCTCCAACCTGAGCCGACCGGTCGCGAACGATGGGGCGACATGGCGATGGTGAGGCGGCGCCATGGAGATGAGGCTACCGAGTGGGCCTGCGGTGGCACCGCGGGCCATGGGGCGCGCAACGGACCGCATCGGAGCGAGGGGATCTTAAGAACCCGGCGGGACGGCTTCACTCGCCGCCGCGTCGCTTGGATTGGCCTGATTGGCGCGCAGGATCAATCGCAGACCCAGGAGGAGAAAGCCGGCGGAGGCCGCCAGCTGCAGCCAATCCACGGGAATCACCCGGGTGAGCGATCCCCCCGCCGCTGAACCCAGCAGGCTGGCGAGCACCAGAGCCAGGGCACTGCCGGCGAAGACCGCTCCCGGTCGACTGGAGGTGCCACTGATGCTGACGATGGCCAGTTGGGTTTTGTCGCCGAGCTCCGCGAGGAAAACGGTGGCAAAGGTGGAAACCAGAAGGGTCAGCATGGGCGGCAAGCAGTCAAGAGAGCGGAGGCGAGAGCGACGGGGCCAGATGCAGCACAGCTTGACGGCCCAGCCAGAGGCCCAGGACCACCATCAGCACCCCGGCGGCGCGCTCCAGCTGTTGGGGCGCCATGAGGGTCGACAGCCAGCGTCCGAGGAGGACGCCCACCAGGCTGGAGCTGATCAGAGCCAGGGAGGCTCCCAGGAACACCAGGCCCGGCCGGCCGGACTCCGCCGCCAGCAGCAGGGCGGCCAATTGGGTCTTGTCACCGAGCTCGGCGAGAAACACGGTGATGCCCGTGCTCAGGAACACCTTCAGCCAGCCGGTCCCGTCCGCCACCGCCTCGGACGGCGTGCCGCCGGACGCGGATCCATCCGCCTCTGCGGATGGATCGGGCGAGGGGGGGGGCGCCGCCGCCGACGCATGGGACTGGAGCGGAGTCGCCGAGAGGGATGGGGTGGGAGCGGATTCCGAGGAGGACGCCGCCGAGGAGGGGTCGGGAGAGGTCATGGCTGGCGAAGCGCTCGCTGAAAGCGCCGCATCACCTTGCCACGGCCTCCGGACTCGCTGCGGATCTGCTCCTGGCAGAACCGGATGGCCAACCCGTCGGCCGCCTCCCCTTCCGCTCCCAGCAGACCCATGATCGTCTCCACGCGACAGAACGGCGGGCGGGTGGCATAGATCCGACAACGTCGCCCTCCCGTGTCGTAGTGCACGCACCAGCCGTCCTCTCCCACCATCGCCAGGTAGGTGCGGCGTTGCTCGTCATCCAGCAGCTCCAGCGCTTCGGCCCGCAATGCGGGATCCAACCGGCAGCAGGAGCCACACCCCGCGATGCAGCGCCATTGCGGTGTGGATCGGCCCATGCCCTCTCTCCCGGGAAGCGCGTGAGGCTGTGACAAGCCGTCACAGACCTTCCCAGTCTGGAGCAGAGAAGGTCAGGCACGCTCTACGCTCCACCCATCACGTCGTCCGCCTCCGAGACCTCGAGACATGGGCATTGACTTTCATCTGATTTCCAACTTCCTGGCTCTTGCCCTGATCACCTTGGCGGGTCCAGCTGTCATTTTCATCCTCTTCTACCGCCGCGGCGCGCTCTGAAAGACCCTGCCCCCGTCCTGATGTCCTTGTTCTCCACAGCCGTCGTTTCCCTGCGGCCTTGAAACAAGGAGGTTGTCCGGGCACGACCCTCTGTCATCCCTCCATTGCTTCCAACTGGAGAGGATTCCGCGCTCAATGGGCCAAACCCAGGGCCATGACGGCTTCTTGAAAGAGGGTTTGCACGTAGGGATGGGCCTCGTTGTTTTGCGGATGCGCCCACGATCCCTTCCAGGCCAAGCTGGAGCGCACCTCCTCCCCCGCCGCGTTCTGGATCACCAGGCTCTCCTCCCGCAGGGCGCAGCGATAGACCCGTTCGCCACGTTGCAGAACGACGCCCTCCGAGGAGAGAGGACTGGGTCGCAAGGCCACCAGCTCCAGCAGCAGCCGCTGCTGGCCCTGCCAATCGTCCTTCCGCAGCCGATAGGCCACATCCACACGGGATGGAACCGGTTGCGTTCCTTCCCAGCGCCAGGCCATCGCCTTGCACCGGCTGTCCCCCTGGCGGAGGATGAGCTGAAGGTGTCCCCCCCGCAGACGCTTCTCTTGCTCCACCTGGCATCCCACACTCCAGAACAGGGGCATCGGGTGCCCCACCCCAAAGGGCCCCAGCCGTTGCAACGCCCGCCAAAACGCCAGGTCGATCCGCTCCAGCCGCAGCAGGGCCTCCGGTTCCACCATCGGTCCGTCCGGGTGGACGCTCAACCAGATCCGGGCCAGCTCCTCCAGCCGCTCCTGCAGCGCGGCCAGATTCGCCGCCGCCACCGTGAAGCCTCCCGCGGCAGCATGGCCTCCGTGACGCTCCAGCAGGGACGCGCACGCCTGCAGGGCCTGGTCCACGGCAAAGCCTGCGGGGGCGCGCACCGAGGCCCGCAGGCGTCCTGTTCCATCCCCGCCCAGGAGGGCGACGGGCCGTCCCAAGCGCTCCACAAGACGGGCCGCGACGATTCCGATCACCCCGTGATGCCAGTGGGACTGCGCCAAGAGCACAAAGGCGGGGCGGGCGGGGCCATCCGCCTCCAGCAGGGCCAGGGCCTCCGCCTCCAGGGCCTGGCAGAGGTCGCGGCGATCGCGGTTGAGGGCGTCGCACGCGCGCGCCAGCTCAAGGGCCCGCTGTGAATCTGCGGTGGTGAGAAGCTCCACCACCATCAGCGGGTCCCCCAATCGGCCGACGGCATTGAGGCGGGGGGCCAGTTGAAAGCCCACCGCCTCCGCGTCGATGGGCGTGTCCTCCAGACCCGCCAGGCGGATCAGCGCGCGCAGACCGGCGAGGCGCGTGTGGCCGAGGAGGGGCAGCCCCTGGCGAAGCCAGCGGCGATTCACGCCATGGAGGGGTGCCATGTCGGCGATGGTGCCGATGCAAAACAGCTCCAGCGCCATCTCCAGGCCATCGCGACGGCCAAGGCGCAGGGCCAGCGCGGAGGCCAGCACGTAGGCCAGGCCAACGCCGGCCAGGCTGCGGTAGGGCGAGCCCTCGGGGGTGACGGCCGGATGGAGGAGGGCCAGGCAGGGGGGGGCTGTGGCCGGAAGCGTGTGGTGGTCGGTGAGGATCACCTCCAGTCCGAGAGCTGCCGCGCGTTCCAGCGCCTCGCGGGCGCTCACCCCGTTGTCCACGGTGATGAGCAGGCGCGTCCCTCCGGCGGCCAGACGCTCCACCATCGCTGGATTCAAGCCATAGCCCTCCTCCTGTCGACTGGGTATGGCCGGTTGGGGCGCCGCCCCGAGTCGCTCCAGAAGGCCGCTGAGCAAGGCTGTGCTCGTCATGCCATCCGCGTCATAGTCGCCGCAGATGGCCACGGATTCGCCGCCCCGAGCGGCCTGCACAAGCCGCGAGACCGCCCGCTCGAGATCCGGGAAATGGGCATGGGCATCCGGAGGGTCCGGCGGTTCCAGCACCTCCGCCAACGCGGAGGCGTCACCGAGGCCTCGGCGGCGCATCACCGCCTGGATCTCCGGCGGAAGCCCGTCGATGCCATCCTCCAGCGGGGGCAGCGGGGCGGGAAGCCTCCAGGAGGAAGGGAGCACAGCGGCACGGGTCCAAGAGGTTCCCGCATTGTGCAGGCGCTCGGAGAACCTTGCTTCTGCTGTTGTGGGGCCAACGGCTCGCGGGCGACAGAGCGGAGAATGGACGCAACTGGAGCCAGCCATGGCACTGCGAGCGCTTCTCTGGGATGTGGATGGCACCCTGGCGGAGACCGAGATCCATGGCCACAGAGAGGCTTACAACGTCGCTTTTCGCGCCGCTGGCCTCCCCTGGCAGTGGGATGTCTCCACGTATCGCGAGCTGCTGGCGGTGAGTGGCGGGCGGGAGCGTCTGCGCCATTTCTTCCGGCTCGTGGGGCAGGGGTCGGCGGTGGACGACCAGGTGGAATGGCTGATGGTCACCAAGCAGCGCGCTTATGCGGATCTGGCCCGCCAGGGGGCTTTGACGCTGCGACCGGGCGTGGAGCGGCTGGTGGCGGCGGCGGCGGCCAGGGGATGGGGGCAAGCCCTCGTCACCACCAGTTCCCGATCAGCCGTGGAGGCCCTGTTGGCCGGCCAGCCTCCCGCCGTCGCCTCAGCCTTTGCCTTCTGGATCTGTGGCGAGGATGTGACCGCCAAAAAGCCCAGTCCGGAGGGGTATCGGCGGGCCTTGGAGCGCCTGGATCTGTCCCCCCGGGAGGGTCTTGCCCTGGAGGATTCCCCCCAAGGATTGGCCTCGGCCCTCGCGGCTGATCTGCCATGCGTGCTGACCCTGGCAGAGGGCGCGGACCACCAGGGGGGTGGCGCGGCCTGGTGGCACCGGGCCACGGCCGTGGTGGATCATCTGGGAGAAGACGACCGGCCCATGCGTTTGATCCAAGGGCCTCCCTGCTGTTCCTCCGTGGTGACACCATCCTGGCTGGCTGGCTTGCTGGAGGCGGGGTGATGGGAGCGCCAATGCAGCGGACGCGCCTTGAACACCTGCTGGGACGCTCAGGCCGTGCCGTCAGGGCTCAGATCGGCGATCGCTGGGCCACAGCCTGCGGAGCCTCTCTGGCGCTTCTGGCAGGCATTTTTCTGGGACAAAACCTCTCCTCCATCCTGCTGTGGAAGATCAGCGGTGGTCGCCCGATGGTGGTGCTCTCGTTGGTGATCAGCCACGAACTGATCGTGCGTCTGCGCAGCCGCTTCGTGACTGCGGTTGTGCCCATCGGGTGGGTCCTGGTGGACAACTTGAGGATGGGGGTGGTCTTCGCTCTGGTGCTGGAGGCGTTCAAATTGGGCAGCTGAGCCCCAGCCCGACTCCGTGGACCATCCGTTTCAGCACAGGTTGGTGCGGGACTCTCCGCGCGCGATGCGACGCGATGCTTCCCCCTGCGTTTCAAAAGTGCTGTCTCTTCCCGACGGGGACAGCGCCCTGTTGGGTCGAGTGGCGTCCAGATCCTGCGGCTTCGTCCCCCTGCCGCCAAAGACAAGGACGGTTTCTCAGGATTCCTCTTCGTCGGTGGTTTCGACGGGATATTCGAAGCCGCGCGCCCGACCGCTCAACACGGCTTTGCCGATCGACAGAGCCCGCTGCGCGGCATCACCCGCCTTGGCTTTCCAATGGGCATGGCGCTGGTTGCGCTTGCCTTTCGATGTCTTCTTCTTGGGAACAGCCATTGCCTCGCCCGACGTGCCAAACCAAGATCATCGAGCGTCGGGCGACCTTCCGTCAAATCGCTAGCATCGTTATTCGACGACTTGAGCAGTGGACCCCCAGCCACCACCCCTTCGCCCGTTGATCTCCCAAGCCCTGGATCAGGGGTTTTCTGGCTTGGGTGCCCAACCTCCGCTGCCAACGGCTCACCGGAACGCGTCCGGTGTCGATGGTCCTGATCATCGCGTCGCCGCCAACGCTCAGGAGGTGCTCCCCGACGGGACAGCGCCACGGCCCGCTGCGGGAGCAAGCCAACGATCGCGCGAAGAGGGAACCCCACCGCGCGAGGAATCGGGAGCGAGCGGTGGAGAGGCGCAACCGGCACGCTTGGAGAGCCGCCCGGCTGGAAAGGAACCCCAACAAGGCCAGGGAGCCTCCGGAGAGCGTGGAGGTCTTCCCTTGCGCTTCGGGCTCAGCGGCTCACGCCCCTCCCCGCCCTCCTACAGCCAGATGCTGGAGTCGATTCGGCAGGGGCAGGTGCGAGACATTGCCCTCTCCCCTCGGCAGCGGGTGGCCACCTTGACCTACGCCAATGGGCAAACGGCTCAAGTGGCTCTCTTCAATGACAACCAAAATCTGCTTCGCACGGCCCAGCAGCATCAAGTTCCCCTCTCCGTGCGCGATGAGCGCCAGGAGGAAGCGCTGGCGAGCCTGCTCGGAAACCTCCTGCTGGCTGCTCTTCTGCTGGGTGCCCTGGCTCTCTTGATTCGCCGGTCGAGCCAAGTGGCCAGCAAAACCCTTGGCTTCGGACGCAGCCAGCCTCGCGTGCAACCCGAGGGCACTGTGGCGGTGCGCTTCGAGGATGTGGCGGGCATCGCCGAGGCGAAGGAGGAGCTCCAGGAGGTGGTGACGTTCTTGAAATCCCCGGAGCGCTTCACCTCCATTGGCGCCAAGATTCCCAAAGGGGTTCTGTTGGTGGGGCCTCCCGGCACCGGCAAGACCCTTTTGGCCCGAGCCATTGCTGGAGAGGCTGACGTTCCCTTCTTTTCGATGGCGGCCTCCGAGTTTGTCGAGCTTTTCGTCGGCGTCGGCGCCAGCCGGGTTCGCGATCTCTTCCGCCAAGCCAAGGCCAAGGCTCCCTGCATCATTTTCATCGACGAGATCGATGCCGTCGGACGGCAACGGGGAGCGGGCATCGGTGGGGGCAACGATGAGCGCGAGCAGACGCTCAATCAGTTGCTCACGGAGATGGATGGGTTTGAGGACAATTCCGGGGTCATCCTGCTAGCCGCCACAAACCGTCCAGACGTGCTGGATACCGCCCTGATGCGACCGGGACGTTTTGATCGGCGCATCACCGTCGATCTACCCGATCGCCGCGGCCGTGAGGCCATCCTCGCTGTGCATGCGCGCTCGCGCCCTCTCGATGACACCGTGTCGCTGGCGGATTGGGCCGCTCGCACCCCCGGTTTTTCCGGAGCCGACCTGTCCAACCTCTTGAACGAAGCGGCGATTCTCACTGCGCGTCGCCAGGAGAGCCGCATCGATGATCGGGCCATCAGTGATGCCCTGGAACGCATCACCATGGGCCTCACGGCGGCGCCCTTGCAGGACAGCGCCAAGAAACGATTGATCGCCTACCACGAAATCGGCCACGCCCTCCTCTCCTGCTTGGTGCCCCAGGCCAACCGACTCGACAAGGTGACCTTGTTGCCCAGGGCCGGTGGCGTCGGTGGTTTTGCGCGCACGGTGCCCGATGAGGACATCCTCGATTCCGGCCTGATCAGTCGGGCTTATCTGCGCGCCTTGCTGGTGGTGTCTCTTGGGGGTCGAGCGGCGGAACTGCTGGTCTTCGGGCCGAGCGAGGTGACCCAGGGAGCGGCAAGCGATCTGCAACAGGTGAGTCGCATCTGCCGCGAGATGGTCACCCGCTACGGATTTTCCAGCCTTGGTCCCGTGGCTCTCGAAGGCGATGGCGCTGAGGTGTTCCTGGGACGGGATTGGATCCGTTCCGACCCCCATTACTCGCAACACACGGGCAAGCGCATCGACGCCGATGTGCGTGCCCTGGCTCGCCACTCCCTCGACACGGCCCTCGCGCTTCTGAAGCCGCGTCGGGAGCTGATGGACGTTCTTGTGGAGCGTCTGATCCAGGAGGAAACCATCGATGGGGAGAGTTTCCGGCAGGAGGTGGAGGCCTGGAGCCAGGCTCACCCGGTGTCAACCCTGGCCTGCTGAGCCACCTCCCGCGAAGCGGATGTCCAGGCTTCGCAGATAGGTGTGGAGCCCGGCATCCTGGACAGGCAAGAGACGGGCGGGCCGATCCCCCTCGTTGACGTGAGCATGCCAGTGACCTGGAGGGGTGACGAACACCCCACCGGGTTCCCACTCGATGCGACGCGGCTGAAGAATCTGCCCGGTGGCATCCAGCTCCGTGCCCACCAGCGTGAAGCACCCCGGAGGACAATCCACGATCAGGTCGAGGGCTACGGATTGGTGGCGATGGGGCGGTTGGCTGGCACCCGCCGGAACCACGCCGAGCATCGCCCAAAGGGTGGGACTGATCGTGCGACTGGCCGGGAGTTCCGCGTGGGCCAGCAGGATGCTCAGACGGTTGCTGCGGGCCGCCGTTGGATCCGCCAGCAGGCGTTCCAATGCCGCGTTCAGCTGTTCAGCTTGGAAGTGGCAAGGGGCAAAGCGGCCTTCCAGCGGCGCCACTCCCAAATAACGCAGAAGGGGAGCATCGTGCACCCAGTAGAGGAGGCTCTCCTCCCGGGCCAGCAACTCGGGCGAAGGGCCATGGGGAAGCAGGAACACGTCACCCGCGCCCCACTCCAAGGGGGGCAGGGACGACGGGTCCGCCTGGCGTTCTCCTGTCTTGAAGGTCCCGATCAGGCGACCGGAACCCCGCAGGACAACAAACAGGGAGCTGCTGGCTGCGGCATGAGGTCGCAGGGGATCCCCCGGGACCAGCTGGATGAAATGGGCGGCGAGCGCCGGGCTGGTGGCCGGACCGGGACAGCCCAGAGCATCGCTCAGATCCAAAGGGATGATGGCGGATCGTTGGCTGTCCAGCGGGGGGGGACTCCATCGCTGGTCGGGAATGGGTTCGGTCAGCCCCTTGCGGATGGGGTTGGCGGCTTGGCGATAGTCGTAAATCAGCGCTGGAGACTGCCAAGGAGTCGGCGAATCAAGAGGATCCCGCCCTGAGAGAACGGCCTGTGGAAAAGGGGAGATGGCCATGGTGCGCGGATGTCTGGATCCGCTGACCATAGGAAGGGCTGTTGGCGGGCGACGAAATCAGTCGCAATGGGGAGGAGGACCAGCTCGCTTCGTTGCCCAGAGAAGGGGGCCGGGAACCAGTGCTACAGACAGTTCCGACCCGGTTGGACGGTTGGACCTCTCCGACCCGATTGGACCTCTGTTCAGCCGCCGGCCACCGCAGGAACGATGCTGACCTCATCACCTGCTTTGAGTGGCGTGGCCTCGTTATCGAGGAAGCGAATGTCTTCACTGTTGACGTAGTAGTTCAGGAAGCGCCTCAGGTTGCCCTGCTCATCCCGGAGCCGGCCACGCACGCCGGGAAAGGATTCCTCCAGGGCCTGAATCAAGTCGGCGACGCTGCTGGCTTCAATGCTCACGCTGGCTTGGTTGCCGGTGTGCACTTGCAGCGGGGTGGGAATCAGAACGTGAACAGACATGGTTGAAACAAGCAGGTGTTGAAAGGGTTGGGACGGCCGCTTAGTTCAGATGCGGATGAGAAGCCTGTGCCTGTTCCCAGGCTGTATGGAAACTGGCCAATTGAGGCTCGATTGTAAAGGGGGTGCCAATGGCGGATGCCACGGCTTCCGTTGTTTTCAAACCATTGCCCGTGATGTACACCACTGTCAGCTCATCCGGGTGGATGTGACCCTGCTCAGCCAACTTCTTCAACACGGCGACGGTGGTCCCCCCGGCTGTTTCGGTGAAGATCCCCTCCGTTTCTGCCAACAATTTGATTCCTTCCACAATTTCGTTATCATTGACGGCGGCAATGCGGCCGCCGGTGCGATTGGCAATGTCGATGGCATAGGGTCCATCGGCGGGATTGCCGATGGCGATCGATTTGGCAATCGTGTGGGGCTTGACGGGCTTGATGAAATCTCTTCCCTCCTCGAAGGCCTGGGCGATCGGTGAACATCCTTCCGCTTGGGCGCCACTGAATCGCACAGCCTTCTCCTCGACCAGGCCAACCTGAACAAATTCTTGGAAACCCTTGCGGATCTTTGTGAACAGGGAACCCGAGGCCAGGGGAGCCACGATGTGATCGGGAAGCTGCCAGCCCAATTGCTCAATCACCTCATAGCCGAGGGTTTTTGATCCCTCGGAATAATAAGGACGTAAATTGATATTGACAAATCCCCATCCATAGGTGTTGGCCACCTCGGAGCACAGGCGGTTGACCTGATCGTAGTTGCCTTTGACAGCCATCAACACCGGATTGTAAACAAGTGTGCCCAGCACCTTTCCAGATTCCAGATCCGAGGGGATGAACACACAGCAATCGAGGCCGGCATGGGCCGCGATTGCGGCAGTGGAGTTGGCCAAATTGCCAGTGCTGGCGCAGCTCACCGTGGTGAAACCGAGCTCACGCGCGCGGCTGAGGGCGACGGAGACAACCCGATCCTTGAAGGACAGGGTTGGCATGTTGACCCCGTCGTTCTTGACGTGGAGGTTGTTCAATCCCAGGGCACGGCCCAGGCGATTGGCTTTCAAAAGGGGGGTGAATCCCGTGCCGACGTCGATGGGATCCGCCGCCACCGGCAGGAAGTCGCGATAGCGCCAGATGGACGCAGGACCCGCTTCGATGGTGGCGCGGCTCACCCGGGAGCGGATCCGCTCGTAGTCATAGACGACCTCCAGCGGGCCGAAACAAACGTCTTCACAGACGTGGCGGGGCCCCAGTTCGTACATCTGGCCACACTCCTTGCAACGCAGACCGGTGAAGGTGTGCTCGCTGACATGGGGAGGGGCAAGGCTGATGCTCACGTCCGGGCCGAGATCTGAAGGGACGCTAACAGCGGCGGCGGCGTAAGCGATTTATTCCGACTTGAGAGGTCGGAATATCTGTTTGCCCAGTTGTCCTGGCGCGGGGCTCGTGTTCGTCTGCTTGCCTACGCTCCTCTGGTGGCTTTCCTCCCCCTTCCGCTGTTCCGCCGCTGGCCTGGCCTGGCCTGGCTTGGCGCTCTGTTCCTTGTCGGTGGCCTGGTCGTTCTGGGTCGGCTTCTGGTGGAGTGGCAATGGTTTGCGCAGTTCGGTTTTCAAGCGGTGCTCCTGCGTCGCTGGCTGTTGCAGCTGGGGGCCTTCATCGTTGTGTTCGGCATCGGCTCCCTGCTGCAACTGAAGCAGCTGCGACGTTGCTGGCTTCTGCGTCAGAGCTGTTCGGGCAAAACGCTTCCCCATCGGCCGATCCTGCGGCTGAAGGGCTCTCGACTGGTGCTCAGCCTGATCGGCTTGATGCTGCTGCTCGCGGCGGGTCTCTGCCACCTTTTGCTTCAGGCTCGCGGTCTCATCGCCGCCCCGTTCAGCGGTGAGGTGAGCTCCGGTTCATCCCTTCTGACGGATCTTCCGCCGCCCGCTCTCATCGGGGTGCTGGTCCTGCTGCTTCCACCGCTCCTGCTCAGGCCTTTCTCCTCTCTGCGCGTCATTCTCGCCGCGGCGCTGGCGGCTTCCGCCACCGCCTTGGCCCGAGGCTGGAGCCTGTGGTTGCCCGCCCTGCTCGCCACTCCGTTTGGCGCAGCGGATCCCCTGACCGGTCTGGATCTGTCCTTCACCGTTCTGCGGCTGCCGGCCATTCATCTGCTGCTCAGTGTGGTCATGGCACAGATTGCGGTGGGTTTGGCCGCCTGCCTGCTGCTCACCTTCAGCGAGGGGACCAGCCTCAGCGATCTGGCCTTTCCCGGGCTCTCCCGGCAACAACAGAGCGTTTTGCAGCCGCAGTTGGCGGTGCTGGCTCTGGCGGTCGCGCTGAGCGTGGCGCTGGCGCCCTTTGATCTGATGGTGGACGGCAGTGGCGTGGCGGCGGGAGCGGGCTGGGTGGATCTCCACGTGCGTCTCCCTCTGCGCCTGGTTCTGGCGTTGCTCTTGGCGCTCTGGGCTGTCGGGCTGGTGGTGCCCGTCCAGCAGGGGTGGTTGCGTCGCGGCATGCTGATTCCCCTCGCGCTCAGCACGGCCAGCGTCCCTTTGAGCGAGTGGGTGGTGGCCCCCCTCGCGCAGCGTTTCCTGGTGCAGCCACGGGAACTGAGCTTGGAGACTCCGTATCTCCAGCGCAGCATCGAGGGCACCCGGCGGGCTTTCGGCCTGGAGCGCGTGCGATCCCTCACCCTTGAACCGCGGCAGAAGGTGACGGGGGCGGATCTGGCCTCCTCTCCGGGCACCCTTCAGAACATTCGGCTCTGGGACAGCGATCCCCTGCTCGCCGCCAACCGCCAGCTTCAGCAGCTGCGTTTGTACTACGCGTTCACCTCCTCCGCAGTGGATCGCTACCCCCTTCAGGGACTCTCCTCGCGGGACGCCAGCCAGCAAGTGCTGATCTCAGCGCGGGAGATGGACAGTCAGGCGCTGCCGAAGGGCTCGCGCACCTGGCTTAACAAACACCTGGTCTTCACCCATGGTCATGGCTTCACTGTCTCCCCGGTGAATGCTGCCGGGCCGGACGGCTTGCCATTGTTCATGGTGAAGGATCTGGGCCGAGACGCGCGTGTGCAGGGCATTCCTCAGCTCGGTATCAGTGATGCGGAGGCCAAATCAGCGTTGCCCGTGGGTCGTCCCAGTTTGTATTTCTCTTCCGGACCGGCGCCCTATGCCATAGCGCCCACCCGCGTCAAGGAGTTTTCCTATCCGGATGGCGATTTGAATGTTTATACTCACTATGATGGCACTGTTGGCATTCCCCTCACCCACCCTTGGCAGCGTTGGGCGGCAGCGGCGTATTTGCAAGAACCAAGATTGCTTTTCACTGGATCGCTCACGCCACGGTCGTTGTTGTTGCTTCGCAGGCAGGTCAACAAACGGTTGCAGGCGCTGGCTCCGTTCCTGAGCTTTGAAAGTCAGCCATATTTGGTCACGGTGCGGGTGGACGGTGGCAAGGGTTTTCGTCCGGAGCAACATCAATATTGGATGCTGGATGGCTTCACAACGAGCCGCTCCTATCCCTATAGCGATCCAAATCCACAGGGATTGAGATATTTTCGCAACCCAGTCAAGGCCGTTGTTGATGCGCACGATGGACGTCTTTGGCTCTATGTGAGTGATCAGGAGGATCCGATCCTGAAAACCTGGGTCAAGGCATTCCCTGAGCTTTTTCAGCCTCTGGATGCCATGCCGCAGGCGTTGTTGCGCCACATCCGCGTCCCCCAAAGTCAATTTGACATTCAGTCTGAGCGGCTGCTGCGTTACCACGTCACCGATGTGCGAACGTTCTACAACGGGGATGATGTTTGGAGCGTGCCGCTTGAAATTTATGGCAACAGCAATGTCCCGCTCCGCCCCTATCACGTCACCATGGAACTGCCAGGGGAGGATCGCTCAGAGTTTGTGATGTTGCTTCCTTTCACGCCATTGAAACGGACCAATCTCGTCGGATGGTTGGCCGCACGAAACGATCCGCCAAATTATGGCGAGCTCTTCTTGGTGCGTTTTCCACAGCAACGCTTGCTTCTCGGCCCCCAGCAGATCTCAGCACTGATCAATCAGGATCCTTTGATCAGTCTGCAGTTTGGACTGTGGAACCGTATGGGCTCGTCTCTTTTTCGTGGCAATATGCTGGTTCTTCCGATTGGCGAAGGTTTGCTTTATGTTGAACCCATCTATTTGCAATCCAAGAATAACAACCTTCCTACCCTTGTTCGTGTGGTGGTCACCGATGGTCGTAATTTTGTGATGGAACGGGATCTGAAAACAGCCTTGAACAAGCTCGTCGCGCCAAAAGCGGTTTCCAACATGGATACCCTCACCCGAGATCTGGTGCCACCCGTTGGACCGGTGCCTGCTGGTGTTGATTCCTTGCCTTGAAGGACGACCCAAAAGCGAGAAAAACTCAACGGGGAGAAAACTCAGCAGGGAGAGAAACTCAGCAGACTGAACAGCAGATTTCAAAAAAAAAGCGGGTTTCCGAAGAAACCCGCAAACGGAGAGAAACAATGCTCCGCAGTGGCGTCAAGCGGCAACAGCGGTTTTGGGATCGAGAGCACCCTTGGCGTAGAGAGCGGCGTAGTAGTTGATGTCCCGTTGCTTGATCTTGCTGGCGTTACCCGCACACCAGAACTGTTGGTAGCGATCAAGGCAGACCTTCTTCATGTAGGCGCGGGCAGGCTTGTTGAAGTGGCGAGGATCAAAGTTCGCGGGATCCTTGGCGGCAGCTTCCCGAACAGCCGCAGTGAAGGCCAGACGATTGTCCGTGTCGATGTTCACTTTGCGAACACCATTGCGAATGCCTTCCTGGATCTCTTCCACAGGAACGCCATAGGTTTCGGGAATGGCACCGCCATATTGATTGATCATGTCCAGCCATTCCTGCGGCACGGAGGAGGAGCCGTGCATCACAAGGTGGGTGTTGGGGATGGCTTTGTGGATCTCGGCAATGCGGCTGATGGCCAGCACCTCGCCTGTGGGCTTGCGCGTGAACTTGTAAGCGCCGTGGCTCGTGCCGATGGCGATCGCCAGGGCATCGACTTTGGTTTTGGCCACGAAATCGGCCGCCTCAGCGGGATCGGTGAGGAGCTGGCTGTGGTCAAGTTTGCCGTCAAATCCATGGCCATCCTCCGCCTCTCCCATGCCGGTCTCCAGGGAGCCGAGGCAGCCCAGCTCACCCTCCACGCTCACACCCACGGCGTGGGCCACGTCCACAACCTCCTTGGTGACGCGCACGTTGTAGTCGTAGGAGGCCGGAGTCTTGGCATCGGCTTCGAGGGAACCATCCATCATCACGGAGGTGAATCCGTTGGTGATGGCTCCAAAACAGGTGGCCGGGCTGTTGCCGTGATCCTGATGCATCACCACCGGGATGTCGGGGTAGGTCTCCACGGCGGCCAGGATCAGATGGCGGAGGAAGTTTTCGCCGGCATACTGACGCGCGCCGCGTGAGGCCTGAAGGATGACGGGGCTATCGGTTTCATGGGCCGCCTCCATGATCGATTGCACTTGCTCCAGGTTGTTGACATTGAAGGCGGGAATGCCATAGCCGTTCTCGGCGGCATGATCAAGCAGCAACCGAAGTGGAACGAGTGCCATGAGAAA
The DNA here is from genome assembly GCA_046047935.1 of Cyanobacteriota bacterium. GTDB lineage: Bacteria > Cyanobacteriota > Cyanobacteriia > PCC-6307 > Cyanobiaceae > Cyanobium. Next base: position 84,850 of record JBJOHA010000078.1, read on the forward strand.
AACCTCGTGCGGTGGAAATGCGTCGACGGCTCACTGAACCGCCGGGTCTGGGCGGGAGTCTAGTGGATCCCCTGGCCCGGCTCTCGGTGGCGCAGACGACCCTCCAAGCCAAAAAAATTGGCTTCGCCGAAGCGAAGCCAAGGGCCCGGACAGGGCCGGGGCAAGGTTGCCGACGGTCCTGGATCAGTCGATCAGGTGCTCGCGGCGCAGGGCAGAGACGAGATAGTCGTGTTCGCGAGCGGCGCGGCGGGCTTCTTCAGCCTGACGGGCCAGTTGACGGGCGGTGGTGATGGACATGGAAGTGCCTCCTGAGAGAACTGTCTGAACTGAGACAGGTGTGGATGGCGCGTTGCTTCGAGGGGATCCCCTACTTCCGCCGAACAGGGATGGTGGAGGCCACCCCTGGTCGGTCAACGATTGAAAAATGGTAGCAACCGCTACGGAAAAAACCTTGTGTTCGAAGCACGGGGTTTCCGTATCTTCATGGTCCTTCGCGCGGGTTCCTCCGCCCCCTCGCGCCCGCTTGACAGCCTTGCCTCCGGCCTTCCGGCCCGCTGCCCTTCTCAGAGAGACTGGAGCGGAGAGGGTGGCTGACGGGCCGCGTCGCAGACCCTCTGGCTCGCCACTCCCTCCGCCAGGCCCGGCACCATCGGGGTTCCCTCCCGGATGGCCCGCTCCCACCAGCCGATCAGCCGCGCCACAGGGGCGATGCGCCCGTCTTCCCAGGTGCGGCGAAACGCCAGGGCTGGATCTGGTGGGATCGGACGCAGGGTGCGCTCCCCCGGCTCCCCCCACCAGAGCTGAAAGCCATGCACGTAATCCGTCTGACTGCTGGAGCCGAGCACCAGGGTTCCCTGGCTGCCGTAGATCTCCAGCCAGCAACCGCGGCCATGGCGCGCCACCGAGGCCAATGTCACCTGCGCGGGCACCTCACGACCCGCTGAATCCCGCAACCGCCATTGCAGCAGGGCGATGTCATCGGCATCCACAGGGGCCATCGCGCCACCCCCGGGACGGGGACGTTCCCGAATCGCGGTGCTGCATTGGGCCACCACTTGAAGGGTTGGACCCACCAGCCAATGCAGCATGTCTGCGGCGTGGGTGCCAAGGGCTCCAAGCACGCCTCCTCCCGACGCCGCCTGGGAATACCAACTCCAGGGACGGTTGGGATCCGCCCGGCTGCTCATCAGCCAGTCGAGCTTCACGAGCCAGGGGTCGCCCAGCACTCCTTGCCGCAACAAACCAGCCAGCTGCTGAAACAAGGGGACGGCGCGATATTCGAAATCCACCGCCACCGCGAGGCTTTGCCGCAGGGCCAGCCGCTGCAATTCTTCCGCGTCCTCCGCGCGCAGGGTGACCGGTTTTTCCAGCAACAACGGCTTGCCCGCCTCCAGGGCGGAACGGGCCAGGGCCAGCCGAGGCTCCGGGGGGGTGGCGATCACCAGGGCATCGATGGCGTCATCCTCCAGCAACGCCTCCAGGGAGGCGGCCCCTGGAACCCCCGCAGCTTTGGCGGCCGCCTCCAGCCGTCGGGGATCGGGATGCCAGAGAGCGACGGGCTCGGTTGTCGGGCAAGCGCGCAGCGCTGGAACGTGCACCTGGAGACCGAATCCCAAACCCACCACCGCCACCCGCAGCGGGGGGGGTGCGGGCTCAGCCATCGAGCCCCTCCCGGGGGGTGGCGGCGAGAAGGTCAGCTCCCGCCAGGCAAGCGGCGCGCAGAACCGCCCTGCTGAGCGAATCCCCCGCGACGGCTTGCCACTCCGCCTGGAAACGGGGAAAGCCATTGACGGAGATGTCGCGATAGAGCTCTTGGTCGCAGTCGAGTTCCATGACGTAGAGCGTGCCGCCGGATTGGCGCCCGCCGGAGGGGCGCCCGCCGGGGGCGGCGGCATCGTCGGGGGGAGCGGGGGGTTGAAATCGGCTCAGCACAGTCAAGCGGCCCTGGCGAGACACCCGCAGGCTGCCGGCATCCCACCATTGCCGTCCCTCCGCCGTCGCGGGCACCTCCCGCCACGACACGGGACCGGCCCAGGCTGGCGCGACGCTCATCCAGGTCAGGATCAGGCTGACCCCCAGAGCCAGGAGCCAGGCGCGGGCAGAGGCGCGCGTCATGCTTCCACCCGCTGAGGGATGGACCGGCGGCTGTGCAAGCGCAACAGGTTGGCCAGGGTGGCTCGCAGTTCGGTGCGAGCCACGATCATGTCGACAAACCCATGGTCTTGCAGGTATTCGGCGGTCTGGAAACCCTCCGGCAGTTTCTCTCGAAGGGTTTGCTCGATCACCCGCCGGCCCGCAAAACCGATCAAAGCCTTTGGCTCGGCCAGAATCAAATCTCCCAGCATGGCGAAGCTGGCGGTGACGCCCCCGGTGGTGGGGTGGGTCAGAAGGGGGAGGTAGAGCAGTCCAGCCCGGCGGTGGCGCTCGAGGGCCCCGGAGATCTTGGCCATCTGCATCAGGCTGAGCATTCCCTCCTGCATGCGGGCTCCCCCCGATGCGCAGACCACCACCAGAGGGACCGCCCGGGAGGTGGCCTCCTCGGTCAGGCGGGTCAACTTTTCCCCCACCACCGATCCCATGGAGCCGCCCATGAAGCGGAAATCCATCACACCGAGGGCCAGGGGCTGACCCTCCAGCCGACAGAGGCCCGTCACCACCGCATCCTTCAGTCCGGTCGCCTGCTGGGCGTCGCGAAGGCGATCGCTGTAGCTGCGGCGATCCTTGAATGCCAAGGGATCGATGGGAGCCAGATCGGCATCCAACGGTTCAAAGGTGCCGGGATCCACCAGGAGGCGGAGCCGTTCATCGCTGTCAATGCGGTGGTGATGACCACAGCCCTTGCAAACGCTGGCATTGGCCTGAAGATCCTTGCGGTACATCACCAGTCCGCAACGGGGGCACTTGCTCCAGAGCCCATCTCCCTCCTCCGGCTCCTGGGTCTGATTGCCGCGCGTCACTGGGAGGTTTTTGCGGCGATCGGCGAACCAGTCGAAGAGCGACATCGTGAAGCGCGGTGATGGGGAGAAGGGCCGAAGGGCCGCAGAGGGCAGGCGGTGAGCGACCTTGGCTGGGGCCGGACCGTTTCGGGTCCCATTAAAGACCTCCAGTCTGCCCCTGCCCGGAGGAGCCGTGCCCCTCAGCCCGGACCCAAGACCAGGCGCAGCCAGGGGGAGGGACCCGTGAACCAGAGAATCACCCCGCCCGCCGCGAGGAAGGGAACAAAGGGAACCGGCTGATGGCGACGGATCGCACCGGTCGCCAGAGCCACCCCTCCGACCAGCGCAGCCAGAACGATGGCGGCGAACGCGGCCAGGGCCAGTCCGGCGATGCCCAACCAGGCCCCGAGAAGGGCGGCCACCTTCCCATCCCCGGAACCCATGGCCGGTCGTCCCAGCCAGCGGCTGCCCAGGGCACTGAGCAGTTCAAAGCCCATCAGTCCCAGGGCGGCCGCCACCAGGTGGGAGGCGAGCAGGTCGCGTCCCATGGCGCTGGATTGCTGCCAGCCCACACCAGCGGTGACCAGCCAACCGGCCACCACTCCCCAGCGACAGACGGGTTCAGGAATCCAGAGTTGATCTCCGTCAATCAACGCCAACACCAGCAGCAGGCTCACCAGCAGCCATCCGGCGATCACCACCAGGAGAGGGGCCGGCTGGGGGCCCAGCCCGGACGGATGGGCCAGGGTCATCAACACCCAGAGGCCCGCGCAGAGCAGCTCGCAGAGGGGATAGCGGCGGCTGATGGGGCCATGGCAATGGCGACAGCGGCCGCGGAGGCCAATCCAGGAGAGCACGGGCACGTTCTCCATCCAGGCCAGGCGGGTTCCACAGCGCGGGCAGCGGCTCGGGGGCCAGAGCACCGATTCCTCTCGGGGAACACGCCAGGTGACAACGTTGAGAAAGCTCCCGACGCAGGCCCCCAGGAGGGCGGCCAAAACGATCAGCTCCGCCCCGGGCGCGGGGAGGGAAGGGGAGTCGACCAGGGGCGTCGGGAGCAAGACGAGTGGCGCTGGAGGGATCAGGCGAGGAGCTTCTTCTCTTCGATCATGCGGTGGATGATGGGGGTGAGAATCAACTCCATGGCAAAACCCATCTTGCCGCCATTGACCACGATGCTCGTGGGGCTGCTCATGAAGGAGTCGTGAATCATGTCCAGAAGGTAGGTGAAATCAATCCCCCACTTTTCCCGGGCACCCTTGCGGAAGTGGATGATCACGAAACTTTCGTCTGCCGTAGGAATGTTCCGGCAGATGAAAGGGTTGGAGGTGTCGACGGTGGGAACACGCTGGAAGTTGATGTCCGTGCGGCTGAACTGAGGACAGACGTGATTGATGTAATCAGGCATCCGCCGCAGAATTGTATCCACAATCGTTTCAGCTGTATAGCCCCGCTCCGCGTTATCGCGGTGGATTTTCTGAATCCACTCCAGGTTGGCGATCGGCACCACCCCCACCAACAGATCGGCGTGGGAGGCCACGTCGTACCCCTCACCCTTCACGCCTCCGTGAAGTCCTTCGTAGAAAAGGAGGTCGGTGTCAGCCGGCAGGGGCTCCCAGGGGGTGAACTGGCCGGGCTCCAGGGCGGTGCCAAGGCGACCATTGTGTTCGGCGGCCTCCTCTGTGGAGTGGAGGTAGTAGCGCCGGAGGCCGGTGCCCGTCTCGCCGTAGGCGCGGAACAACTCCTCAAGCTTGTCGAAAAGGTTGGCCTCCGGGCCGAAATGAGAGAAGTTCTGGCCCTGGGCCACTGCGGTGGCCATGGCCTCCTTCATCGGGCCACGCTCGTAGCGGTGGTAGCTGTCGCCCTCCACCACCGCCGGCACGATGCCTTCGCGCGAAAAGATGTGTTCAAAGGCGCGCTTGACGGTGCTCGTGCCCGCGCCTGAGGAACCGGTGACCGCAACGACCGGGTGACGCTTTGACATCGGACACAGGAGGGAGGGCGTCAGAGAGTTTGGCAGGTCATCGGCCCGCCCCCCCCGCAAGCGCCTTCAAGCCGGGGTGAGGGATCCGGCGAGCGCGGCCTCCAGCTGGTCTCCCATGGCCTGGCAGCCCATCCGCGTGGTGCCCTCGCTCCACAGATCCGCCGTGCGGAAACCCGCTGTCAACACGGCATCCACAGCCGCTTCCAGGTCCGCAGCGGCCTCCTCTTCCTGCAATCCCAGCCGCAACATCATGGCGGCAGACAGTACCATCGCCAACGGGTTGGCGCGATCCTGACCCGCCAGATCGGGCGCGGAGCCATGGATCGGTTCAAACAGCCCCGGACCGCTCGCGCCGAGGGACGCCGAGGGCAGCATGCCGATGGACCCGCTCAGCATGGCGGCTTCATCGCTGAGGATGTCGCCAAAGAGATTGCTGGTGAGCAACACATCAAACTGGCGCGGCTGCCGGATGAGTTGCATGGCGGCGTTGTCCACGTACATGTGGCTCAAGCGCACCGAGGGGAACTCGGCATGAATGGCTTCCACCCGCTCGCGCCACAGCTGGCTGACGTCCAGCACATTGGCCTTGTCCACCGAGCAGAGTTCCCCGCGACGGCTGGCCGCCAAGGCAAACGCCACCCGGGCGATGCGATCCACCTCGTCGGCGAAGTAAGCCATCGTGTTGAAGGCCCGCACCCGTCCCTCGGCCTCCACCCGGCCCTTTGGCGCGCCGAAATACACCCCGCCGGTGAGTTCCCGCACGACCAGCAGGTCCACGCCTTCGATCACCGAGCGCTTCAACGTGCTGGCCTCCAGCAAAGCGGGGACGATCTTCACCGGCCGCAGGTTGGCGAACAGCCCCAGGGAGGAGCGCAGGGCCAGAAGCCCCGTCTCCGGCCGCTGGTCACGGGGCAGATGGTCATGGCGGGGGCTGCCGATGGCGGCCAGCAGAACGGCATCGGCCGAGCGAGCCGCTTCCAGGGTGGAGGGGGGCAGGGGATCGCCGCAGGCTTCGATGGCGGCTCCTCCGAAGGGATGCTCCTCCATGAGCAGTGTGAAGCCGCGACGCTGGCTGACCCGCTCCAGCAGCCGACGGGCCACCGCCATGATCTCCGGCCCGATGCCATCACCAGGCAGGAGAGTGATTCGATGGGTGATCGTCATCAGAGGAGACGGGGAGGGACGGGGCGAAGGGCGCGCCGAGGGCCTTGGCGCCAAGGCTCAGGCTAACCAGCCATGTCTCCCGCGCTGGCTCACTCCAGCTGTTGCGCCTTGAGCTGCCGCAGGCTCCGCGCCATCTCCGGCAGCTTGCTGAACGCTGCCGAGCACCGCAGCCAGAGGCGGTTGGGGATGGCGGGATAGCCGCTCACCACCTCGCCGGCGGGCACGTCGCCATGAATGCCTGATTTCGAGGAGGCGATCGCGCCATCGCCCAGGGTGGCCCGGTTGGCCACGCCCACCTGGCCGGCAAGGATCACCCCCTTGCCGAGACGCGCGCCACCGGCCAGCCCCACCTGGGCCGCCAGGGCGCAACCGCGACCGATCGTGACGCCATGGCCCACATGCACGAGGTTGTCGATCTTGGTGCCGGCGCCCACGCGGGTTTCACCAACGGTGGGGCGATCGATCATGGAGCCGCATCCCACCTCCACCTCATCCTCTAGCACGACCCGGCCTGTCTGAGGCATCTTGCGCCAGCCCGCCGAGGTGGGAACGAAGCCAAAGCCCTCGGAACCGATGACCGCTCCCGAGTGCACAACGCAACCCTCGCCAAGACGGGCGCCAGGGTGAAGCACGGCATTGGCGTGAATCTCGCAACCCCGGCCCAGGCGCACATCCTCCAGCAACACCACCCCGGGGTGCAGCACGCAGCCTTCGGCCACCTCGCATCCAGGTCCGATCACCCCGTGGGGGCCGATGTGAACATCCGGGGCCACCCGCGCCTCCGGACTGACCACAGCGCTGGCATGGACGCCGGGCGCAGGCCGGCGCCGCGGGACGAGGGCCTCCAGGGCCTCGGCGAAGGCGAGACGGGGGTTGGGCGTGGCGACCCAAGCCAGGCCTCGGGCGCTGGCGCGAGCCTGCAGCCCGTCATCGGGAAAGAGCAGCAGGGCTCCGGCAGCTGTGGTGTCGAGGGCGACGGCCGGCGCGTGGCCCGGCTCCAGGAAGCAGAGCTGGTCTGCCGTGGCCCGCTCCAGGGATTCCGCTCCGGTGATATTCGGATCGCCGGCCAAATCGCGGGGAGCGGCCTCGCCCACCGTGGGAAGCAGGCTGAGCAACTGGCTGAAACGCATGGAGAAGGCCGTCCGCCCGGTGGGTGTGGGCCGGATCGTAAGTCGCCAGCCCGTGGATCCCTCAGACCACGAGAACCAGATGATCGCGATGCACGACCGTGCCGCCGTCTCCCCCCAGCCGCTCGCGGATCTCCTCCCGGCCGAGGCCCAAGATGGCGCGCACCTCTTCACTGCTCAATCGGCAGAGACCGCGGCCGATCTCCCGGCCGTCGATCCCGGTCAGGCGCACAGGCGCCAGGCGGTCGAAGTCGCCCTCCACTGCGGTGATGCCGACAGCGAGCAGGGAGGCCCCCTGATGGCGCAATGCGTTCTCGGCCCCCGCGTCCACCACAAGGGTGCCGCTGGGGATGAGGGTGTGGGCGAGCCAGCCTTTCCGATCCGGCAAGGGGCTGGTGCTGGGTTGGAAGACCGTTCCGACCGGAGCCCCGGCAAGGAGGGCCTCCAGCACGGCGGGATCGCGTCCGTCGGCCAACCGCACGCGGATGCCGCTGGTGGTGGCGATCCTCGCGGCGGTGAGCTTGGTGGTCATGCCCCCCGTGCCCCACTGCCCTCCCCCTCCAGCCGCCTCCCGCAACCGCTCCAGATCGGAGGGGTCTCGCACCTCGGCGATCGGAACGGCTTCCGCGTCCGTGCGGGGATCGGCGGAGTAGAGGCGATCGACATCCGTGAGCAACACCAGCTCACGGGCTCCGATGGCCACTGCCACAAGGGCGGACAGGGTGTCGTTGTCGCCAAAGCGCAACTCTTCGGTGGCGACCGTGTCGTTTTCGTTGACGATCGGCACGATGTTCCAGGCCAGCAGCTGCTCCAGGGTGAGGCAGGCCCGTCGGTAGCTGCGGCGGGAGGCCAGGTCGGACCGAGTGAGGAGCACCTGGGCCACCGTGAGGCCACGCACCGCGAAAGCCTCCTGATACAAGGCCATCAACCGCCCCTGGCCCACGGCCGCCGCCGCCTGCAGGGCGGCCAGATCGTTGGGCCGGGTGCTGAGGCCCAGGGCGGTGCACCCCAGGCCCACCGCTCCGCTGGTGACCAGGGCCACCCGTTCCCCGGCCCTTTGGGCGCGGGCGATGTTGGCGGCCAGATCCATGATCACAGCCGCTGTCGAGCGATCGGTTTGGCCTCGCAACAGGCTCGTGCCCACCTTGATCACCCGACGGGGTTGGACGCGATTCAGAGCCACCGTCGCCAGAGCGGATGGGCCAGATGGTGGACCAGACCTAATTCCAACGTTTGCAGCCGATCGTTGGGATGGGACTGCCCACGGGAATCGATGGGTTTCACCAGAACGGTGAACAAACCGAGGCGATTGCCAGCAAGCACATCGGTGAACACCCGATCGCCCAGCAGGGCCACCTGTGAGGCGGGGACCTGAAGCTCCTGGATCACACGCCGCAGCGCGCCTCGTCGTGGCTTGGCGGCGCTCACGGTGTAAGGAACCCCCAGGATCTCCGAGACGCGGCCAATGCGCTGTCGCGAGGGATTGTTGCTGAACAGATGGATCGGCAGTTGGGCGCTGGCCCGACGCAGCCACTGCTCCGCTGCCGGTGGCAGGTCGGCGCTGCGTCGGGGCAGCAGGGTGCGATCCACATCGATCACCAGCGCCCGAATCCCGTGGGTGGAGCGCTCCCGCAAGGTGTCAAGAGCGACTTGGGGCAGAGCGCAGCCTGGAGCCCAATCGGGGATCAGCAACTGGCGAACCATGATTCGGCCTCAACCCTCCCGTTCCCGTTCATCCAATTCCGCTTCGATGCGGGGTTGAACGCGCTCGAACTCCTCCCCTTCCACCACCACAGCTTCCGATCCCTCAATCCGCGCGACGACGAAGAACGGATCGAGGGGTATGTACAGGCCATACTCTTGGTCATTGGCTCGGAAGGCAATCAACAATTCGTAGAGATCACTCTCCTCATCCTCCTCTCCTTCCTCCATCACTTCCTCCAGGTCTTCGGCATCCGGTTCCTCAAGTTCACCGCTCACGGTGAGAGTGACAGCGGATCGCACCAGGGTGAGGTCGTGTTCTTGCAGCACCACATCCGCCACAGAGAGGATGGGTTCCGCCCCTTCGAGACTTTCGATCACCTCATCTTTTTCTTCGTCGCCCTCCGCGATGCGCACCAGGCAGACCGGGGTGTCCACAGGGGTCAGCAGAGCGTAGTCCTTGCCATCGAGAGGAATCAGATGCTCAAGAAAACAAAGGATCTCCCTGCCGGCGTGGTCTTTCACCAGCACGGTGGGCACATCTCCCGAACCAATCAGTTCAGGGGGTTCAGGGGTCATGGGGTTGCGGGGGTGGGGTGGGAAAGGTGGCTGGTTCAGGGACGAGGGCGGAGCCCTCACACAGCCATTGTTCCAGGAGCAGGGCTGCGGCGGCACTGTCCAGCCTTCCGCTTCGATCGCCGTGCAGCCCGAAGCGATCAGCCGCCTCCAGGGTGGTGCCATGCTCATTCACCCACGCCAAGGAGAGGTCCAGCCCCCGGGCGGCCAGAGCACCAGCGAGCTGACGTCCGTAGCGAAGGCTGAAGCGCGCCTGGAGCGTCAACTCCTGGCGCGCATCCAACGGGAGGCCCACCACCATCACGCGGGCTTGACGGCGGGAGGCGAGGGCGGCCAAGGTCTGAGCGTCCGTCTCGAGGTTGCGGCGCTGGAGCGCGGGGAGAGGCGTGACGGTCAGACCGAGAGGGTCGCATCCGGCCAGCCCGACGCGCTTGCGGCCCACATCCAGGGCAATGGCGGAGCAGGGGGGAGGGATCGACACTCAGCGCAATCCAGCGGGCGTGGGCATGGAACGGGGCGCGGGCTTCCAGGGTTCCAACATCGCCTCCAAGCGCAAGCTGGCCTGTCGCGCGGGCTGAGCCTCCTGACGACGCCAGACGGTGCGGGCCATCAAAATCTGTTCTCCAAGGAGGGTGGCCCCCTGGGTTTCCAGCCAGGCACGGCGGCGTTCGTCCTCCCGGTCGGTGCGCAGCACGAGAGGGGTTCCAGATCGGGCCAGACGGTGCAGCAACCAGGCTCCCGCAGGGCCGATCAGCGCGTCCCGACCGGGCTGCAGGCTGAGTTCCACCACGATGCCCACCTCAGGGTGGTGAAGCTGATGGCGGATGGCCGCCACGGCCTCCTTGCGGTCGTGATCCAGCAGGAGCCACCCGCAACCCCCGGATTGATCCAGGAGGTCCTCGATGCGGCGATCAAAGATCTGGCGCAGGTGGGCCGGGCAGCAGGACTGCTCCAGGTGCCACATCAGGGGAGCGGATTGCCGATCGAGGGGGTGAGCCCGCAGCTCGGGACTCAAAGGAGGGGGAGGACCTTGGGGCTGCCATTGCCAGAGCTGATCGTCCCGCACCTGCTGAAAGCCTTGCGCGCGGAGGAAGGCCAGGCGCTGGCCGTCCAGGATGGAGGCGGTGGCAATCCAGCTCGACACGCCGGAAGCACCCTGGATGGCGACGCGCATCAGCGCCTCCGCCACCTCAGGCTCCGAAGGGGCCAGGGGAAGAGGGTCCCGAGCGATCGCGAGATGGTCGACCTCCCAGCAGGTGCCTCGGCGGTTGAGGCGTCGGGTGACGACCAGCCCAAGGGCTGCGGGGGGCTGGGCGGGCTGGCGCAGGAGGGCGACGTGGACGACGGGCCCATGAGGAAAGGAGGGGAGAACGGCTCCCAGCAACCGCTCCGGAAGCTCCAGCATCAAGGCGCGTTGCAGCTGGGGCAGAAGGGGAAGAAAAGCCTGATCGTGCAACAAAGGCAGATGCCAGCCTTGCAGCTTTTCCACCGTCAAGCCTTGAGGGGGGGAGCTCCGCATCCGGTTCATGCCCAGACGCAGCCTCTCGACATGTCGCAAGCCTATGGGCATGACAGGGAAAGGCCGCACGGGGGACCGAACAAACTACAAATCAGCAATAAAAGTTTAGGCGGCTGACCGCGAGAGTCCAAGGCAGCCAACCGTCAAGCTGGGCGGATCAACACCAAAGGGGTGCGTTCGTTGGCGTTGCCGGCCGGGTTGGGCCGCAGGGCTCGCTCAATCAACGCCAGATCGCTTCCGCGACTGGCTGCCAGCACCTTGACCCGGCCCAAATCATTGACATCCACCACGGCCACAGCCACTCCCAGGCTGCCCGCCATCCGCGTGCAGAAGTTCTCGGGATCCTCCGGACCCAGAACCAGCGTCTGGTCATAGGGCGGGGTGGTGCCGGTGACGTCGTCGATCAGGCGGGCTTGGGGACCGGCCAGGCGATAGAACCCCCCTCGGCTTCCCACCAGCTTGAGGGCAAACCCCCCGAGCCAGGCGCAGAGCACACGGGCTGGCCCCACGACGTCGATCAACGTCTGCAGGCCGCAGGCCGTGGCCAGGCTGCTGGTGGGATGAAACACCCGGCAGAGCAGTCGAGAGAGCATCGAGGGGTCCACCGTTTCCGGATGGCGGTAGCGACCCTGCATCACGGCCAAGGGAGTTTCCCCGATGGTGAGCACGTCGCCGGGCTGGATCAGGGCGCCGCAGTAGCGCTCCAACACTTGGGCGGGGTCGTCGAGCACGCCGAGGAGGTGGGTTTTCACCGGCAGAACGCGGCAGGCTTCTCCCGCGCGCCAGGCGGCGGCGTTGGGGTCCGGTGGCTCTGGTGTCCGCAGCGGCACGAGCACACCGTCCCGTCGCCGCAGGCGGCCAAACGGTCCGTAGTGGATCGCGGTGATGTCCAGCCAGAGGGTGTCGAGGAGGGTCGAGGCGTCCTGGCCCGGGGGCGGGGTCAAGGTGACGCGCACTCCGGCGGCGGTGGTCTTCTTCCCCTTGACGATGTAGGCGGCCCAGTAGCCATCGGGTCGTGCCGGTTCATCGGGATGACGGGCTGTGATTCGGGTCCGCCGGCTGACGCCGGACACATCGTCGCGACCGAGCAGCACCGGCTCCACGTTCAGCTCGGGCACAAACACCTCCATGCGGGGATGGGGGTTGCGGATCCGGATCTCTCCGTCCACCACCAGCGCCTCTCCCTGGCGGGAAACCGTGAAGGGGCCCGCGCGGAGGAGGAGGGGCGAGGCGGGCCGCAGACGATGGCGCGCCTCCAGCCAAAGAAGCGAGAGCCCGAAGAGCAGCAGACCGATCAGCGGCACGGACAACAGCGGCGACAACGGCTCCAAACGCGGCTTCCTCAAGACCGTAGGTGCAGGAGCGTAGGGGCACAGGCCGCCCTAGGTTCCTTTCAATGGCACCGGCCCGAGCACTGGCATGCGCAAAACCTTTGTTCTGGACACCAATGTTTTGTTGCACGACCCCTTGGCCCTGACCCGTTTTCAGGACAACGCCGTCGTGGTGCCGATCGAGGTGGTCGAGGAGATCGACCGGTTCAAGCGCGACCCCTCCGAGAAAGGGCGCAATGCTCGACAGGTCTCTCGGTTGCTCGACCAGTTGCGGGAGAAGGGCAATCTGGCGGATGGGGTGACCATTGATCCGGAGAGCGGCGGCACGTTGAAAGTGGTGTTCTGCCGGGGGGAAACCCTGGCGCAGCTGCCCCCGGAGCTCAAAGGTGGCAATGGTGACAACAACATTCTTGCCGTGGCGCTGGAGCAACGGCTTCAGGAGGTGATGGGCAGTCACCTTCCTGTGGTGCTGGTCACGAAGGACACCAATTTGCGGATCAAAGCCGATGCGGTGGGCTTGACGGCGCAGGATTACACCACCGACAAAGTGGACATCGCCGATCTCTACCCCGGGTTCTGCGAAGTGTGGACCAGCGCTGAGCAGATGGACCGGGTGAAGAGTCAAGGCGGTCTGCCGGAGGGGGACCTCTCCGCTGGCCATCCCCAGCTGGTGGCCAACGAGGGCGTGACCCTGGTGGACCAGGCCCAACCCAACCACACGCTTCTCGCCCGCTTCCATGGCGACAGCGGCGCCTTGCAGCCCCTGCAGCGGGCGCCAAAAGTTCGGCTGGGCGCCATCCAACCGCGCAACAGAGAACAAACCTTCGCCCTTGATTTGCTTCTGGATCCGGAGATCCAGCTGGTGACGCTGATCGGGAAGGCCGGCACAGGCAAAACCCTTTTGGCCCTGGCCGCCGGGCTGCACATGGTGGCGGATGAGAGGCTGTATGACCGTCTCCTTGTCACTCGGCCGGTGATTCCTTTGGGGAAGGACATCGGCTTTCTCCCCGGCGATCTCGAAGAGAAGATGGGACCCTGGATGCAGCCCATCATCGACAATCTGGATTTTCTGCTCGGCGCCCAAGACGGCCATGGCGGCAGCCGGGGCAGCCAGCGCGCCCAGCGGAACACCTGGACGGATCTGAAGGGAATGGGCTTGCTGGAGGTGGAAGCGATCAGCTACATCCGCGGCCGTTCCATCCCTCGCCAGTACATGGTGGTGGATGAGGCGCAAAACCTCACGCCCCATGAGGTGAAAACGATCGTCACCCGCGTGGGGGAAGGCACCAAGATCGTGCTCACCGGCGACCCCTATCAGATCGACAATCCCTACGTGGATGCTGAAAGCAACGGTCTCACCTGGCTGGTGGAACGCTTCAAGGGCCAAGGGCTGGCGGGACACGTCACCCTGCTGCGGGGCGAGCGGTCGGCGCTGGCTGAGTTGGCAGCCAACCTGTTGTGAGCCCCACTCCAGCCCCATCCTCGGACTCCACCGCTGGCCAGCGGGCACGGCGACGGCTCTGGATCGCTGCGGCCCTCTTCGCCGCCGTGGGCCTCCTCGTGCAGGCCTGGCGCCTGCATTCCCTCACCGCCTCCTATGACCAGGGGATCTTCACCCAGACGCTGTGGAACGGCCTTCATGGCCATCCCTTCGAGAGCACTCTCTCTTCTCAGCTCTCCACCAATGTGATCCATGGGGGGGAGGCTCCGTCCTTGGGCTATCGCCGTTTGGGGCAGCATTTCACGCCCCTGCTCGCCATCTGGATCCCCTTTGTGGGGCTCGGGGGAGCCGGCGCGCTGGGAGTGATTCAGGTGGGGTTGATCACCGCCGCCGGCCTGCTGCTCCATCGCCTGGCACGCCAATGGCTGGCGGAGGATCTGGCGGCCATGGTGGCCCTCAGCTTTTTTGGCGCCAACGCGGTGCTCGGGCCCACCTGGGGAAATTTTACTGATCTCTGCCAGCTGCCTCTGCTCGTGTTTCTGTTGCTGCTGGCCCTGGAGACCCGCTCCCGGCTGACGGGGGTGCTGGCCGCGCTGCTGATCCCCATGGTGCGAGAAGACACCGGGGTGGTGCTCGCGGGGATCGGGGTGTGGCTGGTGCTGCGCCAGCGGCGACGCTGGCCCATCGGCCTGGCCCTGATCCTCTGGGGTGGCGCCTGGGTGGTGCTGGTGACCACCGTGCTGATGCCGCTCTTCAGTGAAGACAGCTCGCGGCGCTTCATGCTGGAAAACTTCGGCCAATACCTTGGCGATCAGGAGAAGGCCTCCAGCCTGGATGTGCTGCGCGCCAGCCTGAGCCAGCCCGTGCTTTTGCTGCGAGAGCTGGTGAGCCCGCCAGACCAGACGCTTCGCTACCTGCTGGGGCAGACCTTGCCGCTGATGTTCGTTCCTTTGTTGTCTCTCGACAGCTGGCTTCTCATGGGGTTGCCCTTGCTGGGTTTACTGTTGGCGCAGGGAAGCAACAATCCGCTTTCCATCAACATTCGCTACACTTTTCTCGTGGTGCCAGGACTCTTCGCCGGTGCCGCCCTCTGGTGGCGTCGGCACAGTGGTTTGTTCGCACGGCGACGGTGGCGGGCGGTCTGGGCGGGCTGCGTGGCCTTGTCAATGCTGTTCACGCTCACCAGCAATCCCAACCGCTCCCTCTCTTGGTTGATCCCTGACAGCGTTTCTCCCTGGGTGCATGTCTCTTTCGCCGAGCGATGGCGCCACGCGGCCGCAGCCCGTGAAGCTCTGGCGCTGCTTCCCCCTCAGGCCACCGCCTCCGCCACCACCCATCTGGTGCCCTCCCTGGCCCGACGGGAGGTGTTGGTGCGCTTCCCCAACGCGATCACCTATCGCGATCGTCAGGGGCGCACCCAGCCTGTGGATTGGGTGGCGGCGGACCTGAACAAGCTGCGTCGCTACGCGCCGGCGTTTGCAGAGGATCAGGATGTGCTGGAGGCGGCCCGCGAACGCTTTGCCGCAATGGGGACCAGCTATGGCATCCAGGCGCTCCAGGATGGGGTGGTGGTGCTGCGGCGAGGGGCCCCGGATCAGCCGGGGGCGCGGGAGGCGCTCGCGGTTTGGCTGCGCTGACTCCCTTTCTCTCCGATCACGGGGTTGTCTCCGATCATCTGGCGCGGATCGACCGCGCGATTGAATTCCTCCTCCGTGATGCCCCCCAGCGCCAGGGCGCTCTCCCGCAGGCTGAGGCCATGAACATGGGCATGGCGAGCGATGGCGCAGGCCTGGTCGTAACCCAGCCGTGGCGTGAGGGCCGTCACCAGCATCAGGCTCCGCTCCAGGTTTTGCGCGATGCGGTTCTCATCGGCCCGCAGTCCCTCGACGCAATGCCGCCGCAGGCCTGTGCAGGCTCCCCGCAGAAGCTCCAGGCTGCTGAGCACATTGAGAGCAATCAGGGGCTTGAAGACATTGAGTTGAAAGTTGCCCTGGCTGGAGGCCATCTGCACGGCCGTGTTGTTGGCCAAAACCTGCACGGCCACCATGGTGACCATTTCGCACTGGGTGGGATTCACCTTGCCGGGCATGATGCTGGATCCTGGCTCGTTCTCCGGAAGGATCAGTTCACCCAACCCGCAGCGAGGGCCACTGGCCAGCCAGCGGATGTCGTTGGCGATCTTCATCAAGCTGCCCGCCAGCACGGCCAGGGCCCCGTGGGCGGCCGCCAGGGCCTCGTGGCCAGCCAAGGCCTGAAAAGGATTGGTCGCCGCTTCAAACGGCAGACCGACGCGCTCCGATAGTCGGGCCGCCACGGCCGCCCCGAACCCGGCCGGCGCATTCAGACCGGTTCCCACCGCCGTGCCGCCGATGGCCAGGGCCCGCACGGCGGGCAGGGTGGCCTGCAGACCCTGGCGCCCAAGCTCCAGCTGGGCCACCTGGCCGCTGAAGTCCTGCCCCAGGCTGAGGGGCACGGCATCTTGGAGATGGGTGCGGCCGATCTTCACCAGGTCGGCATAGCGCTTCGCCTTCTCGTCGAGGGCGTCCATCAAGGCGGAGAGGGCTGGCAGGAGCTGCCGCTCGATCGCCACCGCCGCCGCCAGATGCATCGCCGTGGGGAAGGCGTCGTTGCTCGACTGGCTCAGGTTGACATGGTCGTTGGGATGCACCGGCGTCTTGCTGCCCAGCACGCCGCCGAGGGCGGCGATGGCACGGTTGGCGATCACCTCATTGACGTTCATGTTCGTTTGGGTCCCGGAGCCGGTTTGCCAGACCTTCAGGGGAAATTCCTCATCGAGAGCTCCACTGGCCACCTCCTCCGCGGCCGCCACGATCGCGGCGGCCAGGGTGGGATCGAGGCGGCCCTCGCGGGCATTCACCTCAGCGCAGGCGGCCTTCAACTGGCCGAGGGCATGAATGATGCCCGGGGGCATCCGCTCGCCAAAGGGAAACAGCTCCAAAGAACGCTGGGTCTGGGCTCCCCAGAGACGCTCCCCGGGGACCGTAACGGTTCCGAGACTGTCCCGTTCCTGACGCTTGGCGGACGATGGCGCGTCAGTCATGGGGCGTGGAGGCGTTCGAAGTTGGCGGCAAGCCGGCGTTGAGCTCGTTGAAGCTGGCGCCGGCGTCGGGGGCGAGAGCCGGGGGGAGGGGGAGGCCCGTGGCACGGCTCAGGGCCCCGTTCAAGGCCGCCAGCTCCACAAGGCCGGCTTTCTGGAACACCACCTGGCCATCGCTTCCGAGCACCACCACCTCCGGCACGGAACCTCGCCAGTAGTGGAGGGGGTCGCCGGGCCCTTCATCCGCCCGACCCTGCAGGGGATCGGTGACCAGGGGAAGGAGCTCGATGGTTTCCCCCCAGACGCGCTGCAGCTCCGAGACCACGCCAGAGAATTGCTTGCTTGTCGCGCTGTCGTCGAGATAAAAGACCAGCACGGTGACGCGCTTCTCGGCCAGGGCCTCGGCGAGGGTGACGCGCGGGGGAACCAGGGAGCCATTGCCGGCGTAGAGAGCAAAGATGTTGCCGTCGTAGCGGTCATTGTCCAGGCTGGCCCGGGCGGGCAGGGGCCCGGTCAACACGCCCAGAAGGAGGAGCAACGCGGCCAACCAGGGGAGGTTCCGCTGGCCGAGACGGCGGAGGGCCGTCCAGGACTGGGCAGCCCAAGACAAGCCCGGAACGGTGCGGGGAGACAAGGGGCGGGAAGGGGCTCGGCACAGAGGCCCATTATCGACATCACCGCTCAAAACTTCGCCCCATCCCCTGGGCAATGCCGCGCCCCACCAGACCGATGGCACGGCCCACCACCCGCGTCAGCAGCAGCACCACCAGGTTGCCCAGGGCGCGCACAAGGCCCTGGACCTGGGGAGCCAGGGCATCGCGGATTTCCAGCACGAGCGTCACGAGTTGCTGAGCGCCCCGCAGCCGCTTGAGCTCCTCATCCCTGGGCTCGGTCAGATCCAGTCGCTCGATCCCTCCGGGCTTCAAGCGGAACAGCGGACGCCGGCTCTCATAGAGGCCAATCGGCCGACTCACCCAGTTGAACCAGCGCTCCTGGGCATTGAGTTGGTTGCGCAGGCGCTCCAGGTTGCGGGTCGCCAGAAAGGCGTCTTGGAGGAGATAGCGGCGCAGTTCCGGCCAATCGGCGCTGATGGCCAGCACTTGGCCGCTGATCTGTTCCGCGCTGCGCACCAACCAGTTGGCCAGGAGCAGCTCCAGATAGAGCACGGCCTGGGGTTCATCCGCCGCCCGCAGCCGGCCCTCCACCACCACAGGGCGGGCCTGAAGAAGGGCGGAGAGCATGGCTTGGGGATCTGGAAGCTCGGGATCCTCGCCACTGAGATCGCTTTGGCTGAGAAGGGTGTCGGCCACCGGGCGCAGGAGCCCCTCTCGCGGAAGCTGCACATAGGGGCCGGCCATCTGGCGCAGAGCCTGCTGTCGCAGGGCGGGTTGCATGGCCTGCCAGCGCTGCGGCAAGAGTTCTGCGGATGGATTCTGGGAGCGCAACGACTCCCGCAGGCCATCCAGCTGGGCCAGAAGGGCCAGCAGCAGATCCCGGCGTCGCTCCTCCCGCAGGCCGTCCATGGCCAGCAGTTGGCCGCTCTGGTTGGTCGAACCTGCCACCAGGGCGCGTTCCAGGCGCTCCCGAAGGGTTCTCCAGATGCCGTCCGCGTTGCGCTGCCGGAGCGTCAGCGTCAATCCGCCCTCGACGGCACTGGAGGACGGGCGTGGAACGAGAGCGCCTCCAGGGGCGGGTGGGCCGTCGGCTCCGGTCGAGGCGTCGGCTCCCAGCGGGGCCACCCCCCAGGCCAGGGTCAGGGGACCCCAAAGCCAGAGCAGGAGGGAGCGGGCGGCCCGCAATTCCCGCTGCCGTCCCGCCAAGAGAAGCGCCAGCAGCCCATTGTCGGGCGGGGGATCGAGGAGGCGCTCGCACAGCCGCAGCTCGGCATCGATCTGCCGCAGTCCGCTCACCAGCAGCCACTGCCCCAGCCCCAGGGGGAAGGGTTCGGCGTCGGTTGCGTCGTCCTCGGGGCCGCCGAGATCGAGCACCCGACCGCCGGCGAGCAGGGTGCTGACGGCCTCCCGCACCGTGTCGGCGTCTGGATTCTCCAGCACGCCCTGGAGGGAGAGATCCAGAAGGAACGCGCGGGGAAAGCGAACCCCGCCCGTCAAGATCAGCAGCACAGGGGCGGGCTGCCAGCGCTCCTGAAGATGGCGCAGCTCCTCCAGCAGAGCGTTGGGGGGAATGGGCGTGGTCAGAGCCCAGACCACCAGGCGAGGCGGACCCTCCAGGCTGTCGGCGGCGTCGACCAGTCGATAACGGGAAGGCTCCTGGGTGAGCCAGCGCCGAAGACCCTCCCGCGGCAGGGGCTCGGCCAAGAGGAGGAGCTGGGGAAGGTCTCCAGCGAGGGGTCGACGCCCGGAAACGCTCATGGTCGCCACGCCGTTCGTGGGGACCTTACCGAAGGAGACCCCCGGCGGTCGGTTCGTGGGTCAGCTCGTGGGTCAGCGAAGACTCCGTCGACCCAGCAGGTTGAGCGTGTAGGCCTCGATCACAAAACCAGTCTGTCGCTCGATCTCCTCGAGCAAAGAGGGGGGAAGAGACAGCTCCAGATCATGGATGGCGCCAGTCTCCAGACAGGTGAGATGGCTGTGAGGATCGGCACGGTAGCCGTAAAGGCGTCCGCTGGCGCGATCCAGGCATTCGATGACCCCCGCAGCTTGCAGGGATTCGAGATTTTGGTATACGGAGGTGTGGCCGATGTTGCGTCCAAGATCATTAAGTTTTTCAAAGATGTCTCTGGCGCTCAGATGGGTCTTCTCCGCCCACAACAACTGCAAAACCATGCGCCTTTGCTTGCTGAGGCGCAGGCCTAATTCACGGCAGCGACGATAGGCACCTTCCACGGAGTCCGGCTGGCGGGGGGGTGAGCCCAGCCGGGAGGACAACCCGATCCCCGAGGGGAGAGGTTGCGGCGTGTCCCGTGCTGGGCTGGTTTCGGATGCGCTGCTGGGGGTCACAAACCGGACTTGCGGACGGAAACAGGCTGAAGTGCCGCTTTCCTGATCGATTGTTTACATCTTATCGAGAGTAACAGTGTTTTGGCTTTTGGTTCAGGCCACGGGGAGCGGGCCGGGATCCTGCCAGCGCTCGGGCCCGATGGCCTGCAAGGCTTCCACGAGATCGACACGGCCGTCATACAGGGCCCGTCCCACAATCACCCCCTCCAGTCCGCCGGGCGCCAGGGAGAGGAGGCTCAACAGGTCGCTGAGGGATCCCACGCCGCCCGAGGCGATCACCGGCAGCGGACTGGCCCCCACCATGGCGCGCAGGAAGGGAAGGTTGGGACCCTCCAGGGTGCCATCGGTGGCGATGTCGGTGGTGATGAGAGCGGCCACACCCGAACCGGCAAAGCGTTGCGCCACTGCGGTGGCTTCCAGCGCGCTGTCCTGCAACCAACCGCGGGTGGCGACCAGGCCATCGCGGGCGTCGATGCCCACCACGATCCGGCCGGGATGCCGCTCCGCCAGGCGGCAGACCAGCGCGGGATCCTCCA
Organism: Cyanobacteriota bacterium; assembly: GCA_046047935.1. GTDB lineage: Bacteria > Cyanobacteriota > Cyanobacteriia > PCC-6307 > Cyanobiaceae > Cyanobium. The sequence continues at coordinate 105,183 of JBJOHA010000078.1, forward strand.
CGGCCAGGGTGCCCAGGATGACCCGGTCGAGGCCGAGGGCCAGAAGATCCTCGACCCGATCCTCCGTCCTCACCCCCCCGCCCAGCTGCACGGGGATGGCGAGGGCGGCGGTGATGGCGCGCACGGCGGCGTCATTGACCGGCTGGCCCGTGCGGGCGCCGTCGAGATCCACCAGATGGAGGCGCCGCGCCCCTTGCCGCTGCCACTCCAAAGCCTGCTGGACCGGATCCTCGGAAAAGGTGGTGACCTGGTTGTAATCCCCCTGATGGAGGCGCACGCAGCGGCCCTCGAGGAGATCGATCGCGGGAATGACGTCCATGGCCTTTTGCCACTGGTGCCATCATCCCTCGCACCGCACAGTGGGGAGCCTCTGCCGCGCTGTCATGGAGCTGCCACCGCTCCCCCCCCCGCCTCCGTGGCGGATCGAACGGGCTGTCGCCCCGATTGCCTTTCCCGATCCGATCCTGGAAACGGCTCTGCAAGAGGTGCTGTTTCCTCCGGGCGCGTCGCGCGAGGCCTGCCAGCGCCAGGGCGGGGCCCGCTACATCTTCAATCGCTTCGATCTCGATGGCGATCGCCAGCCGGAAACCCTGGTGGCCCTGCTGGGGCAGCGGCGCTGCGGCCGGGAGGGCTGTCCGCTGCTGCTGCTGAAGCGTGTTGGCCCGCGACTTGTGCCCTTCCAGCGGCTCATGGGCCTGCGCTCCTCCCTGGTGGTGGCCGAGCAGCGGAACCATGGTTGGCTGGATCTGATCCTGCCAACCGATGAGGGGGGGAGGGCTTCTGCTCCTGTGCGATTGACGCACGACGGAGCGGCTTACGGCTTCGCCGCCGCGTCGGATGCCACCGCCACCGCTGCGGGCGACAGGGCGGCGCCGGTGCCCCTCACCCTCGGCATTGCCGCGCTGAGCCTCCGGCCCAGCCCCTGGCTGGTGCAGGGCCATGCGCTTCCCTGCCCTTCGGCCGCGAAGGGCGCCACGGTGCCACAGGCCAGGGCGCCACAGGCCAGGGCGCCACAGGCCACCGCAACGCGCCTGGCCCGTTGACGGGACCGGGAAGCCTGCGGGCGAGTGCTTGGCTTCCTCGCTGCCCGGATCTCCGGCTGTCGCCTCCATCCCTGATGTTTCCAACGGGTTCCCCCATGGACAAACAAATCAGCGGTGGAGGCACCCGGCGTTCCCTTCGATGACAGGGGGAGATCTCCAGCCACGTCGCCGTTCATCCCTGGCGGCCCCCAGGGTGATCCCTCCCTGTCGGTGCCGGCGCGCGCTGATGCTGCTTGAGGCCGGCGTGCTTGAGCAGCCGCTGCTTGACCTGAGTTTGTTTTTCAGGCGCACCGCATCCGCTCCGGCGAACTCCTCCAGGGCGTCCGCCAGAACGGAAACGGGGAAGGCTGGATCGACGTCGGTCTCGAGGGGACTGTTCCCTCATCATGGGAAGGCAGTGCCGGGGCAAACGATGAGCGGTTCCCAACCGGCCTGGAGTCGCAACTGCGGTCCGATTCTTGCGGTGTTGCAGCAATGGCTGCCGGTGGCGACGCATCTGCTGGAGATCGGCTCCGGCGGCGGCCAGCATGGCCTGCACGCCTGCAGCCACCAGCCTGCTCTGCGGTGGCAACCGAGCGAGCGGCCTGACCGGCTGGCAGAGCTTGCTGCCGAACGCCGCGCTGGCCTGGCCAGCACCAGCCTGGCGCCGGAGGCCGCCCTGCTGGCACCGATCGCGCTGGATGTGGGCGAACCCATCCACTGGGAGCAGGCCAAGCGCCTGGGCCGCGCCTCCGACCAGCCGGGCTTTGATGCGCTGTTCAGCGCCAACACCTGCCACATCATGCCGGCGGCCCTGGTTCCGGACTTGCTCGCGGGCGCAGCCGCGGTGCTGCGCCCCGGCGGGCTGCTGCTGCTTTACGGCCCCTTTCTCCTCAACGGCGAGCCCACCACGGCCAGCAACGCTGCCTTTGATGCCCACCTGCGCAGCCTCGATCCAGCCATGGGCCTGCGCGATGCCGGCTGGATCGAAGCCCAGGCCCGCAGCCAGGGCTTTGCCCCGCTGGCCGATGTGGCCATGCCAGCCAACAACATCACCTTGATCTATCGCCTGGCTTCAGGCGCGGTGTGAGGGAAGCACGGGCATGAGGACCCGATCGTCGCCCCGAGACAGTCCCGGGCCGCCCCCCCAAGGAGTGGGCGCGACGCAGACGCGCCGAAGAGTTGCCAGGCCCAGGATGCCGGCCGCCTCCAGCGGCGCGGAGCTGCGCCGCAACCGCAAGGCCAACCCATCATCAAGACCCAATGTTGTGCGCCCCGGTCCATGCGTTGAGCGGGCCTGGAATTGCAGTGGCTGCCCTGGGCTCCGCGTTCAGCCCCGACTTGGCGCTGGTGCGCAAGGACCGTTGGTAGGCCCCTCCCCCCTGAGCAGCGCTGCGGCTTCTCGTCCCAGTGCCCCGATCTGGTGGCGGAGCTGGCCAGCTCAAGGGGTCAGGGGCTGCGCGGCGTGATGAACCTGCGACAGAAGATGATGCTTGACCCGGCCAATGGCGCGCGCTGGCGCTGACCATCGATCCCGCCCCGGGAAGACTGGGGATGCCGGGCCAAGCAGGCCCTGGAGAACGTGCTCCAGGCAAGCATCGTGTTGGGCGATCGGGTGCCACCCCCCAGCCGTGAACTGGCCCCCTCTCCACCCTTGCCAGGATCGATGATCCCTGCTGATGCCCAGCCTCTCTAATCAGAGGGAATCCACACCTTCGCCTCCCCTGTCCGATCGTTCCCTCCATGGCGTTGCGCCTTCGCTGATCTTCAACAAATTGCTTCTTTTTCTTGGTGCGCAACTGTGAATCGTTCCTGGGGCGACTGAGTCGGGGATCACTCAACTGAAGACCATCCACTTGCCAAAAGGCTCGGTTGGCTCGCGTCCGATCCATCTGATCGGCGCCGATCACTTTTGGATGATAACCGTATCTCTGACGATAGGCTACTGTTTGTGCATTAAGGTCTTCTCCCTCATTGTAAGAAAAGGAACTCAGTCAATCAAGGAAGATCAATTTATCACCATTGACTGAGCTGGAGATCTTCGCGCCAAGCTCAACGTTGCATCTGGCTTTGCCACGCTTGATCAGTCTGAGATGAGCTTGGTAGAGGTTGATAATCTTCTCGGAGATACTCCGCTATTTGAGTTATGGAGAATTTTGTGCTGACGCGCCAGCTCACCAACAACCAGCATCTTGTGGCCCCAATGTCGACCTGCTGGAAAAAGCGAGGCACCAAAAGCGATCAGGCCATGAATGCTGGAGAGGTTTTTTTCCAAATGACGGTGCTGCTGCTGAATGGTTTTGCTAATCTTACTGATCCTGGGCCCCTTCTTCTTGGCGACGGCTAGAAAACGCTGTCTCGCCTGCTTGCGATGGGTTCAAGTTTTCTCTCCTTAGGGATTCACTCACCTGAGGATGCATTGCTTCCATTTAGGGACTGAGGCCAACGGTGTTCATGGCCTGTTTCAAGGATGCAATAGATTGATCAAGTTGTTGATTAAATTCAGAGTGATCGCGCTCAAGCAAAAGTTGCTTAGCAGCATCAAGGAGCAGATCTTTGCTACAGGAGGTGTCATTAAACGTCGAAAAAGCGCTTTTCTCAACGTTCATTAAGTCACAATATCTCATATTGCTGTTGTAATAAATATTGTCAATCACATTTGAACAGTAGCGTACTAGCTGAGAAGTGTCGCTCTGGGTGCCGTGAAGCTGAGTGGACTTCATGGCTTGCCCTAATTGAAAAAGCCAATTATTGCCATGGTGTGGACCTGGAATGCTGGCTGACTCCGGGCTGCGATCACACAAGATAGCGCTTATTGCTTCAGTCATAACTGGGTAGAACGAGTCATTGCTGCGCCGTTCGTACGAGACGGCAGTAGAAGCTTCCACATCTAATTCAGCCGCCTTAAGGAAGTCAAGAAATATCGAATATGGCCGTGATTGAGATGGTATGTGATTGGAATAGATTGAATAGGAATTGGATTTAACAGCAGCGGCCATAATGTCATGAAGTTCAACGTAATAGTCGTGCCATGACGAATCGCGTGGTTCCGTCGTTGCAGCCGTAAGGATCCAGGCTTTACTAAAAAGATGGCGCTCAAGCGAAGTAAAGCACTTAGGGTCCAATTCAAGTTTATCAAACAATGCAATATCGCTGGCTAGCATATTGGGGTCTCTAAAGTGCCACTGTCTAAAATAAGACTGAAAATAACCCGAATGCCCACGGGTGTACCCAATGATAATAATCTTTTTGAATCGCTGCAGAGCCATTGCCCTGTCGACAATCTCACCAACCGCCGTTGGGAGCTTGGATAGAACTTCGTGGCTAATGACTAGATCCCTAGAATTGTCTGCCTTGCTGAGGATTAAATCAATGTAATCTCTTGCAATCTGTGCATCATCCTTGGCAAGAAGCTTGGTAAGCGCCCATGGATTTAAATCAAAATAATCAAATAAATGAGGTTTCTCTCGCTGTAGCGCCCTGAGCGAATCCTGGACAGATGAGGAGGCGCATTTGCCGGCACCAATATGAATGACTAAATTTCCAGACATCTAAACAAAATAGGTGGTAGATAATTTGAGATGCCAAAGATTGGCCATCATGGGTATAGAAATCATTAATCTAACTTTGACTAGTAGAACGTATAGAATGGAGTAAATTATAGAGATGCAATTTGCCTTTGATACCTCTAAAAATTACAAAAACCATGTTATGCCATTGGTTTCAGCTTGCTTCTACAGCATGCCATAGCTGTACTTGTGCGGTCCAAGAGATCTGCGAGCAAAGTCTCTGGAGCTTCTCAAGTGCAATGTCCCCTGGCGTTGTGTGACTCGGAAGGAGCAGTCCCGGCGTCGCCGTGGCAGACACTTCCCACTCCCGAACGGTGCCTGGGCTGCTTCGCCCATTCCCCCTGCGTCTGCCTCGATGCCACCAACCTCCACGGCCGTCTGGGCCGCAACCGGCAGGTCCATTCCGGGGCCGTGGTCGTGGCGATCGGCATCGATGGCCTCGGCCCCCGCGAGGTGCTCGGCTCCTCCGAGGGCGACATTGAGGCAGAGGACACCCGGCTGGTGAACTCGGACGCGTCTTTGTCGTCCATGGTGGCCGCATCCACGGGGACGCAGTCGGCCAGTGGCCAGCAGCGATCTTCGTGATCCAGGCACCGGATCAAGTGCGTGCCCTCTGGCAGCAGCTCACCGGTGTCAGCAGAAGCGTGAGCAATTTGCGTTCAGAGCTTGGCCCAGGTGGGCAGAGGCAGTCAGCGGCTCCCACCTTGAAAGCCATTGCTCTGACAGGGTTTGAGGCTCATTCAATGCTCTGGCTGAAACGCCCCCTGCTGGATTCGAACCAGCGACCGGCTGCTTAGAAGGCAGCTGCTCTATCCAGCTGAGCTAAGGGAGCACCCAGCCATTTTGCCAGTCCATCCAGCGGGAATCCGAGCCCATAAGGCCTAGGATGAGAGACCGTGCCCGAAAAGCTCGATGCCAACAGCCAGGCTCAGCGACAGCCAGAAGCAGGAGCTGGTGCGGCGCTTTTGCCAGGGTGAGAACACCCAGGCACTGGCCGATCATTTTGGCTGCAGCACCACCACCGTCACACGCCTGGTGCGCGCAGAGTTGAGCCCTGAGGACTATGCGGCCCTGAGGGAACAACGGCAGCGGAAGGCGGGACGGGACCGGCAGATTCCCCTGGCCATTGACGGAGAAGGGGTGGTCGCTCCCGGGGCGGATCAAGGCGCTGCCGAGTCCCTGCCTTCGGAGGGTGATCTGCCCCACCCGGTGCCCGGGACAGAGGTGGCCAATGACACCGAGCCTGTGGAGGAGGCCTTGGACGAGCGCGCACCCACCGAGACGGGGGGCGCCACGGTGTTGGCCATTGATGACGCGGAAGACTTTTCAGACGATGGCGATAGCGAGGAGGATTTGCTTCTCCTTGAAGGCGAAGGCGACGCTGAAGAGGATGGACCACTCGACAGTGAGGCCTTTCATCCCGTGGCTGTGCTGCCGATCGCCATCGAAGACCAGCGCGAGACGCGCCCCGCGCCCTGGACGCCCGAAGTGCTCCCCAGCTGCGCCTACCTGCTGGTGGACAAAACCGTTGAGCTCCAGGCCCTTCCTCTGGCCGCGATTCCCGAGCTGGGTCGCCTGCCAACGGAGGAGCAGAACCTTCAGGCCCTCGTGCTGTTCACCAACCCACGCCAGGCCAAGCGGCAGTGTGGTCGCACCCAGCGCGTGATCAAAGTGCCCGATCCCGCTCTCCTCGGCCGCACCGCCCCCTACCTGCGAGCTCAGGGCATCAGTCGCGTCGTGATTGAAGGAGCTCTTTACGCCCTGCCAGGAGGGCAATAGGTCAGGCCGGTCGGCCGGCGTCTGGGCGATGCGGGCTGCGGCTCAGAGAATTGCAGGTTAAACAGCCAATTTGGCTCAGCAACGCTTTGAACTCATGAACCCATTTGGTTCCGACATGTTTTGGCTCGCGTACCAAAGCTGCTCAGAACCGTCCATCCAAATCCCTTGCCTCCTCTGGAGCCTCTCCATCGCCAGCGAGAACCGCGACGGCAGCTCCACCGCTGAACAATCCCGCAGCCAAGGCCACGCCCATGAGAAAACCCGTCGGCAGGGGAGCCGCTCGACCCACGCCCAGCCGCAAGGATGGACGGTCGTTCAAATTTTGCGCTCCGAGACAAACCGCCAGGATCACCAAGGCGGCCCCGATCACGCTGCCCAGCACCAGACGCACCCGCACGAACATCATCCATCAAGACGGCGGCGATCCTCCACTTTCGCTCATGTCCAGCCGATGGAGCAGCGCATAGAGGTCGCGGCGGCGATGGCCGGTGCGTTCCGCCAGGAGCTGGGCTGCCTCCTTGGCACTGCGGCCTTCCGCCAGTAGCGCCGCCAGGGCCTCGCGAAGGTCGCGCTCATCCCATGCGGCGGGCGGGGCGGCCGGCGCGCCCCCCAGCACCAAGGTGCACTCTCCCAGGGGCCGCTGGCTGCGGAAGTGCGCCAGAGCGGCGCTCACGGAGGGGCCCACCTGCTCCTCGTGGCATTTGGTCAGCTCTCGCGCCACCCGCAAGGGTCGATCGCCCAGCACCTCCAGCAGATCCTCCAACAGGTCGAGCAGGCGGTGGGGCGCCTCGAACAACACCAAGGTCCTCTCTTCCGCCGCCAAGGCTTCCAGCCGCTGCCGCCGCCGGGCGCTTCGCGCAGGCAAGAAGCCCTCGAAACAAAAGCGATCACAGGGCAGACCGCTGCTGACCAGGGCGGTGGTGATCGCGCTGGGGCCGGGGATGCAAATCACTGGGCGCCCCCGCTCGCGGGCCGCCGCCACCAGGGCCTCCCCGGGATCGGAGAGGCCTGGCAAGCCAGCGTCGCTGATGACCGCCACCGATTCTCCCGCCGCCAGATGGTCCAGCAGCTGCGGCAGGCGGCTGACTTCGTTGTGCTGATGAAAGCTGATCAAGGAGCGTTTCAACCCCAGGGCCCGCAAGAGGAGCCCGGAGCGGCGCGTGTCCTCGCAGGCCAGATGGTCCACGGCGGCCAGAACCGCGCGGGCACGGGGCGACAGATCTGCCAGATTGCCAATCGGCGTGCCCACCAGATAGAGCACACCGGGGGCGGGTTCGGCCAAGGCCAACGGGTTTGCTCCGCTCGAGTGCTGCACAATGACCCCTTCACCCACGGGATCTCCCCCCATCATGGCCTCTCTCCCCGCTTGGCCCTCCTCCATGCCGTTGCCAGAAGGGGTGGAGGGAGAGGCTCTGCTGAAAACGGTGCGCCGTTTGGCTTGGGGAGCCTCCGCCATCCTGCGGGCCTATGCCCGCGGCCAGACGCCACCCCATGGCTTCCCACCGGCCCTCACCGTGGAGGAAGGCGGAGAGGGTCCGGTTTCTGCGGCCGACCTCGCCGTCAACGGCTGGCTGCTCGACGGATTCGCCACCGCCTTCCCGGGTGCGCCTTGGACTCTCCTCAGCGAGGAGACCGCCCGTGAGGACCTGGCCAGTGGCCAGCCGTTGAGCAGTGAATGGCTGTGGGTGCTGGATCCTCTGGATGGCACCCGCGACTTTTTGCAGGGCACCGGCGAATATGCCGTTCATCTGGCTTTGGTCAGGCAGCAGAGCCCGGTGCTCGGTGTCATTCTTTTGCCGGAGATGGAAGAGTTGTGGATCGGCCTTTTGCCACCCACGGACGATGGAAGCGAGCCCAAAGGGCTGGCCTGGTGTGAACGGCCCGATGGGGCGTGCCAGCCGCCGCGATTGAGTGAGCGTCGCCAGACCTCGGATCTGGTGCTGGTGGCCAGTCGCAGCCATCGCGATCAACGCTTGGAATCGCTCGTGGAGGCGCTGCGGATCGGTCCAAGCAGGGCCATGGGCAGCGTGGGAGGGAAGGTGGCCACCATCCTTCGCGGCGAAACAGATGTCTATCTCTCCCTGTCGGGGAAAACCGCGCCCAAGGATTGGGACATGGCGGCTCCGGAGGCTGTGCTGCGGGCTGCGGGTGGAGCGTTCAGCCATGCCGACGGGCGTCCGCTCCGCTACAACAACGGTGATGGCTTGCAGGCTGGCTGTTTGATCGCCAGCCATGGGGCCTGCCACACCGAGCTTTGTCAACGGGCCAAGGCGGCCTTGGCCGCCTTGGATACCTCCTTCATGGTTTGAGCCAGAAGGGTGCGGTGAAGCTGTCCGCCCTCAGGCGAGAGCGGGAGGTTCCTGTTGAGGGACACCACGGAGCGTGAGGTTGATGCGTCCGCGGTTGTCGATCTCCCGCACCCGAACGGTCACGTGATCGCCAACATTGACGACATCCTCCACCTTTTCCACCCGTGATTCCGAGAGCTGGGAGATGTGAATCATGCCCTCCTTGCCGGGGAGAATCTCGACAAAGGCTCCGATGGGAATCACGCGGGTGACCGCACCGGAGAACACTTCCCCTTCGCTGACGCGGCGGGTGAGCCCCTCGATCATCCGTTGGGCTTCCTCCGCCGCCAGCCCATCGTGGCTCGCGATGGTCACCATGCCGCCATCCTCGATGTCGATCTTGGTGTTTGTGCGCTCCGTGATTCCCTTGATCGTGCGCCCACCAGGTCCGATGACGGTGCCGATCAATTCCGGATCAATGCGGAAGCTCAACAGACGCGGCGCGTGGGGAGAAAGAGTGTCGCGTGGCTTGTCGATCGCCTCCAGCATCTTCTCCAGGATGTGCAGACGCGCGGGACGGGCCTGCTTGATGGCCTCTGAAACGGTCGGCATGCCAAGACCGGTGATTTTCATATCCATCTGCAGGGCTGTGATGCCCTTCTCTGTTCCCGCCACCTTGAAATCCATGTCACCAAGGAAATCCTCGATGCCTTGGATGTCGGTGAGAATGCGCACCTCATCTCCCTCCTTGATCAAGCCCATGGCCGCGCCGCTGACCGGCGCCTTGATGGGCACGCCAGCATCCATCAATGCCAGAGTACTGCCACAAACGGAACCCATGGAGGTGGAACCGTTTGAGCTGAGAACTTCGCTGACCACCCGCAACACGTAGGGAAAGTTGTCCTTCGGAGGCAACACGGGGAGCAGGGCGCGTTCTGCCAATGCACCATGGCCTATTTCTCTCCGTCCAGGCGAACGCATCGGACGCGTTTCCGCAACGGAATAGGGTGGAAAATTATAATGATGCAGGTAGAGTTTTTCTTTGGAGGGGTTCAGATCATCCATCTCCTGCGCATCGCTTGGCGTGCCGAGAGTGGCTGTGGAGAGAACCTGCGTCAGCCCTCGTTGAAACAGGCCGGAACCATGCACGCGCTTGGGAAGCACTCCGGCAGCGGCAGAGATCGTGCGCACTTCATCCAGCTGACGACCGTCCACGCGACGACCATCTTTAAGGATTTGCTGCCGCATCAATTTTTTCGTCAAGCTCTTGTATCCATTGGCAAGAACTTTGCTGCCGCTGCAGGCGGCAATCTTGACGGGATCATCGTCGCTGAGAGCAGCGATTTGTTCGCTGACCTCAACTTGGATCGCATCGAGTTTTTGATCCCTTTGTGGCTTGCTCAATTCAAATTGTTGCAACACCTGACCGATACTTTCGGCGCATTGCTTCTCCAGAAACTCAGGCAGAGTTGGATCCGTGGCCTCCGGCTCTGGAATCGGCGCGGGCGTCAGGCCCAGTTCCGTCAGGAGACCGATCTGAGCTTTGATGAGTTCACTGACAGCTTCGTAGCCAAAGTCGATGGCTTCAATGACATCTTGCTCCGGAAGTTGATCCGCTCCCGCTTCCACCATCACCACACCATCAGGGGTCCCTGCCACGATGAGATCAAGGGAACTGCGTTGAATTTCGCGGAAGCTGGGATTGAGCACAAAATCATCGCCCAACAAACCCACGCGCACGGCGGCCATCGGGCCATGGAAAGGAATCTGGGCAAGAAGGGTGGCCATGGAGGCACCCGTGACAGCGAGCACATCAGGCGGCACGCGCTCATCCAAGGACATGCAGGTGGCCACCACTTGCAGGTCGTCCCGCATCCAGGAGGGGAAAAGGGGCCTGAGAGGGCGATCGATGAGGCGGGCGATCAAGGTGGCCCGTTCAGGAGGACGGGATTCTCTGCGGAGGAAGCTGCCGGGGATGCGACCTGCTGCGTAAAGCCTTTCCTCGTAATCACAAATCAAGGGAAGGAAATCAATTCCTTCACGGGGTGTGGATCGGGTGGCGGTCACCAGAATGGCGGTATCTCCACATTCGACCATGACGGCGCCCCCGGCTTGAGGGGCGTAACGGCCGCTGGTCAGTCGGATCTCCCGGCCATCAAAGGAGATCAACTGCGTTTGTCCTTGCACTGGGCGTTATTGCTTCTGAGTCGTTTCTATTCTCGCATCTGAACTGTCAGACCCGTGGCGTTTTTACGTTTCTCTGGAAACTGTGATGGTTGCTTGGATCACGCCGACAGTCCCATCAAGCACCGGAACCAGGCCCTGTCCACGTCCAGAACCCCCGCTCTCGCAGCGGGGGCCGCAGGTTATGGATGGAGGCACATCTCATCATGCTCCCCTCCGAGGGGGACGGGTCACTGATGAACTCGGGTTGCGAGGGCCGGCCATGGAGGTTGAACCGGATCAGCCAAGTCCTGAACAGACCAGTCGCTCGTCAGAACCTCCGTTGTATGGGAAGAACTCTGGCTGATCTCTCCCTCACCAGCTCGACTTGACCACCCCGGGGAGCTCTCCTTTGTGGGCGCGCTCGCGCAGTTGGTTGCGGCAAAGGCCGAAATCCCGATATACGCCCCGTGATTTGCCTGTGGCCCAGCAACGATTCCGCAGACGGCTGGGGGCACTGTTGCGGGGAAGAGCCTGAAGTTTGCGATGGATCTCCAGGCGCTCCATCGGGTCGCCCGCAGCCTCCATGGCCGCTTTCAGAGCAGCCCGCTTGCTGGCGAAGCGATCCACCATCTTTTTGCGCTTGACGTCGCGCGCAATCATCGACTTTTTCGCCATGCGCCCTTTGGGTAAACAGAACCAATGTCAGTTCAACTTTACCCTTTCAGCGGACTGGGACAGAGAGCGGCGAGGGCGCACGCGGAGCAGGCCGGCTTTCGGGCTGTGCAGACGGTGCGCCCATGGCAGATCAGACGGATGGAGAGGTTTTCCCACTCGGATCGGGGCACCAGACGCATCAGGTCGCGTTCAATGCGGCGTGGATCCGAGTGTGGGCTGAGGCCGAGCCGTTGGGCGAGTCGCTTCACATGGGTGTCCACTGTGACTCCGGCTTGGATGTTGAACGCCACGGCCAAAACAAGGTTGGCCGTTTTTCGGGCCACCCCGGGAAGCTCCAGCAACTCCGCCATGCTGGCGGGCACCTCTCCGTCATGGCGCTCCACGAGCCGGCGCGAGGTGGCAACGATGAAGCGGGCCTTGTTGCGAAAAAAGCCTGTGGCATGCACATAGGGCTCCACTTCTTCGGGCTCCACCGCTGCGGCGGCGGCAGCGTCAGGAAAGCGGGCGAAGAGGGCGGGCGTGACGCTGTTGACGCGGGCATCGCTGCATTGCGCCGACAGCAAAGTGGCCACCAACAGCTCATAGGGCGTGCGCCAGCGAAGCGCGCAGGCGGCTTGGGGATGGAGAGCGGCCAGAAGAGTCAGGAGTTCAGGCGCGCGCTGACGGGCGCTGGGGAGGAGGGGCATGGAGCTGACGACACCATGGCAAAAAAATTAAGCAGGCCCCTTGGGCGCCTCTTTGTCGGGGAGCAGATCCCAAAGCGGTTGCCAGGCTTGTTCGTGCGCTGCCGGCTGCCTTTGCGAAGAAACGGAGATACGCTCTGTCTCCATTTGTTGTCTCGCTGAGACCAGCTTTCTGGAGGCCGATTCCAGGCTCAGGCGTTGTGGTGTCCTGCCGGATGTGAAAGGGATCAAGCCATCGCTCTCCAACATCTCCTGGAGAGGCCTCCAACCTCTCAATGGCCTTGATCAGCCCTGTACTCAACAACGTCAAGCTTGAAGTCAGCGGCCGAAAACTATTGTGTTGATATGCACATCATTAAAGCCATTGCCTGCGTGATGGCTACCTTCAAGACAATGGACATTCCTCGTCGACTGTCCTTCCAATTTATTTCTTCATGTTTATGGCTGATCAGAATCTCTTCCTTTCTGCTGCGCTGAAAGCCACCACCTCCCTGGCCTTGGTGCTGGGCGTCACGTTGGGAGGCTCTCCTGTTCAAGCCGCCACTCCTCTCCTCGATGGCTTTGGAGGTCCATCTGGATTCGGAGAAGCCTTTCTCCCCAGAAATGATGACGGATCAACGTCTCAGCTCACCCTGCCGTTTCCGATCAATTTCTACGGAACAACTTACACCTCATTCTGGGTGAACAACAATGGCAACGTCACCTTTAATGGTCCGTTGTCAAGTTACACGCCAGATGCTTTCCCAGGTGCTCCAAGGCCGATGATCGCCCCGTGGTGGGCTGATGTTGACACGCGAAATATCGAATCGGATGTGGTTTATTTTGACGCGCCGAACGCAGATACGATGGTGGTGACCTGGCCCGACGTTGGTTACTACGATTCAAATGCTGATCTTTTGAATTCCTTCCAGCTGGTTTTGCAACGATCCCCGGGTGACATGTCGGGAGACTTCACCGCCCAGTTTCGCTATGCCCGCTTGGAATGGACAACGGGCGATGCCAGCGGGGGCAGCGGAGGGCTGGGGGGGGCGCCAGCCGTGGCGGGCTATGACGCGGGAGACGGCACGAACTATTTCATGCTGCCTGGCTCACGCACGGGCGACATTCTGGATGTAATCAACCAAAGCAATGTCAGCCCTAGCACGCCTGGTTTGTGGCAATTCGCCTTCGCAGGGAATGGTCAACCTCCCGGCACCACTCCAGATAATCCTTTGATGCCGGTGATTGTCGATGACTCTTTTGTCTTCGAATTTCCTGCTCAACCGAACGGGATGGTTTTTATTGACCCACCAGTCACAGTTGGCTACGATTATACGGTCTCGGGTGGGCCATTGTTTAATTCCGTGATGGCGCCAACCCTCCCCAATGACAACTTGTATGATTTGTTTTTCTCCAGTGATTCTTGCTCCACCTACTCCCAGTTTGTGACGCAACTCACGGGGAACATGGAATATACGTTTGCCTCTCCCCAGAGTTGTTTCAGCATCCGCGACATCGCTGAGGCGGCCAATCTGAGCCCGACAGATCCTTTGGCGTTTGTGACGGGAGTCACCTTTGACTCGGCTGGCCTGGTGACGGTGACGCAGACGCCGATCAACGTGCCCGGACCTCTGCCCGTTCTGGGTGTCGGAGCTACCCTTGGTTGGACCCGGCGTCTGCGCAACCGCGTGCGCCAGGTTCAGCAGGGCTAAGCGCCTGAAGGGTGTGCTGGAGGCCACGCACACCCAACAAGGATCAAAACACCTTCCCAGGATCAAAACGCCTTCAGGGACATCAGCACATCCACAAAAGCCCCGCTCCTTGTTGCAACCAGGAGCGGGGCTTTTCATGGGGTCATCGCGGCGGGCTGGTCGGCGCGGCAAGCCTCAACGCACGAACAATTGCTGCACCAGCGGCAGCTGGGAGGTGTCCTTGACAATGAGCACCACACTGAGACCCACAAGCAACACGAAGCCGGATTGCATGAAGGCGTGTTGAAAACGTTCGGGGAGGGGACGGCCCTGCAGTCCCTCGACCAGCAGCAACGCCAACTGACCCCCATCCAGCAGGGGCAGGGGCAGCGCGTTGAGAACCGCCAGGTTGATGGAGATCAAGGCCGTGAACAGAAACAGACTGCCGCCCCCTTGACGGGCGAGAGACGCGCCCATCTCCACAATCTTCACCGGACCGGAGACCTGGGAGGCGGTTTCTCCGAAGTGGGTGACCAGGCTCGCAAAACCCTCGACGGTGCGACGGGTGAGGACCAGGACGTCATGGTTGGCCTGAGCGATCGGTTCCAGCGGTCCTTTGGGAGCCCGGAAGGTTTCCATGCCGAAGGGTTGGAGCTGGGCGCCGATCCGCCCCACGCCTCCCTGGTCCGCCGGGGTGAGGGTGAGGTTGAGGCTGCGGCCTCCGCGTTCCGCCCGCAGCTGAAGAGGCCGGTCGGGAGAGGCCTGAATGCGCCGCACCAGGTCGGCCACCGCGTCCTGTCCCCCGGCGACAGCGTGCTGATCCAGGCCCAGGATGCGATCGCCAGCCTTCAGACCAGAGCGGTCCGCCGCCTGGCCCGGCTGCACTCTCGCCACAAGAACTCCTTGCACGGCGCCGGGACCGGCGGGGATTCCCACCAGCACGCCCTGGGCCAGGAGCACCAGCCAGGCGAGAAGCAGATTGGCCATCACGCCGGCGGCGATCACCAACGCGCGCTGGCGCAAGGGCCGGTTGCGCAGGAGGTTGGGATCGTCGGAGGGAAAGGGGCTGCCCTCCTCATCGTCGGGAAAGGAGACGTAGCCGCCCAGGGGAATCGCTCGCAAGGCAAAGCTCACCCCTCGCCGCTGCCGCTCGAGAAGCACAGGTCCGAAGCCCACGGAGAAGCCGCTGACGCGTATGCCCTGCCAGACAGCGGCAAAGAAGTGGCCCGCCTCGTGGACGACAATCAGCCCGGCCAGGATGGCCAGGGCGGTGAGGACTCCCATCAGATCAGGGACGTTTCAAGGTTCTTCATTCTGGGGGCAGATCAAGGGGATGGGCTCCCCAGGGTGGTGGCGCCGAAGTAAGGCACCAAGGCCGCAGGCAATCGCACGCTGCCATCCGGTTGCTGACCCGCCTCCAGCAGAGCGGCCATCGTGCGTCCCACGGCCAGTCCACTGCCGTTGAGGGTATGCACGAGGCTGGTGCCCTTTCCTTTGTCCTTGCAGCGGATGTTGCTGCGGCGAGCCTGGAAATCCGCGCACGTGCTGCAACTGGAGATCTCCCGGTAGGCCCCCGCTCCGGCAAGCCACACCTCGAGGTCGTAGGTGCGGGCGGCGGAAAAGCCCAGATCGCCTGTGCACAGCTCGATGCGGCGGTAGGGCAGTTCCAGGGTTTCCAGCACGTGCTCCGCGTCCCGGGTGAGCTGTTCGTGGGCCTCCTCCGACGCCTCGGGATGGCAAAACCAGTACAGCTCCACCTTGTTGAATTGATGCAGGCGGATCAACCCGCGGGTGTCCCGGCCGTAGGACCCGGCTTCCCGGCGAAAGCAGGGGGTGTGGGCGACGTAACGAAGAGGCAGCTGGCTGGCGTCCAGCACCTCACCTCGATGGAAGGACGTGAGGGGCACCTCGGCCGTGGGCGTCAGCCAGAGGTCGTCCTCCGCGCAGCGAAAGCTTTCCTCGGCGAATTTCGGCAACTGGCCCGAGCCTGTGAGGCTGGCGGTGTTCACCAGAATCGGCGGCAGAACCTCCCGATAGCCCCGTCCGGCATGGAGGTCGAGCATGAACTGGATCAGCGCCCGCTCCAGGCGGGCCGCCTGACCCAGCAGGGTGATGAAGCGGCTCTGGGCGATGCGCACGGAGCGCTCCGTGTCGATCAGCCCCAGCTCGTCCAGAAGCTGCCAATGCTCCTTGAGCACCTCGCCTGAGCCGGCCCGTCGAGGCTCGCCCCAGGTCTTGACCACCACGTTGTCCGCTTCGCCGCCCCCTTCCGGGGCGAGGGGGGACGGGAGATTGGGAAAGCCGAGCAGCTTCTCGCGCAGGCCTCGCTCCAGGGTTTTCTCCTCGTCTTCGAGTCTTGCCACCTCTTGTTTGAGGCGATTGCCCTCCTCTTTCAGGGCCAGCACCTCCGGATCCTCGGGGCGGCCTCCGGCACGCATCCGCTGACCCACCTCCCGGCCAATGCGGTTGCCCTCCGCCTGCAGATCGCTGCGACGCTCTTCGAGATCCCGCTCCCGAACGGCCATGGCCTGCAGATCTGTGAAATCGACCTCCAGGCCGCGGCGACGAAGCTGGGTTGCCATCTTCTCGGGGTTGTCGCGCAGGAGACGCTGATCCAGCACAGCCAGGAGGAGAGCACGCGGGCAGCCTACGGGGTGGCGAGACGCTGGCCCCTCAGGCGCCCGCGTCTCGGCATCAGAGCACTTGCACCACTTCGGTGACCTCGGGGATGGACTCGCGCAGCTTGCGCTCGATGCCCATCTTCAGGGTCATGGTGCTGCTGGGGCAGGAGCCGCAGGCGCCCTGCAGACGGACTTTGACCACAGGGCCATCGAGTTCCACGACTTCCACGTTGCCACCGTCGGCCATCAGGTAGGGGCGCAGCTCATCGAGCACCCGCTCCACGTTTTCGATGGTGAGCGCCCGTGGATCCAGGGTTTCGGCTGCGACAGGGGATGAGGCGTCCGCCATGGGCGCGGCGGTGGAGGGGACGGTGGTGTCGGTCGTCATGGCGAGAGGAGGCGCGGACTGACAACTTTAGGGAGCCCGGGAGAAGTGCTGGGTTGTCGATGTTGAGGGGCCGGGCCTGTGTCATCAGGTCCACTGCCTAGGATTGGCCTTGGAGTCCCATCAACCCGAGCCGGGACGCCCTCCGCGCATGACCGACGTTCCTGTTTCCCGCATTCGCAATTTCTGCATCATTGCCCACATCGACCATGGAAAGTCGACCCTGGCGGACAGGCTGCTGCAGGACACGGGCACGGTCGCGGCCCGCGACATGCAGGAGCAATTTCTCGACAACATGGACCTGGAACGGGAGCGCGGCATCACGATCAAGCTGCAGGCCGCCCGCATGGAGTACAAAGCGGCCGACGGAGAGACCTACATCCTCAACCTGATCGATACCCCCGGCCACGTCGACTTCTCCTATGAGGTGAGCCGGTCTTTGCAGGCCTGCGAAGGGGCTTTGTTGGTGGTGGATGCCAGCCAGGGGGTGGAGGCTCAGACCCTGGCCAATGTGTATTTGGCCCTGGAAAACGATCTGGAGATCATTCCTGTCTTGAACAAGATCGATCTGCCCGGCGCCGACCCCGAGCGGATCCGCGCGGAGATCGAGGCGATCATCGGTTTGGATTGTTCTGGAGCCATTCCCTGCTCGGCCAAAACCGGCTTGGGGGTGCAAGAGATTTTGCAGGCTGTGGTGGAGCGGGTGCCGCCGCCTCCCGATCGGTTGGAGGAGCCGCTGCGGGCTTTGATTTTTGACTCTTACTACGACCCCTACCGCGGGGTGATCGTCTATTTCCGGGTCATGAGCGGCACGATCCGCCGCAAGGACAAGGTGCTGCTGATGGCCAGCGGCAAAAGCTATGAGCTGGATGAAGTCGGGGTGATGGCCCCGGATCAACGCCAGGTGGAGAGCCTTCACGCCGGAGAGGTGGGGTATCTGGCGGCCTCCATCAAGGCTGTGGCGGATGCCCGGGTGGGCGACACGATCACCCTTGTTTCGGCTCCTGCGGCTGAGCCTCTGCCGGGATACACCGAGGCCAAGCCGATGGTGTTCTGCGGCCTCTTCCCGACGGACGCGGATCAATACCCCGACCTGCGGGAGGCCTTGGACAAGTTGCGCTTGTCGGACGCGGCTCTGCAATACGAGCCGGAAACCAGCAGCGCCATGGGTTTCGGCTTCCGCTGCGGTTTTCTCGGCCTGCTCCACATGGAGATTGTCCAGGAGCGTTTGGAGCGGGAGTATGACCTCGATCTGATCGTGACGGCTCCCTCTGTTGTCTACAGAGTGAACATGCTGGATGGCACCTGCGTGTTGGTGGACAACCCCGCCACTCTGCCTGATCCGCAAAAGCGCGAATCCATTGAGGAGCCCTATGTGAAGCTTGAGATCTATACGCCAAACACTTACAACGGCACCCTGATGGAACTGTGTCAGGAGCGACGGGGTGAGTTCATCGACATGAAATACATCACGACCGATCGCGTCACCCTCCATTACGAAGTTCCCTTGGCGGAAGTCGTGACTGATTTTTTTGATCAGATGAAGAGTCGAACAAAGGGTTACGCCTCCATGGAATATCATCTGATTGGTTATAGGAAAAATGAGCTTGTTCGCCTGGATGTACTGATCAACGCAGAAAAAGCTGATCCGCTCACAACCATTGTTCACCGTGACAAGGCCTACAACGTTGGCAAGGGTTTGGTCGAGAAGCTGAAGGAGCTGATTCCACGCCAACAGTTCAAGATTCCCATCCAAGCGGCCATCGGCAGCCGTGTCATCGCCAGTGAAAGCATCAGCGCCATGCGCAAGGACGTTTTGGCCAAGTGTTATGGCGGCGACATCAGCCGCAAGAAGAAGTTGCTGCAGAAACAGGCCAAAGGCAAGAAGCGCATGAAGGCGATGGGCAAGGTGGATGTTCCCCAAGAAGCCTTCATGGCAGTGTTGAAGCTCAATCAGTAGCCCCCCTGCGCCAACCGCGCTTGTGTCAACCGGTGGGAACACTTCGATCCCGACTGGTTGCCGTCATGCCAACGCCTCGCCGCTTTTGCCGGCGCTCCGATCCACCCGGCTTTCCAAGGGCGCAATCGCGTCATGAACCAGCTTGCTTGATGCCTCTGGCTGCGGTGGCGGCGTCCTTTCTGTTGTTGCTGGGCCTGTCCCTGCAAGCCATGGCGCTTCAGGAGCGTGCCCGCTCCGGTGCCCACGAGCGCCTGCGCCGCGAGGAGGACCTTCTGACCACCGCAGCGCACCTGGTGGTGGCGGCCCTTAACGGTTCCCACTCCTGCTTGTTGGTTCTGCCCCTCGAGCGTTGGCACGCCGAGGAGGCCGCCTGCGCTTCTCCCGCAGTTGTGGAGACCTTGACCCGCCTGGAGGTGTGGTCCGCACCGGTTCAGGTGTTGGGCTGGCGGCCCGGGGCGGACGGGGGAAGCGCCGAGCTGGAGGTGCAACTGGCCGCAGGCGAAGGTCGCGCACCCCGGCGGGGGCGGTTTGAGGTGGGTTTGGCTGGCACGCCACCACAAGCCGTGGCGCTGCGTTTGCGGAACTGGGGAGGTGCCTTGCCATGACGCTGTTGGAAGCGATGATGGCCTCCCTGGTGCTGATGCTTGGCACCTCGGCGGGGGCTCAGCTGTGGTCGCATGGTCTGAGGATCAGCGCGTCCGTCGGACAACGAGAGGATCGTCTCGAGCGGTTGGAGGCGTTGATGCTGGCCAGTGAGGGAGTGGCTCGCGACCTGGCGGAGGACCTTCCCCCTGAAACGGATTGTCAAAGCGCCAGAGACCAGCTCCTTCCCCTTTGGCGGGGCCTGGATGCCGACCAAAGGGCCGTGCTCGCCCTGCCCCCCAGTCCAGCGGGCACCCTGCACCTCCGCTGGGACCTGGATGGGTCGCGACGGGAGCGGGTGTTCAGCACAACGGTGTTGCTGCGCTGCCAAGAGGTGAGCCATGAACCGTGAATCCGCGGCGACCCTTCCTGAGGCGCTGGTTGCCCTCAGCCTGTTGGCGATGCTCGGTGCGCTGGCGTTGCGCAGCGGCGCAGATTCCCTGGCGGTGCAGAGGGTGCAAACGGCAAGCCAGCGCGTGACGGGTGGCTTGGAGGAGGGACGATTGGCGGCGCTGCGAGAGGGACGGCCCTGCGCCTTGCGCCTTGGCTCCGGTGGTTGGGAAGCGTCCAGCGGCTCTGGTTTGCCCGCTTGTCTCGGGGTGAGTCCCGGTCTTGGTGCAGGTGTCGACTCCGGGGGCTCAGCGATTCGGCTGGCTCACAACCTGCCCGATCCCGTTCGGTTCACCGCCAATGGATTGGTGCTGGACGGCGGCACGATCTGGATTCGCAGTGGGCAGACGCCTCTGGTGCGTTGCGTGGTGGTGAGTTTGCCGCTCGGGGTCACCCGTGTGGGGCGGGAGGGAGCTGAAGGCTGCGAACCGGAGCGGAACCCATGAGCGGGCGAGGATTTGCCATGACGGCGATGGGGCCGCGGCATTCCGTTGAGGGAGGCTTCAGCTTGACGGAGATGCTCCTGGGCCTGGCCATCGGGCTGACCGTGACGGCGGCGGTGATGCATGGTTTGATCCGGGCCAGCCGCGGGGGGGAGCAGTGGGGAGTTCAGCTGCAAGAGCGCCAGCTGTCTCGGCGAACCTTGGCGCTGATGCGCAGCGAACTGGACATGGCCAGGACCTGGATGCACGGCCCTGGATCGGAGACCGGCGCCGAATGCGCGCTCGGTGGGCGGCTCGCCGTGCTGCGCATCGAGGCAGGCGGTCGGCCGATCACTTACAGCATTGGCGAACCGCCCAGTCCGATTTGGAGGGGGTGGGTCTTGATGCGGTGTGGTCCCGCTTATGGCTTGTCCGGTGAACTCAGCGGTGGTTCCGCCCAGAACCGCGTGGTCATTGATGGCCTACCGCCAGATGCCGATGGATTACAGGTGAGCGCCGATCTCCCGAAGGTTGTTCAAATCGAATTGAAGCGCCAGCTTGCCTGGCGCAGTGGAATGAGTCTCATTATTCGTGAACGCATTTTAGTTGGAGCACCAGGAGTCTGACTGGTCGCATCAGAATTTCACAAAGATTTCATTTTTCGCTGGAGAGAGTGGTATTCCTCCCTTAACAAAGCGGCCGATTGTGTGAAAGTTCGCCTACGTTGCTGAAACGGTTTAGGTATCGGCGGTGAAATCGCAACGACAGAGCCATCTGTTGCATCCTGGGATCCTGCGGCCACGTGGAAGTGACCAGGCCTTTGTGATGCCTCTGGTCATTCCCGCAGCCCTGCTGCTGCTTCTGGGTGCCAGCACCCTGTTAAGCCGCACGATTCGCAACTACATGGCGTCCACCAGGCAGTCGGAGGCCCAGCTGGCGCGCGAAGCCGCCGAAAGTGGCATGAACAGGGTGCTCAGCGCTCTGAACCCCTTGGCCAAGTTCAGCTCTGATCCTTACCTGAGTTTCTTGCTGGCCTCTCGCTGGGAGGCTGGAACCGGGGTGAGTTACACCACTGGGGTAACCACTGAGACGGTGCGCTCCGGTTGGAGACTCACCACGCTGTCACGGTCTTCTGTTCGTGCGCTGCTGAATCGTTGTGGCTTGTCGGATCATGGCCAGCATCCTGATCAACTTCCGCCGCTCACCGAGCAAGGTTACAAAAATATCCTGAGCGGAGCCATCGGTCCTCCCGATGGGAGTACCAACGTCCAGCTTCGTTATTTGGTCACTCAATATGTTCCACCCGATCGGGTGGCTTCCACTATTCCCTGGCCATCTGAGTGTGAGGATTTTACGAATGTGTCCGGGGGGTCAGGCCAAATCTCTGTTGAGGGTCGGGTCATTCGCAATGGCCGTGTTTTATCGACTTATACACTCACCCGCACGATTGACGTTGAGGGCTGGCCTCTCCCCAAGCTGCCGGCTGGCTGGCTGAACAGCCCAGCAACTCCAGCGTTCCCTGGTCCGCCGGTCAGTTTTCGCATAGCGGGAGAGGCAAGCGATTTGGGTGGGAATACATTGAATAACGCTGATGGCGTTTTCATGAGATATTTCAGGAATCTGGCAAACCCTGATGATGAACATAAAGTATTAGGAAATGCCCAACAAAGAGTATCTTTCCCTCAGTGCCGAAACAACTGCCCCAACGGAGCCCCCGCCATTGATCCATCGGTGTCTTCAGCTCCACTGGAGAACCGTGTCACTCCAATCGCAGAGGTGATTCCGAGCAACGACAGCGACCTGCCCCGTTTTCCATTTAACACCAATCTACCCCCAGCCGGGATTATTCCGGCTCAGATCAATGAATCCAGGAG
>JBJOHA010000079.1:0-3266 GCA_046047935.1 Cyanobacteriota bacterium
CGCGCCGTTCCGCGCCGTTCCACGGCGTGCTCGCCCGACGGCCGGCGCTGCCGCCGGGCCTCCCGCTGGCTCCGTCCGCCATCCCTCAGCATGGAGCCAGCCATCCTCCTGACGTCGTGACCGCTTCTCCCCACTCATCAGAGGGGTTCCGCACAGGCCGGATCCACCGCACCACCGGCGAAACCGACGTGCGGGTGAGCCTTGGCCTGGATGGACGGGGCCACTGCCAAGTCTCGACTGGCATTCCCTTCCTCGACCACATGCTCCACCAGATCAGCAGCCATGGCCTGATCGATCTGGAGATCAGCGCCAAGGGCGACACCCACATCGACGACCACCACACCAACGAGGATGTGGGCATCGCCTTCGGCCAGGCCCTGGCCCAAGCCCTTGGCGATCGCCGCGGCATCCACCGCTTCGGGCATTTTCTGGCGCCGCTGGACGAGGCCTTGGTGCAGGTGGCGCTCGATTGCTCCGGGCGCCCCCATCTCAGCTACGGGTTGACCCCCCCGGCTCAGCGCATCGGCACGTATGACACCGAGCTGGTGCGGGAGTTCTTCGTGGCGGTGGCGAACAACGCCGGCCTCACCCTCCACCTTCGCCAGCTCGACGGGCTGAACTCCCACCACATCGTGGAGGCGGGGTTCAAGGCCTTCGCCCGCGCCCTGCGGCAGGCGGTGGAGGTGGATCCGCGCCGGGCCGGGGCCGTGCCCAGCAGCAAGGGGGTTCTGGAGCGGGCTGGGGCCTGATCCACCCCACCGGGGCCCGGCCCCCCCTTGGCGTCAGCCCAGCCTTTGCCTAGGGTGACAAGGACTTGGTTCCCTCCCAATGAAGCGCGCGCTTCTGCTCGGTGTCCTCTCTGCGGCCGGCTTGGCCCTCGTCGCCAGCCCCAGCCAAGCTGCCACCGAACCCCCCTGCTCGCCATCTGCGGCTGTGGAGGTCCCCTGTGTGACGACGCCTCCCTGCGCGCCTGCGGAAGCCCCCTGCCTCTCCTGAGCCTCATTTGACGAAGTGTTAAGCGATGATGGGGGTCGCGCCCGCCCCCCTTTCGCCTGCACAGCTTCCCGATGACCCTCGCCCCCGGCCTCTCCTCCTCCTCCGCTGACGCTCCAGCCGCTGATCGCTCCCGGGGCTACGACCGGGCGGATTGGGCCAGCGCCTTCCGCAACGTCACCCTGGAGCTCACGGAGGAGCCCCTCATCCCGCGACGGGGCGCCATCCCCCCAGGCCTGCGCGGCACGCTTTACCGCAACGGACCCGGGCGGCTCGAGCGCGGCGGCCAGTGGGTGCACCACCCCTTTGATGGCGACGGGATGGTGACGGCCGTGCGATTCGGCGCGGATGGGCCCCGCGTCAGCAACCGTTTCGTGCGCACCGAGGGTTGGCTGGCGGAGGAGACGGCGGGACGCATGCTCTACCGCGGCGTGTTCGGCACGCAAAAGCCGGGCGGTCCCCTGGCCAACGCCTTTGATGTGCGCCTGAAGAACATCGCCAACACCCATGTGGTGCGTCTTGGCGAGCAGCTGCTGGCTCTATGGGAGGCCAGCTCTCCCCATGCCCTCGATCCCGAGACCCTGGAAACGCGCGGGTTGAGCTTGCTCGATGGGGTGTTGAAGCCCGGCGAAGCCTTCAGCGCCCACCCTCGTTTTGATCCCGGCCACCACGGCGGGAAGCGGCTCGTGACCTTCGGGGTGAAGAGCGGCCCCCGCAGCACGATCCGCCTGATGGAGTTCGCCAGCGGCGCGGGGCCTGCGGGGGAGGCCCCCGGCACCCTGCTGAACGAGCGCAGTGACGCCTTCAACGGCTTCGCCTTTCTCCACGACTTCGCCATCACCCCCAACTGGGCGGTGTTTCTGCAAAACGCCATCGCCTTCAATCCCCTCCCCTTTGCCCTGGGCCTGAAGGGAGCGGCGCAATGCCTGGCCTCCAAGCCCGGAGCCCACGGCCACTTCTGGTTGATCCCGCGGGAGTCGGGTGCCTTCGCGGGGCAACCGCCCCGGGTTTTGCCAGCGCCGGAGGGCTTCGTGTTCCACCACCTCAACGCCTGGGAGGAGGGAGAGACCGTGGTGGTGGAGAGCATCTTCTACGCCGATTTCCCTTCCATCGGTCCGGGTGAGGACTTCCGCGCCGTCGATTTCGATCAGATCCCTGAAGGCCTTCTGCAGCGCTGCACCCTGGATCTGACGAGCGGGGCGGTGACGAGCGAGCGGTTGAGTCCGCGCACCTGTGAATTCGCCATGGTGAATCCCCAGCGGGTGGGGCTGCGAGCGCGTCAGGCGTGGATGGCGGTGGCGGAGCGGGAGCTGGGCAACGATCCCCTGCAGGCCATCCAGAAGCTGGATCTGGAGAGCGGCGCGAGCCGGGTGTGGAGCGCGGCGCCCCGGGGCT
The DNA here is from genome assembly GCA_046047935.1 of Cyanobacteriota bacterium. Taxonomy (GTDB): domain Bacteria; phylum Cyanobacteriota; class Cyanobacteriia; order PCC-6307; family Cyanobiaceae; genus Cyanobium. Next base: position 2,389 of record JBJOHA010000079.1, read on the forward strand.
TTGTCAGCGAGCCGTTGATGGTGCCCCGCCCCGGCGCCACGGCGGAGGACGACGGCTGGGTGCTGGTGGTGGTGTGGAACGGCGCCCGCTGCGCGAGCGACCTGGCGATCCTCGATGCCGCCTCCATGGAGGAGGTGGCGCTGCTGGAGCTGCCCCTGGCGCTGCCCCATGGGTTGCATGGCAGTTTCGTGGCGGCTTGAGGGTGGCCGCATTTGGCATGGGTGGGTTGAGTGTTGGCTTGGCGACGTCTTCCCCGCGTTCATGGGAAACGACTGTGGCAAGCGCAGGGCCTGAACCGATGGACTGGAGCAGGTTGAATCCACACCCAGCCGAACTCAACCAGCGGCGCTCAACCAGGCATTGAGGTCATCCAGCCCCCGAAACTCCAGCAGGGCCTCCCCGAGGGCCTCCAACTGCTCCAAAGGCAAGGACCGAATGCGAGCAACCTGCTGGGAGCTGAGCGGGCCACAACGGCTGCGGAGCTGACGAAGAGCCAGCTCCCGTTCGCCCTCCTGGCGGCCTTCTTGGCGCCCTTCCTGCCGGCCTTCCTGCCTGCCTTCCTGCAGGCCCTGGCCATAGATTTCCTGATACGCCACGCTTTGGGTGAACTCTTCCAGGGTGATGCCGCCCATGGCGCAAAGCTCCGGGAGTGATCGGCCGTTGAACCGTGTGATCACGATAGCGGCGATCACATCAGCGATCGCGGCCTCCCGTTCTGTGCCAGCCACGTCAGCCTGGAGGGCGGCGCTGCTGGCGAAAACCTCCTTCTCCGGCTGCACGAGCAGGGCCAACGCCCGCAACAGTGGCGGCGCCGAGGGATCGTTGGCGGCGGGTATCAGCTCCACCCAATGGACCCGCTCCCGCACAAACTCCGCCAC
>JBJOHA010000080.1:0-3709 GCA_046047935.1 Cyanobacteriota bacterium
CTGCTGGGCTACGCCACCCCGCCTGCCGATCCTCGCGCCTTTCTCGCCAACCTCCAGGCCAGGGTGGGGGTGTTGGATTTCGAGCGGGATGGCCTCTCCCAGGTGTCCTCCGTGGAGGATCTGCACCGCTACAGCGACCAGGCGCCAGTGCGGGCGTACATCGAGCGTGAACTCGTGGAGCTCGCCGATCCCGGGGCCCCTGCGGCCGATCGAGGCGCCAGCGCCTTGGCGGTCTTCACCGCCGTGATGACGATCAAGGAGCGGGTGGATGCGGATTGGCGCAAGATTCACCGCCTGCTGGAGCGGGCGGGCCAGCGCTCCCGGCCCCGGGACCCCAACTGGCGTCTCTCCCCGTCGGATCCCACCAATGTCGCCGCCCTTCTGACCCAAGCGCTCGGTGTGCGAGGCGCCACCTGGCCCGGCGGCACCGACGGGGAGAAGGCTTTGGTGGCCTACGACCGCGAGATGCGGCGGCTCGAGGACCACTTCTTCATGCGGGTGGAGCGCTTGGCTCTGGTGGTCGACGTCGCCTTTCGCGTCTCGCCCCCCTCCTCCTCGCCCCCTTCCTCCCCGCCAAGCGCCTCCTTGCTGCTGGACAAGGCCCGCTGGGAGCGCCTTCTCAGCGTGCTGGCGGACGCGCACGGGGAGCGATTTCGGGCGCGGCGGCGCCAGGCGCTCGACCAGTTGCGGCAACAGGCCCAGGGTGGGGGGCCGGAAGACGCGGGCGTGCTGGTGCGTTTGGTGGACCGTGCCCTCCAAGCGGCGGGGTCGCCCCCCCCGGCGGGGGCGCTCGCCTGGGATTGGACCGCCGCACGCGCCGCGTTGAGCCGAGAGCTCTCCCGCGGCGAGCTCGATGTGTTGGATGGGTTTCGCCGTCAGCTCGAAGCACCGGGCGTCGAACCGCGCCGCTTCGGCTGGAGCGAGGTCTACACCGTGCTGGAGGTGGCCCAGCGCCGGATCGGCTCCATTGCGGAGCCCATCGCCCGCACCGTGGAGTGGCGCCACCTCGTCGCCAATGCCGATGCCCGCTCCCTGCGCGACGACAGCGGGCGCTGGCCCGCCTTCGGCCGCGAACCGCTCTGGACGAGGGAGGAGCCGCCAGAGCCGACGCTCGGCTTCGCCCTGCGCTCCCCTCTCCTCTGCCTCAGCGAGGGCCTGCGCACCGTGACGCTGACCCTGGGTTTTCTCTCGGAGGGGTTTGATGAGGCCCTCCTCCGCCAGCGGCTCGCCTTCGACGACATGGGCGTCAGTCCCTTCTTCACGGAGCTGTGCGAGGCCAACCTGCTGGTGCGCGTGAGCGGGCCGAAGGGTTGGATCGATCTGCCCATCCAGCAGGCGGCCCTTTCCGACGCCAGCCAGGATTATTGGAGCCTGGCGGGCTTGGCGAAACCCGCCTCAGCTCCGGCGAGGCCAGCGTTGCGGTTGCAATTGCAGGCGGAGGCCTCCGTGGCGCCCTTCGTGCCGCTGAAGGGGGAGGAGTCGGCGACGTTGCAAGTGGTGTTGCGGCCCAAATGGGAGAACGCCAGCGAAGCGTGGATCACCACGGGAGCGCTGGAACCCCTCCGCCTTGAGGCGCTCCATCTGCGGGTGAATGTGGAGGGTTTGAGCGCCCTGGAGCTGCAGCAGGAGGAGCGGCGCCTCGATCCCCGCAAGCCTTTTGAACCCTTCGGCGCTCAGCCCTGCGTCGGCGCTCAGCTGCATCTCAGCCATCCGGAGCTCGTGCGCCAGCGGCTGGATTCCCTCACGTTTCGGCTCACCTGGACGGGCCTGGGCAAACCCCTGGCCAGCCAGTACGTCAACTACCGCTCCTCCCCCAAGGCCTCCGATTTCCAGGCGCGTCTGGAGTTGATCGATCAACAGCGCAGCCTGGGCCTGAGCCTCCCGCCCGCCCCTGCCGGGGGAACGCCGCCACCGGCCACGCCGGGGGTGAGCGTGAGTCTTTTCAGCGATCCAAGCCCCGCCACCGGGCCCACTCCCGTGGATCGGAGCCTCACCATCCTGCCCCAACCCCCCCTCCCCCAAACCCCGGACCTGCCCCCGCGGCCCGACCTGACCCCTGGAGACGATCTGCGCCAGGACGAGCGCGTCTGGCGCTTCACCCTCACCCCGATCGACTTCGGCCACAGCGCCTATCCAGCTCTGGCGGCCGCCAAGGGGCAGGCGCTGGCCATCGCCCTTGCCACCCGCACCGACCTGGACGCCAGCGGCGAGGCCTACCGCGTCGATCCCCCCTACACGCCACGGCTGGAACGGTTGCGCGTGGATTACACGGCCTCCGCAGCCTTCGCGCCGCAGGAGGCGCTGCCGGTGGGATCCGAGCTCTTGCATCTGCTTCCCTTCGGCGTGGCGACCATGGCCGAGGCCAACCCGGCGCTGCCCCCGCTGCTGCTGCCAGACACGACGGCGGCGGGGGAGTTGCTGTTGGGCCTGGCTGAGGTGGAGCTGCCCCAACGGCTCTCGCTCCTGGTGCAACTCGCCGAGGGCACCTCCGATCCGGAGGGGGAACCGGGCCAGCTCCGCTGGCAGATCCTCGATGGCGAGCGCTGGCGCGATCTGGCGGTCCAGCGGGATGACACCGACGGCTGGCTCCACTCCGGCGTGGTGGTGCTCGATCTGCCGCTGGTGGCGCCTGGTCGCAGGCTGCCAGCAGGACTGGTGTGGCTGCGGCTGACCATTGATCAGAATCCAACCAGCATCTGCGAGGTGGTGGATCTGCACGCCCAGGCGGTGATGGCCAGCTTCGACGACCAGGGCAACAGCGCCGACCACTACCGCGCCCCCTTGCCCCCGGGCAGTGTGCGGGGGCTGGCGCGGCCGGAGGCGCGCATCGCGGCGATCGAGCAGCCCTATTCCTCCTTTGGCGGCCGCCCCGCGGAGGACGAGGACCGGCTCAGTAGACGGGTCAGCGAGGGGTTGCGGCATCGGCAGCGGGCGCTCACGGCTTGGGATGTGGAGCGACTGGCGCTGGAGGAGTTCGGCAGCCGCCTGCACAAGGTGAAGTGCTTCAGCGGCGCGGGCGGCGGCGCGGTGGAGGTGATCGTGCTGCCCGATCTGCGCGGCGCGCTGCCGGCGGATCCCCTGGCGCCCAAGGCGCCGGCCAACCTGCTCGCCGCCATCGAGCGCTTCCTGCGGGCGCGGGCGCCGGCGAACACCGTGCTGCGGGTGCGGAATGCCACGTTTCAACCGGTGCGGATCCGCCTGGGCGTGCGCTTCCAGGCGGGGGAGGAGGAGCGCTACAGCGTGCGACGCCTGAATGATGATCTGCTGCGCTTCCTCTCCCCGTGGGCCTATGACGACAGCGCCGAGATTCGGATCGGCGGCACGATCCACGCCACCAGCTTGGTGGATTTTGTCGATCGGCTTCCCTATGTCGATTATGTGGCGCGGATTCAACTGTTTCTCCTCGATGGCGACGATCAACCCATCCCGGAGCCCGGCAGGATCCGCGAGGGTCTGCAGGCGTCCATCAGCGCCACGGCTCCCGATGTGGTGCTGGTGTCCGCGCGGCAGCATCAAATCGACCTGTTGACGGACGTGGCGGCGGGCGAGCGTTCGCTCACGGGCATCGGCTACATGCAGGTGGAGTTCGACTTCATCGTCGCGCCAGCCCCCGCGATCGCTCCCGCGCCCCCTTGACGCTCGTCGCACCGCGGCCCCCTTCCCCATGGCGTCGCCCATCGCTCCACCCGTTGCCCTCTTGCCGCTGATC
>JBJOHA010000081.1:0-8091 GCA_046047935.1 Cyanobacteriota bacterium
GGCGAGGCCAGATTTCGAAACCGCGTGAATTGCGGTTCAAACAGCAGCTTGCAGGTGCCCACCGGTCCATTGCGGTGCTTGGTGATGATCACCTCCGTGATGCCTCTGTCCGGTGTTTCCGGGTTGTAATACTCATCCCGATAGATCATCATCACCAGATCGGCATCCTGCTCGATCGAGCCCGATTCCCGCAGATCGCTCAGCATCGGTCGCTTGTTCGTGCGGGATTCCACGCCCCGGCTGAGCTGGGAGAGAGCCATCACAGGCACATTCAACTCCCGGGCCATTCCTTTCAAGCTGCGGGTGATGCGAGACAGCTCCTGCACCCGATTGTCCGATCCGCCACCCTCCATCAGCTGCAGATAATCGATCACCACCAACCCCAGCTCCTTGCCTGTTTCCGCCATCAACCGCCGGCAGAGGGAGCGCATCTCCAGCACCCCCGCATTTGGCTTGTCGTCGATGTAAAGCGGCAGCCGGCTCAGGTTGCTGATGCCCTGCCCCAGCAACGGCCACTCCTCCTGGTGCAGCCGGCCGGTGCGCAGCCGCCCGCTCTCGATCCCCACCTCCATCGACAGCAAGCGATAGGTGAGCTGCTCCTTGCTCATCTCCAGGCTGAACAGGCACACGGGCAAGTCGTGCAGCTGCGCCACGTTGCGGGCAATGTTCAACACAATCGAGGTTTTGCCCATCGCCGGCCGGCCCGCCACGATCAGCAGATCGCTGCGTTGCAGCCCCTGGGTCATGGCATCCAGGTCGTAGAAGTTCACCGGCAAGCCCGCCAGCGCCGTGCCGAGGGAGCGGGTCTCGATCTCCTCGAACGTGCGCGTCAGGATCTCGGCAGTCGGGGTGAGGCCTTGGCTGGGCTTCTCCTGGCTGATGGCGAAGATCTTCTGCTCCGCCTCATCCAGCACCTGCTCCATCGGCTTGCTCTGGTCAAACCCCAGCTGGATCACCTCATTGCCTGAGCGGATCAGGCGACGGCGCAGATACTTGTCCATCACCAGCCGCGCCACCTGGTCGATGGACGCGGTGGAGAGGGTGCGATCCACCAACTCCATCAGCCGCGCCGTTCCCCCCACCTTCTCCAGATGGCCCGTGTCCGCCAGCCAGGCCGCCATGGCGGTCAGATCGGTGGGCTTGCCCTGGCTGTGCAGCATCAGCGCTGTGCGGTAGATCTCCCGATGGGCGCTGAGATAAAAGGCGTCCGGCTGCAACACATCCGCCACCCGGCCAATGGCGTCCGGATCCAGGAGCAGCCCCCCGAGCACCGCCTCCTCCGCCTCCAGGTTCTGGGGCGGCACCGACTCCGGCAGCGCCTCGAACTCGCCGCCGCGCCCGCCGCCCCCCTCCCGGCCGGGTCCGCCGCGCCGGGCCACACCGCTCTCTCCAGGGCCTGGAGCCGGGGCACCAGCCAAAGGCACACTCACCATCGGGTCTCTCCAGGGGCCGCCAGGGCGGGACAGGGCCACCCCCCTCGAAGCCGGGGCGTCGGGGCGGGGGCCGCAGGATCCATCATCCCTCCGCAAGCAAGGTTCGCTTCCTCGGGGGGTCTCGTCGCGGCCTCCCTGTCCTCAGGGCGGCTCTGTCGACGACTCCGCCAGCGGGATCGACTCCCGCCGCAGTCGCTCCAGGAGCCGCAGGCGCACCTCACGCCCCACGGAGCTCTGGGCTCCAGGCACTGTCACCACCAGAACGGTCACGGTGATTCCCGCAGGCCCCGCCGCCGTGACGCCGCGCGGCTCGGGCTTTCCTTCCAGGGAGGGCTCCCAGGCTGGATCCGCAGCGAACGCTTCCAACTCTTGGCTGATCACCGCCAGAGCCCGCCGCAGATCTCCGCAGCGGGGCGACAGGGTCATGGTGACCTCCACCCCGGAGCGCAGCTTGGTGTGGTTCACCACCGCCGCGCATCGGCTGTTCGGGAGGCTGGCCGCCCGTTGATCGGCGCAGCGCAGCTCCGTGGCCAGAAGGCCCAGGTCGGTGACCTCCCCGACCAGGCCCTCGATCTCCACGGTGTCGCCGATGGCGAAGGCATCGCCTTGAAGGATCGCCAACCCCGCCACGAAATCCCGCAGCAATCCCTGGAAAACGATCGCCAATCCCCCCAACAGGGCGCCGCCGAGGAGCACGACGCGGTCGGACAGTTCCCGCACCCCCGGCACCCCGGACAGGACCCACACCGTGGCCAGCAGCAGGCAGGCCAGCCCCACCAGCCGACGCAACACGTGCCGCAGGCTCTTGCACCGCTGGCGGCGGCGGTCGCGAAGGGGACCCGGCACCCCCACCTGCCCCACCCACTGCCGCAGCCACAACCCCACCCCAGCCACCACCAGCCGGTTGAGCAGTCCCACCAGCAGCACCTTCACGGCGATGCCCCACGGTTGGAGCAGCAGCTCCAACGCTGTGGGCACCTCGCCCGGCACTGCCAACAACGCCACTCCCACCACCATCAACGCCAGGGCCGAGGCCGCCAGCAGCATGGAGAAGCTGAGGGTGTGCAGCCCCTGGACCGCCAGGCTCCGGCGCCAGCTCCGCTCGCCAGGCGCGTACCGCTCCTCCCAGCGGGCCGTCATGTGGCGCAGTCCCCGCCACCACCAGAGGCTCAGGGCCAGAGCCGCCAGCAGAGCCGCCTCCACCAGCGCCAGATGGCCCCAGCGGCTCAGGAGGGCTCGGGGCTGGAGCAGCTGGCGGGCCAGGCGCAGCCGCCGCTCCAGGATCTGTTGCCAGCGGGCGGCCAGGGCGGCGTTGTCAAGGCCGTTGAGGTGCGCGTCCTCGGGGGTGACCGTGAGCAGGGGCAGGGGCTGGGCGCGCCCAGCCACCCGCGCCTCCAGCCGATGCACCCCGGCCTCGCCGCGCACCACGTCCACCGAAACGGCGTCCGGGCGGCCGCTCAGGGCACTTTGGGCCATCCCGCAGGCGGCATCCTCCTCCTTCTCCTTCCCGCGCAACAGCATGGAGCGCACAAGGAGTTCGGCGAGGGCCTCGCCGCTGCTGCAGGTGTAGCGGCCTCGATACAGCATCTCCAGATTCCCCTCGATCACCCGCGCCCGGGTGGTGGCATCCGGGCCGTCGCCGCTGTCGCCCAGCACCGGGGAGGCCACGGTGATCACCGGCACGCCAAGGATCCGCACCTTCCCCAGCTGATAGGCGCCCTGGCTGGGCAGGGGATCGCCGGTGGCCGGCACCGTCCCGCTTGGCGCGGGGGGCGGGGCCGGGGGGGGGGCCGTCCGACCAGCGCTCGGCCCCAAGGCAACGAGCAGCGCCAACGCAAAGGCGACCAGCACCCTCGCCAGGCCTCCGCGCCCTCCTTGTGCCACAGTGCCTCAGATCACGGAAGATCAACGTAGGCGGCGGATCCTCCGCCCTGGCGCTGGCCTCGTTGGTGGGACGGCTTCTAGCGTGGCGTCATGGCTGACGCTCTTTCCTCCCCCGCCACGGGGCCCACTGAACGCTTCGAGCTGATCGTCATCGGCGGGGGGCACGCCGGCTGCGAGGCGGCCCTGACCGCTGCCCGGTTGGGCATTCACACCGCTCTGTTCACCCTCAATCTCGATCGCATCGCCTGGCAGCCCTGCAACCCGGCGGTGGGCGGACCGGCCAAGAGCCAGCTCGTGCACGAGGTGGATGCCCTGGGGGGGGTGATCGGCCGGCTGGCCGATGCGACCGCCTTGCAGAAGCGCGTGCTCAACGCCAGCCGCGGACCTGCCGTCTGGGCCTTGCGGGCCCAGACGGACAAGCGTCAGTACGCCCGACAGATGCTGCAGTTGCTGCAGCACACCCCCAATCTCGCCCTGCGGGAAGCGATGGTGACCGGCTTGGAGGTGGAGGGCGATCCCGCCGCCGACGCTGTTGGCTCCTGGCCCCTGGCCCGCATCACCGGCGTGCGCACCTATTTCGGCAGCCTCTACGCCGCCGACGCCGTGATCCTCACCACCGGCACCTTCCTCGGCGGGCGCATCTGGGTGGGACACCAATCCATGCCCGCCGGCCGGGCGGGGGAGCAGGCGGCGGAGGGCCTCACCGACGCCCTGCGGGGCCTCGGCTTTCGCGTCGATCGCCTGAAGACCGGCACCCCCGCTCGGGTGGACCGGCGCAGCGTCGCCCTCGATCAACTCGAAGAGCAGCCCAGCGACGCTCACGATCGCTTCTTCTCCTTCGATCCCGCCGCCTGGATGAGCGGTGAGCCCATGGCGTGCCACATCACCCGCACCACCGCCGCCACTCACCAGCTCATCCGCGATCACCTCCACCTCACGCCCGTCTATGGCGGAGCGATCGACAGCAAGGGACCGCGCTACTGCCCTTCGATCGAGGACAAGATCGTGCGCTTCGCCGACAAGGAGAGCCATCAGATCTTCCTGGAACCCGAGGGTCGAGACACCCCGGAGTTGTATGTGCAGGGATTTTCCACCGGACTGCCGGAGCCCCTCCAGCTGGAGCTCCTGCGCACCCTTCCAGGCCTGGAGCGCTGCGTCATGCTTCGCCCCGCCTATGCGGTGGACTACGACATGCTGCCCGCCACCCAGCTCCAGCCCACCCTGGAGACCAAGCGGGTGGCGGGGCTCTTCAGCGCTGGCCAACTGAACGGCACCACCGGCTACGAGGAGGCCGCCGCCCAGGGCTTGGTGGCGGGCCTCAACGCCGCCCGCCGCCTGCGGGGCCAGGAGCCGGTGCTCTTCCCCCGCGAAGGCAGTTACATCGGCACCATGATCGACGACCTCGTCAGCAAGGATCTGCGAGAGCCCTATCGCGTGCTCACCAGCCGCAGCGAGTATCGCTTGGTGCTGCGCGGCGACAATGCCGACCGCCGCTTGACCCCCCTCGGCCGGGAGCTGGGCCTGATCGATGACCGCCGCTGGCGGATCCACACCGCCAAGCAGGAGGCCATCGCCGCCGAGACCCGCCGCCTGGACACCGTGCGCCTGAAGGCCAGCGATCCGGTGGCCGCTGCGGTGGTGGCGGAGAGCGGCGCGGCGATCAAGGGCTCCCTCACCCTGGCGGAGCTGCTGCGGCGGCCTGGCTTCCACAGCGCCGACCTTCTGCGCCATGGATTGGCCGATCCCTCCCTGCCCCGGGAGGTGCGGGAAGGGGCGGAGATCGACATCAAATACAGCGGCTATCTGGCGCGTCAGCAGCAGCAGATCGCCCAGATCCAGCGCCAAACCAGCCGCCCCCTTCCCGATGCCATCGATTACGCCAGCATCGGCACCCTTTCGGCGGAGGCGCGGGAAAAGCTGGCCGCCATTCGCCCGCGCACCCTCGGCCAGGCCAGTCGCGTGCCGGGGGTCAGCCCAGCGGATGTGACGGCCCTGCTTGTTTGGCTGGAGCTGAGCCGTCGGCGGGAGGCCAGATCGTCCCCCGAACCCTTCCGCCATCCGGACAATCCCGATAAGGTTGCCGCACGTTCATCGTGAGACTCCCTTGCGCCCTCCGCGCCCCACGCGAGGATTGCCCACCTCCCGCGCTTATTGGGAGCTGAAGGCGGAACAGATGATGAATCGGGTGTTCGCTCCGGACGCCGCGATCGATCTGGAGCCCCTCGCCCCGGAGCCGGAGGCTCCGCGCACGGCTGTGGCAACCCATCGGCCCCTGCCTCCCCTGGCGCCAACGCCCCCGCGCACGGTGGCGTCCCCCCCTGCGGGTGGTCCGGCGGCCCCCGGTGCTCCCCCCCGGCGAAGCGTCTCGCAGCTGACGATCGTGTTGGCGGCGATGGTGGCGGGAATGGGTCTGGTGGGCGCGCTCGGCGCGGTGCTCCTCGTGCAGCAATGGGCCGGCCTGCAGCGGAATCTCAGCCAGGAGCGCAACCTGTTGCTCGTCGAGCGCCTGCGGGCCCTTGGTCCCGCCACCGCGCCAGCCGCCCCTCCCGAGGCCCTGGCCACGCCTCCCGCGCCAGTGCTCGATCCCTCGGTGGCTCAAGCCGGGGCGGCCAGCCCGCCAGCTGTCGCTGGGGCCGTTCCTGCCGCGAGCCGGGCGGTGGGCAGCTTTGACAGCCTTCCCCCGCCCCCTCCGGAAGAGCCCTGGATGACCCAGCTCTCCACCCTTCCGTCCACCGGCGGCCGACCTCCCCTGAGGGTTCCCGTCAGCCCGCAGCTCACCGCCCCGGCTCCCGCCGCCTCCCCCACTCCAGTGGCTTCGGGCTCCTATTCCGCCAGACGGCCTGCGGCCAGCCCGGGGAAAGGAGCGGCGCGCCCGCGACCCGCCGCTCCCCTGCCTCAGCTGGTCGGCCTTGTCGGCGCCCCTGGACGGCAGGGCTCCGCCATCTTCCAGATGGGCAGCTCAGCGATGAACGTGAATGTGGGTGAGGAGATCGGCTCCACGGGCTGGCTGCTGCGAGCGGCGGATGGCGAGAGCGCCGTGATCGAACGGGGAACGGAGGTGCGACGCATCGCCATCGTCTCCGGCGGTTGAGTCGCGTGTCTCCCCCCGCCATCGGCGGCCAGGGCGGCCCGACGCCCCCCCCGGGGCTGCTGCCCTCCCCGCGAACACTCTGGCAGGCCCCCCTCGCTGATGTGTTGGACGGCAGCGCTGGCGACCTCCTCAGCGGTCCCTGGAAGCTCCTGGTGCTGGGCGATGGCAGTCCCACCCGGCATTTGCGGTTGTTGAGCGGCGCTCCCCTGGCCATTGCCCTGATCGCCATGGAGCCAGAGGGTTCCGCCCAGGCGGAGCGGCCCCGGGAAGTGGAGGAGCTGGAGCCTCCCTTGCTGCGGCGTCAGGTCTGGCTCACCTGCGGGGGGGAGACGCTCGGCTGGGCGGAGAGCTGGTGGAATCAGACCCGGGCGGAGGCCTGCCTGCGCAACCGTCGCCAGCCGATCTGGAGCAGCCTCACGGCGGGGCGCACCGAGCTCTATCGGGAAGTGGACGGCCTGGCGCTGGTGGAGGCGGAGTGGCTGGCTGAACGCTTCGGATGCGCAGGCCCCTTCTGGAGTCGGCATTACCGCTTCTTCCGAGAGGGGAAGGAGCTCACGGTGATTCGCGAGGTGTTCTCTCCAGCGCTGGAGCGCTGGCTGGGTCCGGCGACCCGGTTGAGCCTGGAGGCTCTTTCGCCTGTGGTGACAACTCCAAACAATTCAGACCCGACGAATTGACGTTGTTGCTCCCCGGACAAGCATGGAGGGATCTGTGTTGTGGCGTCCGCCATGGCCCGTCCCCATGGATCCCCCGACTGCTTGACCCTGACCGATCTGGGTCGCCTCTACGGGTTGTCCGCTGCCACCGCCGGCAAGATCCTCCAGGCCGCCGGCCTGCGCCAGCTCGATGGCCGTCCGAGTCCACAAGCGCTCCGGCTCGGTCTGGCCTTTCCGTGCCACAGCAGCCCGACGCGCCAGACCCTCTGGAATCGGGAAGGCTGCGCGCCCCATCTGGAGCGCCTGGGCTTGCGGCCCTTGCGTCAACGCCCTCTCCTGGAGCTCTGGGCCGACCTGATCAGCGATCTGCAGCAGGGAACACCTGCGGTGGCCATGTCAGCGGAGGATGCGGCCCGGGAGGTGCCGGAGGAGCTTGTGGGACCCTTGAATCGTCGCTTGCGCGAGCGTGGCTGCAGCTTCCAGGTGCGCCCGGGCGCCCTCAGGCGGACGCCTCACGGGCCTGCTGACTCGCCTGCTCCAACATCTGACGCAGGCGAGCCTCGTCGGCGTGGCTGAGATTGGTGCGCAGCAAGCGAGCCTGGGGGGCATGGGCCTGGAGGCGCTCGATCACCCGATCGGGCGTGGATTCCCGCAACAGCACGCACAAAGCGGCGCTGCCGGAGCTGAGCCCATCGCCCACCTCACGGAGAAAGCCATCGTTGATGCCCAGGTCCGACAAGGCGCCTGAGGCGGCCCCCACCCCTGCCCCGACGGCGGCTCCGAGCAGAGGATTGAGGAAGAGCAGCCCCACCAGCACACCCCAGAACCCACCACTGGCCGCGCCGGCGGCGGTGAGGTTGATCGCCTGATGGAGATGGACGTGGCCATCAGGATCGCGCTCCACCACAACCGCATCCTCCATGGAGAGGAGTTGTTCCTTCTGGAAGTCGACCAGGGCGCGACGCACCTCTTCCGCTTCGCTGACCGTGGGGAAGCCAACAACGACCAGGCTGCTCATGACGGGGAG
>JBJOHA010000082.1:0-3175 GCA_046047935.1 Cyanobacteriota bacterium
ACCGTCACCAGAAGAAGGGCGGCATCCTCACTGGGCGACATACAACACCTTTCCCTGACGTGCCGCATGGCCGAGGACATGCCAGCGCGATCCGCTCAGCCAGGCGGCCTCCTTTTCGCCATACACGAGCAGATCCACTGGCAGTCCCACCTCCCCGAACGCGGAGCGCAGCTCCTGCCAGCGATGGATTTGCTCTTCCGGTGGAATCTTGGCCTCCTTCATGATCACAAGCAGATCAAGATCCGAATCGAAACGTGCATCGGCGCCGGCTCGGGACCCGAACACCACCAACGCGCGCACATCCCCGCGGTCCGCCAGCCGTTCGAGACCCTTTCGCAGGGCCTCCGATTGGAGTCCCGGCCCAAGAGACGCCTCAGCCCGCAGCTTTTGGGGAATGGTCCACGGGGTTGGGGTGAAGGTGGACATCATCGACTCCTGGAGGTCAATCTCCATTCCCATGACTTTGCCATGGCCGGCATCTGTGGCCGCACCTTTCGGCGTGCGAAACTATTGCTCTGCCCGCTGCCGATGGCATCCTTCAGCCCGACGAGTCCCTCCCGCTCCAGCGGTGAAGGCAGACGCTCGACTGATCCTGTCGCTCATGGGGCAAAGCGGGTCCACAAAACTTCCCGGGGACAGGGGAGGCGGGCCTTGCCTCTTCCCGATGGCCGCCCGGAGCGGATGGGACAGGAGGGCCTGCTTCAGCTGATGGCCACCAGCCCGCGCCTTCAGCGCCAGTGCGCCTGCGGGGCGCCCAGTGCGGTTGGGGGCAGCTGCGCGGCGTGTGAGGCAACCGCCTCTGCTTCGAAGCACCTCCTCCAGCGCCAGCCCCAGACCCTGGCGCCGTCGTCCGTCCACGCCACCCTGGCTTCACCCGGCCAACCGCTGGATCCATCGGCTCGCGCCTTTTTTGAGCCACGTTTCGGAGCTGATTTGAGCCACGTGCGCGTGCACACGGATGGCCAGGCGCAGCAATCAGCCCGCGAGGTCCATGCGCAGGCCTATGCCGCTGGGACGCATCTGGTCTTCGCCGCTGGCCGCTATGCGCCCGAAACCTTTGCAGGGAAACACCTGTTGGCCCATGAGCTGGCCCATGTGGCGCAGCAAGCGCAGCACGAGGGAGCCGCACCTCCTGCGCTGCGGCGTGTGCCCGACCGTGGGGGAATCGAACGACAACCACCGCGCTACGCCTACTCCACAAATTGTGGCTGGATCGACTGGAGCCATGCTCAGCCTGGATTGATGGCTCGGCTCATCAGCGCCGTGCGCGCTGCGTCCAACCGCCTCGCCGCCACACCTGGCGCGTCAGCGGAGACCGTTACGGGACCAGCCATGGAATCGGCGCCGGGAGGCCTGGTTCTCAGCAGCGCGACGCCCGTCGCCAATGTCAAGCGGGCCCTCAACGACGAAGAGGTGTTGCGTGTGGCGCTGCGCATCTTCATGGAGCAATCCGAGCGCTTTGAGAGTGCACAGTCCTGGACAGACTGGGTTGGTCAGTCATCTTTTTCAGAAGAAGATCTTCCCTCCAATCTGCTTGGCTTCTACCAAGCCGCGCGAGGCTTCGATCGCCAGGACATCGAAACCTATTGCAATGCCCTGGATGCCGCAGAGTCGCTGGCCAGGTTTGAAAACCACACCTTCAGCCCCACAACGTCTTGGCCCAATCCGCAGAGCTGGCCGAGTTGGCCCCCCGAGCTGTCGGACATCCAGCCTGCAGATCCCCACGGACCCTTGATGGACATGGTGTCCATCCGAACAGAGACCCTGTTCGGGGGGGCGCGCACCCAAGACCTTCTGGGCCCCACCGTCATGGCTGACCCGGCGTTGCATCTCGCCCTGATCAACGACACCAGCCCGATCGACATCTCCAGTGACGACCCCGGCCCCGCCGCAGCCCCCACCTTCGAGGTGCGGCCCGTCCGTCCCAGTTCCCTGATTCGCTACCGCTGGGGGATTCGCGATGCCAATGACAACGCTTATGCCATGTGGAGCGAAGGCGGCCAGGTGCACCAATACGGCTCGCAGAGGCGTGCTTACATCGGCTCCAGAACGCGAGCGCTGCTGCGTGAGCGCAATATCCGGCAAGCCACCGTGCGCTGCCGCCTCGCGGCCGGCGGCACCGACCGCCTGCTGACCTTCGACGTCGCCTTCACGTGGTCATGAGCCCCTCCATCCGAACCCAACACGGCGCCCATCCGCCACGAGCGGCCCACTCCCATCCGGACCCGGGCCACGCCTCGCACCATCCCGTTCGCCAGGACGAGCGCCCGCGAGGTCCTGGCCCCACCCGGGAGAGCCGGGCCGAGCCCATCCCCGATGGCCGCCCGGAGCACGCGATGCAGGAGGGCCTGCTTCAGCTAATGGCCACCAGTCCGCGCCTTCAGCGTCAGTGCGCCTGCGGGGCGCCAAGCGCGGGCGGGGGCACCTGCGCGGCTTGCGAGGCGAGCGCTGCCGCCACGCCCCAGCCCATGCAGCGCAAGCCTTTGATGATCGGCGCCGCCGATGATCCGCTGGAGCGGGAGGCGGATCGGGTCGCGGAGCGGGTGATGCGGATGGAAGCGCTGCCTGAGACACCCCTGCCCCTGGCTGTGTCCAATGGGCCAATGGTCGCGCCCTCTGGAAGGGGGGAAGCTGCGAGTGGCGAGGCACCGCCTTCCGTGCATGCGGCCCTGGCGTCGCCAGGCCAACCTTTGGACGCCTCTGCCCGCGCCTTTTTCGAGCCACGGTTCGGGGTGGATCTCAGAGGCGTGCGGGTGCACACGGATGGGCAGGCGCAACAATCCGCGCGTGATGTCAATGCCCTGGCCTACACGGTGGGGTCCCATCTTGTGTTCGGGCCTGGTCGATACGCGCCGGAGAGCCCCGGTGGACAACAGCTGTTGGCCCATGAGTTGACGCATGTCCTTCAGCAGAGAGGTCACGGCGGTGAACACGGACCTGGTCTCCAACGCGTGCCGATCACGCGCGACTTGACAGAGATTCCCCAATATGAATGGACAGGGCGTGTGCAGCAAAGGACCACCCGCACATTGACCCAGGCCTACATCTCGCTCCGTTTTGAACCGGCGACGAACAGCTTGACCTGCACCTTCAAACTGCGTTGGCGCTTTCCCCCAGCCTGGCCGGAACCGAGGCGTTCTCAGTACATCACGGACTTTGTCAACGTTGTGACAAC
>JBJOHA010000083.1:0-15382 GCA_046047935.1 Cyanobacteriota bacterium
CCACCACCCGCCTGCAACGGCAGCACCAATGTCGCCCAGTGATCCGGACGCACCGGGCGGGTGCGACGCGCCCGACGCACGCCAAACGCCACACGCACCACGTTGGTGTCGTCACCCCCGCGGCTCAGGTCACCGCTGCCGGGGCGAATGGGGAATCCATCTGGAGGATGCACACCGTTGCCGTCCATGAGAATCAGGGGTGGGGAGCGTTTGCAGCTCGAACCGACGAGCGTGAACTGAAAACATGTGGGGCAATGATCGCCCATGCGGCCTGAAACGGGAAGTGAGCGCCCTCACTAGGCGGCCACTTTTTCAACTGCCAACTCAGCAACGCTCGGGCAGGTGCACACCAGGTTGCGATCACCGAAAGCGTTGTCGATCCGTGCCACCGCCGGCCAGATCTTGTTGGCCGCCTGCCCCGGGCCGGCCGGGAAGGCCGCCAGCTGGCGCGAATAGGGACGGTCCCACTCCTCAGCCGTCACCGCCTGCAGCGTATGGGGAGCCCGCTTCAAGGGGTTGTCATGGGGATCGGCCTGGCCGGATTCGATGGCCTCGGCCTCCGCCCGGATCGCCACCATCGCTGCGCAGAAGCGTTGGATCTCCTCCAGGCTCTCGCTCTCGGTCGGCTCCACCATCACTGTGCCCGCCACCGGCCAACTCACCGTCGGCGCGTGGAAGCCGTAATCCATCAAGCGCTTGGCCAGATCATCCACCTCCAGCCCAGCCGTCCGCTTCAATGGCCGCAGATCGAGGATGCACTCGTGGGCCACGCGGCCCCCGGCGCCTCGATAAAGCACCGGGAAGTGAGCGTCCAGCCGCTCGGCGATCACATTGGCCGCCAGCAGCGCCACCAGGGAGGCCTGGCGCAAGCCCGCGCCGCCCATCATGCGGATGTACATCCAGCTGATGGGCAAGATGCTGGCGCTGCCCCACGGCGCGGCTGACACCGGACCGATGGCCTGACCCTCCCCCGCGCGACCGCCCACCGCCACCAACGGATGGCTGGGAAGGAAGGGCACCAGATGGGCGGCCACGCCGATCGGGCCCACCCCGGGACCGCCACCGCCATGGGGGATGCAGAAGGTCTTGTGCAGGTTGAGATGGCACACATCCGCGCCGTAAAGGCCGGGCTTGCACAACCCCACCTGGGCGTTGAGGTTGGCCCCGTCGAGATACACCTGTCCGCCCCGGGCATGCACCAGGTCGCAGATCCGCTCGATCTCTGTTTCAAACACCCCGTGGGTGGAGGGATAGGTGACCATCAGGGCCGCCAGGCGATCGGCATGAAGCCGCGCCTTCTCCTCCAGATCCGCCAGATCGATGTTGCCCGCGCTGTCGCAGGCCACGGCCACCACCTCCATCCCCGCCATGACCGCGCTGGCTGGATTGGTGCCATGGGCGCTGGTGGGAATCAGGCACACCTGACGATGGCCCTCCCCGCGGCTCTGATGCCAGGCCCGGATCACCATCAACCCCGCGTATTCCCCTTGAGAGCCGGCATTGGGCTGCAAGGACACACCGGCAAAACCCGTGATCGCCCCCAGCCAGTTCTGCAGATCGCTCACCAGCTGCTGGTAGCCGGCGCTCTGGTGGGCGGGGGCGAAGGGGTGCAACTGGCTGAAGCCCGCCCAGCTCACGGGCTGAAGCTCCGCTGCGGCGTTGAGTTTCATCGTGCAGCTCCCCAGAGGAATCATCCCGTGCACGAGGGAGAAATCCTTGGCCACCAACCGCTGGATGTAGCGAAGCAGCTCGGTTTCGCTGCGATGGGCGTGGAAAACGTGTTGCCGCAGCCAGGGGGACCGGCGCAGGGGGAGTCCGGGCAGCGCCTCCTCCAGGGAAGCTCCCTCCAGCTCCTGCAGCGCTCGGTGGAGGCTGGCGATGGCCGCCGCGGCCTGGTGGGCGTCCAGGGCAAGAGCGCCGATGAGCCGCTCCAGCTCCTTGGTGGTGGTGAGCTCATCGAGGCTGATGGCCAGGCCGCTGTCGCAGCCCCGGCCATCCACCCCCCAGCGCAGGTTGAACCCCGCCGCTTCCGCGCGATCGACCAGGATCTGCGCCCGCGGGGTGGCCATGACCAGGGTGTCGAAGGCGGGGGCGCTCTCCGGGTTCAGGCCCAGCTCCCGAAGGGCGGCAGCCAAGGCCAGCCGGTAGTGGAGGATCCGCTCCGCGATGCCCTTCAGGCCGTCGGGTCCATGGTGCACGGCGTAGAAGCTGGCCATCACCGCCAGCAACACCTGGGCGGTGCAAATGTTGCTCGTGGCCTTGTCGCGACGAATGTGCTGCTCCCGGGTCTGCAGGGCGAGGCGCAGGGCCGGTTGGCCCTCCGCGTCGCGGGATTGGCCCACCAGGCGGCCGGGGATGTGGCGTTTATGGATGTCGAGGGTGGCGAAGAAGGCCGCGTGGGGCCCCCCGAAGCCCATCGGCACCCCGTAGCGCTGCAGGCTTCCCACGGCGATGTCCGCGCCGAGCTCGCCCACGGGAGCCAGCAGCACCTGCGAGAGGGGATCCACGGCCACGGTGCTGATCACCCCGGCGTCCCGGCAGGCGGCGAGCAGGTTGGAGGGATCCCACAGACGACCTTCGACACCCGGCAGCTGCAGCAGGAGGCCAAACACATCGGCGCCAAGGGCGGGATCGGACGCCTTGGCCAGGGCTTCGGCGTCGATGGATTCCAACACGATCCCCAGGGGCTCGGCGCGGGTCTGCAGCACAGCCAGAGTCTGGGGAAACACCTGCCGATCCACCAGGAAGCGGCGGGCATCGCCGCGGCGGCAAACATTGAGCGCCATGGCCATGGCCTCCGCCGCCGCCGTCGCCTCATCCAAGAGGGAGGCATTGGCGATGGGAAGGCCGGTGAGTTCGCTCACCAGGGTCTGGAAGTTGAGGAGGGCTTCCAGGCGTCCCTGGGCGATCTCGGCTTGATACGGGGTGTAGGCGGTGTACCAGCAGGGATTTTCCAACACATGGCGCTGGATCAGGGCCGGCGTGGCCGTGCCGTGGTAGCCGAGGCCGATCAAGCTGCGGTGAGCGCTGTTGCGGCCGGCGATCTCCGCGAGCTCCGCCAGCGCCTCCGCTTCGCCCACCGCTTCGGGAAGACCCTCGGCCGCCGCCTCTGCCGTCAAGAGGATGCCGGCGGGAACGACCTCCCGGGCGAGATCGTCGAGGGTGGACAGGCCCAGCTCGGCCAGCATCCGTTCTTGATCATCAGCGCCCGGGCCGAGATGCCTGCGCACAAAAGGGGCCACCACAAGCGCACCACAAAAAGTTGCGAGACTCTAAAGACTTCCAGGCGGCCCCGCTTCCCGGCGATGCCGGAGCCTCAGGCGCCCTCCACCTTGCTTCGATAAGCGTTGGCGTCCATCAACCCCTCCATCTCCTCCGGGGCCGCCGGGCGCACCAGCAGCAGCCAGCCCTCTCCATAGGGATCGTTCTGGAGCTCCTCCGGACTGCCGAGGACCGTCTCGTTGCGGGCCTCCACCACACCGCTGATGGGGGAGATGAGGTCTTCCACCGCCTTCACCGATTCCACATTGCCGAAGCTCTTGCCCTTGCTCAGGGCCGCCCCCACCTCCGGCAGGTCGACAAAGACGATGTCGCCGAGCTGATCCACCGCGAAGGCCGAGATCCCCAGGCGGGCCAGATCCCCCTCGCCGCGCACGTATTCATGGCTGTCGGAGTAGAGGCAGTCGTCGGGAAAGCTGAGCGCCATGGCGAAGAGGCTGAACCTTGCCAGTCTGTCAGGGGGCAGCCAGCAGGGCAGCCAGGGCCCGTTCCAGGGCGATGGCCCCATGGGCATGGTGGGTGCCTCCTTGCACATACAGAACCCAGGGCTCGCGCAGGGGGGCATCCGCCGAAAACTCGCTCGTGCTGCCATCGATGAAGGTCCCCCCGGCCATCACCAGCTCGGAGGCGTAGCCGGGCATGGGGGCGGGCACGGGCAGCAAGTGGCTGTCCACCGGCGAAGACCCCTGAAACGAGCGACAGACCGTCCGCAAAGCCGCAGCCTGGCCGAGCCGCACGGCCTGGATCAGGTCGCTGCGCGCATCGCCGGGCTGGGGTTGCACCGGAAAGCCCAGGCTGCGGAACGTTTCCGCCACCAGCTCGGCGCTGATCAGCGCCTCCGCCACCATCTGCGGGGCCAGGAACAGGCCTTGAAAGAGGAGGCGATGCAGATCAAATCCCGTTCCCCCCTCGCTGCCGATGCCTGGCGCCGTGAGCCGACAGCAGGCCATCTCCACCAGCTCCCGCCGCCCCGCCAGGTAGCCGCCGGTGGGGGCGATGGTGCCGCCGGGATTCTTGATCAATGAACCCGCCACCAGATCGGCTCCCGCCGCAGGCGGTTCCTCCTGCTGGACAAACTCCCCGTAGCAGTTGTCGACAAAGCACACGCAGTCGGGCTGAAGGCTCTTCACCCGCGCGCAGAGGCGCCCGATCGTGGCCACGGACAGAGAGGGGCGCCAGCTGTAGCCGCAGCTGCGCTGGATGTGCACCAACCGGGTGGGAGGAGCGAGGGCATCGGCGAGGGCCTCCTCGTCCACCGCGCCAGTGGCGGTGAGGGGCAGCACATCGGCCTGGATGCCGAACTCCCGCAACGAGCCCATGCCGGCCCCCCGCAGGCCGATCACCTCCTCCAGGGTGTCGTAGGGCGGTCCGGTGAGGATGAGGAGGCGATCCCCCGGCCGCAGCACGCCAAAGAGCGCCGCGGCGATGGCATGGGTGCCGCTGACGAACTGCAGCCGCACGGCAGCCGCCTCAGCGCCCATCACGCGCGCGAAGACGCGATCCAGGGTGTCGCGGCCGAGGTCGCCATGGCCGTAGCCGCTCACGGAGGCGAAGTGGTGGCTGCCCACCCGCTCTGCGGCGAAGGCCTCCAGCACTCGCTCCAGGCGCGGTCGCACCCCTGCGGTGTGGCGATGGACCAGGGGCTGAATGGCCTCCAGGGCGGCGGCCACCGTGTCTGCGGCCTGGCGCGACGGGGGAGGGGAGACAGCCATGGCGAGCCCGCGCGCGGCGACCCGTCCATCGTGCCTGCCGAGGGGGATCAGCCCGCCAGTTCCCGACGAATGGCCGAGGCCAGATCGCTCACGCCGTTGGCGGGCAAGTCTCGTGGAGGGCGAGCCAGTCCGCGGGCTTTCTGGCGGAGCAGGTCGAGAAAGCGCTCCGGCCCCAGCTCCTCCTCGCCTGCGGCCCCGAGGTGCGCCAGGGTGCGCCGCAGATCCGGCAGTTCCGCCATCAGCTCCGCCGCCGTGAACTCCCGTTGGCCCGCCATCACCTCCACAAAGCGTTCCCGGCGGGCCCGCTTGCTCACGGGATAGGCGGCCAACAGCTGGTCACGACACTGCCGCCAGGGGCGATTGGCCGTGAGCAGCTGGGCGAGGGCTTCCGAGAGGGCCGTCGCCTCCTCGTCCTGAATGCTGAGGGCAAAGGCGGCGGGGCTGGGGCGCGCCCCCACGAACACCTCCAGCAGATCCCCCGGGCCGAGCACCCGGCCATCGCCATCCACCACGGGGAGGGCGGAGGCGGAGAGGGCCTCCACCAGCTCGGGATGGCCCCGCCGCAGGGCCTGCATTTGATCCGAATCAGGATCGAGCTGACCGCCGGGGGCCTGCTCCGCCAGCCAGCGGTTGATGTTGCCCAGGGCGAGAAACACCTCGGGGCCGGGAGAGGCGAGCTTGCCGTTGCGGAGCATGGAGAGCTGGGAATTGTGGACGCGCCCGAGGTCGAGGGTTTCGGCCAGGGCGGGCAGAACCCTGTGAGACCAGCCGTTCCGGGCATGCCAAACCCGGATCAGATGCGCAAAGGCGATCCGGCCGGTGGCAAGCGCGTCTCGAAAACCCAATTGATCTTGATCCGTATTGCTACCATTGTAAGCGAACGATCAGAACGCGGTCCTCAAGGCCTCCCGCCCTGTCGCCGCCCCGATCGGCTCTCCCTCCGCCCTTTCCCTGTCGCCCCCTGACGCTCCCCTTGCCCACCATCACCGCTTCCGCCCTCCCCAGCGCCGCGCCCGCCGCCGCCGGACCTGCCGTCGCCTGCCCGCACACCCGCCAGGCGGCGACCATCTCCAGCGGTCCCCGCTCCAACGCCCGCTCCCTCTCCCTCCACCAGCCCCGCCGGGGCGAAGATCAGATGCCGGCCACCGAAGGGCGGCGCTGGGGCACCCTGGCCTTCATGGTGGGCGTGCACGCCCTTGCGCTTCTGGCGCTGCTGCCGCGTTTCTGGAGCTGGCAGGCCGTGCTCACCCTGCTGGTGCTCTATTGGGTCACCGCCTGCCTGGGGGTGACGATCGGCTACCACCGCCTGCTGTCGCATCGCTCGTTCCAGGTGCCCCGGTGGCTGGAACGCTTCTTCGCCACCTGTGGCGCCCTGAGCTGTCAGCATGGCCCGATCGACTGGGTGGGGCTTCATCGCCACCATCACAAATTTTCGGATACGGAAGCCGATCACCACGACAGCAACAAAGGCTTCTGGTGGAGCCACATGCTGTGGATGTTCGATGAGATTCCCGCTCTGGCGGCGGTCCCCCGACTGACCGGCGACCTGGCACGCGATCCCTACTACCGCTGGTTGAACGCATGGTTCCTGGCCCTTCAGTTGGTGCTCGGGCTGTTCCTCTTCTGGGTGGGCACGATCAGCGGCGCCGGGGGCTGGGCCCTGGTGCTCTGGGGGATCCCCCTGCGGCTGGTGCTCGTGTATCACTGCACCTGGCTGGTGAATTCCGCCACCCATGCCTGGGGCCAGGTGAGCCATGACAGCGGCGATCGCTCCCGCAACAACCCCTGGGTGGCCGCCGTCACCTTCGGGGAGGGCTGGCACAACAACCACCACGCCTTCCCCCATTCCGCCCGCCATGGCTTCGGGCGCCAGATCGATCTCACCTGGCTGCACATCAACCTGATGCGCCAGTTGGGCCTGGCCACCCGCGTGAGGCTGCCCCGCACCGCCTCTCTGCCTTGAAACCGTCAGGGACAGCAAGCCCTGTCGTAGGGTGGGTGGTTCCTGTTCATTCCCGTTCGAGGGTCGCCGTCATGGCCAAGCGCGTGCAAGTCGTTCTCCATGAGGACGTGTTGAGCCTGGGCAAGAACGGCGACCTTGTGGAGGTGGCTCCCGGCTACGCCCGCAACTTCCTGGTTCCCACAGGCAAGGCCGTGCCCGTGACGGCGGCGGTGTTGCGCCAGGTGGAGCATCGCCGGGCCAAGGAGGCCGAGCGCCAGGCGGCGCTCAAGGTGGAAGCGGAAACGTTCCGCACAGCCCTCAACACCATCGGTCGCTTCACAGTGAAAAAGCAGACCGGTGGCGACGATGTGCTTTTTGGCACCGTGACCAACGGTGATGTGGCGGAAGCGATCGAAAAGGCCACCAACAAAGCGGTCGAGCGCCGCGACATCCTGGTGCCTGACATCCATCGCACCGGCGCCTACAAAGTGCAGGTGAAGCTGCACCCCGATGTGGTGGCCGAAATCAACCTGGAGGTTGTGGGCGGGTAACAGCCTGATGGGACGAAGAGAGAGGGTAGGGGTTGAAACTCCAGACCCTTTCTCCGACAACGCCGGGTTGAGCGCTGGGATGGTCGCCATCCTCCGAGCCGCCTCCGCCTGATTTCCATCCCTGCCAGCGTTTCCGATCAATCCCACCAGCGGCCCAAGACACATCCCAAGGCAAAGACCACAAGAATCTGGCCAATGAGGATTTGCATATCAACGGCAAGTTGCGAATACCACTGGTTGGGATTGACATCCCCATAGCCCACTGTGGCCATCGTCACTACGCTGAAATGCAGGCATTGCAAAAGGGAAGGCAGGCGTTCCTCCCCTTTGAAACGCGGCCTGAATCCCCGCTTGTCCTTGCTGACGTCCTGGCGCCACGGTCCGTAGCGTCGCGCAGCATCCAGCAGGAAGTCTTCGCTGACTTTCGCACTGGGATGCCAAAACGCTGGTCTGGCCTCATCCGCCAGGTCGGTCCAGGTGGAATGACGCATGCCGATGAACGCATTCTCCTTTCGCACCCGTTCCGGAACCTGCCGCAGGGAGCCGTCATCAAGATGGCTGGCAGCATGCACATAGAAATCAGCACGGTCTCGAGCTTCGTGATAATCGGAGACAACGTTGAAGGAATAATAGATACCGGCAAAAGAGATCAAAACGGCCATATAGCCGGTAAAGATCACCAGCAATCCCTCCAGGGCAGCCCGTCGCCGGAACGCAGCTCGCGCCGCATGGACAGCGATGGCAAAGGGCATCGCCACGGTGGCGAAGGCCAGAGCGATGGAGATCAGAATGGAGGATGAATTTCGGATGTAGAACGTATTCCTCAAGATGAGTTCAAACGTCCAGATCGACAGGGTCAGGGAAAAGAGGGTTGCCAAACCCAGGCGAACAACGGTTTTCGTTGTCGATTCGGAAACAACACCTGTCCGCAACTTCCTCATCGGACGACCTGTGTTCCCCATCGCTGTGACAGCAAGCGCAGGCCTAGCCTGGCGCAGCGCGCTGGCTCCGCCTGCTGGACGACCCCCAGCAAAGAGACCTGCGGGGAAGGCTCACCAAGCCCAGGAGGAGGGCTGGCCAAGCCCTGAGGAGGGCTGCGGCGGAGGAGACACGACAAGGAGGCGGAGGTCACCGCCGCGCGTGTGGGACGACACAGCTCACCAGGTTTTAACCCGATCTTATCGGCGGCGCGCCCCAGGGTGGGGAGCCTGAGGGAGATCGCCGTCTTCCATCCGTGGCCCTTGCCTTTTCCCTGGTGAACCCGCCTGTTGTCGGTGCTGGAGGAGTCCTCAACATGGGCGCCCAGGGGGCCAACTCCGAAATCTCAGCGTTCCATCCAGCCTCAGGAATGCTCTACACCGTTGGGGGCGGCTCAGGGGCCATTGTGGTCAGTGATCTGCGACAACCATCGGAACCCAAGATCGTCGCCAAAGCCGTTCCTGCCGATGCGTCGCAAACTTTGCAGAGTGTTGCTCTCTTCGGCAACCTTTTGGCTGTAGCCGTTCAAAACTCCAACAAGACGGATCCCGGCTTCATTCAGTTTTACGACCTCAGCGATCCGACGCTGCCCGCGCACATCAGCACGGTCAATGTGGGTCCCTTGCCAGACATGGTGAAATTCAGCAGCGATGGCCGCAAGCTGCTGGTCACCAATGAAGGTGAGCCCAACGCCGACTACACGATCGATCCGGTCGGATCGGTAGGCTTGATTGACACAAGCGGCTATCTCGCGCCCTCACCCATTGCACCAACACAGCTCGATGTGCAGCTGGTTGACTTCAGCGCTTGGAACGATCGCAAAGCAGAGCTGATCAATCGCGGCATTCGCATTACGGGCAAGGCGGGTGTGACAAATAGCGTGGCTCAAGATCTTGAGCCCGAAGCCATTGCGATCACCGCAGACGGAAAGACTGCCTATATCTCGCTCCAGGAGAACAACGCGATTGCCGTGCTGGACATCAGCACCACCACGCCAAGGATCACCAACATGTTTTCGGCGGGCATCCAAGATTGGGATCGCGGTCGCGCTACAGCAGCCAACATCAGCACCACCTTGTCCTATGCGGCCGGGGACGCCAATCGCCCTGAGGGAGTTCAGGCCGGTGGGCTCTCTGGCCTCTGGTTTGCTGGCGTTGAAATGGTTGAAGGCCAGCAAATGGATGTGTATTACTCCGTCACTGACCGCGGCCCGAACGGCGCTCTCGTCGCAGGACAACGCCAGTTCCTTGATCCAGATTTCCAGCCCTCGATTTACAAGCTCGCCATGGACCGGGCCTCCGGAGCAGTGGTCGAGCTGGGTCATCTCGGCCTGAACCGCCCCGATGGCACACCCCTCACCGGGTTGCCGCAACTGGCGGGCAAAGATGAGGTGCCGGTGGATGCCGACAACAACCCCCTCTCCTACGACCCCTTCGGCATCGACTCCGAAACGATCTCTATCCTCACGCTGAGCATAGCTGGCGAGAGCCGGAAGGTGTTTGCCATTGGTGATGAATATCGTGGCCAGATTGCCCTCTTCGATTTCCATACAGGCAACCTGATTCAGCGCTATATTCCCGCAGGCCAGAAAGAACAGTTACAGGCACAACATGGCAGCGCGATTGGCGCCGAAACAATAGACAGTCTGCCGGCCATCTACGGCAATCGCTGGGCGAATCGTGGCATCGAGGGCATGGCCTTCAACAGCAACGATGGCCTCCTTTATGCGTTCATGCAGAGCCCGCTGGATGTGGATGCCAATGGCGATGGGCTGGTGGCGGAGCGGAGCCTCTCCCAGCTGACCCGGATCCTGGCGATCGATCCCGCCACGGGGGTTCCGGTCAAAGAGCATCTCTACATGCTCAGCGGCCGTCCCGGCCAGGACAAGATCGGCGATGTCACGTTTGATCCGGACCGCAATGTGTTCCTCGTGATGGAACGAGACAGCACCCGCGCTCGCAACGGATTCAAAAGCGTGTATGAGGTGGACCTGCGCGGCGCCACCAACACCCTTCCGCTCACCCTCGCCAGTGAGTTGAACGATGACGCCTTCCCCGCGCAGACCTACCTGGTGGGCGTGGAAGGACGAGCCGTGTTCCGTGAAGTGATCGATTCAGGAGAGCTGGCCAACAACGGCTATCGCTTCAATGGCATCCCCGATGGCATCGGCGTGATGGACAACGGCAATGGCACCCTCAGGGTGCTCGTTGCCCATGAGTTCGGCCCCACCGCAGGCGATGTGCGCTCCCATGGATCCAAGGGCGCCTACGTCTCCGATCTCACCATCGACAAGGCCTCCCTATCTGTGCTCAGCGGCAAGGATTTCCTCGCCTCCGCCAACGACCTCTTCCTGGCCTCAGCGGATGGCTCCACCTGGACCAACGGGTCCTCCACGGCCTTCGCCCGCTTCTGCTCCGCCGACCTGGCCGCCGCCACCGCGTTCCGCACCGACAGCATTGGCTATGACGGACGGCTCTTCCTCACCGGGGAGGAAGCCGGACCGGAGGGACGCGCCTTCGCCCATGTGCTCGATGGCAGCGATGCCGGCAAGGTCTACGAACTGGCCAGCCTCGGCAATCTCTCCTTCGAAAACATTGTCGCCAATCCCCTCCCGCAAGACAAAACCGTCGTCGTCAGCCTGGATGACACAAGCAACAACGGTCAGGTTTATGTCTATGTCGGGAGCAAAAGCAACAGCGGCAATGCCGTCCAGCAGGCCGGCCTGGCAGGCGGCAACGTTTATGGCGTGCGCGTCAACTCACCAGGCACCACGAACACGGAGGTGGGCCATCTCTCCAGCCCCAACGCAACCGGCCTCGGCCTGAACAACGGCGTTGGCACCTTTGAACTCGTCAGCCTCGGCGATGTCAAAGCCAAATCCGGCGCCACTCTCAACTCAGAAAGCGTTGCCGCTGGCGTCACCAACTGGCTTCGCCCGGAGGACGGCGCCTGGAGCAAGGATGGCACAACCTTTTATTTCGTCACCACAGCCTCCGCCACAACGGCCAGTCGTCTCTGGGCCCTCGAATTCAGCGACCCCAGCCAGCCAGAGGCCGGCGGCACCGTGAGGATGCTGCTCAATGGCAGCGAGGGCCAGGTCATGCTCGACAACATGACGGTTGCCGATGATGGCTCGCTTCTTCTCCAAGAGGATCCGGGCGGCAATGCGCGGCTCGCCAAGATCTGGCGCTACAACCCCTCCACAGACACCCTCGTGGAGCTGGCCCGACACGACCCCGCTCTGTTCAGTGGCACCAGCGCAACCAATGCCAACTTCCTCACCAATGACGAGGAATCCTCGGGCATCGTTGACATCAGCAGCTTCCTTGCAGGCGTCAATGGCTATGACACCAGCCAATACAGCTACTTCCTGATCTCGGATCAGATCCACAAGTCGGTCTCCTCACCCACCAGCCAGGTGGAACTGGGCGAACTGAGCCTGATGGTGACAGCCCGAGCAAGCAGCACGGGAACCGCCAGCTGGGCTGACACGCTTGGGGTCAAGAGTCCGGAACTGCTCGACAACAGCCTCACCCTGGTCGATGGCCTCTACGCCGCCTCAAGCGCTGATCGCCTGGCTGCGGCAGGAGTTCGCCTGGCCAGCAAGGTGGAGTTGTTCAACCTGGCGTCGGTGGGCGGCACCCTGGCTTACGACAAACCGGAGGGTCTCACCCTGCGCGACGATGGCAGCCTTGTCATCAACTACGACAACGACTTCGGGACGGAAGGCGCCAGCGGCAACGCCTTCACCGTGGTGACGTTCAGCAATCCCGCCCTCGACACGGAAGACAGTGGGGACGGGGGCGGCTACAGACCCGCCACCAACCACGATGTGTACGGCCTGGTGATGCCCGACGGCCTGGCCACCTTCCAGTACAACGGCGAGAACTTCATCCTGGCGGTGGGCGAAGGGGATGATCGCAACGATTTCCTGGCTCCCGACGAAACAGCGCGGGTGTCCGCTCTGCTCTCGGCGGCCGCCAATGCCACCCCCGCACAAAAGGCAGGGCTGCTGGCAACAAACGCCCGACGATTGAACATTCTGACAAATACGGGCGATCTGGATGGCGACGGCATCGTCGATCAGGCCTACACCCTGGGATCGCGCTCCCTGCGCATCTTCGATTCCAGGGGCAATGTGGTGTTCGATTCCGGCGCGGCACTGGAGGAACTGGCCGTGGCCAAAGGGGTTTATCCGGTCAACAGCCGTGAGGACGACAAGGGGGTGGAGCCAGAAATGGTGGAGGTGTTCCATCAGAACGGCCGCACCTATGCCTTTGTTGGCCTTGAGCGCACCACCACAAGCTTGGCGGCGATCTTTGATGTCAGCAATCCCTACGCGCCGGTGGCCGTGGATCCGCTCCTCTTCCCCGGTGCCCAGCGGGTGGAAGGGATCACCTTCCTGACCAGCGGCAGCAACGCATCCCGCGGCGTGATCGCCTCCAGCGAGGGGAACGACGTGGTGTCCCTCGTTGACTTTCCCATTCCCTACAGGCTGCAACTCCTGCATCTCTCGGATGGTGAAGCCGGCCTGCTCGCCTCCCAAACCGCTCCTTACCTGGCAGCGCTGGTGGATGGCTTCGATGACACCCACGCCAACACCCTGATCCTGGCCGGTGGCGACAACTTCATCCCCAGCCCCTTCTTGAACGGCGGCACAGATCTCAGCGTGAGGGATGAACTGAATGCGGTCACGGGATCCACCATCAGCCTGGCCGCCTCCACCAACCATCCGATCGGCGCGGTGGACATCGCCATCCACAATCTCATCGGTGTGGAGGCCTCCACGATCGGCAATCACGAGTTTGATCTCGGTCCCCGAGTGTTTCGCGATGCCTTCACCCCTGGAAGCGTGAGTGGCTGGGTGGGTGCCCGATTCCCCTATCTCTCCGCCAATCTCGCGTTCAGCGCCGAGCCGGATCTGCTTCCCCGCTTCACCAACACCTTGGCCACAGCGGGTCTGGAGGAGGCCAGCTCCTTGAACGGAAGGATCGTGCCCTCCGCCGTTGTCAACAAAAATGGGGAGAAGATCGGTTTGGTGGGAGCCACCACCCAGATCCTGGAGCAGATCAGCTCCACTGGTGGGGTTGAGGTGAGTGGCTTTGCTGGCGATGGGGGCGAGTGGGATGACATGGCGCTGCTGGCCAGCCAACTGCAGCCGGTGATCGACGATCTCACCTCCCAAGGGGTCAACAAGGTGATCCTGCTGGCTCACCTGCAGCAGCTCACCAATGAACAAGCTCTGGCTCCATTGTTGCGAGGCGTGGACATCATCCTGGCGGCCGGATCCAACACCCGCCTCGGTGATGGCGACGATCAGGCCGTGGCCTTTCCTGGCCACGCGGCCACGTTTGCCGACAGCTACCCGATCATCAGCCAGGGAGCGGATGGGGATCCAACCTTGATCGTGAACACCGACAACGAATACACCTATCTCGGCCGCCTCGTGGTGGATTTCGATGCCCAAGGCCGCATCCTGCCGGGCAGCGTGGATCCCCTGGTGAGCGGCGCCTATGCCGCCACCGCCGCCACGGTGGCCCGCGTTTGGAACGTCGATGAAGCCGATCTGAACACCACCGCCTTCGCCGAGGGCAGCAAAGGAGAAAACGTCCAGGACCTCACCGATGCCGTGCAGGCCGTGATCAGCAGCAAGGACGGGCAGGTGTGGGGCTACAGCGGGGTGTACCTCGAAGCGGAGCGCGTGCTTGTGCGCAGCGAGGAGACCAACCTGGGCAACCTCACGGCTGACGCCAATCTCGCCTTTGCCAGGAGCGTCGATCCGAGCGTGGTGCTCTCTTTGAAGAATGGTGGAGGCATCCGTTCCCAAATCGGTGCGATTGATGTCCTCACGGGCGAGAAGAAACCCCCTGCCGCCAATCCCTCAGCCGGCAAGCCAGAGGGTGGGATTTCAACGCTGGACATCGAAAATTCCCTGCGCTTCAACAACAGCCTCTCTCTCCTCACGGTGAGCGCCAGCCAGCTCAGGCAACTGTTGGAGCACGGCGTGGCCAACTACCCCAACCAGGGTCGTTTCCCGCAAGTCTCCGGGATCGCCTTCAGCTTTGATCCCAGCCGTCCCGCCGGCAATCGGATCGTCAATCTGACGCTGGAAGACGCCAACGGAAAGGATCTGGATCTGATCGTGCGCAATGGATCGCTCTACGGCGACGCCAACCGCACCTTCCGCCTGGTGACGATGAACTTTCTCGCGAACGGCGGCGATGGCTATCCCTTCCCCACCGATGCCTCCGCCAACCGACTGGACCTCCATGATCCGACCGCGCCACGCACCGGCCTGGCCACGTTCGCGGGCGATGGCACGGAACAGGATGTGCTCGCGGAGTATCTCGCCTCCAACCATGGCAGCCTTGCTCAGGCCTACACCAAGGCCGACACGGCAGCGCCGCTCGACGAAAGAGTGCAAAACCTCGCTCGGCGCGCCGACAGCGTTGTCGATGCCCCCACGCTGTCCATCGCCCCTCTGGCGGCGGATCGAGCCGAAGGGAACATCGGCTCCACGCCGTTCAGCTTCCTTGTCCATCGCGCCGGCGATCCCTCCGTTCCAGTGAGCGCCTCCTGGTCGGTCACTGGGAGCGGTGCCAGCCCCGCCAACGCGCTCGACTTCGCGGGCGGCGCATTCCCCTCGGGCTCCATCGTGCTGCAGCCAGGGCAGATGAACCAGCTGATCACGGTGAATGTGGTCGGGGAAAGCTCCTTCGAGGCGGAGGAAACCTTCCAGGTTTCCCTCCAGCAGCCCCAAGGGGCGTCCCTGGTGGCTGGCGCCACCAGCGCCCCGGGTCAGATCCGCAACGATGACACCCCCGGTGGGCCCCTCTACACCTTCAGCCAGAGCGCCGAGACGGTTGTGGAAGGGGGAAGTCTGGCCGTTGGCCTGACCACTGCCCATGTGCCCGCCGGAT
>JBJOHA010000084.1:0-164139 GCA_046047935.1 Cyanobacteriota bacterium
TCACGACGTCAGCTGATTCGGGTGTATAGGCACCAGCGGCAACGCCACTGGCTGCAGGCCCTGGAGGAGGCGTTCCGATTCTGGGGCGGCGTGCCTGAGCAGGTGCTGGTGGATAACGCCAAGGCGCTGATCACCCATCACAATCCCAGGACGGGTGAGCTGGTGATCAACCCGGTGTTCGCCGCCTTTGCCCACCACTGGGGGTTCACGGCCAAAGCCTGCTGGCCGAACCGACCGCAGACCAAGGGCAAGGACGAACGCGGCGTGGGCTATGTGAAACGCAGCGGCATTGCCGGGCACTGCTTTGACACCTGGGGCCAGATGGAGAGCCATCTGGAGTGGTGGAACCGCGAGATCGCCGACCTGCGCATCCACGGCACCACGGGCGAACGACCACTCGAGCGGTTTGAGCGGGCGGAGGCCTCTGCGCTGATGGCATTGAATGGCCGGCCGTCGTACCTGGCGGAGCAGGAGTTCAGCCGCCGGGTCGCCAAGGACTGCTGCGTGCAGGTGGAGGGCAACTGGTACAGCGTCCCAGCCGCTCTGGTGCGCCAGAACGTGACGGTCCAGATCCGCGACCAACAGGTGCTGATCCGCCAGGGCGGCCGAATCGTGGCGCGCCATACCCGCCAGGCGGCGAACCAGCGCTGCCGCCAGGTGATCGCCGGGCACTGGGCTGGCCTGGTGCCGCAGCGGTCGATCGAGGCCGCCCAAGCAGGCAACGGCGCTGGTGCTGGGGTAATGGAGCTGGAGTCGGTGCGGCGTTCGTCACTGGCGCGGCCGCTCAGTGACTACGCGGCCGTGGTGGCGGAGGTGGGCTGATGGCACGCCAGAAGCAATCGGCAACGGCGACCGCAGGCACCACCTTTGCCACCGCTGAGGCTGTCGACATCGGGCAGCTGGTGGGGGATCTCGACGGGATGCTCACCCGCCTGCGGCTGGGGGCGATCCGTGAGCAGCTTGACGCTCTGCTGGAGGAGGCGGCCAGACGGCAGCTGAATCTGCGGGAGGCGCTGGCCTGGCTCTGCGCCGCGGAGGTGGCGAGCAAGGAGCAGCGGCGGCTGTCGATGGCCATGACCATCGCCCATTTCCCGTTCGTGCGCACCCTGGAGGGATTTGAGTTCGAGGCGCAGCCCTCGATCGACCCCGGCAAGATCCGTGATCTGGCCACCTGCCGCTGGGTCGCCAACGGCGACAACATGGTGCTGCTGGGCCCGCCCGGTGTGGGCAAGACGCACCTGGAGGTGGCGCTGGGCCGTGAGGCGGTGGCCCGGGGTTACACGGTGCAGTTCACCACGGCGATGGAGCTGCTCGGCTCGCTGGTGAAAGGCCAGCAGCAGGGGACGCTGGAGGTGCGGCTGGCGCAGTACAGCAAGCCGAAACTGCTGATCATTGATGAGTTGGGCTACCTGCCGCTCGAACCTCAGGCGGGGCACCTGTTCTTCCAGCTGATCTCCCGCCGCTACGAGCAGGGCAGTGTGCTGATCAGCTCCAACCGCCCCGTGGAGGAGTGGGACGAGGTGTTCGGCGACCAGGTGGTGGCAGCGGCGATCCTCGATCGGCTGCTCCACCACAGCCATGTGGTGACGATCCGCGGCGACAGCTACCGGCTGAGAGAGAAGCGCAGATCCGGGCTGTTCCGCCCGCAGGCGGGCGGCTCCTCCTCGTCTGGCATCGGTGGCGTACCGCCACCGACACCAGCCAAGGATGTCTAGGGGAACAGCCAGAACAGCCCCAACGACAGGAACGTCGAACGAACGACCACCCATCCAACCAACCCGACCGATCACGAAAACCATGAGCAAGCACCGAAACAGCCGCCGGCACAACCAAGGCGGAACGGCTCCGAGAACAGCCGCCCACCCGACGTCGGGGGTGGCTCAGTTTTCGATGTCGGAAGTGGCTCAGTTTTCAGCGTCGCTTGACACCCGCCCCGCTCCTTACGCCTCGGCGGGCCACCAGTGGAGAGAATCCCCCACCGCCACACTGCCCGGCTCCAGCACGCTCAAGCGGATGCCTGCCACGACACGGTTGTGGCGAGCCGTGGCACGCAGGATCTCCATGTCTTCCGGAAGGACCCCCTGGGGCAGGGTCGTGATCACACAACGGGGGCAATCGCGGTCGACGCGCAAACGCACCATCTCGCCGATCGCCAACACCCCGCCAACCCAACCCTCCTCCACAAAACCCTCCACCCCGTCCCCTGGATCGATCACCAGGTTGGGCCGGAAGCGCTCCACGGCGAAATCCAATGTCGGCTCCAGATGGCGAAAGCGGGCCAAGGTGGCCGTCGTGAGGGCATGGATGGGACAAGCATCAAAAAAGGTGCCTTCCGGCAACACCAGATCGTTGGTCACCTCCTGGAACTCACGCCCCTCCACCGGGGGCCAGTAATGCTCCAAGCTGGCGCCAGCGGGTGGTTCGTGAAGCAAGCGCAAAGGACACCCGAACCAGTCGCTCATCAACAACTCCAATCGGGGGTCGTCGCTGTGGATTGTTTCCTCCGGACGATCGATCCCTCGGAAGGGTCCGCGCACCGCCACGGGTGGCAAGGGGCGTCCCGCTACTGGCTCGGACGAGTAGCTGGCCTGAAAGCGCAGAAGATCCGACCATTTCCGAGGATTTTTGGCGCTGGCCACCCTGCCACTGCGCCCATCCCACCAAGCCCTGCCTCGATCACCCACCACACCGCGCTGTTCCACGGTGAGCCGATCCAGCCGTTCTCCCAGCATCGACTTCAAGGGATAACGCCACAAAGCGCAAACGTGGCCGATGCAAACGCCTGGTTGCGGGTGGGCTGGCACCGTTGCTGAAACCATCAGGGAGGAGACGTGGGAAGACACCGCACAGTGAACAGATGTTGCGATCCGCCTGCTGTTTGGGGCGACACCGTATGGCGAGACGCTGTTCGCGAGGGCCTCACCTCGGCGGAGTCACGCCTGTGAAGACAAACAATTCACCCTGCAACAAGCCGGTCTCACCCTTGCGCCCTTTCGGCCTGGGGCGTCCCGCGACGGGCTTGGACCGCTGTGGAGGGAAAGGTCGGAGGTGAGAGGGTTTGCCCGCCAGCGCGGCTGCGCGCGGGCGGGATGGGAGGGGATCCGGCCAGGGGAGAGCGGCTGGCCGGCCAAGCTGGTCGTCCGCCCGATAGACGGCATAGGGAGAGGAGACAGGCATGGCGATGTCTTGAAGAAATATACTTGTACTATAGGTCATCTGTTCGGGTTGTGCCACTCCCTTGCGGGCCTCTGGCTCTCCCATCACCCTGGGCCCCGTCGAAAGAGAGGCTCTGCTTTTGGCAGGCTTGAACAGCTCTGTCGACAGGGCCGTGAGATCTTCCGGGACCGTGCTGCCGTGGGTCGCCTGAGCGAAAGAACGCCGTGGGGAAGCGCTCCAGCCCAGGCCGCCGACGGATCGTTCCTCGGGGGCTCACCGGTGGCTCCTTTGCCCGGACCAGGCGCCTGGGCTCGTCAGGGCAGGTCAACGTCAGCATTTCGAATCATGAAGCACGTCCATTTCATTAACATTTTGTATCTCTATGATTGAATCCAACCGAATCTGGTGGCATGCGACTGACCTGGCCAGAGCATTTGCAAGCTGCCCGCACGCTGGAGCTCGCGGCCGACAATCAACGGGGAGAGGCCCTTGCCCTCATGGGAATCGCCCTCCTGATGCTCGCTCAAGACCTTCTGGAGCCAGAGGGCGAAGTCGCTTCCACGCCGAACTGAACCGCTTTGTCCGCTGAAGGCGGGCCACCGGCACCAGCTCACCCAACGTCTCCAGCTGTTCATGACCCGATGCCCGGACGAACCGCGCCGCTTTCGAACCACTTCAGCGCGATCTGTTCCCAGCGGGACCAAGAGCACCCGGCCGCAACCACGCGACGCTCACTCCGCACCCATCCTTCCTGCCAGGTCCGGGTCCCTGACGTGAAATGGAGAGAGGGACCTGGGGGGTCAGGGACTATCGGCTGAAGTGATGGCGAATCTGACCGAGCCAATCTCCGGGGAGGTCCCGCGGACGACAGGTCAAGCTGGCCATCGACAAAGCAAGTGGCGCGCCCCCTCGCCTCAGCACGACAGCCACGTGGCAGCTCACTGCTGCGGCCAACATCAACCAGGCCAGCAAATGCACGGCGTAGACGCCCTGGTTCAAGACGCCGTTCCTCAACCAGTCCTCCTGCATCAGCTTGCCGCTGCCCACGGCCAGGGACAGCGCAAGCAGGGCCAGGAGGTTCGCGGGATGCCGCAACCGCGATCGGCCAAGGGTGACGGCATAGACAACGAACACCAAGGCCAGGGGCCAAAGCACCACAGCCAGAGACCCATGGAGATCGATCCAATCCCCGCCAACGAGGAGGGGGATTCGCCCCCAACGGCCATCGAAGCGGTTGTAAACGAAAAAACCGCTCACCCAAGCAGCCACCGCAAGCACAGCGGTGGCGCCATGGAGGAACCGCAACAACGAAGGTTGGTAAGGGCGCGGCATCGCACGGTGAACACCGGTCGTGGTTGTTTTAGCGCCGCCCGCCCACCCTGCGGGAACCGAGCCGACCGGCAGCGCTCCAACCTGTCCAACCGACATCCGCCATCGCCACAGGGCCAGGCGGGAGGTCGCCAGCAGCGGAAGATCCAAGATCACGCGCGGCAAGCCCTTCCTGAGCGAGAGACCCGACACGGTGCGCCCTGGCCATCCTGCAACCAACCGCGCAGCAGAGATCGCGCGCGGGGAAGACCCCGCCTCAGGCTTGCGGAGAGGTCTCGGCCATGGGGAAAGGCGAATGCGGGGACCCGCAGCAAAGCCGCCTCACCCCGCCACCCATAAAGCACCTCCGCCAGCGCCACCAAAGCCAAAGGTCCCCAGTCATGGCCTGCTGGAGCGCTCATCTCCCCCCCCCCGGCCCGAGGCGCCAAGACCAGGGGCTCGATCCAGGGATCCAAACGGTCGGGGTTGGCCCAAGCATCCACGAAGAGCACCCGTTTGGCGTCTGCGACAGCCGACACCAGCTCGGGCGTGAGTTGATGCACCACCCGAAACGCCCTGGCAGGGGACCCGGCCTCGCACCTCGACGACTCCTGAAGCAGTTCCTCCACCAGAAATGCTCCAACCCCGTCATCTCCCCGCAAGGTGTTGCCGATTCCAATCAACAGATCAGGCGTCACAAGCTCTCCCGACGGCGCTCCGCCAACACCTCGCCACTGGCGCTCAACAGCCGCACCTCCATCGGCATCTGACCCGCCGCATGGGTGGAACAGGACAAGCATGGGTCAAAACAGCGGATGCCCGCTTCCATGCGGTTGAGGATGGCCTCTGGAATCTCCGCGTCCGCAGGCACGGGATCGGGCAGCCAAGCCCGGGCGATCTGGTGCACCGTTTGGTTCATGGCCAGGTTGTTCTGGCCGGTGGCGATGATCAGATTCACACCGGTCAGGAGGCCCTGATCATCGACGCGGTAGTGATGAAACAGAGTGCCCCGCGGGGCTTCGCTCACCCCCACGGCCTCATTGGCGTTCAGGTTTGCACGAGAGCGCACCCGCCCTGAACGCAGTTCCTCATCTGCCACCAACCCCTCCATCGCCTCCAGGCAGGCCACGATCTCAACCAACCGCGCATGGTGGTAAGCGAAGCTGGAGAGGGCCACCCGACCGGCGCGCTGGCGAAATTCCGTCAGCTCCTGATCCGCCCATGGCGTGCCGATGGCCTCACAGACGTTCAGGCGGGCCAGGGGCCCGACGCGATAGATCCCCTCCGGATAGCCAAGGGGTTTGTAGTAAGGAAACTTCAGATAGCTCCAGGCTTCCACCGCTTCTCCAAGAAAAGTGGCGTACGCGTCTTCGCTCAAGCCGTCGGCCACGATGGCGCCATCCGGCCCGCGGAAGCGAAGTGGGCCATCGATGTGTTCCCACAGTCCCTCCGGCGTGACCAGCCCCATGAACAAGCTCGGGAAATGGCCGAACACCGCCTGCTCCTGACGCAGCGGACCATCCAGCAGTCGCTTGAACATCCCCAACGCCTGCTCCGCCGTGGCACGGGCCTCCGGAAGCCCCCCCAGGATCCAAGAGCGGGCGTCATCGCTCAGGGGGGTTCGCACTCCCCCGGGCACGGCCCAGGCGGAATGAATCTTGCGACCGCCAAGCAACTCCAGAATCCGCTGACCGAATTGCCGCAGACGAATGCCCGCCCGCGCCAGTTCCGGATCGGCGGCCATCAACCCGAAAATGTTGCGCCGGGAGGGATCGCTCTCCCAGCCGAGCAGAAAATCCGGACTGCTCAGATGAAAGAACGCGAGGGCATGGCTTTGGATGAGCTGGGCCAGATTCAACAGTCGTCGCAGCTTCTGGGCCGCTGGGGGCACGTGCACCCCGAGCAGCTTGTCGCCGGTTTTGGCGGCGCAGAGCAGATGGCTCACCGGACAGATCCCGCAGATCCGCGCCGTGATGCCCGCCATCTCCGTGAAGGGCCGACCTTCGCAGAATTTTTCAAAACCCCGGTATTCCACCACATGAAAGCGGGTGTCGCACAGGCGACCCTCGTCATCCAGGTGGAGCGTGATCTTGGCGTGGCCCTCGATGCGGGTCACAGGGTCGATCAGGACGGTGCGGCTCATGGCAGGGTGCGGAGAAGGGGAACAGTCAGCCGAAACGCAACATCTCCGGCCCCTCCATCCGTGGGTTCT
The DNA here is from genome assembly GCA_046047935.1 of Cyanobacteriota bacterium. GTDB lineage: Bacteria > Cyanobacteriota > Cyanobacteriia > PCC-6307 > Cyanobiaceae > Cyanobium. The sequence continues at coordinate 6,677 of JBJOHA010000084.1, forward strand.
CCCCGGACAGCAAGGGAAGCAATGCCTCCTTGATCCGCTGGGCCGAGGGAGGGCAGCCGGGCAACCAGACATCCACCGGGATCACCGCGTGCAAGGGCAAGACCTGCTCCAAAAGCTCTGGCACGATGCCGGGAGCGAAGGGCAGCTGAGCACCGTGGTCGGCCAGCTCGACATACCCCCGCCGCAAGACCGGCTGCACACCCGCGAAGAGATTCCGCATCCCGGGCACATTGGCTGTCACGGCGCAATCACCGAAGGAGACCACCACGCGACTGTTCTGACGCACCCGAAGCGCCAGCTCAAGGTTGTCCGCGTTGGCGACGGCACCCTCCACGAGCACCAAATCCACCCCTTCTGGATACACCTTGGCATCCGAGGCCACTGGGGAATACACCACCTCCACGCGCTCGGCAAGATCGAAGAGAAATTCATCAAGATCCAAAAACGACATGTGGCACCCGGAGCAACCCGCCAGCCAGACCGTGGCAAAACGAAGGCGTGGCCGAGGTGGCGTCATGGGCGGACTCATTGGTTGTGCCACTCCTGCCGGTCTCGAGCCGCGCGAAGGAGAGCGGGCCACTGGCGGTGTGCTTGTTTCTCAGCGGTGGTCTCGTCTTTGTGGGCCATGGCGCCGGTGGGACACACCTCCACGCATTTTCCACAGGAGGTGCAGGCCTCCACGTCGCCCCAGGGCTGGTCCAACCCAGCAATGATGTGACATCCGGCGCCGCGGCTGGCCACATCCCAGACGTGCGCCCCCTCGATCTCATCGCACACCCGCACGCATCGGGTGCAAAGGATGCAGCGATTGTGATCCAGGCTGAACTGAGGGTGAGAGGCATCCACCGATCGCTGCGGGTACTGATACGGAAAGCGAGAGTGGTCCATCCCCACCAGCACCGCCACATCTTGCAATTCGCAAGAGCCGTTGGCGACGCAGAAGGCGCAGACGTGATTGCCCTCCGCAAAAAAGAGCTCCACAGCCATCCGGCGCATCTCCCGCAGCTCTGCGGTGTCGCTGCGCACGACCTGCCCCTCCCCCGCCGCCGTGGCGCAAGCCGGCAGGAGGCGCGGACTTCCCTCCACCTCCACCAGGCAGAGTCGGCAGGCCGCCACTGGTGTCAAGCCATCGAGATGGCAGAGCACGGGGAGGGTCACCCCGGCCGCTCGACAGGCCTCCAGCAGGGAGGCTCCCTCCGGCACGGCCACCGGGCAACCGTCAATGGTCAGAGTGTGAACGCTCATGGCAAGGGGAGAGCGCAGTGGGTGGCGGGAAGGCAAGTGCTGGGCTGCCGGCAGGCGGCCGCATACTCGTGGCGGAAATGGCGCAAGGTGCTCAACACCGGGTTGGGGGCCGCCTGACCCAGGCCGCAAAGGCTGGTGCGGCGCACCATTTGACAAAGCTGCTCCAACTGCTCCAGATCCGCGAGCGTGGCGCGGCGCTCCACCACCCGATCCAGCAACTGCAGCAGTTGCACCGTGCCAGCGCGGCAAGGCACACACTTGCCGCAGCTCTCGCTCACGCTGAACCGCATGAAATGACGTGCCACCGCAGGCATGGAGGTGGTTTCCCCCATCACCACCAAACCTCCTGAACCCATCATCGAGCCCAGAGCTTGGAGGCTCTCGTAATCGACAGGGGTGTCCAGGAGATCGGCGGGGATGCACCCTCCCGAAGGGCCGCCGGTCTGCACCGCCTTGATGGCGCCACCCTCCGGCACGCCTCCACCCATCGTCTCCACCACAGTGCGCAGTGAGGTGCCCATCGGCACCTCCACCAAGCCGGGGGTGGCCACGTCGCCGGAGAGAGCAAACACCTTGGTGCCTTTGCTGCCTTCGGTGCCGATCGCCGCGTAGCCGTCACCCCCCTCACGGAGGATGGTGGGCACGGCGGCGAGGGTCTCGACGTTGTTGATCAAGGTTGGCGCACCCCAAAGACCGGACTGGGCCGGATAGGGCGGCCGTGTGCGGGGCGTGCCGCGCTGGCCCTGGATGGAATGCAACAGGGCTGTTTCCTCCCCGCACACGTAGGCCCCTGCCCCGACCCGCACCTCCAGATGGAGGGAGAACGACGTGCCGGCGATGGCATCACCCAGCCAGCCAAGGCGTCTGGCCTGCTGGATCGCCAGTCGGATCCGCTCGATCGCCAGGGGGTATTCCGCACGCACATAGACAAAGCCTTTGCTGGCCCCCACGGCATAGGCGGCGATGGCCAAGCCCTCAAGCAAGCGATGGGGGTCACTCTCCAGCACACTGCGATCCATGAAGGCTCCGGGGTCGCCCTCATCCGCGTTGCAGACCACGTAGCGCGGTCCGGGGGGCTGCAAGGCCACTGTGTCCCACTTCAGTCCAGTGGGATAGCCGCCGCCGCCCCGCCCCCGCAGGCCGCTGCGCCTCACTTGCTCGCGCACCGCCTCCGGCGTCAGCCGCTGCAAGCAGCGCTGAAACTGGGCGTAGGTGCCATGAGCGAGAGCCTCCTCGATGGACTCCGGATTCACCCAACCGCACCCCTCCAACACCACGGGTTTCTGCAGGGCAAAGAATGGATGGGTCAGATCCAGCTGATGCTCTGCCAAGGGAGAGGGTGCTCTGGAAAAGCCGTCGATCACGCGGTGCACCAGGTCGGCGGCCCGCTCGGGCGGCACCCCCCCGTAGAGCTCCGCCGAACCATCAGCCCGATCGGCCGCCACCAAGGGCCCGCGGCTGCACATCCGCAGGCAACCCACCGGTCGGATGGTGAGCTCCTCGGCGGCGAGGCCGATGTCGGCCCGCGCACGGTCCAGCGCCTGACGCAAGGTGGAGCTGCCCACACCGCGACAGCCGCTGGCGTCACAACATCGCAACACCGCTCCTTGAGCCTTCATCACCCGCCTCCTTGACGAACAGGGACCTTGGCGGCATCCAGCTGGGCAGCCAGTTGAGCAGGATCCTCCACGCGCAAGCGCGTGACCATCGTTCCATCCACTACCAAAACCGGGGCTTGACCGCAGGCTCCGAGGCAGCTCACATGCTGCAACCCCCAAAATCCATCACCCTCTGGATCATCCAGCTTCACCCCCAGACGTGTCTCCAGTTCGCGGGCTAGCTCCGCCCCTCCTTTCACATAACAGGCTGTGCCCAGGCACACCGCGCAACGATGGGGAGTCGGTGGGGAAAGACGAAAGAGGTGGTAAAAGCTGGCAACGCCCAGGACGCGGCTCAGGGGCAAGCTGAGCGTCCTCGCCACCTGATCCAATGACTCCTGTGGCAGGTAGCCCCGCAACTCCTGAACCTGATGAAGCACTTCGATCAACGCATCGGCCCGGCCGCCGTGACGGCGAACGATCCTCGTGATCCGAGGAGCATCTTCGAGACAAGAGGCCCTGCGGGAGATCGTGGGATCCGAAGAGGACGGAGGATCTTTGGGCACGATGGACTCCCCATCACTCCTTTTTTCTAGCTTTGCAACATGCCGATGGGAATGACCTGGCCAAGAAACCAGCCCATCGTTCACATCTCCCGCAACGGTTCGAGGGCCCCCTGGCCGTGGAGCTCCGTCAGCGCGTCGTAGCCCCCGATGGCCATCCCATCGATGAAGATTTGCGGCAGGGAGGAGCTGCCACTGCGCGCTTCCATCAGGTCACGCTCCTCGGCGCTTCCCACCTCAATCACCTGGTGGGGAATTCCCAACGTGCGCAGCATGCGCTGGGCGCGCGCGGAGTAAGGGCACCCTCGACCAATGGCAATCTCCACAAGCTGCTTTCGGGGGAGACGGACCATCGCCGCGCCGGGCGAGGAGACGACGGCGTCGGCCAGGGCCTCGGACGCCAACAGTCCCAACAACACGTCGGCGCCCTTGCGCACCAAGCTTCCGGGTTCGAGGTGGCCGCCCCAAACCTGGCAGGCTCCATCAGACAAGCTCAGGTGGAGGTGGACCCCCTCGGGAGAGAGGGTGCCATTGAGGGTGATGATCTCCAGATCTCCTTCCATGACGGTGGGTTCCGGTTGGCCGGGACATTGGAACCTGGCGCGGGAGAGGTCACCCACAACACCCATGACGAAACCCGTGACCTCCCGTGCCCGGGCGAAGACTTCCAAGCTCTGACGCAAATCACTGCCTGAAGCCAGTCGAAGCGGCACGGCGTCCATTCAATCCTCCTGAATGCAGATCAAGGTAAGCGCTCAGCTCAGACAGACAGGGCTTCCCCCGGGCCAGCGATGATCCAGCCCCTCTCCCGGGTGGCACCCCCGAACTGTCACGAGAGAGAAGGCTTCATGGTTCGGAAGGCAGGCTCTGCAGCCCCAAACGACCAGGTGTCATCCAGATGACAACCGACTGTCAGCAACTGAGCAGGAAACTGTTCGCCAGCGGAAATCGGAAGAAAACCTTTTGTTCCATCCTGGGCAGGGGATCAGGAAGAGCCACCCCCCAGCCAACCCGTTACCCATCGGAGGCATCATGATTCAGAGGATTATCTACATCACAGCATTTCAAATTGTGCTTTACACAATGGGCATCCCCATGCTCGTGGCATATGAGGTGGGAGCCAATCGCCTGAAAGCCCTCAACAGTCGCACCTCCTCCATTCCCGCTCAGGTCGAGTACGTCCAACCCATGACATCTCTTCCTGATAATCGTTGATCTCTGGCCATGGGCAAGATCAGGGTCAGATCGAAAAGAAAGTGCCAATATTTGCAAACCAAACAGATTAAAGCGGCGCCCGTCGACTTTGCAAGGTGGAAATGAATTCCATCGATGGGTGAATGAATGTCCTTGTCTCCAGTCGCCCTTCGACAATCGCGTTCAAGACGTTGCAAGCCAAGAGGTGCGAACGGCGAAGTCAAGAGTTGTCCTTCGCACGACAACCAGCGGATCGCGAAGCGAGCATCTGCCCCTCAGAAAACAGGTATGGACAACAGATCCCGGAAAGCCTCGGCAAGGGGCTGAAGAAATTCGTGCCGATCCCAGAGCAGACTGATCGCCGCTCCTAACCTTGGGAATGGCGCTCGCATTTTCCGACTCATGTTTGATTTTGCCGCAAAGCTGCATTGTCTTGGCGGACTGGGGCCCCGCTCGCTGGGGTTGAGACAAGACGCTGGGACTGGAAACACCAGGCGAGCAAACACCCCGCAACAGCACCAAGCGAACTGGCGCGGGAGGCTGACCAGCCTGGCTCTGCTGGCCTGCCTGGGCGTGAGTGTTGGCCAGCAGGCCGCCTCGGCCAAGGTGACGCAACTGGAGACGCTGTATGTCTTTGGCGACAGCTATTCCGATGCCGGCAACTCCGGCTTGCTGACCCTTGGCATCCCCCCTTTCAACAATGGCTTCCCGCCCACTCCCTATGCCGATGGTCGGGTGTCCAACGGGCCCGTGGCTGTGGAACAGCTCTGGAGCCTTTACAACCCTGCGGCTCCTCCGCTCCAACCCTCCCTCTCCGGTGGCACGAACTACGCCGTCAACGGAGCCACAACAGGACTGGAAAGCCAATTTGCCGTGGACACCACGCCCGAGTTCGCACCGATCAGGCCCGCCTTTGCCAACACCAGCGCTTACTCGCAACTGCAAACCTTCCTCTCCCCGCCTAAAAGCTTCCAGCCCGACAAAACCCTCTTTGTGGTCTGGATGGGGGGCAATGACGGGCTCTACTGGTTGAAAACGCAGACAGCACCAGGCATCGGCAGCACGCCCGGCACAATCGACGGCGACCCCCCCAGCGCCGGAAAAAATGTCTTCCAACTCCTGGACAATGCCGTCGCCAACATCGAAACAGGAATCCAAACCCTGATCAACCGTGGCGCCAGCAACATCCTTGTTCCCAACCTGTTGAATTTGAGCCTGGCGCCCGCTTACAACACAGACCCTGGTCAAGCCATATTGATTCAGCAACTGGTCGTTGGTTTCAACACGCGCCTGGCGGCAAGACTCTCCGCCTTGCAGGCCGCCAATCCCCACATCGACTTGATGCCCTTCGACACCTTCGGGCTCTTCGATCAGATCCGAAGCCAACCGGCCGCCTATGGCTTGACGAACGTCAGCCAGCGCTGCGTGGTTGACCTCACGCCGGATCCTGCCTGCGATCCCAATCAATGGTTCTTCTGGGATGGTCTCCATCCCACCACCAAGGGCCACTCCCTGATCGCTGAGGCCATGTTCCAGCAGGTGCCGGGCCCCCTGCCGCTCACGGGCGCAGCCGCAGCTCTGGGCTGGTCGCGCCGGCTGCGCAGGCGGATTCAGGGCACCCCGCACGCGGCCCCGTGCAAGCGAAGGGTGCCCATGGCTTGATCCGGGTGGAGCCTCCAGGAGCCAGAGTGGAATGCCCAACCCTTCGCCATGACTCCCTCTCGTGATGCGATCCTCACCGCCTCCGCTGGTTGGGTGGCGGTTGTGCTCAACGTCCTACCGGGCCTGGGGGCGGGCTACCTCTACCAACGCCGTTGGCGGGCCTGGTGGATCACCAGCGCCGCAGCGATGGGCTGGTTTCTTGCGGGCGCCCTGCTGGGGCGGCAGGCGACCGATGACACAGTGGCGCGGAGCCAGATGGTGGGTTTCATCGGGCTGCTGGCCCTGGCGGCGATCACCGCTGCCGAGGCAGGGCTCACGGTCAAACGCGTTCGGGCCAGAGCTGCGCAGAACCAGCCATCGCCGTCATGAGGTGACCCTTGAGCGAAGGCGAAGAGGGCACGAGCGACCGGTGCGTCCTCTCAGGCCAGCGTCCTCGCGGGCTGCCTGACCTCCATCCCGCCCCCTAGAACGCGTACAGCCCCTCCGCGTCGCGATGGCCTCCTCCCCCACACGACGACGCGCCTTGCAACTCCTGCTGGGCGCCGTGCCCTGCGGGGCTTGGCTCCTCACCCAACGGGCTCGCGCCTCCGCCACACCAGCGCCCCCCCTCGCCAAAGGCCAGCCCACCGTGCGTGTGCTGATGCCCGCCCCTTTCGCCGACGCCACCGCCGACGCCGTGCGCCGTTACAACGCCGGTTCGCCCCCACTGCGGATCGCTGTCAGCCGCGGTCCGCTCGATACGGAGGCCCTTTCCGACCTTGCCAGCAGCAGCCTTCTCCTCGGCGAGACCCCCTTCGATCTTCTGCTGATGGACATCAGCTGGACAGCCCGCTATGCCGCCGCAGGGTGGTTGGAGCCCCTCGAACCCCTGATCGGAGATGACGCCCTGGCCCAGATGGTGCCCACCGCCCGTCTTGGCAATGCCTTCGGCGGCCACCTCTGGCGCTTGCCCCTGTCCGGAGACACGGCCCTGCTCTACTGGCGCACCGACCTGCTGCCTCGCCCACCCCGCGACCTGCAGGAGTTGCTGACTATGGCCCGGGAGCTGCAAGACCAAGGACGGGTGCGTTGGGGCCATCTCTGGCAGGGACGCCAATACGAAGGTCTGAGCTGCGTGGTTTTGGAGGTGTTGCATGCCTTCGGCGGTCGCTGGTGGGATCCCGAGATCGGCCGCACGCTCTTGACCAGTCCCGAGGCCTTGGAAGCCATCACCTGGCTTGCCGATCTGGTGCGCACCGGGGTCAGTCCGCGCGGGGTGGCGAATTTCGCCGAAAATGACGCGCTGCAACTGTTCAGCGCCGGTGATGCGGCTTTTCTTCGCAACTGGCCCTATGCCTGGGCCCTGCTGAATCAGGAGGGCTGCCCGGTGCGCGGCCGGGTGGCCGTCACTCCCCTGCCGGGAGCGCGGGGGTTCCCCGGCGGGGGCACGCTCGGGACCTGGGGATTTTCCCTCCTGGCGGGCAGCCCCCATCCCCGGGCGGCCGCGCAGGTGATGCGCTGGTTCACCGGGCTTGACGTGCAGCGTGAACTCCTCATCACTCAGGGTTACGCCCCCACCTGGAGCGCCCTGTACGACGATGCCGCGCTCGTCGCCCAGCACCCTCTGCTCACCGTGCAGCGACAAGCTCTCGACACCCCCTTGGTGCGTCCTCTCACCCCGCTCTATGCCCAGATCAGCGACGTGTTGCAGCGCCAAATCAACGGGCTCCTGACTTCCAGCGAAGCACCAGCCACAGCCCTGGAGCGAGCCCAGGGGCAAAGTGATCAGATCCTGCGCGCCACTGGCGCGCTCGCTTCCGCCTGATGCTCCCCACCACCACCCTGCTGCTGCTGGCTCCGGCGTTGGTCCTGTTGGGGCTCATCTTCCTCTGGCCCTGGCTTCATTACGGCTGGCTGAGCCTCCACGCCAGCTCTCTGCTCACCGGCCTGCGCGTGTTGCCCAACGGCGGCGCCAACTGGCCCCGCCTGGCCCAGGATCCACGCTTCTGGCAGGACGCCTTCCAGACCCTGCGCTTCGCCGGGGTCTCTGTATCCCTCGAACTGGCTCTGGGCCTGGCCATGGCCCTCCTCCTCCATCAACCCTCCCGCTGGCGCGGCCTGCTGCGGGCCCTTGTCCTTCTCCCCTGGGCTCTCCCTGGCCCTGTGATGGCCCTGGGTTGGCGCTGGATTCTCAACGACCCCCATGGCCCCCTCAACCGCCTGATCCAGGCTCTCGGGGGGGAGCCCCAACCCTTCCTGTCCTCACCATCAACCACGTGGCTCGCCACCGTTCTGGCCGATGTGTGGAAAACCACGCCTTTCGTGGCCATCTTGCTCTTGGCTGGCCTGCAGGCGATTCCCCGTGACCTGGAAGAGGCTTTGCGGCTGGAGGGAGCCCGACCCTGGACCCTTCTTTGGCGCCTGCAGTGGCCTCTTCTCGCCCCTTTTGTCGGTCTGGCCGTGCTCTTTCGCCTGGCCCAGGCCGTGGGTGTCTTTGACCTGGTGCAGCTTCTCACGGGTGGAGGCCCGGCTGGCAGCACAGAAACCCTTGCGCTTTACGCCTATCTCCAGGCCATGCGCTTTCTCGACTTTGGTTACAGCGCCACCGTCATGCTCGCCTCCTTCGGCTTGCTTCTCCTGGTGGCCCTGCTCTGGCTCGGGAGCAACCGCTGGCGTGGGTCCTGGCGATGATGCGCGCCCTGCTGCTGGCCTGGAGCCTGGGTCCCTTGCTCTGGCAACTGCGCACCTCCTTCCTGCTCGGGGAGGCTCTCACCGGAGGTTCCGTCCCCGCAGGACTCTCCCCCTGGACCCTGTCCAACTATCGGCTGGTGCTCGCGGGTGACCCTTCCCTGGGGAGGGTGCTCCTCAACTCCGCACTTCTGGGAGCTGTCACCACGGCCCTCACCCTCCTGCTGGCTGTGCCCTGCGCCTACGGGCTCCACCATCTCCAGGGCCGCCCGCGATCACTCCTCAGCACCGGCCTGGTGGGAGCCGCCCTGTTTCCAACGGTGTTGCTCTTCCTCTCCCTCCTGCAGCTGGCCCGCTGGTTCGGTCTGGCCAATCACTTGTTCGCCCTCGCCCTTCCCTACGCCGCCCTGTCTCTCCCCCTGGCCATCCTTCTGCTGCGCGCCGCCATCGCCGACCTCCCCCCCGAGCTGGAGGATGCCGCTCGCCTCGACGGGCTCAACGCCCCCCAGCGCCTGCGTCGCATCGTTCTTCCCCTCCTTGGTCCTGCGGTGGCCAGCACCGGATTGCTTGTCTTCCTCGCCAGCTGGAACGAATATCCGATCGCTCTGACCTGGCTCTCTCGCTCCGATCGCCTCACCCTTCCGGCCGCCATGGGCCGCATCGCCTCCTCCTCCGTGTTCACCATTCCCTACGGTCCCTTCGCGGCGGCCACCGTCCTTGGCAGCCTTCCCCTCCTGCTTCTGGTTCTCCTCTTTCAGCGCTGGATCATCAGCGGGCTCACCCAGGGAGCCGTCAAAGGATGAAGGGTCTTCACCTCGACGGTGTGAGCCGCCAGGTGGGCAGTCGCTCCCTCCTGGACGATCTTCATCTGCACGTGGAGGAAGGAGAGTGCGTCGCCCTGCTGGGGCCGAGCGGCTGCGGCAAGACCACCACGCTGCGGGTCGTCGCTGGTCTTGATCCCCTGTCCGCCGGTCGGATTGTCCTTGATGAAGAAGACATCAGCACTCTGGATCCCGCGCGGCGTCGCGTGGGGATGGTGTTCCAAAGCTATGCCCTCTATCCCCATCTCAACGTTGCCGACAACCTCACCCTCGGATTGAAGATCCGCGGTGTGCCCGCCCTGGAGCGAGAGGAGCGATTGACCCGCGTCCTGGCGCTTCTGCAACTTCATGACCTGCGCCAGCGCCGCCCCGCCCAGCTTTCGGGTGGCCAGCGCCAGCGGGTTGCCCTGGGACGCGCCCTGTTGCGACAGCCTCGGATCATGCTTCTCGATGAACCGATGAGCAACCTTGACGCTCAGCTGCGGGAGGAGCTCCGCCCCGAACTCCGGAGGCTTCTCAGTGGCGCCGGCCATCCTGTCCTGTACGTCACCCACGATCAACAAGAGGCCATGGGCCTGGCTGATCGCATCGCCATCCTCGATCAGGGCCGCCTGCAGCAGGTGGGGGACCCCAGGGAGCTGCATGAGCGCCCTGCCAATCGATTCGTGGCCGCGTTCATCGGACGCCCGTCCATCAATCTCTTTCCACCCCGGGAAGGCCGCCAACTGGCCGTTCGCCCCGAGAACCTCCGTGTCGTCAGCAGCGGGGGACTACCGGCCCGGACGGTTCGATCGGAATGGAGCGGCAGCCAGCAGGTCCTCTGGTTGGACACCTCCGCCGGCTTTCTGCGACTGTTGTGGCCCGCGACCAGCGCCCCGCCAGACCACCTCCAAGTGGGCTGGGCGCCGGAGCACGCCCTGGCCTTCGAAGCCACCAGCGGCACACGCCTCCTCCACCCTGATCCAGCCTGGAGCGACGATTTGATAAGGTCCTTTCAACAATGAATGCGTCAATCCATCATGTCTCGCGTCTGTGAGCTCAGCGGCCAGCGCGCCAACAATGGCATGGCTGTCAGCCATTCCCACGTCCGCACCAAAAAGCTGCAGCAAGTCAATCTGCAGAAGCGCCGTCTCTGGTGGGCGGAAGGACAGCGCTTCATCACCCTTCGCGTGTCGACGCGCACCCTCAAAACCATTCAGAAGCGAGGCCTTGGCGCGTATGCCAAAGATCTCGGCATCAACCTGGCGCGACTCTGAAGCCAACACGGAACCGGCGGCAGGTTGACTGCGGTGGGCCACGACACGCTGAAAAGCTCTGATCCTGCAGCGCCAGGGCTCATCCACCTGATTCTTTGAACCGGCTGTTTTGAGGACAGGCTGTTTTGAGGACAGGCTGTTTTGAGGATGGGCTGTTTTGAGGATGGGCTGTTTTCAGGACAGGCTGTGTTGAGGACTAGCTGTTCTATTAACAGGGCTGGCAAACATCGTCCACTCTCGCCGCTTCATCCTTACCCCGAGCATGCATCGCCGTTTCTTCTTGGGTGCTCTTCCCGCTGCCGTCTTCACCGGCTGGAGAGTTGCGGATCTGCTCTTGCACCCTGCCCCAGCGCACGCTCTGGGGGGACAAGCACCGCAGGCGGGTGAAGCAGCCCCAGACTTCCAGCTTCCCGGTGTCGCTCCTTCGGCAATTTCCGGGGCCGACCCAGAACCGGTGACCCTCTCCCTGGGGGACTTCCGCAACCGCTGGCTTGTTCTCTATTTTTACCCCAGGGATTTCACCCCGGGTTGCACCCTCGAAGCTCGGGGTTTTCAGAAGGATTTGGCCACCTTTCATCGGCTGGGTGCTGAGGTGGTCGGCGTGAGCACCGACAGTCCTGACAGCCATGGCTCCTTTTGCGGCTCGGAAGGACTCGCCTACCCGCTCCTCTCTGATCCAACGGGAGCCATGATTCGTCGCTACGGGTCCTGGCTCGCTCCTTCCGCCCTGCGCCACACCTTTTTGATCGATCCCGATGGGGTTGTGCGCGCCCGTTGGCTGGGCGTGCGCCCCCTCGGTCACAGCCAAGAGGTCATCACGGCCCTCCAAGCGCTTGGGGCCGGGTGAACCGGCCTCTGCGAGCCGCCCCCCTCGGGTTCGGCCCCGCGATCCCTCACGCGGTCGTCAGCACCTGTCGCAACAGCCTCCCGTGCACCTCCGTGCCCGCACGCAGCGCATCAAGAGTCTGTTCCGAAGGGGGCTGATCCACCAGGCGCCACCACTGTTCGGCCAGTTCGGCTGCGGGAGGGGTGCCCAGGTCCTGCGAGGGGCAGCCCAAACTGCTGGCCGCAGCGGCCACCTTCGGGTCGTAGCTCAAGGCCGCCACCGGGCATCCCGCCAGTGCCGCCAAAATCAACCCATGGAGCCGCATCGCCAACACCAAGCCGGCTTTGGCAAACAGATCCATCGCTCCCTCAGGATCCGTCACCGTCACCTCTCGACAACGCCGAGCCAGGCGCGGGGGAATGAGGCCGCTCTGATGAAGAAGCTGCAGCAATCCGCAGTCCTGATCTTGATGGAACGGCAACCACACCACATCACGCCCGCCACGGTCGGTCAAGACCGCCAGGGCCTCCAGATAGGGCCTCCAGCCTTCGCACTCCAACGCCTTCACAGGGCGCCAGCACAACACGATCGCGCCGCCCTGGCCTTGCCAGGTGCGCCGAGGGTACGCCCAGACCGGATCACTGCCCACGAAATGTCGTCGTCGGCCGAGACGCTCCGCCAGGTGAGCCGACGTTCCATCCCGCCAGCTGATGGCTGTGGCTAGCGGCAAAACGACGCGCACCAACAACCGGCTTTCTGGGCGTCGCAGCGGACCCAAGCCTTGGCCCCACAACAGCACGCGCTTCCCCAAAAGCCGTGCGGTGAGGATCAGCAGGCAGTAATACAAAAGGCTGTTCAAGCTGGTGGCGTCCTGCAACAAGCTGCCTCCCCCGAGCACAAGGACATCGCGAGTCAGCAAAGAGGCCATCACCTCCCCGAAGCGGCGGCGATCGCAGGTCTCCACCCCGAAACGGTCTCTCACCCAAGGCTCATCGCGAGCGGTGACCAACGGCTCACAGGCCGGAGGAAGCTGAGACAAAAGCACCTCGAGCAGGGCATCATCTCCGAGGTTGTGTTCTCCGTAGTACCCACACAACAAGGGGCGTCCTGGTTTCTTTGTCGCCGCCATCCCCACCGGATGCTTCTGAGAGCGACCATAAAGGGGGTTAGCTTGAAAAACCATTCAGCAGGAGAGGCACACCGCCGCATGCACGCCCTCTCACTCGGCACCTGGTGGATTCACATCACGTCGGTTGTGGAATGGTTGTTGGCCATCTTCGCGGTTCAGGCCTACGGACGGCGACGACAAGAGGGAGGCTGGCGCTGGCTCGCCCTCGCCATGGTCCCCGCCTTGGTCAGCGCCATGGCGGCTTGCACCTGGCACCTCTTTGACAATGCCCCCGCGCTCAAGGGTCTGGTGGTGCTTCAAGCGGCCTGCACGCTTCTGGGCAACATCTGCCTCGCTGTCGCCGCCCGGGGACTGTTGCGACAGCAACAGCGCTCAGAGCCCCTCGCCGCCGGGGACATCACGCCATGACGCTGATCGTTCTGGCAACCCCTCCGCTCACGAGCCTGGCCGGAGTGAACCCTGGACCCTTCTTTGTGCTGTCTCTGCTGCCGTATCTGGCCTTTCTGCTGTGGGCCTCCAAGGTTCGGGCCTTTCCCCGGATGGCGCTGCTTGGTTTTCAGCTCACCCTTCTTTTTGTCGCCGTCACCATCGGCGCATCGGTCATCGCCCAGCAGCGCTACGGGGAACTGCTTGCCAATGTGGATGGCCTCCATGGCGGGGCGGAGGCCTTTCTCACCCTGAGCAACCTGCTGGTCGTCCTGGGCTTCCTGGCGCGACAGGACGATGCTTGAGTGGCTTGGCCAGCCCTTCCCGCCGCTGCCAATCCGGCAGCGGTGGAGGTCTCCCGGGTCCTGGCTCCCGTTGATGCTTGGAGGGACCCTGCTCCTGGCTGTTGCCGTCCCCACCCGCAGTGAACCGACCGCGTCGGTCCTGCGCGTCGGCGTTGTGGACGGCGCCCAACCCTGCAGCTTCCGCCAAGAGGGCGTCTGGAAAGGGCTGGCTGTGGATCTCTGGACACGTGTGGCCACGGAGGAACGCCTTCCCTTCATCCTGCGGGAGTGGCCAGACATCAAAACCCTCCTGCAGGCCACCAGCCGAAGTGAGATCGACATCGCCGTGGGCTGCATCAATCTCGCGCCCGAGCGCTTGCGCACCCTGCGCTTTTCCCTGCCCTTTCAGGAAGATGGGTTGGCGGTGATGGCCTTGCAGAGCCGTTTCGACCTTGGCAAGGCGTTCTTGCGCAGCCTGCTGGGACCCACCTTGCTGCAGTTGCTCGGGGGGTTCCTTGTGCTCATCGCTTGCCTCAGTCTGCTCACCTGGCGGGTGGAGAAGCATGGCCACTCAGCCGAAACCCGCGCCCTGGGGACCGCGCGCAGTTTTGCTCGCATCTTTCAGATCCTGGCCACAGGCCCGGGGAGCAACACGATCGTCTCGACCACCCGCGGACACCTGCTGGTTCTGCTCGCCTACCTGGTCCGCATTGTTGCCGCCTCTCTCCTGGTGGGCTTTCTCACCGTGCATGTGGTGGAAGAGACACGGGAGCGGGGCGCGAGCTCCCTCCGCAGCCTGCAAGATCTGCGCGGGCGAAAGGTGGCCGTCCGGCCCGGCAGCATCAGCGCCGCCCTGCTGGAGGAGCTCAATCGCTCCTCCCGGGGCCCTCGCATCGAAGCGGTGTCCATGCCCCGGATCAGTGCTGCCATTCCCTTGCTGACGCAGAACAAGGCGGATGCAGTCCTGGCGGATGAGCTGCAACTCAGCTACGTCCTGGCGCATCACTCCGATGGCACGGGGCTCCCCAGCCTGGTGCTGCGGGCTGTGCGTCCCGAATCCCAGGGTTTCGCCTTTTCACCCTTCCTCGACCCCACCACAGCCCTGCGCATCGATCTGGCCATCAGCCGATTGAAACGCTCAGGGGAGGTGAGCCTGCTGCGGGAGGCAGCCATCAGGCCGACCATGAGACAGCGTGACCAAGTCGCTGAACCGTGATCCAGCGGGGAAGACGTGAACAAGTCTTAAGGCCCGGGTCTGGCAAGCCGTTCAACCCGGAAGATGGGTCGGTTGCCTTGGCGTCATGCTGCTTCCGATTCTGGCTTTGGCCCCTGCCACCGTGTCCTGGTCCCCGAAAGTCGGGTTGGTGATGATCGTGGCGAACGTCATCGCCATTGCCATCGGCAAAGCGACGATCAAGCAACCCAACGTCGGCCTGCAACTGCCCAGCTCCGCCCTCTTCGGCGGCCTGAGCCACGGAGCGATGCTCGGCACGATCAGCCTCGGCCACATCTTGGGAATGGGTGCGATTCAAGGCCTGGCTGCTCGCGGAGTGCTCTGAACCCTCCTCAATCCCTTCCTTGGCAGCCTGCTGGTTCTCAGCCTTGCAAAGGCTGGAGCCAGCAGGCTTTTTTTTGACACCAGGTAGGAGGCGATGTCTGCAAAATAATGAATCAGACGATCCATGAGGCAAGAGGTGTTCACGCAAACAGGTGGTGGCGACACCGACCAACCTCAAGACAACCGATAAAACTTGATCCACCCGTCAACATTGGCCCGAAAAGCAAACATCTTGATGTCAGTTTCGAGGCCAAAAAGGAGCGGCTTCTTGCTCAAGCAGCTGGAACAAAAGAAAGGGAATTGAAGATTGTGTTGTGATGAGGCGAGTGCCCTCAAACCTGCAAGGCTGGCTTGGGTGACACCTCCTGGGCCCCTTTGGATACGGACAAGGTGTCGGCGAAATGATCGAGAATTCGCTCCGCCATTTGCGGCGGCGTCAATCCCAGCGACTCCTTGCTCTGCTCCGGAGTGGCGTGGTCCACCAGGACATCAGGAATGCCGATGCGCAACACCTGAGCCTGGACTCCATTATCGCTCAAAGCCTCCACGATCGCCCCGCCGAAACCGCCGGCCAGAGCACCCTCTTCCAACGTCACCACGCGCCTGATCCGACGGGCCAAAGGCAGCAGCATCTTTTCATCCAACGGCCGAAGGAAGCGCGCGTTCACCACCGTGGCGCGAACGCCCTTTTCCTGCAGGAGTCCAGCTGTCGCCATGGCTGGTGAAACCATGGCTCCGTAGGCCACGAGCAACAGGTCATCACCATCGGTGAGCTGTTCCGCCAGGCCAATCTGAAGTGGCTGCCAGCCTTCCTCCATCAGGGGGACCCCCTCACCCTCGCCCCGTGGAAAGCGGATCGCACAAGGACCGTCATGGGCTAGAGCGGTTACAAGCATCCGTTGCAACTCTGCTTCATCCTTTGGCGCCATCACGGTGAAATTGGGCACGGCGCGGAGGTAACTGATGTCGTACTGCCCCTGATGCGTGGGCCCATCCGCGCCAACGATTCCGGCACGGTCCAGCACAAAGGTGACAGGCAACTTTTGAATGCCCACATCATGAATCAACTGGTCGTACGCACGCTGCAAGAAGGTGCTGTAGATGGCCACCACAGGTCGCAACCCCTCGCAGGCCATGCCAGCCGCCATCGTCACTGCATGCTGCTCGGCAATTCCGACATCGAAATACTGTTCAGGCACGGCCTTTTCCAAGAGATCAAGACCGGTGCCTGTCGCCATCGCCGCAGTGATTCCAACCACCAGAGGGTTCTGCTCGCAGATCTTGACCAGCGTCTGGCCAAACACCTTGCTGTAACTGGGAGGCTTGGGCTTGCTGGAGGGGTAGGCCTTACCGGTGCGCAAGTCGAAAGCCGACTGGGCGTGGTAGCCGACCTGATCAGCCTCCGCGTAGGGATACCCCTTGCCTTTGGTGGTGGCCACATGCACGAGCACAGGCCCCTCACAGCGATGGGCATCCTGGAAGGTGCGCACCATGGAGGGGATGTCATGGCCATCCACCGGGCCCATGTACGTGAATCCAAGCTCCTCAAACACCGCCCCAACCTTGGGAACAGCAAGACGGCGCATGCTTTCTTTGAGATTTTTGAGCTCCGGCGGCAGCTCGCCGTGCAGGAAGGGGAGGTGGCGGATCGCCTCCTCAGCATTGTCGGAGAGAAACTGGACGGGCTTGCTCAACCGCATGCGGTTGAGATGGGTGGAGAGCGCGCCGACAGGGGGGGAGATCGACATGTCGTTGTCGTTCAACACCACCAGCAGTCGGGTTCTCGGCAAATGTCCGGCGTGGTTGATGGCTTCAAGAGCCATACCCCCCGTCAAGGCGCCGTCGCCGATCACCGCCACGCATTTGAACGATTCTCCTCGCCGATCCCGGGCCAGAGCCATCCCCAAAGCTGCGGAGATGCTTGTGGAGGCATGGCCAGCGCCAAAGTGATCAAAGCGACTCTCGCAGCGCTTCAAGTAGCCCGCCACGCCGTTCTTCTGTCGGAGCGTGGGGAAGTCGCGGAAGCGGCCAGTGACCATCTTGTGGGGATAAGCTTGGTGACCCACATCCCAGACAACGCGATCCTTGTCGAGGTCAAGCGTCTGGTAAAGAGCGAGGGTGAGCTCAACAACGCCCAACCCCGGCCCAAGATGCCCTCCCGTGGCAGACACCACTTCCAGGTGGCGATCGCGGATTTGTCGGCCGATGGCTTCGAGTTCCGCCGCGCTCAGACCGTGCAACTGATTGGGATGGGTCAGCTCGCTCAGATGCATCCTCAAATCTCACGGTCGGATGCGCAATCTAAGACTTCCGCTCCATCGGTCGGCCACGCTCGCGACGGTTCAGCCCCCTTGGCCCCCCTCCCCCTACCTGGTAAGGGGTGGCACAAGTTGCCACACTGGCTCCATGAGCCAACCGTCGATCTCCTCCTCCTGGGTCAGAGAGCCCCTCCCCTCCTCCCGTTGCGATCCGAGGGCCCAGGCTCCTGATCCTGATCCCAGTCCTTACCTCCAGCGGATTCTTCGCGCCCGGGTGTACGACGTGGCCATTGAGTCACCCCTGGATGGCGCCCCGAATCTGTCCCGCCGCCTAGGCAACCGGATCTTTCTCAAACGGGAGGATCTGCAACCCGTTTTCAGTTTCAAACTGCGCGGGGCCTTCAACAAGATGGTGTCACTGGGTCTCGCGGAGCTGGAGAGGGGCGTGATTGCCGCCAGCGCCGGAAATCACGCCCAGGGAGTGGCCCTCGCGGCGAAGAAGCTCGGTTGTCGGGCCGTGATTGTGATGCCGGTCACCACCCCTGAGGTGAAGGTGCGCTCGGTGGCTGCCCGCGGAGCCGAGGTGGTCTTGCACGGAGACACCTATGACGAAGCCTTCGCCCGAGCCCTGGAACTGAAACAGGAGCGCGGTCTCTGTTTCATTCACCCCTTCGATGATCCTGATGTCATCGCTGGCCAGGGAACCATCGCCGTGGAAATCCTGCGACAACTCTCCACGCCACCCGATGCAATTTATGTTGCTGTTGGCGGAGGCGGACTCATTGCCGGCATCGCCTCCTACGTCAAGAGTCTTTGGCCCCAGGTGGAGTTGATCGGGGTCGAACCGGTGGATGCCGACGCCATGACCCAATCCCTCGCCAGGGGGGAGCGGGTGCGGCTCGATTCGGTTGGCCTCTTTGCCGACGGTGTGGCGGTCAAGCAGGTGGGCCTCCACACCTTTGCCCTGGCCCAGCGTTACGTGGATCGCATGGTCACGGTCGACACGGATGCCATCTGCGCGGCCATCAAAGACGTTTTTGAAGACACCCGTTCCATCCTGGAACCCGCCGGCGCCCTGGCAATCGCCGGGATGAAGGCGGATGTGGAAGCACGCGCCTTGCGGGATCGCGATTTGGTCGCCGTGGCTTGCGGAGCGAACATGAACTTTGATCGACTCTCGTTCGTTGCTGAGCGCGCTGAGCTGGGGGAAGAGCGCGAAGCGCTTCTGGCCGTGGAGATTCCCGAACATCCCGGCAGCCTGAGGCGGTTTTGCGGCCTGTTGGGACAGCACAGCTTGACGGAATTCAGCTACCGGTTGGCCGATCCTTGCTTGGCCCACATTTTCGTTGGCGTCCAGATCCGTGATCACAACGACACCGAGGCGCTGATCCACCGGTTGGAAGAGGCGGGCTTCCCCTGTATGGACCTCAGCGAGAACGAGCTGGCGAAACTGCATCTTTGCCACATGGTGGGCGGACGCCTTCCCAGCCGCGCGGCTCCGTCGCGTGTCCAAGGCCAGGAACTGCTCTACCGCTTTGAGTTCCCGGAGCGCCCGGGGGCCTTGATGACGTTTGTCAGCGCCCTGCACCCGAATTGGAACATCAGCATTTTTCATTACCGCAATCACGGTGCCGATGTCGGTCGCATCGTCATTGGCGTGCAGGTGCCGGAGGATGAGTTGGGGGATTGGGAGCTCTTCCTCTCCTCGCTGCCTTACAGACATTGGCAGGAGACGGACAACCCCGCCTACCGATTGTTTCTCGGTGAAAGCGCCTCAACCTCTCTGGAGACGGTGATCAGCCAGCCTGTTTGAGGACCAGCCAAGCGACGCGGAAAACAAGCGAGCCGAGCCAGTAAAGTGGTGAATGTCTCACGGTTGTTCACGTTTTGATCGGCCATGCCTGCTGCTGATTCGCCTCGTTCCTGGTCTGACGACGAAGCGGAGATGTCAGCCGAGCTTTTTGAACAGGAAGAGCGAAACACGGGAGAAAAACTGTCACAGAGTATCCTTGAGCCGGCTTTCATGACTGTGGATTCCATACCCAGCAAAGACAGCGCACCCCCTTTCAGACCGAAGGATGTACACGGGGGCAAGTCTTTTGATCCCTCAACTGAACTGGCGGTTGTAGAGGTTCTCACCGGCCTCTCGGAAGCGGCCCGATTGGAAGCCATTCTCTATTTAAAGGGGAGGCCGATGAGTCTCAGCGAACTGGCCGCACTCACCGGGTTGGATCGCGAGGCTGTAGAAATGGCGCTGATCAGCCTGATGGCTGATTATGCCCATCGCGACACAGCTCTTGAAATCTTTCAGGATGGACACACCTATAGCTTGCAGCTCAGACAGGGTCTCAGTGATTTGGTGCAAGCATTGCTACCTGTAGATCTCTCCACAGCTGCACTACGAACGCTGGCGACCATTGCTCTGAAAAAACGAATTCTGCAATCAGACCTGGTTGACCTGCGCGGCTCAGGGGCCTATGACCACATCAAGGAATTGCTGGCCCAGAACTTTATCGAACGCAAACGCCAGAGCGATGGCCGCTCCTACTGGCTCACCCTCAGTGAAAAGTTTCATCGCACCTTTGCTCTCGACCAGCAAGCCGGATCCATCCCGCAAACGCAACGGTCTGAGGAAAGAGACCGCGCCGCCGGCGAGTCCATAGAATGAAGGTTGTGTTTTGGATTCTCCATGGCCGCACTGGCTTTGATTGTTGCTGTGCTGGCGAAAACCCTGCAGATTTATTCTTTGGTGCTGATCGTGCGGGTTCTCCTGAGCTGGTTTCCCAACCTTGACTGGAGCAATCCCGTCCTGGCGGCGATCAGCGGGATCAGCGATCCCTTCCTCAACGTGTTTCGCGGCCTGATCCCCCCGATTGGGGGCATTGACCTGTCGGCCATCGTTGCCTTCTTTTCTTTGTCGATCCTTCAGGGACTATTGCAACAGAGTGTGGTCTTGTTGGCCTCCTCCACAGGGTTCTGAGGTTTGCGAGTCGCCAGGCGATGGTCGCATCACAGCGCCATCTCCTTCTCCAACGGCAGGCGCTCGTCTCCCTCTCCAGCTCGGGGGCGCACCGGGGCCTTGAACCCTCGCGCCTTCACCTGCCCAACCCGAAACGGTCCGGGTGTGCCAGCGGGAACAGACAGGCGTACAGCAAAGGGAGAACGGCCCGGGGGAACATCACCCAAGCTCCCCACACGGGATCGATTGGGAAGCACAGGCTCACCGCTGCTGTCCAAAATCACGGCAAACAGATCGGCATCCACGACAGGGTTCCTGCTGGGATTCACCACGTCCCCGCGCAAGGCCCAGCAGGAGGCTGCCGCGCGTCCTTCGGGTTGTCGACCGCCATCGCTCTCCGGGCAGGGGCTCAGCTGAACCCCCTCCACCTGGAGCTCGGCCGCGTGGCTGGCTTGCGGAAGCACCACCCAACTCAACACCAGCAGCAGCACGATCGCGACCGACCAGGTCCATTCCCGCCAAGTCGTTCTCAACGCAGGTCTCCACTGCCTGCAATCACGTTACGCTCCGCACGACTGGCCAATTTGGCCAGGTTGGCCTCCGCAATCGCGCCCAGATCAAGCTCGAGCTCGCTGGCCAACCGCGCCACATACCACAACACATCCCCCAGTTCGAGGGCGAGGGCGGCTCGATGGTCCGGGCTGAACACCCCCCCTTGATCACGCAGGACCTTCTTCACTTTCTCCGCCACCTCACCCGCCTCTCCACAGAGACCCAACGTGGGATAGATGGGATTGGAGCCTGCGCCCGGGTAACGGGCGGTGCTGGCGGTCGCAGCCTGGTAAGCCTGAAAGTCCACAACGCACCAGAGCGGGTAAGGGAGGATGGTAGTTTCCGGGATTGCCGCCTCATCGGGCTTTTCATGCGACGCACCAAGATCGTGGCCACAATCGGCCCCGCCACGGAATCGCCCGAGAGACTCCGTGCCCTCATCCAGGCGGGGGCGACCACCTTCCGACTGAATTTCTCCCACGGCGACCACGGGGAGCACGCCCAACGCATCGCCACCATCCGCCAGGTGGCCCACGAGATGGGAGTCCATATCGGCATCTTGCAGGATTTGCAGGGACCGAAGATTCGCCTGGGTCGTTTCGAGATGGGCCCGATCACCTTGGCCATGGGTGACGGCTTTGCCCTCACATCAAGAAATGTTCCCTGCACGCAGGAGATGGCCACGGTCACCTACGACCGGCTGGTGGAGGAAGTCCCCACGGGAAGCCGCATCCTGCTTGATGACGGTCGGGTGGAAATGCTGGTTGAACATGTTGATCTGGAAGAACAACAACTGCAATGCCGCGTCACCGTTGGTGGAGTGCTGTCTAATAACAAGGGGGTCAACTTTCCAGATGTGCAGCTATCCATCCGAGCACTGACCTCCAAAGACAGGAAGGATCTGGCCTTCGGTCTTCAACAAGGTGTCGATTGGATTGCCCTGAGCTTTGTTCGCAATCCATCCGACATTCTCGAGATCCGTGAACTCATCCGCGGACAGGGCGCATCCACGCCAGTGGTTGCAAAAATTGAAAAGTTTGAAGCGATCGAAGCGATCGATGCCATCCTGCCCCTCTGTGATGGCGTGATGGTCGCTCGGGGAGATCTAGGGGTTGAAATGCCTGCAGAAGAGGTTCCGCTCCTACAAAAAGATCTCATTCGCAAAGCCAACAGCCTCGGTATTCCCATCATCACCGCCACCCAGATGTTGGATTCCATGGCATCTTGTCCACGACCCACCCGTGCGGAGGTGAGCGACGTGGCCAATGCCATTCTGGATGGCACCGACGCTGTAATGCTGTCGAACGAAACCGCTGTCGGTGACTATCCCGTGGAGGCAGTTGCGACCATGGCCCGCATTGCCCGACGAATTGAACGCGATTATCCTCAGCGCATTCTTGATGGCCAAATGGCCACCACCATTCCCAACGCCATCAGTCAGGCGGTGAGCAGCATTGCTCGCCAGCTCAATGCTGCCGCAATTCTTCCGTTGACACAGACCGGATCGACCGCTCGTAACGTCAGCAAGTTTCGGCCGAGTACCCCGATTTTGGCGATCACAAGCGAGGTGGCTGTCGCTCGTCAATTACAACTTGTCTGGGGGGTTAATCCATTGCTGATCGCGCAACAGGCCTCCACGGAAAGCACCTTCAGCTTGGCCATGGGTGTTGCCCAGCAAAAAGGGTTACTCAAGGAGGGTGATTTGGTGGTCCAAACCGCAGGAACTCTTGAGGGAGTCAGTGGTTCGACAGATCTCGTGAAAGTAGGAATTGTGTCTGCCGTTCTCGGACGCGGCGTTGGTATCGGCAGCGGCTCGGTGAGTGGAAAAGTTCGCCTCGCACAAACCCCCGAAGAAGCCGCGAGGGTGGAAAATGGCGAAATTCTTGTTGTGCGCGAGACCACTGCCGCCTATTTGGAAGCGATCCGCAAAGCCCGAGGGATCATCGCGGAAATGGAAGGCAGGCATAGCCACGCAGCCGTCATCGCTGAACGACTGGGAATTCCTGTCATCGTGGGTGTCGCCAACGCCACGCATGATCTGAGGCAGGGGGAAATCGTCACCCTTGAAATTCACCAAGGCGTGGTGCACCGCGGTACCCGCAGCCACAAACTGCACATCGCCGCGAATCCGCTATAACCACAGGGGATTTTTTCTTAAGGGTCTTCCATGGCCAGATCCACCGTCCCCCTTCGGGAAACCGCCGCAATGGCAGTGGCGACCCTCAAAAACCATCGCCTGCGCAGCCTGCTCACAATGTTGGGCATCGTGATCGGAAATGTTTCGGTAATCACCTTGGTTGGGATCGGTCGTGGGGCACAGCGCCTGGCCGGTGAACAGCTCACCTCCCTCGGGCCCAATGTGCTTTTTATCGTGCCGGGCCGCAATGACACACGTCGCCAAGGATTAGAATCCCCCAAAACCTTGATTTTGGAGGATGCCGAGGCTATCGCTGAACAAGTCCCCTCCGTGAAACGCGTAGCGCCACAAATTTCCTTGCTGGAAGTTGTGCAAGCTGGATCCTTGACTTCATCGGCGACGATTACAGGGGTCACCCCTGAATTCCTGCCGGTACGAAGTTTTGAGATCGCCCAAGGACGATTTATCAGTAAAAATGATGATCAGGCCGTTAGGAATGTCGTTGTTTTAGGTCCTGATCTTCGCGACAAACTTTTTCCTACAGGACAAGCGATTGGCCAACGAGTTAGAATTCGGGATCAATCTTTTGATGTAATTGGTATAATGGAGCCAAAGGGCGCTGTTTTCGGTAGCAACCAGGATGAGACGGCTTATTTGCCACTCAGCACCATGGTCAGCCGCCTGAGTGGCAGAGATCCAACCTATGGCATCAGTCTGAGTTTTATCAGTGTGGAAGCCAAAAATGAAGACAGCATGGGAGCAGCTTCGTTTCAAATCACAAACCTGTTGCGTCAACGCCATCGCATCTTGCGTGAAGACGACTTTGTGGTTCGGTCCCAGAAAGATGCTCTTTCCATCGTACAAACCATCACCAGCGGATTAACCTTGCTGCTCGGGGCCATTGGTGCCATCTCCCTGTTGGTGGGAGGAATCGGCATTATGAATATCATGTTAGTAGCGGTGAGTGAGCGCACAGAGGAGATCGGGCTGCGAAAAGCGATTGGAGCTCGCAGCAGCGATGTTCTCAAGCAGTTTTTGGTTGAGTCGTTAATCCTCTCCACCGCTGGTGGAGCGGTAGGTGGCTTGCTTGGAGTTGGGGCCGTCACGTTTGTTGCCGTGGTGACCCCCCTTCCAGCGAGCATCGGAGCCGGGATGGTTCTCCTGACAGTGTGTTTTTCCGGAATGATTGGCCTGTTTTTCGGCGTTGTGCCCGCAAGACGAGCGGCAGCCTTGGATCCGATTGTGGCGCTTCGCAGTTTGTGAAGCGAAGGCCTAGCTGGAAAAAGAACAAAACCTTAAGACTGTGAAAGTGTTGTCATCCACACCAAAGAACCCCCAGGGGGACTGGCTATAACGTTACTGCTTTGCTTTAATTTTCTTTTGGACCGCTTGGAAGGGAGCACAATCACTCCACGTTCGATCGCTGAAAATCAACTTGGCGAAGGCTTCGACATGGTTCTCGTGGATTGCTCGTATCGAAATTCCTCTGACAGGATGGTCATTCTCCGCTGTTGTGGCAGTCAACAATTTTTCCTGGAGCGGGTGGTCTTTCCATTTGAGATTCTGGCATTTTCTTGCCCACCTTCGAGTGAGGTCAATATTTGGTCCCATAGCCTCTATGGTCCAGAGCTTTTGGAGTCCTTCCTCTGCGAACAGTTGCTGGCCGATGCGGCCTCCCCTGCTCCCCTGGATGAGGCAGGAGGCCTTTTCCCCTCCACCTCTGCACCGCTTCGCACCACGCCCTGGCTGCAAGCCAGCTAATCAGGGCCGAGAGTGATGGCCGCAACGGTGATCACAGTGCAACGCTTAATCTTTTAGACTAGTGAAAGAATCCATTATTTTCAATGAATCAGCGCTGGCGCCTCATTCTGCTTTGGGCCTTGCCACTCCTCGTCGCTGGTTTTCTGGGTTGGCAGCTCTTGAGCGGAGGGGGCAGTAACCTCGCCTCCAGCCCACTGAAGTCACCGTCCAACACGGCAGTTGGCAAGATGAGCTACGGTAGATTTCTTGAATACATCAATTCTGGACGCGTCAATTCTGTTGATTTCTACAATTCTGGCCGCACAGCTGTCGTCGAAGTCGTTGATCCGAATCTTGACAACCGGGTGCAGCGTCTTCGGGTTGACCTACCTGGGATGGCCCCTGATCTATTGAATGAATTAAAAGATCAATCAATCAGCTTCGACATCCATCCTCCTCGTCCGACTCCTCCCCTGGTAGGCATCCTTAGCAATCTCCTCTTTCCTTTACTTTTGATTGGCTCATTGATTTTCTTGGCCCGTCGTTCCTCTGGAATGCCTGGAGGACCAGGTCAAGCCATGCAATTTGGGAAAACCAAAGCTCGTTTTTTGATGGAGGCCGAAACCGGCGTGAAGTTTGAGGATGTTGCAGGAGTTGAAGAAGCCAAACAGGATTTACAAGAGGTTGTCACGTTTTTGAAAACACCCGAACGTTTTACTTCCGTTGGGGCTCGTATACCAAAAGGGGTCTTGTTGGTGGGTCCTCCTGGCACGGGAAAAACATTGCTTGCCAAAGCTATCGCAGGTGAGGCAGGTGTTCCTTTCTTTTCGCTGTCTGGATCAGAATTTGTTGAAATGTTTGTGGGCGTAGGAGCCAGTCGCGTTCGTGACTTGTTCAAACGTGCAAAAGAAAACAGTCCTTGTCTTATCTTCATCGATGAAATCGATGCTGTTGGTCGTCAACGCGGGGCTGGAATTGGTGGAGGAAATGATGAACGAGAGCAGACTTTGAACCAACTCCTGACAGAAATGGATGGTTTTGAAGGCAACAGTGGCATCATTATCATTGCAGCAACGAATCGCCCAGATGTGTTGGATTCTGCTCTGATGCGCCCAGGGCGTTTTGACCGCCAGGTTTCCGTTGATGCTCCCGACATCAAGGGCAGATTGTCAATCTTAAATGTTCATTGCCGTAACAAGAAGTTGGCACCTGAAGTCTCACTAGAGAGTATCGCTCGACGCACTCCCGGATTTACAGGAGCCGACCTAGCCAATCTCCTCAATGAAGCGGCAATCCTTACTGCTCGTCGCCGCAAAGAGGCCATCACCCTCAGTGAGATTGACGATGCAGTCGATCGCGTCATCGCCGGCATGGAAGGCAAGCCCCTTACAGATGGGAGAAGCAAGCGTTTGATCGCCTACCACGAGGTTGGACATGCTCTTGTCGGAACCCTTGTCGCCGAACATGACCCTGTCCAGAAAGTTACTCTGATTCCCCGTGGCCAAGCGCAAGGTCTCACCTGGTTTGCCCCAGATGAGGAGCAGATGCTTGTCAGCCGAGCGCAAATCAAAGCGCGGATCATGGGCACGCTTGGTGGGCGTGCCGCTGAGGATGCTGTTTTTGGACACGCTGAGGTCACGACAGGTGCCGGTGGTGACATTCAACAAGTGGCGTCCCTCGCTCGTCAGATGGTGACGCGCTTTGGCATGAGTGATCTTGGACCTGTGTCCTTGGAGGCGGGCAACCAAGAGGTCTTTCTTGGTCGCGACCTCATGACAAGAAGTGACCTCTCTGACGCAGTGGCTGCCAAAATCGACTTGGCGGTGAGGGAGATCGTGTTTAAGTGTTACCAAGAAACCAAACAATTGGTTGGTCAACATCGTGAATGCATGGATCGCTTGGTTGATGTTCTTATCGAAAAAGAAACCCTGGACGGGGATGAATTTCGAGCAATCGTTTCTGAATTTGCAGTTATTCCTGCCAAAGATCGCTTTTCGCCAGTCTTATTAGGCTCATCGCCAGTTTCAGAACATTCATCTACAAAAGCAGAATCCTGATCGAAATCAAAATCACCCTGACCGGCAAATCCGATTGGGGTGATTTTTGAAAGCCTAGCTATATGCACACTGCCTCTAAGTCTATAAATTTGCCTATTTCGCTCTAGCTAGACTTTAAATAGTTATTAAAATATTATGTTGATATTTGGTGAAATACGTTGACCAATATTTTTAATTGGCCTGGAATAACTTCTGTTTGTTTAAATAGATGTAATCTGTTCTATTTTATTGTTTTCAAGTGATGCTGGTCTACAGGTTTGAGAGTACAGACGTTCTGGCCAGGGAGGGATGGAACAACTGATCAGCCAAAATAATATGCTAGGCAAAAGACACTTGACTCTTGATTATTTATGGCGAGTTGGTTTGGTGTGAATTGAAGACAGAAATAGCCAATCTTTTATCAGACGCCATAGAGAGCTTGTGAGGCAATTAGGGAGAATCATCCAAGGTTTGAGGTGACCGGAAAGTCACGCCTGAACGTCCAGGTCAAGCATCCAGTCACCAGATGAGAATTGCGTCGCCTTCCTGACCACACTTACGTCAGTTGAAGCAAGGCAAGAATGCTATTGCCAAAACCTGCCGCTCTCCCGGTACAAATCTGGACTTGTCTTCGAACATTGTCCCCAAATTGCTTGTAGACATTAAAGTCTTGATGCCAACGAACCGGAAAAATCTTCTCAGCTGATCTGACGCAGACTGGTTGAGTGTTCATTGTGATGGCGTCAGAGCGGTTGATGCTCATCACTCCAGGAGCCAACTCGAAACTCCAGGAGACAACTCGAAACTCCAGGAGCTGAGTAGAAACTTCAGAAAATGACTCGTAATGAGACATTTCGCAGCACACACACAAAACAAGAAAAGGAAATCAAAGCAAAGCGCGATAACGGCTCGAGGGATGCATGAAGATGCTCTCTGATCAGAGAGGCCTGACTGAACGTTTGTCGATCACCTTGTCGATCAACCCGTAATTGATCGCTTCCGCAGGAGACATGAAAAAGTCGCGATCCGTATCCTCTTGAATTCTGCTAAGGGGTTGACCCGTGCGATCCGCTAACTCTTGATTCAATTTTTGTTTGAGAAAAAGGATTTCGTCAGCTTGGATCCGAATATCGCTGGCCTGCCCGCGCGCTCCTCCAAGAGGTTGGTGAATCATGATGCGCGAGTGGGACAGGCTGCTTCGTTTGCCTGGTGTGCCCGCACATAACAAGAAAGCACCCATGCTGGCAGCCAAACCGACGCAAACGGTTTGAACGTCAGGCTTAATGTGTTGTATGGTATCAAAAATTCCGAGACCGTCATAAACAGATCCCCCTGGAGAATTGATGTACATAAACACATCTTTATCGGGATCTTCAGCTTCTAAAAAAAGGAGTTGTGCAACGACGCGATTCGCTGATTCGGCCGTGACAGGTTCGCCAAGAAAAATGATTCGTTCGCGCAGCAGTCGAGAATAAATGTCAAAAGCCCTTTCCCCACGTCCAGATTCCTCGATGACGATCGGGATCACGGAAGGCAACCACAAACTCCAACCATCCTAGCCATCGGCGGCCCTCTCAGATGGGCCACGAGAGCCCGCCATTCCCCTTGGGTCAGCGGGGTCGCTATGGTCGCTGAGGTTTGATCCTGTGAGACGCGTGAGCCCCCTTCTCACTGTTGCCGACAGCAAAAGAGCCTTCCATGCTTCCTTTCCCCATGTGATCAGCCCCCTGTACAGGCGGTTGGTCGATGAGCTGCTCGTTGAGCTCCACCTTCTCAGCCATCAACGGGGGTTCCAGCCAGATCCTCTCTTTGCCTTGGGGCTGGTTCAGGTGTTTGACAGCGGAACCCGTGGCTACAGACCGGAGGCCCAACGGGAACCGCTCTTTCAGGCTCTCTGTTCCGCCTGTGGCATGCAAGCGATGATCCTGAGGGAGCAACGCAACCAAGCCCTGGCTTCCGTAGGCCACCATTCCGTCGAAGAGGTGCGTCAGTGGATCGATCGTCAGGGTGAGGGGGCTCCGGAATTGCTGCAAACCGCCCTGGCAAACGTGCGTCGCCCGGATTTTCACTACTCGCGATTGATGGCCGTTGGCTTGCTCACTCTGCTGGAGGAAGCCAAAGGAAGTGATTCCATGGATCCCAAGGCTCTGCGCCAGTTTGCCCACGACACGGCCGAGGCGATGGGACTGTTGCGCGATCGGGTTGACAAGGATCTTGGGCTTTACGCCAACAATCTTGAAAAACTCGCCCAGGCTGTGGAGTTGATGGAAGAGACGGTGGCCGCCGAGCGACGCCGCAACGAGCGGCGACAACAGGTCACGGCTGCAGCGACAACCCCCCCTGAAGCTGGCTGAGCGGAGCATCCGCCGCGAAACCTGGAAGCGGCTCACCGACCCACCAGACCCAACCGCTGCGTTGCACCACCTCTGGCATTCCCGGAGGCAAGAGTCCCCGCAGTGCCAGCTCTCTCGGGCGTGCTGTCAAGCGCACCCCCCCTCGCGGGGGGAGGGTGGAGAGGAGCAACGGGGTGGGTGGTTCGGCCTTGGGTCCAAGAAAAAAGGTGATTTGATCGATTCCGCCATCCATCTCCCGCCGTTGCCAACCGCCGACGACAACGCCATCCTGCCGCTGCCAAAGGGCCATGGGCCAAGGACTTGCAGCCGAGCTCGTGGCGCCTCCACCTGGCTTGCGGGGAGCGGTTGCACCTCCGCCCTCCCGAAAAGACCCATCGGCTGAGGCGGGTTGCTTGGAGGCGCTGGACGTTTGCGATGGGGGCACCGACGCTGGCGGAGGCGTGGTGTGAAGTCGCAAGCCCTCCTTCTCCAGGGTCGAGGCCAACCGCAACAGCACCTCCCTCCACTGCCGTTGCTGTCCATCCGCACGCACGGTCAGCTCCATGGAGGCCACGAAGGGCCCCTTGGCCAGGGGGCGCAGCACCAAGCGGTAGGGAGTGCGGCGCAACAGGGCCAGTTGATCCTTGCCAAACCCCCAACGTTCGGCCAAGGGCTGACGGATGAGTTCTCGTGCCAAAAGGCCGGCCAACAACCGCTGCAGGGAGGTGCCTTCCACCCGTAGCAAAGAATCCACAGCGTCGGGCCGCAGCGGAACCAGGGACGCAGAATCGACCCCACTCGCCGGCGCTTCCAGAAGCATCCCCTCCACTGAGGCGGCCTCTCCGGTCCAGGTGAGACCATCCGGCTGGATGGCCAGGGTCAGGCAGCCCTCCTGCACATCCTGCAAAAAGGGAGCCAGAGGTCCCAACAACTCTCCCAGGGCCGTTGGCCGCCAAAACACGGCCTGATCCCGCTCCAGCCGCGGCAGACAACGCAAACGCAAGCCCGGAGAGGGGCGCACCTGCACCCGCAGACGCTCGCTCAAGAGCTGGCGCGAGAGCGGGTCAGGGGGAAAGATCAAGAGATCTCCCACCCGCAGAGGCGGGACAGGAAGGGCCAGGAGAGACGCTGGGGGGATCCCGCGGGAGGAGAGCGCCAGAAACGGCTGTCCAGGAGCGATGCCATCCCAAAACTGCCACCAGGGACGGGTTTGCGCTCTCCAGAGCCGTGTGGCCCTCTCCGCACCGAGCCGCTGGCGCCACAGCTCGGGCACAGGACGCTCAGGACTGGCCTGAAAACTCTGCAGCAGACTGACGCTGGCCATGACCTTCTCCAGGCCCAAGGCCTGGGGACGCGGCAGCTGGCGCAGCAGCAGGGCCGGCACGGCGAGCAGGAGGAGAGTGGTGCTCAGGGTGAACGGCAAGACCAGACGGCGCGCTGGTTGAACCCACAACAATCTCCGGCTTGGAGCGCGCCACCGAAAGGGAAGAGCCTTCATCCGGTCAGGGACATCCGCAAGGGCGATCAACGGCACCGTAGAGGGTCGATCGCTGGCGAACAGGGCGCCCCAGCCGCTGGGCGGCGTCCTGGAGTGCCTTCGGGGTCTGCTGCGTGCCGCCAGCGGCTCCGGCCATGGTGCTGATGTGTTCCTCCATCAGGGTGCCTCCAAGGTCATCGCAGCCCCAGCGCAACGCTTCCGCAGCCACTGGAAGGGTCAGTTTGACCCAACTCGGCTGGTGGTGTGGGAACCAGGGGCCCAACAACAGGCGAGCCTGGGCGGTCAGCAACAGCATGGCGCGAGGATCAGGCTGATCACGAGCCACCCGAGCGCGCAGGGGTGCCGGGGCAGCCGCACCAACAAAGGGCAGGAGAATGAATTCCGTGAAGCCGGTTCGCTCCTGGCGCCAGGCCTCGTGTTGGATGGCGCCGAGGGTGCAGAGATGGCAGAGCTGCTCCCAGGGCGTTTCCAGATGGCCGGCCAACAGGGTGCTGGTGGATGGCAGGCCGGAGCGATGCACCTCCCAGATCACGGCCACCCAGGCCCTGGCCGAGAGCTTTTCCGGGCAGATCAAACGTCGGACCCGGGGAGCGAGCACTTCAGCGGCCGTGCCAGGAACCGATCCAAGGCCAGCCTGACGCAGATCGCGAAGGACGGTTTGCAGGGGGAGCTGGTCCTGCTGAGCGATGTAAAGCAGTTCCTGTGGAGAGAAACCGTGGAGGTGCAACCCCGGGGCCGCTTCCCGCAGATCGTTGAGCAGAGTGACAGCCCTGTCGAGGTGCCGCTGCGGAGGAGGGACGTCCGGGTCCAAACCGGATTGAAGGCAGAGTTCCGTGGCTCCGCGCGCCTTGGCCTCCGCAGCCCGCTCCCGCAGTTGAGAACGCGTCAAGCGAAACGCTCCCTCCTCGCCAGGTGAGCGGCGGAATGCGCAAAATCCGCAACGCAGGGCACAGAGGTTGCTGGCGTTGAGATTGCGATTGATCACATAGCTGACCGTTTCACCCACCAACTCCCGCCTCCAGGCATCGGCCGCCTGGCGCACGCGTTCGCGATCGTCTTCCTTCAGGAGTGTCCTCAGCAGGGACGTCCCCAGGTGAAGAAGAGACTCCAGCGGAAAAGCCGCAGTGGGGTGAATGCTGGCCTGTCGCTGCAAAACAAGCAGCTCGCGGAGAACATCCGAAAAGGGTGTCAGCTCCCCCCGGGGGGGAGACGCTGAGGAGGGGTCCACCAGCAAATCGCCTGCGATCTGCCATGCCTCCTCCTCCAGACAACACAAAGCCTCCGGGGGGGAGCCGGTGCTGATCATGGCTTGCGTGTGGTTTCCGCTTGTCTCCGCCGACGATCGCGCCAATCGACCACGGAGAGGTAAATCACTCCCCCACTGACAAACAGCAAAAGGCCTGAGGCCAAAGCCGCCAGCAGCGTGAAAGTGGCCGGGGAGAAAAGATCAGAAATTGAGGGTGTTGTCACCGTTGCGACCCCAGATCACCATCGCGATGGAAAACGTGAAACTGGCAGCCAAGGCAGCCCAACCAAGGGTGATCAGCATCGTGTCTGATTGTGTTCGACCCCCAGCTTACCTAAACTCCCACCCTCTCCTACGCTGCCGCCATGACGCGCACGCCCCTCGCCGCTCCGACAGGGCAAGTCACATCCGAGCGCTTGCGGGCTCCCTATCCCCAGGTGCGCGTGATCGTGCTGGATGATGACGTCAACACGTTTGAGCATGTCGTGCGAGTGCTCGTGCGCACCATCCCTGGCATGCAGCCCGACCAAGCCTGGACTCTGGCCTATCAGATCGACGGCGAGGGCGCCGCAGTGGTCTGGAGTGGGCCTCTGGAGCAGGGAGAGCTGTACCACCAGCAACTGACCGTGGAGGGGCTCACCATGGCTCCTCTGGAACAGGCCTGACCGTCTCAATACACCCCGGGAGTGGCCCATGGGCCGTGTGGTGATCACCCACAGCACCTACATCGAAGGACTGATTCCTGTGCTGCGAGAGCTGGCGGAAGATCCGCTCATCAGCACGGTGACGCCAGCGGTGATGAGCCGCACCCGAGGGCGAATGGCCCGTCTGTCCTTGAAGGTATCCACGCCGATCACCGGTGGATACAAGGTCAACGCCCGTCGTGCCGGCACCGCCCAGGAAGTCTTCGTGGTGACCGATCTCGATCGAGAGGCTCTTCAATCCCGTCTGGATCGTCTTCTGGCTAAAGAGGAGAACTGAGCGGGCTGACAGAGGGAGTCGGCTTGCGTCCCAGACGCCAGAAAGGGAAGACAACGAGAGGGTGAACCGCTATGCCGTCTTGCCCCAGTGTTCGACCTGGATGAACCAGAAGGGGCTTCAAAAGCGTGGTTTCGTTTCCAGCTCAGAGGCTGGTTTACGTCACCGTCGCCGCAGACTCCCCATGTCGAAAAGGAGTCAGATCAGAAAACTGTGAAAGGCAGTCACCAACACAGCAGTTCGTCATCATTTTAGCCCCATTCCCCTTTGGTTCGTTCAAGCCGTCGACCGCTCGGGCCAGGGCCACACCGCACGCACCTGCTGGAGGATCTCGGCAGATTCCTCCTCTCTCTCCCGCTGGCTTTCCCCCTGGAGCACAAACGTCACATGGCCCAGCTTGCGGCCCGGGCGTGGAACCTTGCCGTACCAGTGCACATGGGCTCTCTCCATGGCAGCCAACGCCTGGCGCTGGGGTTGATGATCCATTTGGGCCGCAGGGCCATCCGCCCCCTCGTACCCCAGCAGGTTGATCATGAAGGCTCCGTCCACCATCGCCTCGGTGGACCCCATGGGCAAACCAGCGACGATGCGCACCTGTTGGGCAAACTGATTGGTGACGCAAGCCTCCAGGGTGAGATGGCCCGAGTTGTGCACCCGAGGCGCCACCTCATTGACGAGCAGACCACCCGGACCAAAAAAGAACTCGATCCCCATCACCCCCACATAATTCAAGGCGGTGACCAGTGACATCGAAACATTGCGAGCCCAAGCGGCCACCGCATGGTCCACCGGCGCGGGAAACAACACCCACTCGCAGACCTGCTCGCGCTGGTGGGTCTGCACAAGGGGGAAGCAGCGCACCTCCCCCGTTTGATCCCTGCACACCACCTGCGCCAGTTCCATGGAAAAGTCCACCCGCTCCTCCAGGATCCAATCGTTTGGGGGATGGCTCGCGAGATGGCGCTCCAAGGCAGCCTGATCTTCGAGCAGTCGCGTGCCTTTGCCGTCATAGCCCCCATGACTGAGCTTGGCCATCACCGGAAAGTCGAGACCATCCGGGAGTCGTGGTTCCACTGGCGCCTCAGGATCGGCCGCGCTGGGGTCGCCGCTTGTGGAGGCGACTTCCCACGGGGAGGCGCCCTCCACAAGAGCGCTGTCGTCGCGTCCCCGGGTCGGGGCGGGTGGAGGTTGGCTGGCTTCCATTCCTGCCCAGCGGGGGGTGGGCAAACTCAGCTCTGACAGGAGTTGCCGCTGACTGCGCTTGTTCAGCAAGGGCAGAAGCGCCGCCAGATCGGGAAGAAAAACCACGCCCTCCCGCTCGAGGAGGCCGAGAACCTCAAAGGAAACCCACTCATGCTCGAAGCTGATGCGCTTCGCTCGCTGGGCCAAGGCACGGATGGACTCCCCATGGCCCAACGGGCCGACGACCACGCTGGTGGCCTCGCGAACGGCGGGATCCATGGGGTCTGCCGTCTGCACATGCAGCTCAATGCCCAAGCGCCTGGCTTCCAGGGCCAGCATCCAGGCCAATTGGCCCCCGCCCACAATGCCAATGGAACGGGCGGGAGGAGACACGCCCTCGGGAGAAGGATGGGTCACTGAGCGCTCTGAAGCGGTGGCCGCTTGCTGGTCATTTGCAACACTCGCATGGCTTCAGCCCAGCCCTCGCTCCCCACCCGTCAGGGCCGAACGCAACAGGCTCAGGGCGAGGACGATCAGGAACAGCGCCAGCCCCACCGTGCAGGCATAACTGATTTCCAATTCGCCAAACGCCTGGTCATAGACGTAATACACCAAAGTGCGGGTGGAATCGGCCGGTCCGCCTTGGGTCATCAGAAACACCTCATCGAACACCTTGGTGGCTCCCAGAGCAGAGATCACCCCCACCAGAAACACATAGGGCATCATCAACGGCAGGGTGACATGCCGATGCTTCTGCCATCCCTCGCAGCCATCCAGAGCGGCAGCTTCGTAGAGTTCGGTTGGGATTCCCTGGAGTCCCGCAAGGAAGATCACCATGTAGTACCCCAGCCCTTTCCAAAGGGTGACCAGCATCACGGAAGGCAGGGCCAAGACAGGAGACGTGAGAAAGCCGATCGGACGGAAGACAGACCCCAGCAAAGCCCCGAGCCATCCGTTGATCAACCCGTTTTCCGCGTACAACCAGCGAAACGCGATGGCGGCCACCACCAGTGAGACCAGCACCGGGGTGTAAAAAGCTGCGCGAAAGCCATGAATCCCGGGCAGTCGTCGATTGACGAGCACCGCCAGCGCCAGGGAGCCCACCACAATGGGTGGAACAACACCAATCAAATACAGAGCTGTCGTCAGAGTCACCCGGGCCATCATTGGATCGCTGATGAGGCGACGGAGATTGGCCAGGCCGATGAACCGCAGTGGAGCCTCGACATCCAGACCAGTGCTGGTGAAGCTCAGGATCAAGGCCATGGCCGCGGGCACCAGGACCGTCAGGGTGAGCAGCCCAAGGCCCGGGGCCAGAAACATCCAGGGCATCACCCGCTGCGGCAACGCACGGGTTCCAACGCCTGTGCCGGAGGGGGCTGCAGCAGAGAATGGAGCCATCGCCAGAGCTTACGAGCCTTTCTCCATGCATGCCCCAGTCTCCCCTTTGCCTGGCCCGGAGAGGGTTCTGCAAGTGGCCCTGCCCCATGATCCCTATCCGATCGTGATCAGCGAGGGAGGCTTGACCCGACTTGGATCGTGGGTCACCACCCATGCCGTGCGTCCAGGCAACCGCGTGCTCCTGGTGAGCAACCCTGTGGTCCATGCCAACTACGGGGAACGGGCGGAACGCAGTCTGCGTGAGGCGGGCCTGGAGGTGGTCTCTCTGGTGATCGATGCGGGGGAGGAGCACAAAAACCCGGCCACGGTGGCGAAGATCCACGACGCCGCCCATCGTCATCGGCTGGAACGCGGTTCCTTGATGGTGGCTCTCGGAGGAGGCGTGGTCGGCGACATGGTGGGATTCGCTGCGGCCACCTGGCTGCGAGGCATCGCGCTCGTGCAAGTGCCCACCACCCTTCTGGCCATGGTGGACGCCGCCATCGGCGGCAAAACAGGTGTCAATCATCCTGGAGGAAAGAACCTCATTGGCGCCTTTCATCAGCCCAAAGCCGTCCTGATCGATCCCGAGGTGCTGGCCACCCTTCCGGAACGGGAATTGCGAGCGGGCATGGCAGAGGTGATCAAATATGGCGTCATTGGGGATTGCGATCTGTTCGAAGCCCTTGAGCGCCACATCCGTCCCACGCCCCACCACGGTCTGGACAGCCTGGAAGCCATCGGCCCCGAGGTCTTGCAGCTGATCCTGGACCATTCCGCCGCAGCCAAAGCGCGGGTGGTGGCTGCCGATGAGCGGGAGGCCGGACCCAGGGCGACCCTCAACTATGGCCACACCCTTGGCCATGTGGTGGAAACCCTCACGGGGTACACCACCTATCTGCATGGGGAAGCTGTGGGGCTGGGAATGTTGATGGCCGGCACGATCGCCCGTCGGCTGGGCCTGTGGGATGCGGACGCGGAAGCGCGCCAACGGGCTTTGTTGGCAGCGGCGGGCCTCCCTCTGAGCGCGCCGCCCTTGGATCCGGAAGCGGTGCTCTCGACGCTGCGCAGTGACAAAAAAGTGCACCAGGGCCTCGTTCGCTTTGTCCTGCCGACAGGGATCGGACAGGTGGTGATCCGCGATGACGTGGACGAGGGCACCATCCTCGAAGCCCTCCGCACCCACAGCGCGCCAGCGAGCCCTTGACCACTCCTCTGTGACCTTGTCTCTCAGCCATGGTCGAACTCAGGGTCCCTGTCCAACCCAAGCCTCAGGCTCGCGCAAGCAACGACTCCAAAGATGGTCGGGGGGACGTTCCCCATTGGCGCGCTCAAACACCAGCCAGCGAAACTCTCCGAGGGCCGCTGGATCCACGAGCCGCAGAAGTTGCTCCCGCCGGGCCAATTCCTCCGCGAGATTGACGCGGGCGCTTTGGCGCACGCCAGCCAGTCGATCCGCCAGACCCAAGGCCAGAAGAGCCTCCCCTTGCCGCCGCTCGCCCAGCTGATGCCAACCGGCGGCCACGGCGGCTTGCCGGGTCGTTTCGAGGCAGAGATGGGCCGTGAGATCCCATTCCCCCGGAGCAAGCAGGGGATTGGTCGCGATGTGCTGATCGCGGTAGGCCAGCAACGTGCCCTCCCGGCGATGGGGGGCGTAGTAGCGGCGGGCTTCCAGCGCGTAGTCGACCACCAACAACACGCCATCGCGCAGCGCGTCCGCACAAGCTTGAAACCAAGGGGTCAGTCCGGGGTGCAGTTCCGTGCACCATCCCGGCGGAAGTCCAGCGGCGGATAGCCCGAGGGTGGCGAGCTCCGCCAACGCCTCAGGATTCAGGGCAGGGCCGGTCCCCAGGGCCAGGACGCCCTCCGGATCGCAAGCCACCTGTTGCCAACACCATTGCGATCCATCCCAGACGATCCGATCCACCGGCAGAGCGTCGAGCACCTCGTGGGCGATGACGACCCCCGCGACTGGCTCAAGGCGCATCTCCTCCCAGCCCGAAAGCCATCGCCCGGGGAGAGGCACATCCTCCAGAAGCCGCTGTTGCCGGGACGCCATGCCCGGATTCGGCTCCAGGAGCACCAGGTCGATGCGCGCAGCCAGATCAGGCCACCCCTGCACAAGGCCAGCGGCGAGCTGGGCCATCAGCTGGCCCTCCCCGGGCCCGGCCTCCAACAGCGTGAGTCGATCGCCCGGAATCTGCTCCAGCCACTCCACCAGCTGCGGCAGCAGGAGGGAGGAGAACGCGTCACCCAGGGAGGGGGAAGTGGCGAAGTCTCCCTTCGGCCCAATGCGCGCCCGACCATGGCCGTAGTAGCCATGGTCGGGATCATGGAGGGCCCACGCCATGTATTGGCGAAAGGGCACGCTGCCGCCCGCAGCCTGAAGGCGCTCCAGAAGCCAGGCCGGAGCCGGTCGTGCGAGCTCTCCCGTCACGGCCGGGACAACGGTGGGGACATCAGAGAGAATGCCGATCATGTGTGTTGCCTGATCCATCATGGGCCGACGAGCGGAGCAAAAGGTCGGGTCGCTCCAACCACCCGGGCTTCGCGCAGGGCTGTTGGCCTGTCTTCTCGCCCTTGTGGTGGGCTGGCTTCCCGCCTGGACAGCCGCCGCCCTGGCGGATGACAATCCGGATCTGTTGCCTGATCATCCGACCCCAGTCATCGACCTGGCTCGCCTGCTCACCGATGGCCAGCGCAGCGCCCTGGAGAGCGAGCTCGACGACTTCTCCAGAACCAGCGGCTGGAAGCTGAGGGTGTTGACCCAGTACGACCGGACACCGGGACTGGCGGTGAAAGACTTTTGGCAGCTGGATGAGCGCAGCCTTCTCGTCGTCGCCGACGAGCGTGGTGGCAACCTGTTGAACTTCAACGTGGGCGATGCGCTGTTCGCCTTGATGCCTCGCACGTTCTGGGTGGAGCTGCAAACCCGCTTCGGCAATCAGTACTACGTGCGGGAACATGGCCGAGACGGGGCTGTCCTCGATGCCGTCCACACGGTGAAAGGATGCCTGGCCATGGGTGGATGCCAGGTGGTCCCCGGGCTTCCCCAAGAGCAATGGCTGCTGACCCTTTGCACCTCCGTTTTAGGAGGTTTGATCGTGGGTTTTGCGGCATTCCCTCGCCAACCCGGTCGCCGGGTGGAGTGGCTTTGGGTGCTTCTGCTTTCACCCCTCTGGTTGATTCTCTTTGGCGTCTTCGGCGTCGCGCCGATCGTCACTCGCACCAGCGATGTGTTGCCCTTGGCGCGAAATGGGCTGGGCTTTGCGGCGGCGGCGGTCGTGGCCTATCTGATCGCGCAGGCCACTCTGGGAAGAGATCGCTTGGACAAAGGAAAGGCTTCAGGGTGAGGCCGGTTCAGCGTTTCAAAGCCAGTTTCACCTCAACACAGGGTTTGCCGCTGCAGGCATGGGAACTGACTGAGAAGCCAAAATGGAAGGGTTGTTCCGCGGATCAACCCTTAAGTCCTAATAAGCCTTAACAGCTCAATTCGGCTCCTCGTAGAAAACGCCATAGAAAGAGATCAGGGCTGATTCGATTGAATCGATTGCAACTTGCACTCCAAACTATTGTCATTGCAAGATTTGACTTGCTGGATGGAAACTCTTTCCCATTGTTGTGGTTCTTGCCGCAATTGACTGAGGTTGGCTTCGTAAAAACGCTTCAGATCGTCAAAACGCTTGACAGGCTGACCATAAAAACTCCGACCTGCCAAGGTAGGAAATGAAGCCCATTCCGGGGCCAAAAGAGCGGCCAATTGCTCTGTCAGCTCGCCTCGATCGGCGAGATGGAGGGCGCCACGTCGTTGGATCAAGAACAAGGCACCTTGGTCCTGGGAATCCGGATCAAAACGGGTCAAGCCCAGCTTCCGTGTCACCATCTCCCAGGTGGGAGGCATGAATTGATAAGCCCCGGCTGCGGCACTGGCATAGCGCGAGGAGTACATCACCCGATCCGGATGGCGCTCGAGAGAAGGCATCAAGCTGC
Source organism: Cyanobacteriota bacterium (assembly GCA_046047935.1). Lineage (GTDB taxonomy): Bacteria > Cyanobacteriota > Cyanobacteriia > PCC-6307 > Cyanobiaceae > Cyanobium. The sequence goes on from JBJOHA010000084.1 coordinate 46,195, forward strand.
CGCCGAACATCACGCGATAGCCAACGTCATGTCCATTGGCCCAGGTGCCTTCCGCGTAGCGGATGGTGTTCAGCAGGGCCCGTCGTTCGGGGGTGATGGCGAATGACGGCCGAATCGGTGGCAACGGGGGAGGGAGGTACGCCAGACGACGAGCGGGGCGAGGAGTGGAGAGAACCTGATCCCAGGCCTCGGTTGACTCCGTCGCTTGAGCAGGCAGGGCTGAGAGCAAGGTCCAGCCGAGGAGAGCGGAGACAAGAGGAAATCGTCGTGAGCGAATCAAGAGGATGAAGGCGGAGGACAAGAGCGCGATGCGCGTTAGGGAGGAATCTTTCCGGGTTTGGCGAGAGAGATCAGCAACAAGGCGGCTAATCGATGTGTGGAAGTGCAAATAACCCTGAAGATTCCCAGAAGCCAATCAGAAACTTCGCGCTAATTTGGCGAGCAGAGTAGTTTCTGTCGATCATGGCAGTGACGCTCAATGAACCGTCTATTTCCACTGGCACGTCTGCCCTGGCAGGTCAAGCCCTGCCCTCACAAGGATTGGTTCCTTGCTTTGAACAGAATCTCCAACCCTTCACCTCACACCGATCGCATCTGCTGATCACCTCTTCAGCAGACGCGCCAGGATCTCCGCCCCCTGAGCAGCGCCATCGCGGCGCAAGCGAGGAAAGCGCGGGGCAAGCAGTGGTTGATCCAGCTGCCAGTCGCCACGGCGAAACGCCTCCTCATCCAACAACCGATGCCACGCTTCCGCCTGCAGCCCCTTCTCCAGGGCCGGTGCTTCCGCGAAGTCCCGCCGACGCACCACATGGAGTCCCAAATCTTGCTGGATGGCCTCACAGAACGTGCTGTAGCCCGGCTTGGTCAGCATCCGGCCCGCCAGCGGCATCACATCCAGAAAACGAAGATCAGGGGGCAGGAGCCTCCCATTGGCCGCCTCGGCCAGCCGGGGATCAACACCAACAAACACGTGCTCCGGCCATGACTTCAGCCAGCCTGGATCAATCTCCATCCCCAGTCCGCCGAAACTGATCAAAACGCAGCGCTCTCGCTCGGATGGCAGGTTCAATCGCCGCGCCACTTCCACTGGATCGTGGCGGGGAGTGGCGCAGGTCAGGCCCAGGTCCACGACGGGGAGATCCCACGGCATCGGCAGCGACAAAGGACAGCGCAGCAGAAGGTCCCCCTTCCGGTAGCTCGCCAAGGCTTGCTCGGCCCAGGGGGCGAACGCTGGGCCGAGGGGTCCATAGATGGCTTCCCAACCGAAGCTCGCGAGCCAGATCAGGGGAACGCAGAGGCGCTGGGCCAACCTGGCGGCGCTGGGGGGCACATCCCCCAGGATGAGAGGGCGGGTGGGTTGAGCCTCCAGCCAGCGGGACTCCTGCTCCAATTGCGCCGGCAGAGCGTGTTCCAGGGCGTCCAGCTCGGCCAATGTGGCCTGAGGATCCAGGGCAAGCGCATCGGCCTGGATCATCCCGACATCCCAGCGGCAAGAACGGTGCTCATAGGGGATCTCCCCCATGGCCAGTTTCAAGAAGTCAGGCCGAACGGCCGTGGACAGCACGAGGCGACAATCAGGCTGGAGCCGGAACAATTCCGCCAGCACGGAGATCGTGCGGGCGGCATGGCCGTATCCGTGGCTGCTGATGCAGGCGTAGAGCAACATTGTGATCTCAGGGCCTTGACTGCGGCCAGAGCACCTGCTCATAAAGCAATGTGCCCGTCAAACCGTACCAGCGATGGGACACCTGCTCCACCGTTCCGTTGTCGCCGATCCGCACCCAACTCAAATGACGCAGGCAGCGACCCTGCGGATCGACTCCATGCCGCGGCGCACAGGCCGCATTGAGATACATCGTCCCTCTGGAGTCCCGCACGAACGTGATCCGATCACCACCCCGGCGCAGCTGATGATGCATGTGACCAAACACCACCAGCGGCAGAGCCCGATCACGGCGAATGCGCCCAATCGCCAGCGCCAGATCCTGATCTCCCCAATCACAGGAGGGAAGCTTCCAGTCGCGGCCACAGGGATCCTTGGCGTGACTGCCCAAGCCCACAGGACCGCAATGGGCCAGCAGGATCAAGGGGAGGGCGGGATCGGCGGCCAGGGCCGCCGCGTGAATTCGCTGCACCGACTCCTCCAACTCCACCGCGCCATACACAGCCCGCACCGCTTTCGACAGCTGGTAGCCACCACCGGCCGTCGCGGGCCTGGCCCCCACCACGGCAACGCCAGGGGGACGGAGTTCACGCAGCCCCCATCCGCAGTGACGATCCCCCAACAGCTGCAACTGCTGACGGAGTCGATCACCCGTGGCATCGTGCCCGCAATCGTGGTTGCCAAGCACGCAGGCCACGGGAAGAGGCAGTTGGGCCAGGGCTCGCGGGATGCGCGGGTGGCCGTTGCTCAGATCGCCCACCACCAGCAACCCGTCGGGCTCCAGCGTTCGCAAGAGCGCCTCATCGCGGCTGTCCCACTGATCGTGGAGATCCCCGGCGATGGCCAGCTCCACGCGCTTGCGGGGCCTGGAATTCTCTCCCTCTAGGCTGGATGCCATGGAGTGCTCAGCGGGGGACCACCCCATGGGGGGGATGACAGACCAAGACCAAAACGCAAAGACCCCTCAAGCAGGCGATCGACCGCATCCCTTCGCTGAGACTCATGCATTCGAGACCATCGACGGGGAAACGCCCGGGCTTGAAGCCTTGCCAGCGGCCATTGCGGCACTGAAAAAAAAGCACAACGCCGTCATCTTGGCGCACTACTACCAAGATCCTGCGATCCAGGACGTGGCGGACGTGATCGGCGATTCTCTGGAGCTCTCACGCCACGCGGCACGCACCGAAGCCGACGTGATCGCCTTTTGCGGCGTGCATTTCATGGCGGAGACAGCCAAAATACTCAATCCGAATAAAATCGTTGTGCTTCCTGATCTGGAGGCCGGTTGCAGCCTGGCGGACGCTTGCCCGGCCGACGCATTTGCAGACTTTCGCGCCAATCATCCCGACCATTACGTTGTCTCCTACATCAATTGTTCCGCAGCCGTCAAAGCGCAAAGCGATTTGATCTGCACCAGCAGCAATGCCGTGCACCTGGTGCGCCAACTGCCATCGGATCGGCCGATCCTTTTCGCTCCCGATGCCAACCTTGGCCGCTGGGTGGCGCGCGGCAGCGGCAGGGATCTCACCCTTTGGCCGGGCAGCTGCATCGTGCACGAAACCTTCAGTGAAGAGGCGCTGCTGCGGCTGAAACTGGAGCATCCGGAAGCGGAGGTGATCGCCCACCCTGAATGCGAGGCCCATCTCCTCGATCTGGCCGATTTCATCGGCTCCACCAGTCGACTGCTGGAGCACGTGCGCACCAGCCCCGCCTCTGCCTTTTTGGTGCTCACCGAGCCGGGAATCCTTCATCAAATGGAGCGGCAGGCCCCGGGAAAAACCTTCCATCCCGTGCCTGGCACCGACGGTTGTTCCTGCAACATCTGTCCGTACATGCGGCTGAACACCCTGGAGAAGCTCTGGCGCTGTCTGGAACGGCTGGAGCCGCGCCTCGAGCTGGATGAGGACGTTCGCCGGAGGGCGCTGGTGCCGATTGAGCGCATGCTGGCGATGAGTGTCTGATCCTTCCGCCGCTTCCACCGTCCTTCCCTCTGACGGGCCCCTGCGCCTGACGTCGGAGGGTCTCTATTGCGTCCCCGCCGAGGCTTGGATCGATCCGTGGAGGCCCGTCCCACGGGCATTGATCACCCATGCCCATGGGGACCATGCCAAGCCTGGAAGCGGGGCCTACTGGAGCAGCGCCCTTGGCGAGGGGGTGCTGCGGGCTCGGCTGGGAGCCCACCTCCCCCTCACGGTCCTGCCCTACGGGGAGACCCTGCAACTTGGCGGAGCTCGGATCTCCTTTCATTCCGCCGGCCATGTGCTCGGCTCCGCTCAAATCCTGATCGAAGCGGCGGGAGAGCGCTGGCTGATCAGCGGCGATTACAAACGGGATGACGATCCCAGCTGCACCGCCTTCACGCCGGTTCAAACGGATGTGTTCATCAGCGAGGCTACTTTTGGCCTGCCGATCTACCAATGGCAACCGGGCGCCGTTGTGGCGCGCGACATCCAGCAATGGTGGCAATCCGCTCCAACGATTCCCTCTGTCCTGTTCTGCTACGCCTTCGGCAAAGCGCAGCGGATTCTGGCGGAACTCCATGCTCTCGGCGTCCAGGAGGAGGTGCTGCTCCATGGCGCCGTCCAGGGGCTGATGGCTCCCTACCGAGAAGCGGGGATCGCGATGCCACCCACCGCTCCCCTGAGCGCGGTGCCCCGGGGGCAAAGCCTGGTCGGGAGATTGATCCTGGCACCACCCTCGGCGCAGCGAACCCCCTGGATGCGGCGCTGTGCTGAGGCCCAGACCGCCTTTGCCAGCGGCTGGATGGCCGTGCGGGGTGCGCGTCGACGCCGGGGGGTGGGCCGGGGCTTCGTGCTGAGCGACCATGCCGACTGGCCATCCTTGGTTCGAACCATCACAGAGAGCGGCGCCCAACAGGTGGTTCTCACCCATGGCCAGGGGGAGGCGCTGGCCCGCTATCTCAGGGAGGTGAAGGGAATGGCTGCCCAGCCACTGGGGCATGAAGAGACAGCGGCCTGGGGCCGGGAGGAGAGCGTGGAGGACCAGGAGGAGACCAAGGAGCCGAAACAGCGGCATGCCGTCCTCGGCTCACCCCCCCTTGCGGAGGTAGCCGACGGCTGACGTGAAGGCCAGAGCGAGGCTGGGCCAGAACAGCCACCAACCGACACTCCAAGCCCAGGAGCTTCCTGGCCAGAGCGGGGGCCACAACAGGAGCAGCAGGGAAAGGAACTGCAGGATCGTCTTCACCTTCCCCCCCGAGGAGGCCGGCCCGCCGCTGTCCTGCTGAGCCCGCCAGCCTGAAACGAGCAACTCCCGCGCCAGGAGCAGCCACACCGCAACGAGGGGGAGACGACCCGCCGCGCCCAGCCAAAGCAGGGGAGCGCTGATGAGCAGCTTGTCGGTGAGGGGATCCAGGCGAGCCCCCCAGATGGATCCACCACCGCTGCGGCGCGCCAACCAGCCGTCCACCGCGTCACTCAGCCCTCCGAAGAGCAGCAACCCCCAGGCCACCCCATCCCAATGGCCCCGCAACGCCAGGAGAAGGGGCAACCCCAGCGCCCCCCGCAGCACGGTCAACCCATCCGCGAGGACCCGCGCGGCGGAGCGCGGGGCAGAACCAGGATGGGAGGCGGACATGGGATGGTGCCGGCGCCCCTTCAGAATGCACGGTCAATGCAAGAGCGAAGGCCATGGTGGTGGATCGTCCCGTTTCCGAGGTGATGACCTCCCCGGTGTTGTCTGTCCGTCCAGACACGCCGCTGCAGGAGGCTGTGACCCTCTTGAGCAACCACCACATCAGCGGCCTGCCGGTTGTGGACAGCGACGGCGCTCTGGTGGGCGAGTTGAGCGAAAAGGACTTAATGGTGCGAGAGAGCGGTGTTGACGCCGGTCCCTACGTGATGTTTCTCGACGCGGTGATCTACTTGCGAAACCCCCTGGAGTGGAACCGCCAGGTGCATCAGGTCCTTGGCAGCACAGTCGGAGACCTGATGTCCACCAAGGTGCACACCTGCTCCGCCAGCACCAGCCTGCCCCAAGCGGCCCGGCTACTCAATGATCGGCGCATCCAACGGTTGTTTGTGGTGGATGCGCAGGGATTGACGGTGGGAGTGCTCACCCGAGGCGACGTGGTTCGAGCTCTGGCGCAAGCAAGCACCTGAGCGCCAGAGAGGGGTCTCGCAAGACCTCCGTCCAATGCCCGGGGCGAAGTGTTCGTCCCGGGCAATGAACCAGGCTTACAACGTGCGTTGCATCAATTGACCCATGAGGTCGCAACTGCGCTGCTGGAAGCCGGCGAGTTGGTTCGGTTCCAAGCCACCCACAGCCAGGCGCGCCATCTCGTAGATGTGACGGCTGAGATCTGTCGCCAGACGCTGGCTGGGGGAGGCTTCGCCGCTGCCGCTGGTGAGGATCGCGCCACTGGAGAGTTTCAAAAGCCCCTCCACCAAGGGGTGACGCCGGTTGATCAACAACACATGATGGTCGGGCAGGCCCGGCAGGCGCTGCTCCATCAAGGCGCCGAGATCATTCATGCGGCGCATCTGCTCCGGGAGCAGGATCAACGCTGCCGGGGTCTCGTCTCCCTTCAGCGATTGCACTTGCACCGTGACCTTGTCATTGGCCAGAGCTGTCCGAAACATCTCTCGCAACTGCTCGGCCGGATCCTTGCCCTCCGCGTCTTTGAGGTCAGGAGTGGAATCCTGCAAGCTCGCATCGAGTTCGGCATCCACTCGCTGGAAGCGGAGCTCGCTGTGGCGCGCTTCCAACCATGGTATGAACTGAGCGTCGATCAAGGTGTCGGCCAGCAACACCTCAGCCCCCTGGCCTTTCCACAGAGCGAGGGCTCCGGCTTGACCTGCCTCATCGGTGCAGTACAACACACGCTTGTCATTGTCCTTTGGCAAGCGAGAGCGATAGCCCGAGAGGGTGGTGTAGCAGCCGTTCGAGCAGTTGATGGGATCACTGCTCTCCTCTCCTGTCGGAGCGGTGGTGCCGAAGAGGATGGAAGCTTCGACTTGATCAGCAAACTTCTCATCCTCCATGGCTCCGATTTTGATGAATGGGGCGACGGAATCCCAAATTTCGCCATAGCGGCTTGGCTCCTCCTCGTGCAATTCTTTCAAGCGATCACCAACTTTCCTGGCCACAAATGAACCGATGGAACGCACGCGACGATCGGTTTGCAGAGCGCTGCGACTCACGTTCAAAGGGATGTCAGGAGAATCCAAAACACCCCGCAGCGGGAGCAAATAGCGTGGCACAACCTCCTTGATGGAGTCGCTCACAAACACTTGGTTGCAATACAAGCGAATTTCGCCCTTTTCCCAATCAGCGCGGCCTGATATTTTGGGGAAATAAAGAATACCCTGCAAACTGTATGGATAATCCGTATTGAGATGCACCCACAGCAGAGGATCACCCTGAAAGGGATAGAGATAGTTGTAAAGATCAATATAGTCTTTGTCTGAAAGCTCCTTGGCGGGACGCCTCCATGGAGCCACCATCTTGTTGATGGTCTCCCCCTCCAGCTGCACCTCCACCGGCAAGAAGTCGCAATATGTGGTAATCAGATTGCGCAGCCTGGAGGGCTCTAAGTATTCCAGCTCCTCCTCCATCAAATGCAAGACCACGTCCGTTCCCGGGGTCGAGCGCTCTGCGCCGGCGAGGCTGAACCGAGGCGAACCGTCGCAGCTCCAACGCACCGCTTCCGAATCGGGTCGCGCGCTCAAGGAGACAATCTCCACCTGAGAGGCAACCATGAAGCTGGAATAGAATCCCAATCCAAAATGGCCGATGATGGCATCGGTGTCTGTTTTGTATTTTTCCAGAAACTCCTCTGCGCTGGAGAAGGCAACCTGGTTGATATAACGCTTCACTTCATCGGCCGTCATGCCGATTCCGTTGTCACTGATTGTGATTGTTTTTGCTTCGCGGTCGATATGGATGCTGATGCGACCGCCATCACCTTCGGTACAATCACCAGCGAGGGCAGCCATGCGTCGCTTGTTGATGGCATCCACGCCATTGCTCACCAGCTCACGCAAAAAGACTTCATGTCCGGAATAGACAGCCTTTTTAATGATAGGGAAAATATTTTCTGTATGGATTTGAATCTGACCTTCTTCCAGAACCGTCATAGAAAAACAGAAGCGCTTTGCAATAATAATTGCGACCCCTCCCGCCGTCCGCCGAAGCAATGGAGGGTTGTCCGCACCTCCAAAGCACGCTGAGCAGCGATTCTGCAGCTCGGGGCCCTTTCAGGACCCTTTCTGCAGCTCGGGGCGCTCCTCCGGCAGGATCGCTCCCTCGACCGGGCACACCTGCAGGCAGATCCCACAATCGATGCAGGTGTCGAACGCGATCCAATAGAACGCCGTGCCCTTCTTGTTGGCTCCCGTGCCGGGATGGATGCAGGCCACAGGACAGGCGCTGACACAATCGGCCACTCCTTCGCAAACATCCGTCAGGATCGTATGGGGCATGGACCGAAAAAGAAAACAATGGAATCCTAGGGATTCATCCCAGCCAGATCGCGCCGCGGCATCCTCGCTGCGCCGCCCGCTGCCGCGCTTCTTCCTCCGTCCCACAGGCTTGACCGCACATTTCCGCAGACTCGCCCTGACGATGGAGCTCATTCATGCGGGCCAAAGCGGCCGGCAGCTGGCTGATCTCCGCAACGGCCACGAGCCAGGGACCCGGCTCCAAGGAACCGGGGTGGTCTGACGCCAGCAGCTCCTGGAGCGCATCGATTGAAAAGCCGAAACCCGTGCCCGCCGCCAGGGCCCCCGCGCCGCAAAACCGAGCCACCAAGCGGTCGTAGCGGCCACCGCTGGCAATCGCCACCGGAGCCTCTTGACCCTGGCAAACCACTTTGAACACCAAGCCGTCATACAAATCGAAGTGAGGCTGGAAGGTGGGATCAAGCTGGAGCCGAACCCCCACCCGCGCCGCCACTGGTTCCAAGCTGCGCAGCAGGGCCTCGATTCGTCCCAGCAGCGGCAGAGGCCCCAGCCACTGCTCCAGCTGAACGAGGACACGAGCCGGTTGTCCACGCAGGCCCATCAAGGCGCTCAAGCGCTCGCGCGCATTGTCTGGCAGCGGAAGGGCATGCAATCCAAGCGCGTCGAAGGCGGTCAATCGCTCCCGTGCCAGGGAGCGCAGCTCCGCTGGCAGCACCTCCAGCAAGGACCCCAGCAACCCTTGATGACCGAGAAGAAGAGTCGTCTGATGCCCATCGCGCAACCCCAGGCTGGCCAGCGCCGCCAGGAGAAGGTGCAAGAGCTCCATGTCCGCCGCATCGGACGCCTCACCCAGCAGCTCCACCCCACTTTGCAGGCGCTCGCTGATGCGCAGGTCGCCGCCGTCGCCCTGGAAGCAGCGAAAGGTGGTGCCTGCGGCCCACAATCGCAGGGGGCGGGGGCGGTGAGCCAGGCGGGTGCAGGCGGCCCGGGCGATGGACGCCGTGAGCTCCGGCCGCAGACCGAGGGGATCATCCGCCACCAGGCGCACCACCTCCCGATCCGCGATGGCGCCCCCGGCCATCAGGGTGTCAAGCCGCTCCACCGTGGGGGGAGCCACTTCCTGGTAGCCCCAGCGGCGATACACCTCAGCGAGTTGGTCACAGAAACGGCGTTGACGTTCCACCTCTCGGGGGTTGAGATCCCGGGCACCGGCGGCGGGTTGAAGGGCCATCGAGGGGCTTGGAAAGCGTGGAGGGGCGCTGGGGATCCTATGGAGTGGGAGATCCTGCGCAAGATTCACCGTCCAGTTCCGGCGCCCCGTAGAGCCCTCCTGGAAGCGGCTGGCAGGCGGCAAGGGCTTCGATCATCGGCGCCTGGAGCCCTGGCGCACAGGCCAGAACACGGCCGCTGGTCAGATCCAGCGCCTCCCCCCGATAACCGCTCACGACGCCACCGGCCTGCTCCACCAGCACCACCCCCGCTGCCAGATCCCACGGGGAAAGGCCTCTCTCCCAGTAGCCATCCACCGCACCTGCCGCCACGAAGGCCAGATCCACCGCCGCCGCTCCGGCCCGGCGAACGCCGTGGCTGCGGTGGGTGAAACAAGCAAATTCCGCATAGTTGTTGTCGCGGCGACTGGCGCGGTCATAGGCAAAACCTGTGGCCAGGAGGGCATCGCTGAGCCGAGCGCACGGGGTGACCCGCAAGCGACGGTCATTGCACCACGCCCCCAAACCTGGCGCGGCGAAGAAGAGTTGATCCAGCAACGGCACCACAAGGGCACCCAGCAAAGGCCGACCGTGATGGAGCAGACCGACGGATGTGCAAAAGATGGGAAAACCATGGGCGTAGTTGGTCGTGCCATCCAGGGGGTCAACGCACCATTCCAGAGGCCCCTCCCCCTCTCGACGACCGCTTTCCTCCGCCAGGACACCGAAGCTGGGGGTTGCTTCCGCCAGCACGGCCAGGACAGCGGCCTCGGCCGCCAGATCCGCCTCGGTGACGAGGTTGCCGGATCCACCCTTCTCCCTCACCCGCTCCAGACTGCCGAAAAGCTCCTTCAACGGCTGGGCTCCCGCCAGAGCGGCTGTGCGGGCCACCTCCAGCAGCTGCTCCAGGCGATCAGCTGGCAGACCGCTGGCGGCAAAGGCGGCGTCAGAGACAGACATGGGCAGGTCGCAATAGGGGGGAAGGGTGGGGTGAAGACGTGGGATCAGGGCACGGCGCTGGGGCGACATCGCCCTCAGAGGTCAGTCCTCCTCCAATGGCAGGCCGCGCCGGGAATGGCCCCGATCAAAGTGGCGGCCGAATTGGAGCTCGTAGACCTCATCCTCATCTTGGGTTTCCACCTCCAAGGGGCCGGTGGCCCGCGCAACGCAGAGGAGTCCATAGCCCTGGCGACGGAGTTCGCGGGAGAGGCCCAGGGCTTCGCGGTGATCGATCTCACCGGCGAGCACACGCACAGCGCAAGCGGTGCAGCACCCTTGGCGGCAACTGAAGGGCAGGGGATCGCCCTGGGCTTCGAAGCTACGGAGGATGTACTCGCCTTCCGGCACCTCATGGCGGATCACCCGGCCGGTCTGGCGCCAGTGCACGATCACCGGGTGGCTGCGGGTCATGGGCTTGCAGGTGGTGGAAGGCGTGCTGTTAGATTGCCACCTGGTCATCCCAGTCTCTGGAGAGGTGGCCGAGTGGTCGAAGGCGCAGCACTGGAAATGCTGTATAGGGGTAACTCTATCGAGGGTTCGAATCCCTCCCTCTCCGTTGCAACCGGCGTCGCGCCGGTTTTTTTTTGCCAAAGCTTGCCAAGAGAATCATCAGCTGGTGAAAATCCTCTTGCCATGGGGCTTCACATCCCATCCCTTCCACTGACTGTCCGCCATCTGATCCAGGTTGGGTGGAGCCCAATCAAGATGGGTTCAACCGCTGGCTCATCCGCAGGAAGCAAGAGGGGGCGGGAGATTGATTGCAACAGATGCAACCAGCATGTCAAAAAAGATTCTTTTCATTCTTGGATCTCCTGTCCGCAAGAGTCTGGTGCCGACGTCAGATGGCATCCGCAAATGATGAAGATCCGGCGAAAATAATATTTAGATCTTAGCCAAATTTACCGCTGACATAATCCAAAGTGGCTTTCTGTGATGGGGTGTTAAAAATTTGTTCGGTAGCGCTGAATTCAACAAGGTAACCGATTTTGCCAGATCCACCTTCCACCGCCTCGGCATTATAGAAGGCGGTCATGTCCGCAACACGAACAGCCTGCTGCATATTGTGAGTCACAATGATAATGGTGTAATAACGCTTCAATTCATGAATGGTTTCTTCAACCTTCAGAGTAGAAATGGGATCAAGAGCGGAGCAGGGTTCGTCCATAAGAATCACCTCTGGCTCTGTAGCAATGGCACGGGCGATGCAGAGGCGTTGTTGCTGACCACCAGACAAAGAAAAACCACTTTCTTTGAGTTTATCTTTGCATTCATCCCAGACGGCAGCCTTTTTCAAGGACGTTTCCACCAACTTATCCATATCTCCAGTGTACCCATTGATTCGAGCGCCAAAAGCTATATTTTCGTAAATGCTCTTTGGGAAAGGATTCGGTTTCTGGAACACCATACCGATGCGGCGTCTCACCTCCACAGGGTCCACGCGCTTGTCATAAAGATCGTGACCATCAAAGATCACGCGCCCTTTGAGACTGCAGCCAGGGATGAGATCGTTCATGCGGTTCAAAGCCCTGAGAACGGTCGACTTTCCACAACCGGAAGGACCGATGAAGGCCGTGACCTGCTTGCGAGGAATATCGAGATACACATTCCTCACCGCCTCAAAACTTCCGTAGGAGATGGTGACGTTTTCCAGCGACAAGCAGACATCCTCTGAGCGAGCGGCTGATGTGGTGGGAAGGTTCGGAGTTGGAGTCGTGTAGGTCATGCGAGGAAGATGAAAGGAAACAAAATGCTTTTCAAAGGGAGACGGGATGGGCGCGGACTAGATCGGGAGGGTCATCCGTTCGGAGAGGGATCATCAAAACTTCCTCAAGCTGGCCAACCAGCGTGAAAGGAGATTCGCCATCAGAATCAAGAGAACCAAGACGAAGGATGCTGCCCAAGCCAATTCATTCTGTGGTTCATAAGGCATTATGGCAAAGTTGAAGATCAAAACCGACATCGTCGCGATCGGATTGAACAATCCCTCTGGCCAAAAGGGTGAGAACAGAGCTGTGAAGATCAGAGGAGCCGTTTCACCAGCAGCCCTGGCAATTGCCAAAACAGAACCTGTGGCAATCGGCGTAAAAGCTGAAGGCAGAGTAATGCGCGTGATCGTGACGAACCGCGAGGCACCGACCCCGTAAGCTCCAAGGCGGAGATCATTTGGAACCATGCGCAAGCCTTCATCAGTGGTTTTGATGACCGTTGGCAACATCAAAACTGCTAGAGCGATAGCACCGGCAAGAGCGCTGTAGCTCTGGCCAAAAAAGATGCGGGTGGCCACGATCGCCCCATAGACGAAAACGCCACTGATGATGGATGGCACGCCAGCCAAGACGTCATTGCCAAAACGCACAAACCGAGAGAACCAACCTCGGCTTGAATACTCGGCAAGAAAAATGCCACCACCCACGCCAACTGGAATGGAGATCAAAGACGCGAGGAGGGTCACGAGCAAGGTTCCCACAAGGGCATTGCCGATTCCTCCGCCAGCGCTGCCAGGGGCAGGTGGGAGCTCAGTAAAAAGGCTTGGGCGAATTAATCCACCACCTTTAATCAGGACATAGGCCAATACAAGCAGAAGAGGCAGGACGGAAATCGTTGCGAATGCACCGGCAAGCGCATTGAAAAAACCGTTGAAACGATTTCGCTGCAACGAGGACTCATAAAAAAGGCTATTTCTCACAAACTGAACATCATTTCTAGTCCCTACTGCGGCGGCTTCAATGGAGGACATGGGATCAAAGGGTAAAAGAGCAAAAAATCAAACGACTAGACGCGATCATGGTCATATTTCATCAATAACGCAAACTCAAACGTTGAACAATCCATTGCGCACCGATATTCACTATGAATGTAAGGAGCATCAAAACCAGGGCCGCATACATCAGAGCAGACACCTGAATGCCATCTGCTTCGCCAAACTGGTTGGCAAGCATAGAAGAAATAGTATTGGCCGGGGCCAATAAGGACAAGCTGAATTTCATCGAGTTTCCAATAATCATTGTCACGGCCATGGTCTCCCCCATGGCACGTCCAAGCGCCAACATGACACCTCCCATGATGGAGGAGATCGCCGCCGGCAGTATGATGTTGAAGATAGCGCCCCAACGGGTTGTTCCGATTCCGTAGGCAGCCTGACGCAGTTCAACCGGTACCTGATTGAGAGAGTCTCTGGCAATCGCGGTGATGATGGGAAGGATCATGACCACGAGAATCAAGACCGCAGGCGCCATTCCAGGACCTTGGGGAACTGTTCCAAAGAACGGCAGCCAACCCAAGGTGCTGTGCAAAGTTGTCAGAGCGGGTCGCAAAAAAGGCTCCATGACAAAAATGGCCCACAAGCCCAAAACGACCGAAGGGATGGCCGCAAGCAATTCGACCATCACGCCGATGACATTGCGAACTCCAACGGGCAGAAGGTCCTCCGTGATGAAAAGCGCTGTTCCAACTCCAAGCGGAACGGCCAGGAAAAGAGCCAGCAAAGACGAGACCAGCGTGCCGTAGATCGCGGTGAAAGCGCCGTATTTCTCGTTGACAGGATCCCAAGCGGAGGTGGTGAGAAAAGACCATCCGAAGGTTTGGATCGCCTCCCATGAGCCCTTCATGACCGTGAGGAAGATGGCCAGGAGAACCACGGCCACCATGGCCGCCAACAGGAAGCTGAGCTGACGGAAACCCTGGTCCACAAGCTTTTCAGCAGGGGGGCGGCGTCGCAGGGTGAAGTCTTCCATCTTGGTTTCTGCTGTCATTCGGCAGCTGTCCAACGACCTTTAAGTCATTCGAATTTTGACAGTCGGCGGGCAAGCGGGGTTTAAGGGGGGTTTAACCCGCAGGGACTGACCAGTAGCTTGGAGCCTCTGAGCATGGTTTCAAGAGCGACATGGGGCGAATTGTGGGCATCGATCTGGGCACTACCAATTCGGTGGTCGCGGTGCTCGAGGGCGGCCGCCCACAGGTGATCGCCAATGCCGAAGGCACCCGCACCACACCCTCGGTGCTGGGCTTCACCCGTGACCAGGAGCTGCTGGTGGGCCAGGCGGCCCGACGCCAACTGGTGCTCAATCCCCGCAACACCTTCGCCAACCTCAAGCGCTTCCTCGGACGCCAATGGGATGAGTTGGAGGAGAGCAGCCTGTCAGTCCCTTACACCATTCGGGCCAACGACATGGGCCAGGTGCGGGTGGTGTGCCCCGCCACAGAGCGGGAATACGCCCCGGAGGAACTGCAAGCCTGCATCTTGCGGAAGTTGGTGGAGGACGCCTCGACGTACTTGGGCGAGCCGGTGGAGGCGGCAGTGATCACCGTTCCGGCCTATTTCAACGATGCGCAACGGCAGGCCACACGGGATGCGGGGCGATTGGCAGGCATCACCGTGGAACGGATTCTCAACGAACCCACAGCCGCCGCCCTTGCCTATGGCTTCGACCGTACCAGTGTGAAGCGGGTCTTGGTGTTTGATCTGGGAGGTGGCACCTTCGATGTGTCCATCCTGCGCATCGCCAACGGGGTGTTTGACGTGAAGGCCACGAGTGGCGACACCCAACTCGGGGGGAACGACTGGGATCAGCGCATCGTGGATTGGGTGGCGGAAGCCTTCCTCAAGGAGCATGGATTGGATCTGCGGCGCGATCGCCAAGCCCTGCAACGCCTCAGCGAAGCGGCGGAAAAGGCCAAGCAGGAACTCTCTGGTGTGCGCAGCGCGCCCCTCTCCCTCCCCTTCATCGCCTCGGGCCCCGATGGTCCGCTTCACATCGAGACAACGTTGGAAAGAAGCACATTTGAGAGCCTGTGTCCGGAACTGCTCGATCGCTTGCTTCGCCCGGTGCAGCGCGCCCTGCGCGATGCCAATCTTACAGCGGATTCCATTGATGATGTTGTGCTCGTAGGTGGGGCGACCCGCATGCCGATGGTGCAGGAAATGGTGCGCACTCTCATCCCGCGTGAGCCTTGCCAATCGGTGAATCCCGACGAGGTGGTCGCCATCGGCGCCGCCGTGCAGGCGGGAATCCTGACAGGTGAATTGCGTGACCTGATGCTCAACGACGTCACGCCCTTGTCCTTGGGATTGGAAACAATTGGTGGTCTGATGAAAGTGTTGATTCCACGCAATACGCCGATCCCGGTTCGGCGGAGTGATGTGTTCAGCACTTCAGAAGCTAATCAGAATTCAGTGGATATTCACGTTTTACAGGGCGAGAGACAAATGGCCGAAGATAATAAATCCCTTGGACGCTTTCGTCTCTCAGGCATCCCTCCCGCCCCTCGTGGCGTTCCTCAGGTTCAGGTCTCTTTCGACATCGACGCCAACGGACTGCTGCAGGTTTCCGCCTGTGACCGCACCACCGGGAGGCAGCAGAGCGTCTCCATCCAAGGCGGCTCCAACCTCAGCGAAGAGGAGATTCAGGCCCTGCTGGAGGAGGCGGAGCGCAGGGCGGCGGACGACCGGCGCAAGCGGGCCGTGATCGATCGCCGGAATCGTGGCTTCACTCTGGTGTCGCAGGCGGAGCGTCGCTTGCGGGATGCGGCTCTGGAGTTGGGTCCCTACGGAGCGGAACGCCAGCAACGAAGCGTGGAGTTGGCCGTTCGGCAACTTCAGGATCTGCTGGCCGACAGCCAGGCGGAGGACGCGGAATTGGAACTGGCCATGAGCCAGTTGCAGGAAGCGCTGTTCGGGCTCAACCGGCGTCTGCTGAGCGAGCAGCGCAACGAGGGAGGGCCACTGCAGGGGCTGAAAAACACCCTGGGTTCCTTGAAGGACGAGCTGTTCTCCGACGACGATGACTGGGACAGCTGGGATGGGCGTCCCTCCCGGTCCGAGCGGTCGCTGGCCGAGCCCCCCTTCTCCAGAGAAGATGGTGGCTACAATTCGGGTCCTGCCTTCCGCGGGCGCGATTGGGATCGGGAGCGGTATCAGGATCCGGATCGCAACCTCTCCAGCGAGCCGGAGCGTGATCGCGCTTCACGCTGGCGGCGCGACGAGGACGATCCCTGGGGGCCGTCATGATTCTCCGCCCATGAGTCGCCAAAGCGCCTTGGATTACTGGCAAGTGTTGGGCTTGGAGCCCGGGGCCGACGCGGCCCGTCTCAAGCGGGCCTTTCGCGAGCAGGCCCGTCGCTGGCATCCCGATTTGAACGGGAACGATCCGGTGGCTGAGGAGCGCTTCAAGCGGGTGAATGAAGCCTATGCGGTGCTCTCGGATCCAAGGCGTCGCCGGGCCTGGGAGGCGGGCGAGCCCCCGGGGGACGCAACCGATGGTGTGGAGGCGGATCCTTTCGCCCGGGGGTTCCCCGATTTCGCGGCCTATCTCGATGAGCTCTACGGACCGGCCACCAGCGGATCAACCACCGAGGGACCAGATCGCGCCGACCGCGAACCCGACTTGACGGCGCCAGGGAGCGTCACCGCCGCCCCGCCCGCGCCACCGCCTCCCGTGCCCGCCGCCACGATGGAGGAAACCCTGGTGGAACTCACGCCGGCGCAGGCTGTCGCGGGGGCTCGCGTGGAGATCACCTTGCATGACGGCACCGTGGTGGAGGCGTGGACCCCTGCCCTGGCCGGCGATGGCTGGCGCCTGCGGCTGCCTGGCCTCGCCAAGGGCGGCGGCGATCACTTTCTCCATCTGCGCGTGCGCACCGGCGACGGCTTGAGGGTGGATGGCCTGCGGGTGCTCTTCACCCTCGATCTCAACCCCTGGGAAGCCGCCTTGGGCTGTCAAAAACTGGTGCCCACCCTGGAGGGTCCCGTGCGGTTGCGGGTTCCGGCCGGGTCCTCCAGCGGACGTCTCCTGCGGCTGCGGGGACGGGGGCTCTCCCTGGGCGACCAGAAGGGGGATCAGATCATCGACCTGCGCATTGTCGTGTCCTCGGAGTTGAGCGAAGCGGAGGAAGCCCTCTACCGGCGCCTCGGCGAGCTCGCGGCCTCCGGGTGAGACACTGACCAACAGCCTCCATTCTCCTCGTCGTGGGCCAACGCGAAGCCAGATCCATGCCCGTGCACGTGCTTCTTTTTGATGCCGGCAGCGACGAGGAAGGCATCCACTCCATCGAGCTGGCCGGTCGCACCGTGGTGTTGTTGTTTGAGGACGCGGACGACGCGGAACGCTACGCCGGCCTTCTGGAGGCCCAGGACTTCCCCATGCCCACCGTCGAGCGCCTCGACCGGGAGGAGGTGGAGCTCTTCTGTGCCAAGGCGGGCTATGAGGCTCGGTTTGTGCCGGCAGGATTCCTTCCCCAGAGCGACGAAGACCGTCTGCTGATCGCCCCGCCCCCGCGCAATCTCGATGTGGATCACTGGAAAGAGGCGGCCGCCGCCGCCCGGGAGGAACGGGAGGAGGAGCGTTCCGACAGTTCTGATCCGGAGCTGGAAGCCTTCCGCCGCCGCCTGGAGGGACTGCTGTGAGCGAACTGAACCGGGGCCATCTGCTCACGGAGACGGCCCATCCCGCCAGCCAGTGCCTCGACCAGCTCCCGACCAGCGCGCTGGTCGACCTGTTCTGCCAAGAGGATCTGGAGCCCCAGCGGGCCGTGCAGCGGGCAGCCCCCCGGATCGCGGAAGCGATCGAGGCCATCGCCGACCGACTCCGCCAAGGGGGGCGCCTCTTCTATCTCGGGGCCGGCACCTCGGGACGACTGGGCGTGCTCGACGCGGCGGAGTGCCCTCCAACCTTCTGTTCCCCGCCGGACTTGGTGCAGGGGGTGTTGGCCGGCGGAGCGCCCGCCCTGCTGCGCAGTTCCGAAGGGATGGAGGATCGGGAGGAGCAGGGGGTTGCCGACCTGCGGGAACGGGGTTTTGGGGCCGCAGATGCCCTGGTGGGCATCGCCGCCGGGGGCACCACGCCCTACGTTTTGGGGGGCCTGCGTCATGGACAGGCTTTGGGGGCCCTCACGATCGCTCTGGCCTGCGTGCCGAGCGACCAGGCTTCCATGCCCTGCGCCATCGACATTCGGCTCGTGACCGGACCTGAACTCCTGACGGGATCCACGCGACTGAAAGCTGGTACCGCCACAAAAATGGCTCTCAACATCCTGTCCACGGGTGTGATGGTTCGCTTGGGCAAGGTCTTCGGCAACCGCATGGTGGATGTTGCGGTCAGCAACGCCAAGTTGGAGGATCGCGCTTTGCGCATCCTGGCCGACCTGGCCGGCGTGGAACGATCCCGGGGGCGCGCCCTCCTGGTGGAAAGTGGCGGATCGGTGAAATGTGCCCTGCTGATGGCCGCCAGCGGCCTGGACGCCGCCGCCGCCGCCGCCGCCCTCGAGCGCCACGGCCCTTCCCTGCGCACCACCCTGGAGGCCCTCCAGCTTCCCCTCAGCCGGGTGTCCGGCTGAACCGGGTGTCCGGCTGAACCACCCCAATCGCCGCGCGCCTCTTCAGTCTGACGGACTCATCTCGGGCGTTCCCCAGTAGGGCGCCGTGAAGAGCTCCGTGCGGCGGCGGGTGGCGGCGGGCACGTGCTCGGGAGGCGTCATCAGGGCATGGCGCAGGGCTCGGTGGGCGGAGCTGACGGGCCGCTGCGCACCCACCCGCTCCGCCGCCAAGCGGACGATGCGCTGGGCCAGTTCAGCGTTGGCTCGCAGGTTGGCGAGCACAATGTCCACGGACACGGCTTCATGGTCCTGGTGCCAGCAGTCGTAGTCCGTGACCATGGCAAGGGTGGCGTAAGCCATTTCCGCCTCCCGCGCCAGTCTGGCCTCCGTGTGATTGGTCATGCCGATCACTTGGCAGCCCCAGGACCGATAGAGTTCGGATTCAGCACGAGTGGAAAACGCCGGACCCTCCATGCAGAGGTAGGTGCCCCCCCTGTGCAGAGCCCGTCCCTCCGGCATCAGGCTGTCCGCCACGTCAGAGAGAATGGCGCTCAAGGTTGGACAAAAGGGATCGGCGGCGGCCACGTGAGCCACCAGTCCCTCGCCGAAAAAGCTCAAAGGCCGCTGATGGGTGCGATCGATGAATTGATCCGGAACCAGCATGTCGAGGGGGCACACCTCCTCTTGAAGCGAACCGACAGCGGACACCGACAGAATCCAGCGGACATCCAGGGAACGCAAAGCCCACAGATTGGCCTTGTAGGGCACCTCGCTTGGCAGAAAGGTATGGTTCCGGCCGTGGCGGGCGAGGAACACCACCTCGAGATCTCCGATCCGCCCCAACCGCAGGCTGTCGGATGGGTCCCCGTAGGGCGTGGAGACCGAGACCTCCTGAATGTCCTCCAAACCCTCCATGCCGTAGAGGCCGCTGCCGCCCAGCACTCCCAGGCGCGCTGCATGGAGACGGGGTGCGGTGGACGGAGACATGGGCATCGGGGTGGATGATCTTGTTCTACAGGGAGTCGGCCTCCGGGCCAACGATCAGCGTTGCCAGCGGATGAAAGCGCCAGGCTCCATGGCCAATCGTGGACAGGCCAGGGTGCTCGCCTCATGCAGGTCGGAGAGAGGGCGCCGTTCCGGCTCCAGCAGAGCGGGGGGATGACTGCTGCGGGTGCGATCCGGCGCCAGCAGGAGGGCCACGGCGCAGGTTCCAGGTCGGTTCCCGAGCAGGGTGAGCACTGCGGCAAGCTCCTCCGGCCGCAGCGCCTGGCTGGGTTGCGCCGTGAGCAACGCCGCCAGGGACGGTCCCTCCAGGAGAGCCAGCAACCGGGGGCGGTCTTCCAGGCTCAAACGCAGCGAACGCTCCTCCGCCCAGGACTGCAATCGCTGAAACAAGGAATGATCCCGCTGAAGGTCTTCCCTTTCTCCCTGCCAAGCCACCACAGCGGTTGGGCCAGGGCTGGAGGCCTCGTCCCGCTCGGGGATCCCCTGGGGGAAAGGCTCCATGAGGTGGCCCAGCTTGAGTCGCTTGGCGGAGAGATAGGCAGCGTTGTGGGTGCCGGCATCGATCACCAGGGGCACCCGATCGACCACGCACAGGCCATAGCCATCCAGGCCGGCGATCTTGCGCGGGTTGTTGGTGATCAGCCGCAGGTGGCGCACGCCTAGATCGCTGAGAATCTGGGCGCCGACGCCGTAATTGCGCAGGTCGGCGGGAAAACCGAGCCGCTCATTGGCCTCCACCGTGTCCAGTCCCCCATCCTGCAGGCTGTAGGCCCGCAGCTTGTTCACCAGACCGATCCCCCGCCCTTCCTGGCGGAGGTAAACCACCACGCCTTCGCCAGCGGCCTCGATCATGCGCAGGGCAGCTTCCAGTTGCGGGCGGCAATCGCACCGGAGGGAACCGAAGGCGTCCCCGGTGAGGCACTCGCTGTGAACCCGCACAAGCACGGGCGCGTCGGCCTTGTCCGGGGAGCCTTTGACCAGAGCCACATGTTCGCTTCCGTCAAGCTCGTTGCGGTAGCCGATCGCCATGAAATCACCGAAAGCGCTGGGAAGCAATGCCTCCGCCTGGCGACGCACGAACCGCTCCGTATCAAGGCGGTAGCGGATCAGATCGGCGATGGAGATCAGCCGCAGGCCATGGCGGCGGGCATAGAGCAGCAGCTCAGGCAACCGGGCCATGGAGCCGTCAGGGTTCTGGATCTCGCAGATCACCCCGGCGGGGAAGAGCCCCGCCAGCCGGGCCAGGTCGACCGCCGCCTCGGTGTGCCCGGCTCGCTTGAGCACGCCACCGGCCCGGGCTCGCAGGGGGAAGACATGACCGGGCCGCCGCAGGTCTGCCGGGCGGCTTTGGGGATGGATGGCCACCTGGATCGTGCGGGCTCGGTCCTCCGCCGAGATGCCGGTGCCCACCCCGTGTTCCGGTCCGGCGTCCACGCTCACGGTGAAGGCCGTTTGATTGGAGTCGGTGTTGTGATCCACCATCAGCGGCAGATCGAGCGCATCCAACCGCTCGCCCTCCATGGCCAGACAGATCAGGCCACGGGCTTCGATCGCCATGAAATTGATCTGCTGCGGCGTGGCGAACTGGGCGGCGCAGATCAGATCGCCCTCGTTCTCGCGATTTTCGTCATCCACCACCACGATCGACTCGCCGTTTCGAATCGCCGCCAGACCGTCGGCGATGCTGTCAAAGCGAAACACGGTCTCGACGTCGGTGGCGTGGCGCTCCGGTGTGAGAGTCAACGGACTGGGGATGGGGAGAGTCGTGGGAGATGCTTTCTTTATAGAGCCTCAGGCGGACCTGCCAGGGTGAAGCCAGCAGGCCCCTATGGTGGCGTGTTTGCAAGCGTGAGGATGACGGCAGGAGGGCGAGTGGCGGTCATCGGCGCGAGTGGCTATGGCGGTCTGCAGTGTTTGCGCCTGCTTCGCGACCATCCTCAACTGGAGGTGACGTTCCTGGGAGGCGAGCGCAGCAGCGGCAAGCGATGGAGCGATCTTGTTCCGTTCCTTCCCCTGCCGGGCGATCCCGTGGTGCAGGCATGTGAGGCCGAGTCCATCGCTGACGCCGCTGATCTCGCTGTGCTGAGCCTTCCCAATGGACTGGCCTCCGGATTGGTGCCCGCCCTCGTCGAGCGGGGTGTGAAGGTGGTGGATCTCTCCGCCGACTACCGCTACCGCTCCCTGAACCGCTGGCAGGAGGTTTACGGAGCCGAGGCCCGCGCCCATCCCCGTGACGACACCACCCTCTGCGCCGAGGCGGTGTACGGGCTGGTGGAGTGGGAGGCGCAACGCATCGCCAAGGCGCGGCTCGTGGCGGCCCCGGGATGCTTCCCCACCGCCAGTCTCCTGGCCCTGCTCCCCTTTCTCAGCCAGGGGCTGATTGAGCTCAACGGCATCGTGATCGACGCCAAGACCGGCACCTCCGGTGGCGGTCGTGCCGCCAAGGAGAATCTGCTGCTGGCCGAGGCCGGAGAATCCGTTGCGCCCTACGGCGTGATCGGCCACCGCCACACCAGCGAGATCGAGCAGCAATGCGCCCAGGTGTGTGGCCATCCCCTCTTGGTGCAGTTCACTCCACACCTCCTGCCGATGGTGCGGGGGCTGCTCGCCACGGTGTACGCCCGGTTGCGGGACCCGGGCCTGACGGCGGATGACTGCAGCACGCTGGTGCGGGCGGTCTATCGCCACAGCCCTGGCGTGGAGGTGCTTCCGGTGGGCACCTATCCCGCCACCAAGTGGGTGCGGGGCACCAATCGCTGCCTGCTCTCCGTGCAGGTGGACAAGCGCACGGGGCAGTTGATCGTGATGGCGGCCATCGACAACCTGGTCAAAGGTCAAGCGGGGCAGGGCGTTCAGTGTCTCAACTTGATGAGCGGCCTGCCTCCCGACACGGGCCTGCCCCTGCAGCCCTTCTATCCCTGAACCCGGTCCAAATCCTCGAGCCGTTGCGCCGCCAGCGCCACCGCCAGGGGCAGGATGCGGTGTTCCTGGCGATGGATGCGCGCCGCCAGCGAGGCCGCGTCATCAGCGTCTTTCACCGGCACGGCCGCTTGGGCCAGGATCGGGCCGTCATCCACCTCGGGGCGCACCAGATGGACTGTGCAACCGGTGAGGCGAACCCCGGCCGCCAGAGCCTGACCGACGGCGTCCAAGCCCCGGAAACTGGGCAACAGGGAGGGATGGATGTTGAGCAGGCGATCCGGGAAGGCCTCAATCAGCCGTGGAGTGACGATGCGCATCCAGCCGGCCATCACCACCAGATCCACCGCAACGGACTGGAAGGCCTGAATCAGGGCTCCATCGAGGTCCTCCCGAGTGGGGAAGGCGCGATGGTCGAGGCATTGGCAGGGGATCCCCAAACGCTCCGCCCGTGCCCGGGCGCCACAGGTGGCGTTGTTGACCACCAGCAGGGCCACCTCGGCCCGCAGGGGACCGTCGCGGGTGGCCACCACCAGGGCCTCGAAATTGCTCCCCGCTCCCGAGGCCATCACCCCCAGCCTCAAGGGGGAGCCATGGCGCGGCCAGGGCTGTGGCAACGGCCACTGGAGATGCTCCGCGACATCGCTAGGGTTTGCCGAGATCATGGCTTCAGGGGAGTGTCGCCTCTGCCAGCTTCCCGCACGCCCCGCCCCCTCTTCATTCCGTCCCCCATTCATTCCGCCCTCACTCCAGGTTCACCAGGCCCAGCCCTCTATCAACGCTCCTTCCCCCTCCCCGCTCGTTGCTCCATGTCCCATCTCGCGATCCTGCCCACCGTTTTGCGTGACCTCGAACTGCTGGTGGGCGCCCTGGAGGGGCTTGATCTTCAACCCGAGCGCGACAGCCGTGTGATCGGCTTCGCCGGGGAAGCGCAGCCGGTGGCCGTGGCCATCCGTCTGCAGGATGGCCAGCAGCTGGGCTGGCGCCGGCAACAGGATGGCTCCCTTGCCCTGGTGGGCGACCTCTCCCGGCTCAGCCGCCGCCACGACCTCCCGCCGCTGCTCGGGGAGATCACGCGCGCCTACGCGGCGCGCCTGGCCCTGCGAGAAGCTTCCGCCCACCTTCCCGGGGCGGAGCTCACGGTCGTTTCCTGATCTCGCGGGTGATTCCCCTGCTCCGCCTCGACCTTCGGGCGCCCCAGCGCCATCGGATTCGAGTGCGCTTGCACCTCCAGCCGCGACACAACCGTGTGGAGCTGCGTCTGCCGGGGTGGACCCCGGGGTCCTACCTGATCCGCGACCACGTGCGCACCCTGGAGGGGTTGACCGCATGGCAAGCGGAACGCCAGCTGACAGCGCAGCGGCTGGCTCCCGCCACCTGGCTGCTGCGGTTGGCCAGCCTGGAGCCGCTGGAGGTGCGCTACGCGATTCAGGCCACCGACCTGACGGTGCGCACCTGCCACCTCAACAGCGACCACGGCTTCCTGGCCCTGGCCGGGGTGGCCTTGGAGATCGAGGGGGAGCGCTGGCAGCCCCATGACTTGCAGCTGCTGCTGCCGGCCGGCTGGGAAGCCTTTGTGCCGCTGCCGCAGGCGGGAGACGACCGATGGCAGGCGGAGACCTTTGATGCGCTGATCGACAGTCCCGTGGAGGTGGGCCCCCATCGCGCCCACTCGTTCTCCGTGGCTGGGGTGGCGCACCGCTGGGTCAGCTGGGGCGGTGATCCCCCCGCAGTCGACCACGCCTGGCTGGCCGATGTGCAAAAGGTGTGCCTGGCCTGTTGCCGCTTGATGGGGGAGGAGCGCCCTCCCGGGGATCCCTATCTCTTCGTGCTCCATCTGTTGGACGAGGGCTACGGCGGACTCGAGCACAACCACGCCGCCGTGCTGCAGTTCAGTCGCGGACGCTTGGCCAGCGCCGAGGGGCGTCGCAAACTGCTCAGCCTGGTGGCCCATGAATATCTGCATCAGTGGAATGTGCGGCGACTCCGCCCCGTTGAGCTGACCCCGGTGGACTACGGCCTTCCCGTTCCCGTCCCCACCCTCTGGTTCGCGGAGGGAGTCACCAGCTACTACGACCTCCTGCTTCCCGGCAGCTGCGGTCTCTGCTCAGAGCAGGACACCCTCGCCGACCTGGGGGACGACCTCAGCCGATATCTCCTCTGCCCGGGTCGAAAGGTCCAGAGTCTCCGCGACAGCAGCCTGGAGGCCTGGGTGAAGCTGTACCGCCAGGACGCTTACTCCTCCGACAGCCAGGTGAGCTACTACCTCAAGGGAGCGGTTCTCTCCCTTGTTCTGGATCTCCACCTGCGGCGCCACGGGTCCGCGCTCAGCCAGGTGCTGCGTCGCCTCTGGCGACGCTTTGGCCGCTGGGACGCTGGCTACCGAGAAGACGACCTCCTGGCCAGCTTCAGTGAACAGGCCGAGGATCTGTCCACTCTTCTCCCGAACTGGCTGAGCCGTACCGAAGATCCCGACATGCATGATTATCTCGCGGATGTGGGCCTGGAGCTGCAGGCGGAAATCGCGGCGCTTCCCTCAACGGGCTGGCAACTCGACCCCTCCCCGGATGGTGGCTTGCGATTGAAAACGGTGCGTCGTGAAGGCCCTGCGGAAAACGCCGGTCTGGAGGTTGGAGACGAGCTGTTGGCGCTCAACCGCCAGCGGATGCGTCGGGTGGCCGAGGTGGACACCCTGCTGGGCGGCGGCAGCCTGGCCCCCTCCGGAGAACCCATCAACGTGCTGTTCTCACGCCATGGACTTGTCAGGGAGACCCTCCTGCATCTCGATCCACCGGCGATCCAGCGCTGGCACCTCAAGCCCTTGCCGGAGGCCAGCAGCGCCGCGCTGGAACGGCGTCGCCAATGGCTGGAGCTCGTGCCTTGACGCTGCGGAGCCAAGCCAAGGGCCTGTTGATGGGCCTCACAGGCGCCAGCGTGGTGGTGAGCGGCATGCTGCTCTGGCTGGTGAGAAGCGCCGGGGGAAGCCCCCAAGCCAGCCGTTCCCCTTCCCTGCTCGACATCCTGGAGGAGGTGCGTCAAGCCAAACCCGCTCCTCCTCGGCTTCCCCAGCGGCCTGCTCCGTTGCCACCCGCTCGGGTTCTCTGGACGTCGCCTTTGCGACAGAGCTGCTCTGCGGCTGATCCCACCCTGCAAACGCGCCTCAGCGCCCTTTTGGCGGAACTGCCCAGCCGCACCCAACGCCTGCGGATCCATCCCACCAACTACGGAGAGCGCCTCACCATCGACGCCTTCGGCAACCCTCTTGATCCAAAGCCCCGCTTGGTGGTGCTCCACGAGACGGTGTATGGCCTGAGTTCCGCCATCAACACCTTCCTCACCCCCCATCCACGCGATGACGATCAGGTGAGTTACCACATGCTGATCGGCGGCAAGGGAGAGATCGTTGAGGCCTTGGATCCTTCCAAGCGAGCGTTCGGTGCCGGCAACTCCGCCTTCCAGGGGCAATGGGCGGTCACCAATCGGAAGGTGGGAGGATCCGTCAACAACTTCGCACTCCATCTCAGTCTGGAAACCCCCATCGACGGGGAACACGCCGAGGCCAGCCACAGCGGCTACTCCCCGGCTCAATACGATGCTCTGGCGGTGGTGCTGGCGGACTGGATGCGCCGCTTTTCCATCCCCGCAGAAGCGATCACCACCCATCGCCATGTCGATCTGGCCGGGGAAAGGGCCGACCCACGCAGTTTCAACTGGAGCGAATTGCGGGAACGGCTGGTGGCCTTGGGAGTGACCTGCTGATACAGGGACGTTCCCCCACGTCTGGACGCTGCGCCAAGGTTCAAATCAGGGGACTGGTGACGGTCTGGCGCTTGCTGTAAATCGCGGCGTGCAGGGCTGGGTCCTGCATGTAACGGAGAATGCGCGCGGGGTAATCCAACTTGCCGTTGTGCAGATACGCCAGGGTGGCCAGAGCCTTGGCATCACGGGGATGGCCACTGGCCATGAGCAACCGATCCCGCGGGAAGCCGAGCTTGTTGGCCAGCCTGGCGAACTTGCCAACCAGCAACTCCACGTTGTGGTCGGGATCGAGGAGCTGCAGACGCGCATCGAGGATCTGCTCCGGGGTGGCGTTGTCCGGCAACAGCCCCTGCTTCACCATCTCACCCACGCTGAGCTGGGCGGGACCTTGGGTTTGGAAGAGACCGCTGCGTACAGCCAGGGCACTGTCCTCGCCTGGCTTGGCGTGTTGCATCTCATCAAACAGGACTGCGGCCACCAGCATGGGGTTGATGCGTTGCCGCATGCTGTGGCGCAAAATCAAGGGGCGCAACTCCTCGACCCGAGAGAGGGTGTGGTTGCGCAAGGGCTGCAATTGATCGAGGCCCTCCGTGAAGAGCTGAGCGATGGCGGGCTGGGGGCCGTGAACCCCAAACCGACGGTTGAGCTCCCGCAATTCCTCGGCCGTGAAGTCGATCGGGTCAGGGCGTTGACCTTCCAAAGGAGAGGAGTAGCGCGCCGCGTCGCGGGCATTCTCTTGAATCCAGGAGGAAGCCGCAGCGCTCTGGTGGTCTGCGAAATGGCGTCGCCCGGCCAGAAAAAGGCCCGTGGCGGCGAAACCAAGAGCAAGGACCACAAAAAAGATGCGGCCAGATGGCAAGCAAAGAGGCGGACGCGGGAAGGGCCGCAGCGGAAAGCGGTGGCCCATGGTGAGCACGGTAAAGATTGATGACGCAATTATTCCTCCTTTTCTCGCCTTGTCCACCCCTTCCCCGTTCGGTCCTGCCGGTGGCCCAACCGTCGGTGTCTCCTTCGGGCAGTTCTGTACGGTGCCCTTGCATGCGCGGTGCAGCAGCAGCCATGTCCACGCTTTCGCGGTCCACAGCCCTCCCTCCTCTCAACGGCTCGGATCCGTCCAGCCTGTGGCGGCGGTTTCAAGACCTCCTCTGGTACGACAAGGGTTTGGGCTTTTGGCTTGACGCCAGCCGCATGGCCCTCGCAGCAGACGATCTCGAATCCTTGGAACCGCGCTTTGCCCGGGCCTTTCGCGCCATGGAGGCGTTGGAGGGCGGGGCCATTGCGAATGGGGATGAACAGCGCCAGGTCGGCCATTACTGGCTTCGCGACCCTGCTCGGGCTCCCACCCCTGAAACCCGTGAGCTCATCCAGGGAGAGATCGAACGCCTCGATGCCTTTGGCCAAGAGGTGCGCGGTGGCCTCCTCACAGCACCCGGCGGCGTCCCCTTCACCGATGTTCTCTGGATCGGCATTGGTGGCTCCGGCCTCGGCCCCCTGCTGATCATCCGGGCCCTCCAACGCCATGGGGAGGGCTTGCCCTTCCACTTCTTCGACAACGTCGATCCCCAAGGCATGAGCGCCACCCTGGCCGCTCTCGGCTCCCGGTTGCTCACCACGCTGGTGATCGTGGTGAGCAAATCAGGTGGCACACCCGAACCCAGGATTGGCATGGAGCAGGCCCGTGCCCGCTTGGAGGCTTTGGGCGGGACTTGGGCGCGTCAGGCGGTGGCCATCACCATGGCCGGCAGCCAACTGGATCAGCGAGCCAGCCAGGAAGGCTGGCTCGCCCGCTTTGACATGCCCGACTGGGTGGGCGGCCGCACCAGCATCACCAGCGCGGTGGGTCTGCTGCCAGCGGCCCTCGCCGGGGCGGACATGCGAGGGTTCTTGGAGGGAGCCGCCACCATGGATCAGCGGACTCGCGTAACGTCACTGCGCGAAAATCCCGCCGCCCTGCTGGCAGCCTGCTGGACCGTGGCTGGAGACGGACTTGGACGGCGGGACATGGTTGTGCTCCCCTACCGGGACCGTCTCGAAGTCTTCAGCCGGTATCTGCAGCAGCTGGTCATGGAATCTTTGGGCAAACGGTTGGATCGCGCGGGACGGGAGGTCCACCAGGGACTGGCCGTCTATGGAAACAAGGGGTCCACTGATCAACATGCCTACGTGCAACAGCTGCGTGATGGGTTGGACAACTTTTTTGTCGTGTTCATCGAAGCCCTCGATGAACCCCTCGACATCACCCCGGTGGACGGAGAAAATCCAGCCGATTTCCTGGCCGGTTTCCTGCAGGGAACCCGCTCCGCCCTGTGCGAAGGAGGTCGTCAATCCCTCACCATCACCCTGCAGCGTTTCGACGCCCATTCCCTTGGCGCCCTGATCGCGCTGTTCGAAAGGGCCGTCGGTCTCTATGGAGAGCTCATCAATGTGAACGCCTACCACCAGCCGGGTGTGGAGGCAGGGAAAACAGCAGCGGCTCGAATTCTCGCGATGCAGCAGAGCCTGGAGTCGACGCTGGCCGATGGCGTCCCCCGTTCCCTCGATGAGCTGCAAACGACGCTGAAGCTGGACAGTCCAGAGCCACTCTTCTGGATTCTGCGCCACCTCTGCTTCAACGGCAGGGGTTATGACGCCCGGGGCGACTGGGGCCAACCGGAAACCCTCCGCTTTCAGCGCGTTTGACCGCACGGTGCGGCTGTCGGCGGATCCGAGGCAGGGAGTGCTGCTTCCCGGTTCCGCTTCAGGGAACCAGGTTGACCAGCTTCCCGGGAACCACGATCACGCGGCGCGGCGCTTGACCGTCCAGCCAGCGGGCAGCAACCTCGCTGTCCAGGGCCATCCGTTCGAGCGTGGCGACATCCGCATCGGCGGGCACGTCCAGATGGCCCCGCACCTTTCCCTTCACCTGGATGACCAGCGGGATCGTGTCCCGGCTCAGAGCTGAGGGATCCAGCTGGGGCCAACGTTGCAGATGCACGCTGACGGAGGACTCCGTGAGGCGATGCCAAAGCTCTTCCGCCAGGTGGGGGGCAAAGGGAGCCAGCAGGAGCACCAGCGTCGCCACAGCCTCCCCGGCCACCTCCGGGCGCACCTGGGGAAGCAAGGCTGTCATGGCATTGCTGAGCTTCATCAACTCGGAAACTGCCGTGTTGAGTTGCAAATCTCCCTGCAAATCACCGCTGATGTTTTGAATGGCGCTATGCACGGCGCGCCGAAGATCACGCTCCGTGGGACTTGGCAGCTCTGGAGGGGCAGCTGCGCTGGAACCCAAGGGGATCCCCTGCTCGCGAGCGCCCTCCACCAACCGCCAAAGACGTTGCAGGAAGCGAAACTGCCCTTCCACGTCCGCTTCATCCCACTCCAGATCCTTCTCGGGCGGCGCCTTGAACAGGATGAATAAACGCGCCGTGTCGGCGCCATAGCGATCGATGACAGCCGTGGGATCAACACCATTGTATTTTGACTTCGACATCTTGTCGAAACTGACCTGCAGCACCTCTCCGCTGATTGGATCGCGCGGGTCATTCACATCAGCGACATCCTCGGGAGAAATGTATTTGCCCGTGGAGGGATTGCGATAGGTGATCCCCTGAACCATGCCTTGCGTCAGAAGGCGCGTGAACGGCTCATTGAAACTCAACAGGCCGCGGTCTCTCAATACTTTTGTAAAGAAACGAGAATAGAGCAAATGCAGGATGGCATGTTCAATGCCACCGACGTATTGATCCACCGGCAGCCATTGATCCACCGCATCCCTGGCAAAGGGCAGGGATGTGTTGCGAGGGTCCGCATAACGAAGGAAATACCAGCTGGAGCACATGAACGTGTCCATCGTGTCGGTTTCGCGGCGGGCTGGCCTGCCGCAACGGGGACAGGACACCGTGAGCCAATCCTCCTGTTGGCTGAGAGGAGATCCCCCCCGTCCATCCAGGGAAAGGGAGGAGGGGAGCACCACCGGCAACTGCTCTTCAGGCACCGGCACATCACCGCAGTCGGGGCAGCGCACCATCGGGATCGGGCAGCCCCAATAGCGTTGACGGGAAATCAACCAGTCGCGAAGGCGATATTGCACGCGGGGGGCCCCCCAACCTCCCGCCGCGGCGGCAGCCACGATTGTCTCCTTGGCCACCGTGGAGGGCAGACCGTCATAGGGGCCGGAATGGATCAACACGCCGGGCTCGGTCCAGGGGGTCCCGGCGAATGCCGCCGGATCGGCCCCCTCGGGCACGATCACCTGGCGGATGGGGAGATCGTGCTGACGGGCGAAAAGAAAATCCCGCTGGTCATGGGCTGGCACCCCCATCACAGCACCGCTGCCGTAGTCGGCCAGAACGTAATCGGCAATCCACAAGGGAATGGGCTCTCCGCTGGCGGGATGGCGCACCTGGGCTCCGATCGGCACGCCCCGCTTGGGCCGCTCCTCATCGGTGCGCTCCTGCTCGCTTTCGCCCGCCACGCGATCCTGGAAGGCCAGCACAGCCAGTTGCTGGTCCGCGCTGGTCAGGGAAGGCACGAGCGGGTGCTCCGGCGCGAGCACGAGATACGTGGCGCCAAACAGCGTGTCCGGGCGGGTGGTGAACACGCGGATGGACGTGCCCGTCTCCTTCCCGTCACCATCCAGCACGGGGAAGTCGAGCTCAGCGCCTGTGGAGCGCCCGATCCAGTTGGCCTGCATGGTGCGCACCCGCTCCGGCCAGAGCGTCAATTGATCGAGATCGGCCAGCAACTGATCGGCATAGGCCGTGATTCGCAAAAACCACTGGCGCAGTTTGCGTTTTTCCACCAGCGCTCCGGATCGCCACGAACGCCCCTCCCCATCGACCTGTTCATTGGCAAGAACCGTTTCATCCACCGGATCCCAGTTCACGGTGGCCTCCTTCCTGTAGGCCAGGCCTGCCTCCCAGAACTGCAGGAACAGCCACTGGGTCCAGCGGTAGTAGTCGGGCTGGCAGGTGGTCACCTCCCGTGACCAATCGATCGACAAGCCAAGGCGTTCCAGCTGAGCGCGCATCTGGGCGATGTTGCGCCGGGTCCACTCGGAGGGATCGACACCTCGCTCGATGGCCGCATTTTCCGCCGGCAATCCGAAGGCATCCCAGCCCATCGGGTGGAGCACCCGTCGACCGCGCATCCGCTGATGGCGCGCCACCACATCGGTGATGACGTAGTTGCGCACATGGCCCATGTGCAGCGTCCCCGAGGGATAGGGAAACATGGAGAGGGCATAGAAGGGCTCCGCCTCCCCCTCCTGGCCCCTGCTTCCACTGTCGCGTTCACTGTCGCGGGGCTCGGGAGTGCGATCGAGCTGCCGTTCACGCCAGATGGCTTGCCAGCGCTTCTCGATCTCCTGGGGCTGGTAGCGGGAGGGATCGGACACGGTGGCGACAGACAGGGGGCGGGAAGCGCCCGGCCCCCCGATGGTGCCACACGCACGCCCCCGGCCAAGACACCTCAGATCAAGGCCCGCAGGATCGAAATCGCTTCCCGGTTGATCATGACCAGGGGCTGGGTCGCGCTCTGCCGCAGAGCGAGAAAATGCATGTCCTGCCACTTGATCACGCCCTCCACCTCCTGGCCGCTCACCAGGCTGAGGCTCACCACGGTGCGGGTGCGAATCAGCTCCTGGATGTGGCGCACGCTGGGGAGGGTGGTGTCCAGCTTGGTGCCGCGGGTCTCAAAGAAGCTCTGCATAGGATCGAGGGAGATTGCGCGGGGCTCGAAGCGCCATGGATTTCAGCAAGTATCAGGGTCTGGGCAACGATTTTCTGCTGTTTGACCAGCGTGATCGCTCCAGTGACCCGGTTGGCGGACCCCTTGAGGTGGATCCAGACCTGGTGCAGCGTCTGTGCGACCGGCGCTTCGGGGTGGGCGGCGACGGCGTGATCCTCGCCCTGCCACCGGAAAACGAGGGCGACCTGCGCATGCGCATCTTCAACGCGGATGGTTCCGAAGCGGAGATGTGCGGCAACGGCATCCGCTGCCTGGCCCGCTTCCTCGCCGACCGCGACGGAGACCGGCCAGGCCGCCTCTGGTCCGTGGAGACGGCCGCTGGAATCATGCGCCCGGAGCTGGGCGAGGATGGCCAGGTGCGGGTGGACATGGGCCCACCCTTCCTCGAGCCGGAGACCGTCCCGACCACCCTTCCAGCGGGTCCGGCTGGCTTGCCCCAGGGGGAGCTGGAAGCTGCCGGGGGGCGTTGGCCCGTCGCGGCGGCGGGCATGGGCAATCCCCATGCGGTCGTGCCGGTGGCTGATCTGGCCGCCGTGAGCCTGGAGGCGATCGGCGGCGCCCTGGAGGTGCACCCGGTCTTCCCGGCCCGAGCCAACGTGCACCTGGTGCAGGTGCTCGATCCAGGCCATCTGCGCCTGCGGGTGTGGGAGAGGGGAGCCGGGGTGACCCTGGCTTGCGGCACCGGCGCCTGCGCCACTCTTGTGGCCTGCCATCGGCTCGGCCTCTGCGCTCGCCAGGCCCGGGTGGATCTCCCGGGGGGGCCGCTCTGGATTGCCTGGGACGAGGCCAGCGGCCATGTGTTCATGACCGGCCCCGCCGAACCTGTGTTCCATGGGCGGCTGGCCGGGGACCTCGCCTCCGCCGTGGAGGGCTGGCTGGCGCCGCCCACCCTGTCGCCCTCCCCCGCCACGGCCGCCGCCACAGCCGCCGCCACGGCCGAGGAAGCGGCGATCGACTGCGCCACCGCCTGCACCAAGGGCTGCCAACGCCCCGAGGCCTGCCCCAGCGCCGAGGCCCGCGCCAGGGTGGCCGCCCTTCTCGAGGGGCGCTCTCTCGACGACCTCGTGCAACTGGCCAACGATTCTCTGGAACATCGGCTCCTTGGCCGCCGACCCGATGGCGGGGGACGTGGGACCTGATCCATCAGGGCGGCCACCGCTCCCCCTCTATCTCGACGCCTGCGCCACCACCCCCCTGGCGCCGGAGGCCTGGCACGCCATGGAGACGGCCTGGCGAGAGAGCTGGGGCAACCCCTCCAGCCTTCATGGTTACGGCCTGAAAGCGGCAGACACCCTGGAGCGCAGCCGCGCTCAGGTGGCGGAGGATCTGGGGGCCACGCCCGAGGAGGTGATCTGGTGCTCAGGCGGAACTGAGGCCATCCAGACCGCCCTGCTCGGCACGGCGGCCACCCTTCCCCCCGGTCGCCTGGTGATCAGCGCCGTGGAACATCCCGCCACCGAAGCCGCAGCCGCCGTGCTCCGCCAGCGCGGCTGGACCGTCGCGCGGCTGCCGGTCGATGGCCTGGGTCTGCTGCGACTTGAGGCCCTTGCCCCCCTGCTCGCCCCCCCCACGCGGCTGGTGTCGGTGATCTGGGGCCAAAGCGAGGTGGGCAGCCTGCAACCGCTCGCGACGCTTGGCGCCCTCTGCCGGGAGCGGGGCCTGCCGTTGCATGCGGATGCGGTTCAGGTTCTGGGCCACCTGCCGATCGACTGGAGCCAGCTGCCGGTGGATCTCCTCAGCGGCGCCGCCCACAAGCTTCAAGGTCCAAGGGGCATCGGCCTGCTGCTCGTTCGCCGGGGGCTCCCGTTCGAACCCCTCCTGGGCGGCGCCCAGGAGGGGGGACGGCGCGGTGGCACCGAGGCCGTTCCCCTGATTGCTGGCTTCAGCGCGGCCCTTCGGCTGTGCCAAAGGCGCCTGGAGAGTCACGAGGGCCTCGATCCCGTGGCCCACCTGCGGGATGCGCTCTGGCACAGCTTGCGTGACCAACCCGGCTTGGCGCTCCTCGGACCGGATCCAGCGGAGCGCCGGTCCCGGCTACCCCATCACCTCAGCCTGCTCGTGCGCGGCCGGGATGGGCGGCCCCTCTCCGGCCGCGCCCTCGTGCGGGCCCTGGCCCGGCGCGGCGTGGCCTGTGGCAGCGGCTCGGCCTGCTCCGCCCGGGGAGGGTCCGGGGGGGCGCCAGGCGCCAGTCGGGTGCTGCTGGCGATGGGCTTTCCTCCTGACGAAGCCGCCGCCGGCCTGCGGTTGAGCGTGGGACCCTGGCTGCGGGAAGCCGATCTGGCGGAGGTGCCGGCGGCCATCGCCACAGCCATCGCCGAGGTGGAGGCCGCCAGCAATCGTTAGGGTCATGCCAACGTGTCAGGTCCCATGCTCCCTTCCGATCTGCGCCAGGCGGAGTCGCAAGCCCTGCAGGCTCTTCAATCCGCCTTGGCGGGTGGCTCCCCCCGTCGCTGGACCGTCGACCTGCGCTTTGAGGGTCTGAAGGTGCTGCCCCTGGCGCTGCGGCTGGCGGCGCGGCTGCTGGAGCGGACACCCGACCTCAAACTGGTGTTCTCAGACGCCGGCGCCACCGCCCTCGCCCGACGCGACGGGGGGGCCTTGGCTCCTCTGATCCTCAGCCTCAGCGACCAGCACCGCCGCCAGACCTCAGCCTTGGAGGGGGAGGGGGAGGGGGAGGGGGAGGGGGAGGCCTTGGCCGCCGAGAGGGAAGGCCACAGCTCTGAGACGCTTCTGCTCGTGGCGCCCAGCCCCTCTGATTACGCCTTGGTGGAAGCGGTCTGCACGACCCACGCGGGGCCCGTCGTGCTCCTCAACCCGACTTTGGAGGATGGAGCGGTGGGAATCGGCAGCGTGGCGCGGGCACGGCGCAAGGGCTTCCTGGCCCAATGGCAAGCGGCCTATTTTTTGCAACCCTTTGCCAACGCCGCCCTCCGACGGGCCCACCCCGACGATTGGGAGCTGTATCGCCTCGATGCCGATGGCTTCCGCTTGGCGGCCCGCTTCCCCCAAAAACCCACTGCGGAAGAGCAAGACACGGCTTTGATCGGGGAGAGTGGCGGCGGATTGGGCGATCCGTTGCGCTCCCTCGGGACGCTCATCGACACCCTGCAGCGCTGATCCGCGACCCATGGGGGCGGAGGGTCCGCTGCCAATCCGATGATTCCACAGGCCACCGGCTGGTCTCTTGTCGCGACCCCCCTTAAACTTCGCCGACCGAGATCCACCCATGGCCCGCGAATCCCGCACTCCCTCGACTCAGGCCTCCAAACGCTGGTCTCTGATTGACCTCGCGGCGGGAGGGGCGGTTCTGTTGGCGGCCGCTGGCCTGATCTGGAGCCCGAAGCTCTCGAACGCTGTGGACAAGGCCACCGGTGGGGTCGTCCCCGTCACCGTTTCAGTGGATGTGCGCGGGCAGCCCGCCGCAGACAGCGCGGCCCTCATCCGCGCCATCGAAGCGGAGGGGCATGTGTCGATCGTGATCCGCAACGCCCCTCACGGCAAGGTGAAGATCGCCCGGTTGGAGCCACTGTCACGGCGACTGACCATCCTCACTCCCGATGGCAAGTTGGTGTCCACCCCCGACCCCAACCAAAAAACCTTCGGCACCTTTGACGCCCGCTTCATTCTTGAAGGGGAGGGCCAGAAGGGGGGTGGCGGCGTTGTGCTCGGCAATCAGACCCTGAAGATTGGCGCCCCGGTGGAACTGGAGGGATCCAATTATCGCTTCGGCGGCAATGTCACCAACCTCGTTGTGGGAGGCCAGTCCTGAGATGAGACCGTCCCCTGATCTCCTGTTGCCTCCTCTCCATCGCAACGCCCTCTTGAACCGATTCGCCCTCTCCAGCGGGGTTGCCCTCACGCTGCTGGTCCCCGTCGTTGCCGCTGGTGGCGCCTTGGCCGCCCCCCCGGCCCTGAGTCCGCTTCAGGGGGGTCGACGGCTGGTGCCGGTGATGCCCCTACCCCCGCTCGCCCCCGCCCTGGCCGTCCCCACCCTGGGAAGCGAGCCCAGCTGTCCGGCTCTGCAGCAACGACTGGCCACCCAACTGGCGGGGGAGCGGCAGGTGTGGAGCGTCAGCATCGCCGATGCCAGCGGACGCTTGCTGGCGGATGTGAACGGCACCCGACCCCGGGTGCCCGCCTCCAACCAGAAGCTGGTGAGCACAGCCTTCGCCCTCGACCGCCTGGGACCCGATTTTCGTTTGAACACGCAGCTATGGCGCCTCGCCGATGGCACCCTGCGTTTGACAGGAGAGGGGGATCCCGACCTGGCGTTGCCGCAGCTGCAGCGCTTCACCCAGCTCGCCCTCCGTTCGGGCGGGTCTGCGGGTCCGAGCGGCACGACCGTCCGCCTGCAGGTGGCTGAGGTGCCGCAGCAGAGCTGGTGGCCTCAGGGATGGCACTACGCCGATCGCGCCCAATGGTATGGAGCGCCGATCACGCGGCTGGCGGTCACCAGCAATGCCATCGATGATGCTGTGCGCAATCCTGTGTCAAGGTTGCAAGCCCTGCTGCGCCGCACGGCCAATCAACAGGGAGGCGACATCCAGATGCAAGTGGTGTCCGCAGATCAAGCCCTGCCCGCCGACGCCGTGTTGCTCCACGAGGAACCCTCCACCTCCATGCAGGGTCTCTTGAGCCTGGCCAACAGCGACAGCCACAACTTCACCGCCGAGGTTTTGCTGCGCTCCGGAGCCGGCACTTGGAATCTGGCCGAGGCGGCGCGACGGGGAACCGTCTGGCTGGGCCAGCAGGGGCTCCCCCTCGAAGGCGTGCGGATGGCCGACGGCAGCGGTCTGGATCGGGCCAATCGCGCCACCAGCCGCTTTCTCACCGCCCTGTTGCTGCGCATGGATCAACATCCCTATGGCCGGGCTTACGTGAGTTCCATGGCGATTGCCGGCCGCCGTGGCACCCTCAAGAATCTCTTCGCGGGCACGCCGCTCGCGGGGCGGGTCTATGCGAAAACGGGAACCCTCACCGGGGTGCGCTCGATCAGTGGCTTGCTGGTCACCGAGACGGGACCGCGCTATTTCAGCGCCATCTCGAACGGGGCCTCAGCTCCGAATGCAACGATCGGACGCATCTTGCGTGATGCGCAAAACCCTGCTCTTTGCCCTTAGGGCAGCCATTGCAGGAGCTTAAGGCAGCCCTGGAACGAAAGTGGCGGGGTCAAGGGTTGGCGGCACAGGCATCGAGGGAGGCTGTCCCGCGCCG
Source organism: Cyanobacteriota bacterium (assembly GCA_046047935.1). Classification (GTDB taxonomy): domain Bacteria; phylum Cyanobacteriota; class Cyanobacteriia; order PCC-6307; family Cyanobiaceae; genus Cyanobium. The sequence continues at coordinate 83,421 of JBJOHA010000084.1, forward strand.
ATGGATCTCACGGGCATAGTCGGTCCAGCGTCCTTGACCCCAATAACGAAAACAACTGGTTTCCAGCAACAGAAGAGCGAGCAGGGCCTCTTGGTAAGACTTGTCGCGGGTCACAGCGGGATCGCTGGCCACGAGGCTGTCAAAGGTCTGGTGAAATCGAACGCTGAGCTCCTGCATCGGTTCGAGAACGTTGTTGTAGCCCTCCACCCAACTGAGATTGTTGGTCCATGACGCCCCTGTCATGGACAGCTGGGGGTCTGTGGCCTTGAGGTGAGCGATGGCGTCCTCCACCCGTTCAGGGTTCGAATCTGAGCCGACAGCGCTCCAGAGTGTGTGTTGATGAATCGCCTGAATTTTGGGATAGTCCTCGTCTCGCAGACCACGGGCCGCCAACAGGTTCAAATATTCACTGCCATTCATCGCCACCGTTTCGGCCCTGGGGCCCGCAGCGGCAACACGCTGATGAGCCTGGCGGAAGGCGGCGGGGAATTCGTTCATCATCACGCCACCATTCTCCCCATCAGCAATTTGCGACACCAATGCTGGAACTTCTTGGCCGGCGATGGTTTGCCTGTCCAATCCCAAGGCTTCATAATAGGGTTGCATTTGACCCACCAGCTTTGTATCGGATCCCTGGGTTTTGATCAAGGCCAGAATCGTTTGGCTGTCGCCACGGGAATTGCGCGCCACAAGTTGGTTGGGGATCCACTTCTGTTCCGCAGGCAGGCTCTCACCGTCCAAGGTTTCGACGCTGTCTTCCTGAACAAGCAGCCAATGATAACCACATTCACGCAGAGACTTGACCAGTTCATAGAGCGTGTCCGGGTGATTGGGCAAATGCATTTCAGGCAAGGAAAAGCCCTGCACGCGTTGCAACGCTTCGCGACCAAACAAGGAGGAAAAATGATGTCGCCATGCCATTAATTGCAGCTTCAGATCTGGAATGGGAGTCGAGGGAGCGACAGCATGGCTCCAGAAGGTGCCCAACCATTCCACATGGGATAGAAGCTGGGGATCGCAGGTCAGAGAGTGCAAGGCATCCAAAATATCCTGACGACCCATCTGTTGGAAACCCCATAACAAGTTACCTGAATAATCAAGCATGATCCTCGGATCACAACCCTCTTGGATCAACTGGGGGATGAGCACTGCCATGCGCTGATAACAGTCGGCAAAGGCAGCCGCATTGTGGTTGTCACCCTCACCAGGGTGCTCAAACATGTACTGGAGATGCGAGATCAGTTCGCCATTGCGGCCAGCGGGAATGGTGGGTTGGTGCATGTGCAGCGCACAAGCAAAAGCGGAGCGAATCTGATCGAATCTTGACGAGGACTGCGGCGGAGCCACGGCCGTATTGACCGCAACGGCCACAGCCTGCGCCACCAGGTCGTCGCCAGTGATCTGTGGCCCCTCCCCATCGCGGCAAAGACACGTCAAGGGAATCTCCGAGATGGGCTGGACCTCCAGTCAACCAAAGCTTCCAACACCCAAGCCTCCAACAAGGCCTGGAGGTGGCGGCCGGACGTGTGAGCGGTGCATGGCCTCCTTGAGGCGATGGGGCCCGGCGGAAACGGCGCCGCCGCCACTGGGATCAGCCCTCAGCGGATGGGCATCAGGCTGCGCGAGAACCAGGTCTCCGGCTGGATCCGCTCGACCAACCGACGACCCACCACCAGCAAGGCCAAGGGGTCCCACGGAGCGGGCAGGGTTGGCCAGAGGCCCGGGCGGCGATAGAGGAAGGTTCGCAGCCGCTCCTCCTGGGCGGGGGAGAGGGCGCCCCAACGGAACCCCAGCCTCCACTCCGTCCGACCCGAGCCGCCCCATCCCCTCCTCGTCGCCTGGCACACGCACCGCACGGGCCAGGGGTCGCATCCGAGCAGAGGATGATCCAGCCGCAACACTTGCGGAGTCGCCCCTTCCCTCCATCGCTGATCGCTCCCCTTCCGCGCCAGCCGCAGCCGCACCTCGCACCCCACCTCGCTGATCGCGCACACGTCCAGAGGCTGGTGCCCCGCCCCCTCCGCCAGCCAGCCCACGAGCACCGGAGCGAACCAGGGCACCGCATCCTCCCGGGGACGATCCCAGCAGGCGCGGCAGGCCGCCAGGATCAACAAACCATTGACCAGAGCCCAGGCCAAGCCCAGCGCCACCAGCGCTCCGCGTCCATCCGAGAGGTTGGCCCATCCCAGCCAATCCCCCACCAGGAGCGGGAGCAGGCGCGCCACGGCCAAGACCTGCACCGTGAGCAACGCCAGCAGTGGCGCCACGAGGCGGCCGCTGGGGGCTTTGAGCGAACGACCGGGTTGGGCTTTCGGCGTGACGCGGAAGGGCTGCGGGCGCCCGCTCAACGTGCCGACGAGGGTGAGGGCCAAGGGAAAAGCCAACACCCAGCGGTAGAGCTCGGGCATCAACGCGCTGCGGGATTGCTCGCTGAGCCAGCGAATCAGCAGCAGCTGGCTGATCTGAAAGGGCAGGGCCACCCGCAACAGCTCTTCAGGCCGCACGCGCAGAGGCGCCAGGTCAGCCAGAGCGAGGGTGAGGGGAGCGAGAGCGAGCACAAAGAGTGGAAACACCAGCAACCAGTGCGCAATGCCCTCCAGATAAGCCAGGCGTTGCAGGGGGGTCAGGCCGTCGATGGTGAGAGGGTTGGCGCCGGTGCGAAGGATCTGCAGCGTGCCACTGGCCCAGCGACAGCGCTGGATCACCAGGGATTCGATCGTGAATGGCGCCAGCCCCGCGCTCAACTTTTCCGGCACATAGACCCCCCGCAGCCCCGCAGCCACAAGGCGCACGCCCGTGGCCAGGTCCTCGGAGGTGGTGCCGGTTTCAAAGCCTCCGACCGCCAAGACGGCCTGACGGCGCATCACGAACGACGTGCCCGCGCAAACCACGGCGCCCAGGCGCTGACGGGTGGGTTGAATCCAGCGGTAGAAGGATTCCTCATCGGCCATCAACCATCGCTCCAGCCGCAGGTTGCGCATCACTGGATCGGCGGTCATGTAAGTCTGTGGGGTCTGCACGAAGGCGACGGAGGGATCGGCGAACACTCCCACCGTGCGCAGGAGAAAGTTGCGCAATGGAACAACATCCGCATCGAACACAGCGATGAGGTCGGCCTGAACCCTCGCCAGCCCATGGTTCAGATTGCCAGCCTTGGCGTGGCGATTGTCGCCGCGGGCCAGGTAGCGACAACCGAGTTGGACACACAGCAGCCGCAACTCCTCCCGTCCGCTGTCGTCCAAGAGCCACACCTGATGACGGGGATAGTCGATCGCCAGACAACCCCGCAGGCAACGCTCAACCAACGAGACTGGTTCCCCGAGGGTGGGCACCAGGATCGCCACCGAGGGAAGGCGCTCGGGGGAGGTCCAGCGATCGGAGACCCAGCGAGCCGCGGCGGGAGCGATCGCCTCCCCTTCATCGCCGCCCCCCGAACAATTCAGCCCAACCTGGAGGAAGCCGTGGCTCAGAAGCAGAAGCTCGGCGGCCAACAGCAGCACGCTCAACCCTGTCGCCAGCGCAGAACTCAGGTTGAGGGTGCTGGTGAGGCGCCAGCTCAGATAACGGGCCCCCAAGACCGTGGTCAGCAGAGCGGCCCCCCAGCGCAGGGCCACCGGTGATGGGCTGGGCACGACCAAGGGAAGGCACGTGACCGACACTTTGGCGAAACCTTCAGGTTTCCGATGTCGTGCAGCGCATCGGCTGGTGAGGTGGCTTCAGCTCCCCTTGCCGTAGGCCACCTGACAGACCGCGTTGAGCAGCTGAGCCTGGGCAGCGGTGGCGGGCACCTGTCCATCGAGCAGGCCCGCCTGGCAATTGGCTGCCCCCATGAGGTTGGCGCCTTTGCCCAAGGCGTAGGAAAAGCTCACGCCATAGAGCCCAACCGCTTCAACGGAGGCGTAATTGAGCACGTAGCTGCTCCCCGGAACCACAATCACCGTCTGCTGGGCATTGGCGGCGGTGTTCACCAGTTCGGTGATCGCCGCTGTGGTGGCCAGGCCAGCGGCGAGTCCCCAGCCCGCGCTGTTCCACCCCCACCAACCCCAGGTGGCCGGCGTCCAGGCATACCAACCGGCGCTCCAGGGACGATTGGTCCAATAGCCTCCGCGGGCCCAGTTCGCGTTCCAACCGTTGACGTTGCGATTGTAGAAATTGTTATTGACATTGACTTGTTTCTGGAAGGTGTCGTCCGAGAAATTGTCTTTTGCCTTATTGCTCCAGGAGTCGCCGTCCTTCCAGTCCCCGTTGTCCTGCCAAGCCCCCTTGTCCTGCCAGGACGGACGGCTGTCTGGCCCGAAAGTGGGGTGATAGCCCTGATAGCCCCTCTGCCAATTCTGCAGGCCGCCACGACCGTCATAACCCGCGCCGCCAAAGTGAAAGCCACCCCCCCGAGGGAAGGCCGCCGCCGGGCGGAGACCGGGCAGCACGCCAAGCGCCAGCAGGCCAGCCAGAAGGAGGAAGCGGGTGGGACGTCGGCGCATCGGCCCTGAAGAAACAACTGAAGCCATCCTGCAGCGCGCCTCGTCCTCTGGCCAGGAGCGTTCTGACGCCCTCCGGCGGCGCGTCACAATTCACGGAGGTTCGCCGTCACAGGCCGGTTTTCACGCCAATCTGAGCAGGAGCGCCCCCCCGCAGGGGTGAGGGCCGAATCCAACGGTTCGGCCCTCACCCCTGACGGACCCCAGGATCGGCCATACGGTCAATTCATTCGCCATCCCCGTTCACCATGCATCCCACCGCCGAACTGTTCACAGAAAAGGCCTGGGCCGCTGTCGTTGCCGCCCAGCAATTGGCCCAGCAAAAACGGCAGCAACAGATGGAAAGCGAACATCTTTTCGCCGCCTTGCTCGCCCAGGAGGGTCTGGCCAACCGGATCCTGGAGAAGGGGGGAGTGAATGTGGGCACCCTGAGCCAGAAGATCGAGGCCTTCATCGCCAGCCAGCCGAGCCTGAACGCCGCGCCAGACAACATCTATCTGGGCAAGAGCCTCAACACCGTGCTGGATCAGGCCGAGGCCCAGAAAACAGCGTTTGCGGACAGCTACATCTCGATCGAGCATCTGCTGCTGGCCCTGGCCAGTGATGAGCGCTGCGGCCGGCAGCTGCTCAGCCAGTGCGGTGGCACGGCTGAAACACTCAAGCAGGCGGTTGTGAGCGTGCGCGGCAACCAGAAGGTGACGGACCAAAATCCAGAGGGCACGTATGAATCCCTGGAGAAATACGGTCGCGATCTCACTGCCGCCGCCAGGGAGGGAAAGCTGGATCCAGTGATCGGTCGCGATGAGGAAATCCGCCGCACCATTCAGATATTGAGCCGCCGCACCAAAAACAATCCGGTGTTGATCGGGGAGCCCGGCGTGGGAAAGACCGCGATCGTTGAGGGTCTGGCCCAACGCATCGTCAATGGCGACGTGCCACAGGCTCTGCAAAATCGTCAGCTGATCGCCCTTGACATGGGGGCCTTGATCGCTGGCGCCAAGTATCGCGGAGAGTTTGAGGAACGGCTCAAAGCTGTGCTCAAAGAGGTGACGGCCTCGGAAGGACAGATCGTGCTGTTCATTGATGAAATTCATACGGTGGTCGGCGCTGGGGCCACGGGCGGCGCCATGGATGCCAGCAACCTGCTCAAGCCCATGCTGGCGCGGGGCGAATTGCGCTGCATCGGCGCCACCACCCTCGATGAACACCGCCAACACATCGAAAAAGACCCCGCCCTCGAGCGACGCTTCCAGCAGGTGTTCGTGGATCAGCCCACGGTGGAGGACACGATTTCCATCCTGCGGGGCCTGAAAGAACGCTATGAAGTGCACCATGGCGTGCGCATCGCCGACAACGCGATCGTCGCCTCCGCAGTGCTCTCCAGCCGCTACATCGCCGATCGCTTTCTTCCGGACAAAGCCATCGACCTCATGGATGAGGCTGCCGCCCGGCTGAAGATGGAGATCACCTCCAAGCCCGAGGAAATTGACGAGCTGGATCGGCGCATCCTGCAGCTGGAGATGGAAAAGCTGTCGCTGGGTCGCGAATCCGATGTGGCCAGCAAAGACCGTCTGGAGCGCTTGGAGAAGGAGCTGGCCGAGCTGGGCGAGCAGCAGAGCGCCCTCAACGCCCAGTGGCAGAAGGAGAAGGGCGCCATTGACGAGCTGGGTGCGATCAAGGAGGAGATCGAACAGGTGCAGCTGCAGATCGAGCAGGCCAAGCGGAGTTACGACCTCAACAAAGCCGCCGAGCTGGAATATGGAACCCTGGGCGAATTGAATCGCAAGTTGGCGGCCAAAGAGGCGGATCTCAACAGTGGTCAGGGCAGCAAAACCTTGCTGCGGGAAGAGGTCACCGAAGATGACATCGCCGAGGTGATCGCCAAGTGGACCGGCATTCCGGTGAGCAAGCTCGTGCAGAGCGAGATGGAGAAACTGCTCCACCTGGAGGATGAGCTCCATCAGCGGGTGATTGGCCAGCAACAGGCCGTCACAGCCGTGGCGGACGCCATCCAGCGATCGCGAGCGGGCTTGAGCGATCCCAACCGTCCCATCGCCAGCTTCCTCTTCCTGGGCCCCACAGGCGTGGGCAAGACGGAGCTCAGCAAGGCGCTGGCTGCTCAGCTCTTCGATTCCGAAGAGGCGATGGTGCGCATCGACATGAGCGAGTACATGGAGAAGCATGCCGTCAGCCGTCTGATCGGAGCGCCGCCGGGCTACGTGGGATACGAAGAAGGCGGTCAACTCACCGAAGCGGTTCGGCGTCGTCCCTACGCGGTGATCCTCTTCGATGAGGTGGAAAAAGCCCACCCCGATGTCTTCAATGTGATGCTGCAGATCCTGGATGATGGTCGCGTGACCGATGGCCAGGGCCGCACGGTGGATTTCACCAACACGGTGTTGATCCTCACGAGCAACATCGGCAGCGCCTCCATTCTTGATCTGGCCGGTGATCCAGGGCGGCACGCCGAGATGGAGAAGCGGGTGAACGAGGCCCTCCGGGCCCACTTCCGACCGGAATTTCTCAACCGCCTTGATGAGACGATCATCTTCCACAGCTTGAAAGCGGAAGAGCTGCGCCAGATCGTGGAGCTGCAAGTGAAACGGTTGACGCAGCGGCTGGAGGAGAAGAAGCTGGGCCTGCGGCTGGATGGCGAGGCGCTCGACTGGCTGGCCGGTGTCGGCTACGACCCGGTGTACGGCGCCCGCCCCCTCAAGCGCGCCATCCAGCGAGAGCTGGAAACGCCCATCGCCAAGGCGATCCTGGCAGGCACCTTCGCCCCTGGCGCGACGATCGCGGTGGATGTGCGCAACGAGCGCCTGCGCTTCCAACCTGCGGAAGCCGAGGCCCATCTCAACGGGCCGGTGCCCGCCTTGGCCTGAGAAGCAGGGGGTCCACCAGGGACGCGGGCGCCAGGACACCGGAACACGTGCTAGTACATGCGTACGTCTTCTCAATGTCCATGGCCGCCCCCTCCCCCCGCGCCATTTCTCCCGGCTCCGCCCCCCTTGAGCCGATCGAAGACTGGCCCTATCTCGACCAGCCGGTGCTGCGCGCCAGCCTCACGCACAAGGTCTGCCTCACCTGCCACTGGTTTCGCCACCATGCAGGGCCCCATTGCGTTCCCTTGCTCACCTGCCAGCTGCGCCAGGGGTTGATTGCCCACGGGCAACACATCACCCACCGCTGCTCCAGCTGGACGGACGATCTTCACCGTGAACGGGGCTGGGCTCCGGAGGTGGCATGAAGAAAGGTGAACAACGCCCTGCCTCCCCCTGCGGAGGCCTGGATCAGCAAAGGAGGCCGCGTGTTGCATTTCCGTCCCGCCCGCTGGGACCGCTGGCGCCAATCGCTGGAGGTGACCAGCGGCGAATGGATCCCTGGTCAAGCCGCGCCGCTGCTCAAGCACCGCCAGGAGTTGAGCCGGAAGGACGCCCGGGATCTGTGGCGGGACCTGCGGCGGGAGGGATGGGTGTCCTGTTCCCCGCAGTGGACGCCCCCGCCCTCGCCCTCGCCCTCGCCCTCACCATCGACATCGACATCGACATCGCCCCCGCCAGGACAGAGGCCTCCGGGGTCGCGATGAAGCAGGCGTCCTCAGGTTTGTTCGTGCCGCCCACCCACCAGCGCCTGCCAACTCGTCCTGATCTCCGCGAGGATGGCCAGGTGCCCAGCCTCTTCGGCGAAGCACACACAGGCGCTGCCGAACGCGTTCATGGAGCCAACCAGAGGGTCATCCCCTTCCCTCGCCCCGCCCCTGGTCACCATTGGCATTGATGTGGGCGGGCGACGCAAAGGGTTCCATGCAGTGGCGCTGCGTGACGGCGCCTACGCCGGCCAGCTGGCCAGCCGAGACGTGGAGCACCTCTGCCGCTGGTGTCACGGAGTGATGAAGGCGATCGTGATTGCCATCGACGCGCCCTGCCGCTGGAGCGGCGATGGCAAGCCGCGCCCCTGCGAGCGTGACCTGCTGAGACAAGGCATTCGCTGTTTCACCTCCCCCACCCGCGCCCAGGCCATCGCCCACCCCACGGATTACTTCGGCTGGATGCTTCGGGGTGAAGCCCTGTTCCAGGCCCTGGAAGCCACCCATCCCTTGCTGGGCGCGCTGCCCATCAACGGTCCGGCCTGCTTCGAGACCTTCCCCCATGCGATCACCTGGCATTGGCGCGGCGGCAATGCCAATGCGGCCAAAAAGCATCCCCAACGACGGGAGCTGCTGATCCAGCTCGGCCTGGATCCCACGCCCTTCACCCGCATCGACTGGATCGATGCGGCCCTTTGCGCTCTGGTGGCGCATCAGGCCAGCCGCGGCGAAGACTGCCAGACCTATGGGGAGCCCTCCACAGGGCTGGTGGTGGTGCCAGGCCGAGCGCTGCCCACTCTTTGACGACAGCCACGGCTGCGGAGAACAGATGAGCCGCCATGGCGCCGCGCGTTCTGATTTGCAGATCAACAATGGAAAGAGTGGGCATGGATACGGCCGCACGAGCAAGTCGTTGGACTGGCCTCCCCGCTTCTGGCTCCAGCAGCCTCTCGGGCGATGCCATTTTCCCTGGAGCAAGCCACCATCCCCAGCATCAACAGCGACTTTGATACTGGAGTGTTGACCTCCGCAGAGCTGGTGCAGCTTTACCTGAAGCGAATCGCGGCCTATGACGGCCCGGGCGGATTGAATCTCAACTCCATCATCTCTTTGAATCCCAACGCCCTCGCTCAAGCGGGCGCTCTTGATCTCGAGCGCGGCACCACAGGACCACGGTCAGCGCTCCATGGGATTCCGGTCCTGTTGAAAGACAACATCGACGCCAGCTTCTTGCCCACCACCGCTGGTTTCCTTGGCCTGGCGGGCTCCCTGCCTCCTGACAACGCCACGATCGCCCAGAAGTTGCTGGACGCCGGCACCATCATTCTCGGCAAAACATCGCTGACGGAATTTCCAACTATCTCACCAATGGGATGCCAGCGGGATACAGCTCGCTCAATGGCTATACATGCAATCCTTATAATCCAGTCCCGCTCCCGGGTGGAGATGGACGCCCTGTGCTCACTCCTGGAGGCTCCAGTGCTGGCTCCGGTGCGGCAATGGCAGCCAACCTTGCCACCATAGCCATCGGCACGGAAACCTCGGGATCCATCCTCAGCCCCTCCAACCAAAACTCCCTGGTAGGAATCAAGTCAACCGTTGGCCTCTGGAGTCGGGATGGCATCATCCCCATCGCCGCCAGCCAAGACACCGCCGGGCCCATGACGCGCTCGGTGACCGATGCCGCCATCCTCCTCGGAGCCCTGACCGGTGAGGATCCCAAAGATCCCCAACCCTCCGAGAGCGTCGGCAAAGCCAAAAGCGATTGCACCCCCTGTCTCCAACTCGATGCCCTGCAGGGCGCCAGACTGGGTTACTACGCCGAGCCGAATCCCGGCACGGCCAGCGGAGCGGAACAACTGGCCATCTTCAACCAGGCCCTGGATGTATTGCGCGCTGAAGGGGCCACCGTGTTGAAAATCCCCTTCACGCCCCCCACAAACAGCAGCTCGGTCTTGACCTATGAATTCAAGCGGGATCTCAATGCTTATCTCGCCAGCCTTGGCCCTGCCGCGACCATTCAAGACAGCGATGAGGTCAACTCGTTCATCATCGATGACAACGCGGCCAATCCCGACCCCAACGGACCTTTCAAATATGGAAAGACCCGAGTCCAAGCATCCAGCTTGATTGATCTCAGCCCTGGCAGCGCCAATACGCTTCAATACGAAGCGGACCGCGCCACTGACATCCTCAACTCGCGAACCCTGGGCATTGATGCCTTCATGGCCGCGAACAATCTGGATGCGATTCTCTTCAGTGGCTCCAGCGGGGCCGGGATCGGCGCCAGGGCGGGTTACCCCACGATCATCGTGCCAGCGGGGTATCAAACCTTGAACAACAAGAATCCTCTTGGCTTGTCCTTCCTGGCGAAAGCCTACGAAGAAGACAAGCTGATTGGCTACGCCTATGACTTTGAGCAGGCCTCCCTGGCGCGCATCTCCCCAGTGAGCACAACACCGCTCACTGGAGAACCCGTGCCGGGCCCCCTGGCGGTTGGCGGCACAACCATGGCCTGGGAGTTCAGCCGCAAACTGCGTCGGCGCTGCACGATGCGCGGCTCCTGAGCGAGAGCCTCAAGGCGGATGTCTCGGGTCATCCCTATGGCCTCTGCACCGCCGTGGTGGCGTCCACCATCGGGAAGTCGTCATTCCCCCAGCCTCCTCCGGTCAAGAGGGGGGCCGCTCCTTCTCGGGGGCGAGCCCCCTCTCCAGCCGCGAAGGCGGCATCCGTCCACTTCAAAAGCAGAGGTCCCAGGACACCGCCGTCCGGCTGGGCCTCCGGGCGCAAGTTGAAGTGGTCACCGCCATGGACCAACACCAGTTGGTGACCCGCGCGGGCGGCATGGCGCACCGGATCGATGGCTTCTGGATCCGGCGGCACCACCCAATCGCGGCTGCCACTGACCAGAAGCACGCGCGCGTTGAGATCTGCCCCGGAGCCAGGCGGGAACAGCAAGGAGGCCGGAGGACTCACCGCCGCAGCGGCAATCACCCGGGGATCGTGGATCGCCGCCTGACCCACACCGCTGATCCAGCTGCACTGCAACGTCCAGCTGAGATTGCGATCCGGCGCCTTCACATCGTTGCAAAGCTTGCGAAGGTTGGCGTCGGTTGGCCGGGCTCCGGCCAGTTGCAGCACGGTGGTGCCGCCCCAGGAATGGCCCAACACCACCACCTGCCGCGTGTCCACCGGGATGTTCAACCCCAGGCGTCCCACTTGGTCGATCGCCGCCTTCACATCCAACGGTCGCAGAGCCAGCTCATCCGGAGTGGGAGGAGGGGCCTCCCCGGACAGCACAGCCTCCTGCTGGCTGCTGTCGCTCCCCGGATGACGCGGAAGGAGGACCGTGTAGCCGCAGCTGGCGAGGAGATGCCCCCACCCCTCGAAGCTCTTCGGATCGTCCCAGAGGCCATGGGAGATCACGACCAAACGGCCATTCCCTCGGCTTTGAGGGGCCATCACCACCAGCTCCAGCGGCTGCTTGCGATGGGCCACCGAGATCCGGGTGGTGCGCTTGCTCACCGCCTCACCCGAGCCGGGAGCCGGCGCTGGTGCAGCCACCCGGGGCAAACGGGCCAGCAGCTGCTCCGCTTCATCCCGCTGGGCCACCATCCGGTTGGCGATGTCCTTGGCCCGGGTCAGATCAAGGGTGAGCCGCTGACCCGGGAGCGCCTTGATCAGGTTCAGCAGGGTGAGATCACCGGTCGCTGAAGCCTTGTCCAGGGCCATTCGCAGCGTTGCGCCGGTGAGATCCGGCGGACGTCCCTCCACTTTGCCGATGGTGGAGAGCACGAGCATGGCTTGATCCAGCAGCGGCGAACCCACCGAGCCATCGACGATGCGGGTGAGGGACAGCGGCACCGGTTGGTTCAACACCTCCCAGACCTGCCGACCCATGGCCCCATCCGTGGCGCGGTCCAGTTCGGCCAGATCGCTGTTCCCCCTCCGCAGCGCCTCCAGACTGCGCAACTCGCTGACCTTGATCGTGAGGCCTGTCTCCACCAGCGGGAGACTCACGACCACCTCCTCCAAAGCCCGGGAGGGGGTGGAAGCAACCAGGGGCAGAGCGGTGGAGAGGAGCAGCACAACGGTTCTCAGAGCCATCCTTGAGCGGGGGGAACAGGAGATGGCCCTGGAGGCATCTGAAGCAGAGCAACGCATCCGCAGCTGGGTTCTCAAGATGCCTTCCAGGTTATGGCGCGATTGAGACCTCACCACCTGAAGACCTCTTGTTCGGCTTCACCCACATAAAAGATATTGGATCCCAGTTCATCAGCCCGCCGGTATCCCCTTTGCGAGAGATAGGCATCGATCACGGTTTGATGTGCGGATGGACTTTGCTCCAACAGAACAACACGCGGCGCAAACCTCTGAAGATCAAAACCCGAAAGGACACTGAGTTCATGACCTTCAACATCAATGCTGATGAAATCAATGGGCTCCCTGTAGTCGGCCAGAATCGCATTCAATGTCAGGCAGGGAACATCTTTTTGAGCGAGCTGGCCTCCCTCGGCCAGCACCCGCTGCTCACGCTCCCTGTTCTCACCACTGAACGACAGCCACTCCCTGCCCACCGCCGTTGTGAAGCGAAGGCTGCCCGGCTGATCTGAGGCGGCAACATTGAGGACTTTGCTATGCGGCCGGGAACGAAGACACTGGGCATAGAGAGAGGGATCGGGCTCGATCAGAAGCCCATGCCAACCAAGGGCTTCAAAAAAGTAAGTGTTGCTCAGATCAATCCCATTGTACGCACCAACTTCGATAAAAAAACCGCTTTTCTTCTTACCAAAGAAATTATAAAGAAGGAGCTCCTCTCCATCCTCTGAGGGCAACAGGGGTGGAAGTCGCAGCTGATCGCCCGCTTGGGCGATGACCAAGCTTTTGCGGACGCTGGTGATGTCTTTGCGCAAGGATTGAATGTCCATCCGCATGGAGAGCAAGTCTCTCCAAAGAGAGCGAATCCGCCCTCTGAACACAAACACCACACCAGCCAAGGCTGCTGTGGTCAGCGCAAGTACGGTTATCGCCGTCGTCATCAAGTAGAAGATCATTGCGTTTATTGCTTGCTCGCAAACTATCTTTTCATTCTAGCAGAGTTGTCACTCCGCTCCAGCCATCGCGGAGTGGCCCATCGACCCAACCGCACGACGCCTACGCCGACAACATTCATCCAAAGGCCATACAACGCGGCAGGCACCGCCATCTCCGGCTGGCCCAGCATCCCGGCCGTGATGGCGATCGCCAGGGTGCAGTTCTGAATGCCCACCTCAATGGCGAGCGTGATCTGTTGCGCCCGTGGCAATCCCGCGCCACGACCGACCTGCCACCCCGCCAAGGTTCCCAAGCCGTTCAGCAGCACCACCCCGACGCCAGCCTTCCAGAGGAAGTCGGGCAATTTGGCGCCCTCCCGCGCCAGCACCGCCAGAATGATCAGGGCCAGCAGAGCGGCGGCCAAACGGCTCACCTGGCGCTCCAGACGCTGGGCGCTCGCGGGCCAGCGCTGACGCATCGCCATCCCCCCCGCCGTGGGCACCAGGGTGATCAGCAGGATCTGCAGCATCGTGGTGCCGATGGGGAGCTGAATCTCCGCTTCCGAGCCCAGCAACCAGCGCAGAGCCAGGTTGACCAGCAACGGAATGGTCAGCACCGCCAGCACACTGTTGAGCGCTGTCAAGCTCACGGAGAGCGCGACATCGCCCTTCGCCAGATAGGTGATCAGATTCGACGAGGGGCCGCCCGGGCAGAGCGCCACCACCATCAAGCCCGTCGCGATGACCGGGGGCATGGGAACCACTCCAACGACCAGGACGCCAATCAAGGGCAGGAAAACCATCTGGCTGAGAAGCCCCAGGGAGACGGCTTTCGGATTCCGGCCAATGCGCCGGAAGTCGTCCGGCAGCAGACCCAGGCCCATCCCCAGCATGATGAACGCCAGGGCCAGGGGCAGCAACACGGTGGTCAGCAGGCTGCTTTCCATCGCTGGGCGAAAGCGGGAAGGATCAGATTGACAGGCCGATCAACCGTTGCCCGTGCGCGCGATGTCGAGAACATCCGCCATGGAGCGAATTTGATCCACGGTGTCACGCAGCTGGTCGTCATCGCAAAGCTCCACGCGCAGGTCGATGCGCGCCGGCTTGCCGACGGTGGTGCGCACGCGCGCATCACTGACATTGATGCGATGGTCGGAGAGACGGGTGAGGATGTCCTTCAGCACACCAACCCGATCGAGCACCTCGATGCGGAGCTGGACGGGGTAACGGCGGCGGTGCTCCTCCGCCATGGCTGGATTCCAACGCACCGGCAGGCGCCGCTCCGCAGGCACCTGGCCAAGATTGCCGCAATCCTGGCGATGGATCGTGATGCCGTGGTTGCCCAGAGCCACCGAGCCCACAATCGCCGCACCGGGCAGAGGACTGCAACATCCCCCGAGTCGATACTCCAAACCCTCGAGCCCCAGGATCGGGCTGCCCGAGAGCGGCGCTGGCGACGTCGCGGCGGTGTGGGCAGCCACCAGGCCAGCAGCCACCTCCTCATTGCTCGGCGGGGGGGTGGTGGCGGCTGCGGCCAGACGAATCTCTTCCCGCAAGCGGTTGACGACCTGCTGAAGAGTGACGCCACCGAAGCCCAGGGAGGCCAGCAGATCCTCCGTGCCAAGCAGGTTGCAGCGACGCGCGACGCGAGCCATCGCCTCCCCCCGCAGCAGAGCGTCGAGTCCCTCGCGCCCAAGCTCCCGCTCCAGCAATTCCATGCCGCGCTGAATGTTCTCTTCCCGGTGGCAGCGCTTGTACCAAGATCGGATGCGATTGCGGGCGGTGGGTGTGACGACAAAATTCAACCAGTCGAGGCTGGGGTGTGCGGTTTTGGCGGTGATCACCTGAACAAAATCGCCATTGCGCAGCTGGGTGGCCAAAGGACAGAGCCGATCATTGATCCGGACTCCTTGGCAGTGATTGCCGACTTCGGAGTGAATGCGGTAAGCGAAATCAACTGCCGTTGAACCTTTGCGCAACCCGACCACATCACCTTTTGGTGTGAAAACAAAGACCTCCTCGTCGAAGAGATCCTCCTTGATCGAGGCCAGGTAGTCGCTGCTGTCTTCCGTGCCGCCATCCTTCTGCCAGTCGACGAGCTGCCGCAGCCAATTGAACCGCTCCGCATCCCCCGTGGCTGGCGAGCCTCCCTCCTTGTATTTCCAATGGGCGGCAATACCGAATTCGGCCACCTGATGCATCTCGTTGGTGCGAATCTGAACCTCGATCGGGCGATGGCGACCAATGACGGCGGTGTGGAGAGATTGGTAGCCATTCGGCTTTGGCAGGCCGATGTAGTCCTTGAACCGTCCGGGGATGGGGCGAAACGTGTCGTGCACCACGGCCAAAGCGCGGTAGCAGCTATCAACCGTAGGGCAGAGAATGCGCACGGCGGCAATATCGTAGAGTTCATGAAAGGCCTTTTGCTGGCGCTGCATCTTGCTCCAAATTCCATAGAGATGCTTCGGACGACCAGTCACCTGGCAAGGCTCAAGACCCACTGCGGCCAAACGCTCCTGCAGCAGGCCGGTGGTAACTCTCAGCCGCTCTTCCCGTTCACTGCGCTTGGTGGCCACCGCCTGCTGAATCTCTCGGAAGGCCTCCGGCTCCAACACCTTGAAGGCCAGATCCTCCAACTCCCACTTGAATCGCCCGATGCCCAGGCGGTTGGCCAGCGGGGCATAGATCTCGCGGGTTTCACGGGCGATGCGCTGCTGTTTCTCCGGCTTGAGCGCGCCAAGGGTGCGCATGTTGTGCAGACGGTCGGCCAGCTTCACCAACACCACCCGGATGTCGCTGGCCATGGCCAAAAACATCCGCCGCAAATTTTCCGCTTGGGCTTCGGTGTGATTGGTGAAGTGAATTCCCCCCAACTTGGTCACGCCCTCCACCAACGCCCGCACCTCCGTGCCGAAATGCTCCTCCACCTCCAGCGGGGTCACCTCCGTGTCCTCCACCACGTCGTGAAGAAAACCGGCGGCGATCACGGCCGCGCTGGCCCCGATGTCACGCAGAAGATCAGCGACAGCGATGGGGTGCACGATGTAGGGCTCGCCTGTGGCCCGAAACTGCCCCTCATGGAGCTGAAAAGCAAAGTCAAAGGCGGAGGCCAGCAGCGCCTCGGTGTCGGTGGGGCAGCTGTCACCCGTTCCGGGAGGGACGTGGCGCACGCATTCCTTGAGCCATTCCGGAAGCTGAACGCCGTAGTCGGCCGGTTCACGGATCTGCCGACGGCGTGGCTGCGGAGGTGGATCAGAGGGCTTGAGGGGATCGGGAGGGCCGTGCCCATCCTCCGCGGCGCCCCCCTCCTCGGGAGCGATCCGTTCGGGGATGGTCCTGAGCATTGACCTCCTCACGATGCATGCATCGTAACCAGGAAGCCCACCCGCGGGGAGGCCAAGCTGGGGCAAGTTTCCTCGCCGCCATGGCGCCCCCCCTTCCGCCCCCTCCCACCCCTGGCGCCACTCCGGGCCCCGCCAAGGAGGCGGACACCGCTCCGGTGCTGGTCCTGCGTCAGCTGCTGGTGCGCTACCCCGGCGCCGCCAGCCCCACCATCGATGGCCTGGACCTCAGCCTGAAACGGGGGGATCGCCTCGCCCTGGTGGGACCATCCGGCTGCGGGAAGAGCACGGTGGCTCGAGCCGTGCTGAACCTCTTGCCCCCGGGCAGCACCTGCGCGGGCACCCTGGAACTGGCGGGTCAGGATCCGCGCCGGCTGCGGCGCGGGGCCTTGCGCCACCTGCGGGGAGAAGCGGCAGGACTCGTGTTTCAAGACCCGATGACCCGCTTGAATCCGCTGCTCACCGTGGGCGAACACCTGCGGGACACCCTGGCGGCCCATCGACCAGCGGATCGTCAGCCCTTGCGAGAGCGGGCCGAGGAACTGTTGGCGCGGGTGGGGATTCCGCCCGGCCGCTACGGCAGCTACCCCCATGAGTTCAGCGGCGGCATGCGCCAACGGGTGGCCATCGCCTTGGCCATGGCCCTCAGCCCGCCGCTGGTGATTGCCGATGAACCCACCACCAGCCTGGATGTGGCGGTGACCAGCCAGGTGATGGCTGAACTCTGCGGGCTCTGCGAGGACGCCGACAGCGCTCTGCTGCTGATCACCCATGATCTGGCCATGGCCGGCCGCTGGTGCGGGCGCATGGCCGTGATGGACGCGGGCCGCCTGGTGGAGGAGGGGCCCGCCGGCGAGATGCTCACCGCCCCGCTCTCCTCCGTGGGGCGACGCCTGGTGGGGGCCGCTCGCGAGCGGGAGGGCCGCTCCAGCACTGCCCCCTCCGGAACGCCGGCCCTGCTGGAGATCGAGGCGTTGCGCAGCTGGCATCCCTTGCCCTCCCCACCCTGGAAGCCCCATTGGCTCAAGGCGGTGGATGGGGTGAGCTTCACGTTGCATGAAGGTGAAACCATTGGCGTGGTGGGCGCCTCGGGCTGCGGCAAGAGCACCCTCTGTCGCGCGCTGATGGGGCTGGCCCCCATGCGAGGGGGAGCCGTGCGCCTGTTGGGGCAAGATCTCGCTCACCTGCGGGGGGGGGCTCTGCGCGAGGCTCGGCAGCGCATGCAAATGGTGTTTCAAGATCCCCTGGCTTGCCTCAATCCCCAGATGTCCGTCGGCGAGGCTGTGGCGGATCCCCTGTTGATCCATGGGCTGGCCGGGCGAGGCGAGGCCCGCCGTCGGGCGCGGGACCAGCTGGCGGCGGTGGGCCTCAACCCTCCCGAAGCCTTTGAGCATCGCCGTCCACGGCAGCTCTCCGGTGGCCAGCAGCAGCGGGTGGCTATCGCCCGTGCCCTCATCCTTCAGCCCCGCGTGCTGCTGTGTGACGAGAGCGTGAGCATGCTGGACGCGGAGGTGCAAGCCGAGGTGCTGGCGCTGCTTCGGGATCTGCGGGGGCGGCTGGGGCTGGGGCTGGTGTTTGTCACCCACGACCTGTCCGTGGCGAGCGGCTTCTGTCACCGCGTCATCGTGCTGGAAGGGGGGCGCATCGTGGAGGAGGGCCCGGGCGCCGAACTGCTGCGCCACCCGAAAGCCCCCATCACGCGCACCCTGGTGGAGGCCTGCCCCCGTTTGCCTGCGGTCGCCTGAGCCGGGTCGGATCCCGTTGCCGCCAAACACTCCCGCGCGATGCAGAGAGGCAGGGCGGCGGTCTCGTTCACCCCTTGCAAGCGCCAACGGTCGGCGGCCGGGAGAAGCCCTCCGCCTCCGGATCCACGCCACGGGACTCCAACCGCTCCAGCAACCGCTCCGCGAACACGTGGTACGGAGAGCGGCAGCCCAGCAATCGGCTCACTCCAGCCCCCATGGCCGCCGCCAGCACCACACCAGGCAGCCATTGCTGATCTCCCATCAATCGCAGCGTGAAGACAACACTCACCAAGGGCAGCTGGGTGGCGGCGGCAAGGGCGGCGGGAAGCCCGACGGCGATGCCGAGCAGCGGAGCGTTGACGAGCTGACCGATCCCTTGGCCCACCATGGCTCCCAGGGCCAGGACTGGATCGATGAGGCCCCCCGGCACCCCCGCCCCGAGGCACAGGATCGGTCCGAGACCACGGGCCAGCAAGGCCAGCCAGCCGCCGAGGCCGAGCGTGGGCTGGGCCACCAGCCGCGTCATCACCGCTTCCCCATCGCCGGCGCTCACCCCTCCGGTGATCCAGCAGAGGCCGCTGAGGCAGAGCCCCAGCACCAGGCCAAGGGAGAGCGGGCGCCGCGAGGCCAAGGGGCTGAAACGGGTGGAGAGGCGCACCAGCGCGGCGCTGAACCCCACTCCGATCAGTCCCGCCGCCAGTCCAATCGGCAGGGCCAGCAGCAGCTGATGCAGCTCTGCTGGCATCCCCCGAGCCACGGCCAGGGCGAATTCCGGCTGTCCGCCCCAGTGGTTCACTTCCGCAGCGAGGGCGCACACCACCATGGCTGCGGGGATCACCGCTCCGTCAATGCGGCCACTGAGCTCTTCGACCATGAAGACAACGCCCACCAAGGGGGTGTTGAAGGCGGAGGCCATGCCGGCGCCGCCGCCAATGGCGAGGAGCGCGCGGCGGTCAAGGAAGGGGAGAAGCGCGGGCCAGCGTTGGCGCAGGCTCTGAACCACGGCAGCGCCCAGCTGCACCACAGGCCCTTCCCGTCCCAAGGGCAGCAGGGCCAGGGAGGCGATGGTCCATAAAAGAAAGCGTTGGCGGGTGGCCGGGGCTGACAGGAGCGTCTTGGCCGCATCCGCATCCTCCAGGCTGACGATCGTCTGGGGAAGGCCTGAGCTGGCTCCCTGCCGCCAGACCCCCGCTTGCAGGCCGAGGATCAGGGGCAGGACCACCACGGGGGCGAGAGCCAGAAAACCAGTGGCGGCGCTCCAGGAGGTGGCGGTGAAGGCCGGCAGGCGGCGAACGAGTTGATCCTGGAGGCGGTCGACCAGGGTGAGGGGCCAGCACAGCCCCCCCACCAGCACACCCACCACAACCAGCGACAGGGGGAGCGACAGGGAGAAGTCCAGCGAAGGCTTCCGCCGCTTCCGTGGCGACGGTTCGGGATCGGGGATCGTCACCGGGCAGCCGACCGTTGAGCGCTCACGGGCCCGGCACGCCTGTGTCCGACAGGGTGGGCGATCCGAGCGTGCCCGAGAGAGCGCCGCCATTGTTGGGGTTGGACGGCTGGGTCTGGGAATCGAAATCGATCAGTTCGGGCATCGCCTGCTGGTTTTCTAGAAGCTGGGGCCGGGTCATCAGGGGCGCATCGCGGTTCAAGCTCCCGTTGCCCGTGACCCGCGCCGGGGGAGCGGCGGGCACGAGCTCATGAACGAGGGCGATCAGCAAGGCCAGGAGAGCCATCCCCGCAACGAGGCCGAACCAGAGGCGACGATCAGGACCGAGGGGGGGCGGCTCGGGAGCAAGGGGATCGGCGTCGAAAGCATCGGCCTCAAAAGCTTCGGCGTCGAATTCACCGGCGCGGAGCTCGGCATCGGCGCGAGGCTCGGCATCGGAGCGGGGCTCGGCATCGGAGCGCGACGGCATGGCTCTCGGCTCGCGCCTGATGGATTCACCCTAACCCCTCCATGCCACCATGCGCCCTGGCACTGGCCTCCGCGCCTCCAGGCATGCTCACGACCCCATCTCCACGCCGTGGGCCAAGCCCCCCTCCCCCCCGGCTCGCCGGGGCCCGGGGCCGAGAGCGGCGCCTTGTCCTCAGCCTCACCCTGGCCAGCGGTTTGCTCCTGTTTGTCTGGAAACTGGGCAGCACCGGCCTGGTGGATGAAACACCGCCATTGTTTGCCGCCGCCGCCCGGGCCATGGCCGAGGGAGGCGACTGGTTGATCCCGCGGGTCAACGGTCTGCCGCGCTACGACAAGCCGCCGCTGGTGTACTGGCTGATGGGCGCGTTGTATGCCCTGCCCGACCAGTCCCGCTGGAATCCCCTCGGCAGCTGGGCCGCCGCCTTGCCTTCCGCCCTCGCGACGGTGGCGGTGATGCTCGGCCTGGCGGACACCCTCCTGCGCTGGCCTCAGGCCAGCGGTTCCGAGCAGCTGTCTTCACGGGATCGGCCGACGGAGGAGCCATCGCTGGACACCTTGGCCGCTGTGGACCCGTCGCCGATGGCACGGGCCCTGGGAGCGGCCCTGGCCTTTGCCCTCTCCCCACTGGTGCTGCTCTGGGGACGCACGCCGGTCAGCGATGCGCTCTTCAGCGCCTTGGTGGCCCTCTCCCTTCTGCTCCTCTGGCGCCGCTACGCCGCCAGCCGAGGGGCCTGGTGGCCAGCCTGGGCGGTGCTTGGCTTGGCGGTGCTCACCAAGGGGCCGGTGGCGGTGGTGCTGGTCGCCCTCACCCTCGGGCTGTTCGGCTGGTCGCAGGGGGGCTGGGTCGAGCTGGCCCGGCGGCTGCACCCTCTGCGGGGCCTGCTGCTCACAAGCCTGGTGGCAGCCCCTTGGTATGGGCTGGCCCTGCTGGTGGAGGGGCGTCCCTTCTGGGACAGTTTCTTTGGCTATCACAACCTGCAGCGGTTCACCTCCGTGGTGAATCACCACTGGCAGCCCTGGTGGTTTTTCGGCCCCGTGCTGCTCATCGCCAGCCTGCCCTTCTCTCCTCTGCTGCTCTTGGGGTTGGCGCGTGCGGTGGGACCCTTGCGCTGGAGCCGGTGGCCCGCCCCACCTGTCGCCCCCGACCTCTCATTGGGCCGGTTCTGCGCGTGCTGGCTGCTTGCGGTGTGGGCGTTTTTCACCGTGGCGTCCACGAAGCTGCCGAGCTACTGGCTGCCGGCCGTGCCCGCTGCGGCGGTGCTGATCAGCCTTTCCTCCTCCCCCGCCAGTCGGGCCGGCCGCTGGGCCTGGCGAGCCACCTTGCTTCTCACCGCTCTGATCGCCGGAGTGTTTTTCGCCGGACCGCAGCTGGTTTCTTTGATCCGCGATCCAGAGCTCCCCACCTTGCCCGCCGAGTTGATTCAAGCCGGTCGCCTGCCCCTGGCGGGTCTCTGCTGGCTCTCCGCCGCTCTGCTCGGCTGGGTGGTCTCCCTGCGCCACCCGCGAGCCCGCCTCCTGGCGCTCCAGGGGCCGCTGGTCCTCTTCGTCCCCCTGGCCCTGCTGCCCAGCTGGGCGTTGGGAGATCGATTGCGGGGGGAGCCCGTTCGCGCCATGGCCGCCAGCATCCAACGGCAGGCCAAGCCCGGTGAACCCCTGGCGATGGTGGGCATCCTCAAGCCCTCCCTCCATTACTACAGCCGTCGGGTGGTGATGTACGAGGGCATTCAGCCTGCGGCCTTGCGCAACCTCAGCGATCGCCTCCGCCATGAGCGGCGGAGCGGCCAGCGCCCCAGCACGCCCGAGGAGCAACCCACCGTGCTGGTGGTGATCGATGAGCGGACGGCGCAAGCCCCCCACTGGCGCAACCTGGGGCCAGTCGAACTGGATCGGGCTGGCCTGTACAGGCTCTGGCGGCTGGACCGGCGTCGCTTGGAGGGGCGAGCCGCGGCTCTGGCGACGACGGGAGTGCCCTTGGAGTGGCGCCGCCCCGTGCCGGAGCGCTACTAGGGCCTCAGGCCGCTGCTATTGCCTCAGGCCGCTGCCACAGGCCGGCGGGTCAAATCGCTGTAAAGCTTTTCGATCGCATCGAGGTTGCGACGCAAGGTGTAACGCTCCAGCACGCGGGCTCGGGCGCGGCGGCCCAGTTCAGCCGTGAGCAGCGGTTGATCGCGCAACACCGGCAACAACGTGCGCAACTGGGTGGTGACGCCCTGGGTGCTGATCACAATGCCGGCCCCCCCCTCCAGCGCTTCTCCATCCGCCCCGGCATCGGTGGCCACACAGGCCTTGCCGCAGGCCATGGCCTCCAGCAGGGCCAGCGACAACCCCTCCACCAGGGAGGGCAGGAGGAACACCTCCGCCACCTGAAGCAGGGCCACTCGACGCTGCAGCGATCCCTCATAGCCCCACCACAGCACATCCTCTTCGTTGTGTTGCAGCGCCCCGCGCAGGGGACCATCACCCACGATCACCAGCACGCAGCCAGCGGGACGCACCAACCGCCAAGCCTTCAGCAAGGCTTCCACGTTCTTTTCGGTGGACAGACGCCCCATGTAGAGAAAGACCCGGCGGCCTCCGAAGCGCAGGCGCAAGTCGCTGAGCTGGGGCTGGCTGGCCGGGCTCGCTGGAAGCCAGGTGTCCGTGTCCACCCCATTGGGGATCACGGCCAGGCGGTTGCGCGGCACGCCGAGACGCTCCAAAAGATCCGCCTGCAAGGCGGAGAAGACAATCACTCGGTCATACCGTGCCAGGGAGGGCGCATAGACCTGATACGTGAGTTGTTGGGTGCCAGCCGTGATGTTGCGGAGGTTGGCGTCGAAGGGCGGATGAAAGGTCGCCACCAGCGGCAGGCCCAGCTGCTGGCAGAGATCGGGAAGGCGGAAATCGAGGGGGGAAAGGGTGAGGCTGGCGTGCACCACATCGGGCCTGAGACGCTCCAGCGACTCCCGCAACTCCCGAAGGGCCCCCGGGGAGGGGATGGTGTAAACCTGCGATTTCACCAGATAGGGCAGGGCCACCTCGGGATTGTCCGTCGCTGGAGGGGAGAACACCCCTTCGGCGCGAGGCAGACGGGGCCAATGGGCGGTGGTGACCTTGCGGGAGGTCTCGCCAGCGCGTCCCTCACCATGGGAACCATCCCCTCGGTGGAGGTGGGCTCCGGCAGGGGTGTCAAAATGAATGAAACTGACCTGATACCCGCGTTTTCGCAACCAATCTGTGGTGGTCAGGCTGTAGGTGACATTGCCGCAAAATGGTGATTTTTTTCCCAACCAGGCGATGTGGATCACCGCGTGCGATCAGCCTGTCTCAAACTAGCAGCCTACCCTCAGGATGGTCGCCAAGGTTGTTCGCTCAGCGCTGCCACCAGGGCGATGGCGGCCAGGCCCCAAAGAACCGGCAGCAAGCCATAGCGGCTCACCACGGTGCCGGCCAGAGCCAGGGGAAGGCTGAGGGCAATGTTGATCAGGTTGTTCTGCAGGCCAAACACCTTGCCCCGTTTTTCCTCCGGCGTGTCCACCTGAATGGTGGTCTGAGCCGGTATGGCCAGCAGCGCCGCCCCCAGCCCCAACAACACGCAGAGCAGCAGGGTGATCACCAAACTTCCACGCAACTGGCCCAGAAGAACCAAGCTGAAGGCGATGGTGGCCAACCCGGCGGTGGCCAGCAAACGGCGGCTGAAGCGTTCTCCGATCTGGGCCATGGCCAGCGCCCCGAGAGCCAGACCGATTCCGCTCATCGCCAGCAGGGTGCCAAAGCCGGTGGGTCCCAAGGACTGAATGGCCGCCGCAAGGCTGATGGCCAACACATAAAGGGCGGCCAGCAAGCTGTAGAGCAAGACCAGCTGCAGCATGGCGGTGCGCACGGTGGCCCGTTCCCTCAGCACCTCCAGGCCCTCGCCGATCTCCTGCCAAATGGAAACCTGGCGCGCTTGGCGGGCTGGTTCTTGAAGACGAATGCCCAGGATGGCGAAAGCCGCCAGGCCATAGCAAAGGGGGAGAAGAAGAAATTCCCCGTTCGGCACTCCGACAGCCGCCAGAGCGCTCCGCAGCAGCCGCAAGATGGGGTCGCCAAGGGCAAAACCGACGATCGTGGCCGCCATGCTCGTGGCTTGGTACACCGAATTGGCCGCCAGGAGCTGATGCGGGGGAACAAGAAGGGGGATGGCGGCCTGTTCCGCGGGGGCAAAGAACTGGGTGAGCACCGATTCGCAGAACGTCATCAGCACCAACGCCCAATAGCCCCAACTCAGCCCCAGCCATTGGGGACCGGGCATCAGGGCGAGGGGAGCGAAAAGCACCAGGAGGGCCCGCAGACCATTGGAGGCCACCATCACCGAGCGCTTGGGCCAGCGATCGGCCCAAACGCCGGCGACGGTGCCCATCAGCACAGCCGGAATCGTGTTGGCCACATAGATCCCCGTGGCCAGAAGCGTGATCACCTGGGCGCGGCTTTCGAGATTGATGCGGATCGCCGCCGCCGCCGCCGCCAGGGGGGTTCCTCCCTCCAGGTTGCCGGGCACCCAGTATTGGGCGATCAAAAAAACCATCAATACGATATAGAACTTGTCCGCAAGCTGCGAAAAGATCTGACCGATCCAAAGGCGGCGAAAGTCGTCGCTGGCCAGCACGGCGGCCAGCCCCCTCTCCTCCGCAGGGAGGATCGGCGACGCTTCGGGCGGCTCTGCCCGCTGACGGACGACAGGATCCTTCATCCTTCCGACGCGAAGCGGGGACCGGAGCGGGGATCGGAGCGGGGATCGGAGCGGGGTTGGGGCATCGCTTCCGCGCTGGCTCGCAGCAGTCTGAAGGCTCGCGGGCGACGGCCCAGGTGTTGGTCACACCAGCTCTCCAGCACCGCCAGCAGATGGAGCCACACCTGTTCGGGCCCCAGCAGAACGCCGCTGCGGGCTCGGGGCAGGGCGGGACGGTGCAGCCGTTGCAGCAGCGCCAGTTCCGAGGCGTTGAGCACCACCGCAGCTCCCGGCATGGCGCCTACCGCCAGGCCCTCTCCAGGGAGCAGGCTGCAACGCCAGCGCCCGTCGCCCAGCGGGGGATCCAGGGGCACGCCCGTGCGGGCGCACTGGCCCAAAGGGAGCGCATAGCCGCCGAGAGCGAGCAGATGCGCCCCGCCCTGCACGGCAATGGCCAGGGCCTCCACCCGCTCGCTGGCCTCCTCCACCACCTCCTCCAGCCGCCCCAGATGGGCGAGCACCACGGCAGGCCAGCCGGGGGACGGAACGCCGTTGGGAACCAGCCGCAGGCAAAGCTCCGCCAGGCTCTGGGCGGCGGCGAGGGTCTCCAGGCGTTGCCCAAGGCCGCCAAAGCTGCGCAGCAGGGTGAACTGGCGGACCCGGGGCAGACCGCGGCCCCCCACCTGCAACCGCAGGTGGGCCATGGGAAGGGCCGCCGCCAGCCGGCTGCGGGGCTTGCGGGCGCCCGGCACCGCCACGCGAATCAGGCCCTCCTCCTCGCTGAGCAGCGTGAGCAGACGGTCGCTCTCCCCCAGCGCGGAGCAGCGCAGCGCCACCCCCTCCACCAACCGCTCCGGCGCCATGGGAACCTCAGCGGGCGCGGGCGGCCAAGGCAGCCATCAAGGCGACGCTACGGCTGGTGCCCAGCCGGCCCGCTCCAGCCTCCACCAGGGCAAGGGCGGTCTCAACCTCATGAATGCCGCCGGCGGCTTTGATGATGGCCCTTCCCCGGCTCAACTCCCGCAGCTGCCGCACCTGGGCGGGGGTGGCCGGAGGACCGAAGCCGCTGCCCGTCTTCAGAAAGCGAGCGCCCGCGTCCAGGCTGACCTCGACCAGCAACTGGAGGGCCGAAGCGTCCAGCCGAGCCTGCTCCAGGATCACCTTCACGGGCGGCCCCAGCTCCACGATCGGCGCCAGATCGTCCAGCAGGGCACGGCTGTCGCCATCGGCGAGGGCTCCAAAGTCGGGCACGACATCCAGCTCGTCAGCGCCGGCCTCCACGGCGGCCTCCGCTTCGGCCCGCTTCACCGCAGGGGGAACGGCGCCGAAGGGAAAGCCGATCACCGACACAATGCGCACCGCCTGGCTGAGGGGCAGCCGCTCGCGGGCGGCGGCCACCCAGCGGGAGGCGACACAGACTGCGGCAAAGCCGAAATGGCTCGCCTCATCGCAGCAGCCCCGCAGCGTCTCCAGCCCATGGTGCGGATCCAGCAGCGCATGGTCGATCAAGGGGGCCAGATCGGGCAGCTCCTCGCTCACGCGTCCTTGGCCTGAATCACGCCGAAGCCACCGTGGTTGCGGCGATAGACCACCTGGATCTGCCGGGTGTCGGCATCGCGGAAGACGTAAAAGTCGTGGTCGATGAGCTCCAGCTGGTGCAAGGCCTCCTCCAACGTCATCGGCGCCATGGCGTAATACTTGCGGCGCACACCACGATGGGGCAGGTTGGGCTCCATGCCGTCGGTGAGCGGTTGGCCGGGTTTGGGGAGACGGGCGGCGCCCGCCTCCTCCGCTGCGGCGGAGCGATGCACGGGTCCCTGCTCACGCTCCTGCAGGCGATCCTTGTGGCGATTGAGCTGGCGGGCCAGCTTGCTGGCCACCATGTCGATGCTGGCGTAAAGATTTTCGCTGCGCTCCTGGGCGCGAATCACAACGCCGTTGGCGAACATGGTCACCTCCGCCGTCTGCTGCGGCACCCGGGGGTTGCGCGCCACGGACAGGTGGACGTCAGCCTCCTTCACCAGGTCCTCGAAATGGCTGATCGCTCGGCTGAGCTTGGTTTCGGTGTAGTCGCGAATCGCGTCGGTGATCTCCAGGTTGCGACCGTGGATCAAAAGTTTCATGGCGTTCGTTCAACCGGTTGGGGCTCGGCCCGATGGGGTCTCTGGCCACAGTAGTGAGAGGGAGCCATGACGCTCAACGACGGCGCAATTCTTTTCGAAGCCCGCCAGCCGGTGCCCTTCCCCCGTGCCTGGGCCTGGCAGCGGCGGTTGCAGGAGCGGCTCCTGCAGGATCCCACCGGACCGGATGGCGTGCTGCTGCTGGAACATGAGCCCTGCTACACCCTGGGGCGCGGGGCCAGCGAGGCCCATCTGCGCTTTGACCCGCGGCTGCCCCCCCTGCCCCTGCATCGCATCGATCGCGGCGGGGAGGTGACCCACCATCTGCCCGGCCAGCTGGTGCTGTACCCCGTGATGAACCTGCGACGCCACGGCACCGATCTCCACCGCTACCTGCGAGCGCTGGAAGCAGTGGTGATCGCGGTGCTGGCGGGACTCGATCTGAAAGGCGAGCGGATCGAGGGGCTCACCGGCGTGTGGCTGGAGGGTGTGAAGGTGGCCGCCATCGGGGTGGGAGCCAAGCGCTGGATCAGCCAGCACGGCCTGGCCCTCAATGTCTGCTGCGACCTGAAGGGCTTCGAGGCGATCGTGCCCTGCGGATTGGCCGACCGTGAGGTGGGTCGCCTGAGCGACTGGCGGCCCGGTCTGCGGACCGAGGCCCTGCGGCAGCCCCTGCTGGCGGCCTTCCGCCGGGAATTCAACCTGCGCCTGCGCCCCCCCCGACCCGCCGAAACCCTGGAAAGCCTGTAACCATGGGCGTGCTTTTCGTGCCACCCATGCCGATCGCCTCCCCCGCCTCCGTGCGCGCTCCCGCCAACGGCACCCCGGCCGAGATCGATTGGGCCGGCTCTGCGGCGGACGCGACGGCCCTGGCCGGGCGAGACCCCTGGCGCGGCGTGGAGGGCCTGGAGCGGCTCTGGCCGGTGCTGGCGGAGCGCCACGGAGAGGCCATCGCCCTGGAAGACAGCCGCGCCGCTCCCCCTGTCCAGATGACCTACCGCGCCCTGGCGGAGGCGATCGAGCGGGCAGCGGCCGCCTTCGCCTCCCTTGGGGTGGGGGGCGGCGATGTGGTGGCCTTGTTCGCGGAGAACAGCCCCCGCTGGCTGATCTGCGATCAGGGGCTCATGCGCGCTGGAGCGGCGGATGCCGTGCGCGGCGGCGCCGCCCCGGTGGAGGAACTGCGCTACATCCTCGATGATTGCGGCGCCGTGGGGCTGGTGGTGGAATCAGCCGCCTTGTTCCACAAGCTGGAGCCCCGTCCAGACCAGCTGAAGCGGATGCGCTTCGTGCTCTGCTTGGAGGGGGAGGCGGCGGCTCGCACAGACGGCGGAACCAGCCTCGCCTGGAACGATCTCCTGCGACAGGGCGACTCCACTCCCACTCCACCGTTCCCCACCGGGGGGGAAGGACGGCTCGCCACCTTGCTCTACACCTCAGGCACGACCGGCCAACCGAAAGGCGTTCCGCTCAGCCACGCCAACCTGCTCCACCAGATCCGCCATCTCGGCGTTGCGGTGGCGCCCTGCCCGGGAGATCGGGTGCTGAGCGTGCTGCCCATCTGGCATGCCTATGAGCGCACGGCGGAATACTTCCTGCTGTCCTGCGGCTGCCGCCAGACCTACACCAGCCTGCGGCACCTGAAAGCGGATCTGGGCCGGGTGCGACCGCAATACATGATCAGCGTGCCACGGCTTTGGGAGGCGCTGCTCTCCGGGTTTGAGGACGCTCTGGCCGCGATGCCCTCCTCTCGCCAGCGGCTGCTGGGGAGCGCCCTGGCCAACAGCCGGGCGTTTCAACGCGCCCGCCGCACCGCCCGCAACCTCACCCTCGCGCCGGAACCTGCGGCGCGGCGACTGGCGGCGGCGCTGGAGGCGCTGCTGCGGGCCCCCCTCCATGGCCTGGCCTCCGCCGCGCTCTGGCCCAAGGTTCGGCAACAGCTGGTGGGGGGAGAGCTGCGCACAGCCATCAGCGGTGGTGGCGCCCTGGCGATCCACGTGGATGGCTTCTTCGAGGCCATCGGAATCGAGCTGTTGGTGGGTTATGGGCTGACGGAAACCAGCCCGGTCCTCACCTGCCGCCGCTCCTGGTGCAACCGGCGCGGCAGCGCCGGCCAACCCTTGCCAGGCACAGCCCTGCGGGTGGTGCATCCGGAGAGTCGGCAGCCGGTGGCCCTCGGAGAGCCGGGGCTGGTGCTGGCCCGGGGCCCGCAGGTCATGGCCGGATATCACGGCAAACCGGAGGCCACGGCCAAGGTGCTCGACCGGGACGGATGGTTTGACACGGGAGATCTGGGGCGCCTCCTCCCCGACGGGTCCCTGGTGCTCACCGGCCGGGCCAAGGACACCATCGTCTTGAGCAGCGGAGAGAACATCGAACCGGGTCCGCTGGAGGAGGCGTTGGTGGAGAGCGCCCTGTTCGAGCAGGTGATGCTCGTGGGGCAGGATCGCAAGCAGCTCGGCGCCCTGCTCGTGCCCAAGGCAGAGCCCCTGGCGCAGTGGGCGCGAAGCCAGGGACTGCCCGAGCCGGCCTTGACGCCGGCCGGAGCCGTGGCCCGCCTCGATCCAACCCTGGCGAAGGCGTTGACACGGGAATGCAACCGGCTGCTGGCGGCACGCCCCGGGTCCCGTCCCGATGAACGGCTGGCAGGGGTGGCCTCCGTGGAGGCGTTCACCATCGACAATGGCCTGCTCACCCAGACCTTGAAGCAGCGACGGGATCGCATCGCGGCACGGGATGCGGCCGCCATCGCCTCCCTCTACGGTGAGGAATGATTCCCTTTTCCGCCGTCCCGTACCCATGGCTGAGTCGTTCACGATCAAGCGCGCCATCACCATTCGCGCCGTGGTCACCCCGCGCTGGAGAGAGGACGCCGAGCGGGAGCTGAGCAATGCCCTCAGCAACCTCGACGGGCAACTGGCTCAGCTGGAGCAGGAGGGGCAGCGGGTGATCACGGACGTGCGGAGCCAGAGCGCCAATCCTCTGGATCCGCGGGTGCAAGAGCAGGTGGCGTCGATCCAGCAGCAGGTGGCGGCCAAGCGGTCCGAGCTGGAGGAGCAGAAGCGTCAGGTGCTGGAACAACAGCAACAGGTGCGCAGCCTGGAGCTGGAGCAAGTGGTGGACCAAGGCCAGCTGGAGAGCCTGTGCGAGGTGCGCCTCGGCGACAACCTGGTGGCGAAGATGCAGGCATCGATCCTGGTGCGCGACGGGGTCATCGAAGCCCTGGAGGGTTTGGATTGAGGGCTCGCCTCGGGAGGACACCCTTCCCGCGCCACCGGCGCGACGGTTGGCTCTGAACCCGGGAGGGTCCTCTGTGCTGCGTAAGATCGCTGTTTCCGCGCGGCAGCACGACCGGTGGCCACCCACGACATCTTCATGCCCGCCCTCAGCTCGACCATGACCGAGGGCAAGATCGTGCAGTGGTTGAAAAAACCAGGAGACCGCGTCGAGCGTGGAGAGTCTGTGCTCGTCGTGGAGTCCGACAAGGCCGACATGGATGTGGAGTCGTTTCAGGAGGGCTTTCTGGCGGTGGTGCTGGTGGAAGCCGGCGGCACCGCCCCCGTTGGCGACACCATCGGCCTGATTGCCGAGAGCGAGGCAGAGATTGCAGAGGTTCAGGCCAAGGCAGAGGCCGCCGCTCCGGCGATCTCGCCAGCGGATGCCCCGCCAGCGTCGCCACCTCCCAGCCCGACTCCATCGGCTCCCAGCCCGACTCCATCCGCTCCGGTGGCTCCCGCGGCCGCTCCCGCACCAGCTCCGGCACGCGCACCCGTGGTCGCCGCCGCGCCGACCGATGGGCGGGTGGTGGCCACCCCCCGCGCCAAAAAACTGGCGACCCAGCTCGGCGTGACTCTGACAGGACTGCGGGGAAGCGGCCCCAATGGCCGCATTCAGGCCGAGGATGTGGAGCGCGCAGCCGGTCAACCCGCGAGCGTGCCCCGGGTGGCCGAGGGGTCCGCCCCGGCGATTGGGGCGACGGCGGGCGCCAGCGGCGGCGGGCTTGCCCCCGCGAGCCCGGCTCCAGCGGGCGAGGCCTTTGGCCGTCCTGGCGAGACCGTGGCCTTCAACACGTTGCAGCAGGCGGTCAACCGCAACATGGTGGCGAGCTTGGCCGTGCCCTGCTTCCACGTGGGCTACACGATCACCACTGACAAGCTCGATGCCCTCTACAAGCAAGTGAAAGCAAAAGGGGTGACGATGACGGCCCTGTTGGCCAAGGCAGTGGGGGTGACCCTGGCGCGCCATCCCCAGGTGAACGCCGCCTGTGGCGAGGCGGGCATGGCCTATCCCGAGACGGTGAATGTGGCCGTGGCGGTGGCGATGGAAGATGGCGGATTGATCACGCCGGTCTTGCCCGAGGCGGATCGAACGGATCTTTACAGCCTGTCGCGCACCTGGGCGGATCTCGTCCAGCGCGCCCGGGCCAAGCAGCTCAAGCCGGAGGAATACAGCACGGGCACCTTCACGCTGTCGAATCTGGGGATGTTCGGGGTCGATCGTTTTGACGCGATCCTTCCCCCCGGCACGGGGGCGATCCTGGCGGTGGCCGCCTCACGCCCTGCGGTGATCGCCGGCAAGGATGGCGCGATCCGGGTGGGCTCCCAGATGCAGGTGAATCTCACCTGCGACCATCGGGTGATCTACGGGGCCCATGCGGCGGCCTTCCTGAAGGATCTTGCCCAGTTGATCGAAACCAATCCCGAGAGCCTTGCGCTCTGAAACCCTCGATCCGACCCACTGTTCCGCTCGCCGCGTGATCCTCCGTTCCGCTCGCCGCGTGATCCTCCGTTCCGCTCGCTGCCGGTGAGCGCTGCGGACGATCGGCTCCTCTCCCGTTACACCTTCGACCTGCCAGCGGAGGCCATCGCCCAGCGGCCCGTCGAACCCCGCCACAGCGCTCGTCTGCTGATGGTGGAGCCGGGGGAGGGCGCGCGCCATCGCACGGTGTGGGACTGGGCGGAGGAGCTGCGCCCCGGCGATCTGGTCGTTGTGAATGACACGCGGGTGCTTCAGGCCCGCTTGCGCGCGCGGCGGGCCACGGGAGGGTCCGTGGAGATGCTGGTGGTGCGGCCCTGGACGGGCGGGGCGCTGGAGGCGGGGGATGGGGGCATGGAGGACGGCGGCAGCGATTGGCTGTGTCTGCTGAAACCGGCCAAGCGCGTGCGCCTGAACGAACCATTGCGGCTGGAACCTTTCTCCCCTGGCCCTGCGGCGAACACAAACCCGGGCGACAGCCAGGGGGCCGACCCGCCTCTCCCACCAGCGACCCCGGTGCTGTTGAAGGTGGTGGGCGCCGATCCGACTTCGGGCGGACGGGTGGTGCGCTTCCCCG
The DNA here is from genome assembly GCA_046047935.1 of Cyanobacteriota bacterium. Classification (GTDB taxonomy): domain Bacteria; phylum Cyanobacteriota; class Cyanobacteriia; order PCC-6307; family Cyanobiaceae; genus Cyanobium. The sequence continues at coordinate 115,658 of JBJOHA010000084.1, forward strand.
CCGGGCTGGCGGATGCCGGGGCGATGGAACCCTTTCTGCGGCGGCACGGCACCATGCCCCTGCCGCCTTACATCCGCGACGATGGCGGGGTGGAAGGGGAGCGCTACCAAACCCGTTTTGCCGCCCGTCCGGGGGCTGTCGCCGCGCCGACCGCAGGGCTGCACCTCAGCGATGCCCTGCTGGAGCGGTTGCGGGAGCGGGGAGTGGAACGGGCTGCGGTGACCCTGCACGTGGGGTTGGGCACCTTTCGCCCCCTGGAACAGGAGAACTTGGAGGGGCTGGAGTTGCACAGCGAGTGGGTGGAGGTGCGGCCGGAGCTGGTGGAGGCGGTGGCGGCCACCCGGGCGCGCGGGGGACGGGTGGTGGCGGTGGGCACCACATGCGTGCGCAGCCTGGAGGGGGTGGCGGCCTTGCACGGGGGAGCGTTGCAGCCCCACGCGGGACCGATCGACCTAGTGATCCAGCCGGGCCATCGCTTTGCGGTGGTGGAGGGACTGCTCACGAACTTCCACCTGCCGCGCAGCTCCCTGCTGCTGCTGGTGAGCGCCTTGATCGGAAGGGAACGGTTGCTTGCGCTCTATGGCGAGGCGATTCGTGAGGGATACCGCTTCTTTTCCTTCGGGGATGCGATGTGGATTCCCCCGGAAGCGGTGGTGGTCGAGGGAGGAAAGGCCTGAGGCGCACGGCGCTGCCAAAACTGCTGAAGGCCGCCACGAGCCATCCACCGGTGTGCAGCTGTCCATCGGCTTGGCCCCGGTTGAGGGCGCGCAACCGCACGGGCAAGGGAGATGCGCTCACCGAGATCCACTCCCTCCGTCAAGGGGGCGGGACGCTGGAGCCTCTCACTTCCGAGCGTGTCGCATCAGGCACGGGCTGGATCTGCGCCAGCCGCGCCTCGCAGCCCATGGCGTTTCCACGGGCCAACCCACTCCGAGACACCATCTAACCGCGAACCAGCAGGCGCCCCAAAGCCTCCCGCAGGGCCCGGCTGCTGCTCTCCAAGCCATCAGCGGTTGGGAACCAATAGCGGAAATCCTTCCAGACCGATCCCGCCCACGCGCCACGGGATTGGAAATCAACCGGGTAAGGCACCACCACCAGGCCCTGGCGCGCAAAAAGGGTCCGAGCGCGGGCCATGTGGAAGGCGGAGGTGACCAACAGCACCCTGCTGCCCTGCGGGAGACGGGCCGCCACGGCTTTGGCCTCCTCCGCCGTGTTGCGCACAAAGGGGGTGACCTCCAAGGCGCGGGGGGGGAGACCCATCGCCAGGGCCTGCTGGCGGTGGGCATCCCCCTCAGTCGGCACCCCTCGTTTCAGAGACAGGGCGCCGCCAGTGAAGAGCAACAGGGGGGCCCGGCGGGCGCGAAAGAGCTCCACGCCGCCGAAGAAGCGGTCGGCATCCATCCACTCCGAGCGCCGCAAGGGGCCCGGCGCCGGATGGCGTCCGCCACCAAGCACCACGATGGCGGCGGCGGTGGGCATGGCTTCCGGGCGCAGCGGCTGCCAGGGGCGTTCCATCAACCGCCAGAGCCCTTGCGCCGTCAGAGGAGTGGCCGCAACCCAAAGCAAGGCGAAGGCGCCCTTCACCGGCGCCCATCGGCGACGGCCCATGCCCCAGGCGAGCAAGAGAAAGGCCACGCCCAACGGCAACACCAGCAGGGGAAGCAACTTGCTGAGCACGAACATCGAACGGGGCCCGAGGCGATGGAGGACGAGCGGACAAGAAAAAAGGCGCTCCGGTTCAGAGGACCAGAACGCCAGAAGGCAAAGGGACGGCAGCCGTCAAGCGGATGCGAGGTTGGCGGCAACGAAGTCCCAATTCACGAGCTTGTCAAGGAAGGTGTTGATGTAATCGGGACGACGATTTTGATAATCCAAATAATAGGCATGCTCCCAGACATCCATGGTGAGCAGAGCTTTCTGACCATGGGCCAGGGGAAGATCGGCATTGCCGGTCTTGGTGATCTTCAAAGTGCCGTTGTCGAGCACCAGCCAGGCCCAGCCGCTGCCGAACTGGGTGGCGCCGGCAGCCTTGAACTGCTCTTTGAAGGCGTCAAAACCACCGAAATCCGCCTCGATCTTGGCAGCCAGATCACCGCTGGGAGCGCCGCCACCGCCGGGCTTCATTCCCTGCCAGTAAAACGTGTGGTTCCAGACCTGGGCGGCGTTGTTGAACACGCCCGCTTTGCTGGCATCACCCGCGACCGCCAGGATGGTGTCGTCGAGCGACTTGCCCTCCAGCTCTGTGCCGGCCACCAGGTTGTTCAAGTTGGTGACGTAGGCGGCATGGTGTTTGCCATGGTGAAACTCCAGCGTGTTGCGAGAGATGTGGGGCTCGAGCGCATCGAGGCTGTAGGGCAGGGCGGGCAGCTGGTGCGCCATGGGATGCGAGAGGGGTGTAGGGACACCCGGACTGACCGGGTGGACGGCGGCGGCATCCTAACGATCGCTTCCGAGCGGCAAGGGTCGGCTGCCCGACCCTCAGCGGCCCACTCCCAGCAACTCCACTTCAAAAATCAACGTGGCATCCGGGGGAATCACCCCGCCAGCCCCCCGCGACCCATAGGCCAAATCGGGGGGAATCACCAGCTGACGCTTGCCGCCCACCTTCATCCCGGCGACCCCCTCATCCCAGCCCTTGATCACGCGACCCGCTCCCAACGGGAAGCTGAAGGGTCCGCGGCCATAGCTGCTATCGAATTCCTTGCCATTTTGCAACGTGCCGCGATAGTTCACGCTCACCGTCTGTCCTGTGGTCGCTTCCACCCCTTCCCCCACCACCAGATCGGTGATCTGCAAGCCACTGGCCGTGGTGCGGGGCTTCGGCGCGGTCAGCTCGCCACCGAGGGCATTGGCCTGGGCCAGAGAGAGGGTGTCGTCCGAGGGAGCCATGGCAAACAGGAAGGGGTTGGAATCGTCGGGATCGAGTTCGAGAGGAGAGCGCACCGCGTCAGCGATCGTGTTGACCGCAGGCGCCGCGGCCGGCTCCCTCAAGGCGGCGGCCACGGTGGTGGGTTCGGGTGGAGCCGCCTGCACCACCGTGGGGGTGGCCAGCTGGCTGATCAGCGCCACCAGCAGACAAGCCAGGCAGACGCCAGCGCTGATGAGGATGTCTCGCATGAAAGGAGATCGGGGCTGGGGAGCCAAGGGATTCTGGCAGGGGAGACTCCAGGCCCCCCGAGCGCTGGCGGTGGCGCGGAGGAGGGCGGTGGCTCCGGGTCTACGGCTGGCTGTGGGTCTACGGCTGGCTCTGGGTCTGGCGCAGCTGGCTTTCCAGGCGGTCGATGCGGCCGCGCAGTTCATCCAGCTCCCGTTGCCGGGCCAGGCCCAGGTCGTGCAAGAGCTGATCGCGGTTGCGCTCCAGCTGGCGCTCGGCCTGCTGCTCCACCTCCGGGGTCTCGCCCCGCAGGGCCTTGAGCACATCCTCGACCAGAATGGGGGCGTGGGAGGGATCCAGCTTGCCGCTTTTCACCCACTCCTGGGTGACGTAGCGCAGTCGCTCGGCCACCAGGGTGGTGGTGCCGAGCCCGCGCAGGAGAAGCATCTGGAGAAGATTGCCCTGATCCATGGTGGCGATGGGTGCGTGGGAGCCATCTGGAGAATGGCAACGCGCCGAGGGGTTGACCATGGGAGATGACCGGCTGCCGCGGCTGCTTCTGGCCGCCGCCAGCGGCGCCCTGGCCGGCCTGGCGCTGCCGCCCCTGGGCTGGCCTTGGCTCCTCTGGCCCTGCCTGGCGGTGCTCTGGGCGCTGGTGGGCGACGGGCGGGGCGGACTGGCGCCGCTGGTGTGGGGATTCGCCGCCGTGCTCGCGAGCCATCGCTGGTTGCCCGCCCTCCACCCCCTGGATTGGATCGGCGTGCCCTCCCCGCTGAGCCTTCCCCTCTGCCTGCTGCTCTGGGGTCTGTGCGCCCTCCTGGGGGGCGTGCTGGTGGGGCTGTGGGCCTGGCTGGCGCGGCGCCTGGATCCAACGCGTTTCAGCACAGCCCTGCTGTCGAGTGGGTTGTGGGGCCTGGCGGAAGTGCTGCTGGCCAAAGGTCCCCTCTTCTGGATCGGTCTGGGCGTCGCCCCGTTGCCGGGGGATCCCTGGCTGGCGGGGCTCGCCGTCTGGGTGGGCGCCGGGGGGCTGGCGGCCCTCCAGGTGGGGATCGGCTGGGCGCTCTGGCGGTGGACGCGGTGCCGGAGGGGGCAAGGGGCGGAGCGCTGGGCTGGGCTGGTGGTTGCGGGCCTTGCGGGGACCCATCTCGCCGGCGTCGCCGCTCTGGCCCCCCCCGAGGAGGCACGGGCGGCGGCCCTCTCCCCACCCGGCGCCACCGAAACCCTGCTGGTGGTGCAACCGGCCATTCCCACCCGGCAGAAGTTTCAGCCGTGGCAGCAGGAGCGGCTGGGGCAAATGCTCGCGGCGGCCCTGGTGGAAGCTCAGCCCAGCGGCGCCACGGTGGTGTTGCCGGAGGGAGCCCTGACCGAAGGCCAGCTGTTGCCAGGGCCCGCCCCCGTCGAGGTGCTGAGCGGCGGCTTTCGTCGCTCCGGAGGCGACCTGCGCAGCGCCCTGCTCCGTTTCGCGCCCGGGTCCACGGCGGCCAGCGGCTGGGTGGACAAGCACCGCGTGGTTCCCCTCGGAGAGTGGGTGCCCCTGGCGCCGTGGCTCCGCTGGGGTGGTCTCTCCGCCGTCGGGGGTGTTGAACCGGGGGACTCCTCCCGTCTGCTGCGGCGCCCGGCAGGACCCATTGGCGTCGCCATCTGCTACGAGATCGCCGACGGACGGGGCTTGGCCGGCGCCAGCCGCGCCGGGGCCCGCTGGTTCCTGGCCACCGCCAATCTCGATCCCTATCCCTTGGCTCTGCAAGGTCAATTTCAAGCGCTGGCACGGCTGCGGGCGATGGAGACCGGTCGCTGGTTGGTGAGCGCCGCCAACACCGGACCGAGCGCCCTGGTGGATCCAACCGGTCGGGTGTTGGCCTCGCTGTCCAGCGGGCGGGCGGCCACGGGCTTCTTCCGCCTTCTCGCCAGCGAACGGCTCACGCCCTACGTTCTTGTGGGAGAGCGGCCCCTGCTGGCGCTGGTCGTGATCGGGCTGGCCCTGCGGCTGTCGCGGCGTTGATGCCGCTCAGCCGTTCGCCAACGGGGCTGTCTCCACAAGAGCGGGCGCCAGCCGCAGGCCTGGTTCACCTGCGGGCACCTGCAGCAAGTCCGCGTTGCGGATGCGAGAGAGAAGGCGGGTGGTGGTGACGCGGGTGGTGCCGATCAGCTCGGCGATCCGTTCGTGGGTGAGGCGAAAGGGAAGGTCGCACCAGGCGCCGCAGCGGCGTCCGAGACGATTCACCAGCAGAGCCAGAAGAGCATGCAGGCGTTTCTCGGCGTTGCCGAGGTGGCGAATGCGCAGCAACTGCAGGGTCCACTCGTTGACCGGATCCAATCCCGTTCCGTCGGTGGAGATGGCATGGCGGCAAAAGCTCAAGGTGGTGAGGGCCTCCACGCAAACGCCCTCACTGCAGAGACGGTCGGTGCGCAGATGGTCGCCGGCCTGGAGGAAGGCGATGGTCATGCCCTCCGTTTCCTCGCAGGGGCAGTAGACGCGGGCAATGCCGCTGAGCACCTCCAAGGTGGCGCCAGAGGGGCGGAAGCCGGGATCCAGGAGCACGGACTGGCCGGGAGCGAGCTGAACAGGGAGCCCCGACGGCGGGGACGCGGAGCACTGGGCCATCGAAGCCAAAGGACCTGGCGGAACTACTGAAGCGACCATAAGAGCGGGTGGGGTCTTTTTGCAAGCGATTCTCAATTGCAGAAAAGGAGTGGCCCCTCCTGGCGGCCCCTGGGTTCAGGCCCATCGGAAACACAACCAACAAACCTTCGTCAACGGAACGACCCGGGCAACGGTGGACAACAGCCCGATGCGCTGGGCGCCAGCGTCAGACACGCCCCCGCTGGCTTTCGCCTCCGGGATGGAGGCCTCGCCTCACCCCTCCTCAAGGCTCGGCTGGCTGATCTCCAGCCCGTTCATAGGGCTGCCAGAGAACGGCGCACGGTCCTTTCGCCTGCCCTTCGCCTGCCCCCAGCCAGTCGTCCGGCTGGCCCTCCAGCAGCCTGACCTGGGAGCGGTGGATGAAGTCGGGCGCCCGACCCAGGCCAATGGCGGCCCGCTGCCCCCGAGGACGACACGCCAGGGTGGCCAGCCACTGGGGTCGCGGGTTGGTCTGGGGGACAGGCCAGGGCACGACCAGCAGACGCTCGCCGTTCCGTGTCAAGCGGCAGGCGATGGCGGCTTGCCCGCTTGGAGCCTTGCGGACGTGAGAGGGAGCGTCCACCACCTCCGCCCAGCGAGAGCAATACACCTGGGCCGAAGCCGCCAGCGGCTCCCCGGCCAACGCCAGAACAAACAAAACGCGCCAAGCCCAGCGCCAGGCCTGGCGATCCGTCCTTGGTCCGGCGTCGTTCATGGCGGGGTGGGAGGAAAGGCCCGGGGATCCAGCGCCAACCAGGGGGGCGTGCGACCCCGTCGATCCGCCTGGATGCGAACCACCTCGCCCTGCCCTGCCAGCAGCTGCCGCTTCGCGGAGGTCGGATCCTGGATGAGGCTGTACCCCAGCATGGGGGGAGGCACAGTGGCCTCCCCCTGGCCAAGCCATTCGCAAAGCAGGTTGATCGGAGGGGCGCTCGCTGTGAGGAGCAAGCCGGTGGCAAAGCCCGCCTCCTGAATCGCCTGCGCCCAACGATTGAAATAAGCGCTTCGGCAGGCAGGATCAACGGTCGCTTGGCGGGGAAACGCAGCCAGCCAGATCACCGTTCCCGGGCTCATCCGCCATCGCTGGGCGGCCAGGCCCGCCGCCTTGCCATGCCGCTGAGCGAGTTCCTCCATCACAGATGGAGTGGGAGGGGGCGCATCACCCGTCGGAGTCGTCGAGCCGGGGGCCAGCGGCGGAATCCTGGAGGGATCCTGATAGGGCATCACCGCGAACCCCAGCTGCAGCAGGTTGGCCAGCTCCTCACCAGCCAAGGCGCCTGTCATGCCCGACTCCCATGGAAGGGGACGCAGCAGAAACCGCAGGCCCGCTGGAAGCCAGAGCCGCAACGAGGCCGGCTCCACCGGATTGGGACACCAGGCGCCCTCAGCCTCCGCGAGGGCGGGGACAGCGCGCATCTTCGAAGCCAGATCGTTGCTGATCGAGGGAGGTGGCAACAAGCGTGGGACAGGCGCCGGAGGCGCCGGAACAGGTCGTGGTGGGGGGCTGAACGCAAGCGCGGCCATGGCTTCTGGCGTCAGCCCAACAGGGGAGCCACCCGCCGCAGGGGACGCCGATGGCGACGGGTCGGATGGCGACGGGTCCGATCGCCGCGGGTCTGAGAGCGGCAAAAAGGAGGACGGCGATGGGGAGAGCGGCGATGGGGGGGACGGCGATGGGGGAGGCGCATCCGCCAGGGGAGCGTCCGCCAGGGGAGCGACCTTGCCTGCCCCTGGAAGGGCTTGGGGCACAGGGGCGGTTCCCTCCAAAAGAAAAGCCACCAGGCGATAAGCGGTGCTGGCCTGTCGATCAAGATCCTCATCCCTCAGGCTCGTCAGCCAGTCCTCCCGCAGGGACACAAAGCGCCGAAAGCGCCGCGGACCGTACGCCTGCACCTTCACCTCCAGATGAGCCGGCAGCAGGGGCCGCACCACGCGGGCCACATGCTCCAGCTCAGCGCGCTGTGCCGCGTCAACGTCCGCGTCCTGGTCCCCCCCTTCGCGAGCGCTGGTCTGGGGCGGCTGCCGCATGACGACGACAGAAACCTTGAGGTTGAAGGCCACTGCCGGGAGACCCTGGCCAGAAGGGTGCCGTCGGGCATGGCGCAAGAGCAGCCACTCGATGAGAAACACGGCGTCGGTTTGGGCGCCAGCCCTGGCCAGAAGTCGATGGGCATGGGCATGGGCGAGACGGGCGTGGGCAAAACTCCCCAACCACCAGCCGCCACCGCTGTCATCCAGGCAGACGAGATCCACATTCTCGCCAACATCACAGCCGCCAATGCGATAGCTGCCAGGTTTGGCCAGTGCTTGCCAAAGAACCGCCGCCACGGTCTTCCCCTGAAAGGGATTGTCAGGGCCATCGGCGTCGCCCGGCTGAACCAAGGGCGCCATCAGGCCATCCAAGGTCAAAAAACTCTCCCGCACCTTGCGGGTCTCCTCCGCTGAGAGCAAACGGCCGTACGTCGCCTTCCCCGTGACGGCTTCCACGGTGACAGGGCTGGAAGCGCCGCCGGACCGACGGGCGCCCAGCTCCATGGCGCAGCGGCGCTCCAAGGCTGTGGGGGCCAGCAGCAGGTCGGGATCGCGATAATTCAGGCCACTGCCGCGCTCGCGTGAGAACAGCACCACGTCGCGCAACAACTCTCGCTTGGCCTTCAAGAGCTGTGGCGTCACCGTCTGCTGCGGTGACCTCGTGCCATGGACGGAAGGCAGCGGTTGGAGACGCTGACCATAAATGGTGAGGAAAAAATCCAAAATCGCCGCCTGGCGCTGCTCGCAGGGATCAAGGCGTTGATGAAGGGCAACCTGTTTGGCCTCGTAGTCGCTGCTCAGCAGATCAGCGACACCCTCAGAGACCTGTCGGAGGGAACGCCATGCGTAGGTCTGGTCGCCACCCGCCTGAGGAGAAAACAGATCTCTGAGGAACCCCAGCTGAGCGGCACAATCAGCCATCAATTGATCAAAGAGCAGCAAATAACCCTTGAGCTGCCGAACTTGCGCCTGCTGCCTGGGCGTGGCGGCGGCATCGAGCCGGAATGCTGACAACCCATAAACGGAGGGAAACAAAGTTTGTATCGAAACATAATCGCCATCCTCCACTGTTGTAGCCTGTGGCACAGGGAAAGTTTGCAGGTAGCTTTGCTCAAGATTGAAGGATTGACGATGTTCCTGCCACAAGTGTGTCAGCAATCTCTGCACGCGCTCAGGATTGCAATTGACAACATGTGCATCACGATACAGCTGCAAAGGCTGTTGTTGCCCATGCAGATCAACGTAAAGTTGCGGAAATTGTGTGGAAGGGATGGTTCCGGTCTTGCCTTCCAATGAAAATTCAAACTGCTCCACCTCCAACACGCCGTTCACCGAAGCCATGACTTCCTTGAGGGGAACAAGCTCTGGAGCTTTGATCACAGGCACCAAGTCTTCGTCAGCGATGAATCCACGCTGCATCGGCGGCCCAGTATAAAGATCGGCCGGGGACAGCCCCAGGGAAAGGCGCGCCTCCAAGGACTGCCGGCGAGGTTCTGGAGCCAGATAAAGACCCAGCCTGTAGAGAATTTCCGCAAGGATCTCATCAGGATGGCGTTGGTCGTTGATGTTCACCCTGGCACTCAGGCTTAGACGTTGAGGTGTGAGCACCAACACCTCACCCAGATCCTCGGCGAGATTGCGACAGCGCGCCGCAGCACGTCTGATCTCCTTCTCAACCTCCTGCATCAGGTCGGCCTCATCCGACGGACAAAGACAGGGCCCCAGATCCGGAAAGCGCGGCAAAACGCTGGCCTTGACCAGGCCACGGACATCACCCTTCTGGACTTCCAACCAGACATTGGCCGCATGGGGAACCTGATCAAGGAGCCAGCGCCGCTGATCCAGCAGCGTCAAAGGGGGACCCGGCAGAATGTCCTGAGCGGGATAAAGCCCCTGGCGCTGAAGCTGCAGGCGCTGGGATTGCGGGGAAGCCAGAAACGCGGGCATGGATTGTTCCGCCCGCAGTCCCAACTCTGAGAGCGCGAAACACAGGTGCTCCAGGATGGTGACACCTGGATCTGATTCGTTATAGTTTGTCCACTGATCACCCGCAAGGGTTTGCACCCATTCGATCATCGCCGCTCGCATCAACGCATAGTTCACCACTGTGATCTGCTCCCCAGTCGCTTCTGGTGACTTCTGATCAGAACGTGCGCCGGTCGGAGCCATGCTTTCCCTTATCCTCCAGCTAGACCAGAGGTCGAGACAATGCTGGTGAGACAAGTCGTCAAGATATGCTGCCGGGCAGAGGTGTAATAGACGTAGGCTTTTGTTGGCGGCTTTTCAAGGTCCACAGGGGGATCTCCTCCCTCATAGCGCAACGTCAGGTCGTTGATGCTTTTGATATAAGCACGTTCACGAATGAATTCGCTGATGGCTGATTCTTCGAAATAGTTCTTCGGCTTTGACCCCAGGTCGGGCGCAGGCCACGGTGAGAGATAACGCACGAGCTCACTCTGCAATTGCTGCAAAGCACTGGCCAGGTGCGATTCCTCCACCACCACGGAAGCATGAACACGAATGCGGCAATAAGGCGGAGAGGCCACCTCCACCCGCGCGAACGGACTGATGCGTGGCTGCAGTTCCCTCAATAGTCGTTCACCAAAAGCGGCATCGCAACTCGGAACCGTGGGATCTGGAACGGTGGCCGCCTCCGGACCAGGAATGGGGATGATCGTGACGCACCCCGCCTCGCTGTCCCCCGAGGCCTTGCGAGCTGGCAGGACGGCCACCTGCCAGAGCACGGGAAAGGCCCGCAAAAGAAGAACGGCGTAATCCTCCGCTTGGATCGCTCTCTCCTTGTGACGCAGTCGCTCCCCCAATGCCACCTTTCGCTGATCAGCGGAAACAGGCGCCGCACCCCCAGTGGATGGCAGGGGCTGGCGCACTTCGGCGATCCCTTGCACGTTTCCGAGAGCAGCGGTGATGAGACCCGCTGGCAGGGAGCGATTCAAGAACTGCCGCCCCCCGGGACCCTGCCAGGTGGCCGACACTGCATTGGGTTCAAGGCAAATCAGGTCGGGACGATCACTCCCCAAGCGGTTGGCGTGCAGCCGCAGGCGCGAGGTGGTCTGGTCGTCTGGCAAGGTGAAGCGCAACAGCCCGCTCTGACGGAACCCTGAAGTGCCATCCTGGAAGGAGTTCGGTGGCAGCGGTTGCCATTGGGTTCCATCCCAAATGTCCACGGTCAACGGAGCGCTCTCGCTGGAAGGGGAGAGGGTGCCGCTGCTGGTCAACCCGAACAAGAGGGAGAGCTGTCGCAGAGGTTGCGCGAAGGTGAGCAAAACGGTTCCCGCCTGTTGCTCAACATCTGTGGACGCGGCGTCCTCTTGAGTGGATGACGCAGGGGGAAGGAGGTCTGGAAACAGGGGAATGTCTGGAGCCCCAGACCAGGGCACCGGCTGATGGCCCATCAATGGCGAGAGATGAAAAAAGCGCAGCCGGGGGTCAGTCGATGACGTGGATGGGGTGGATGACGAAGATGGGGAGGATGGGGAGGTGATCGCCGCTGTGGAACAGCGGTAGTCGAGCAGCACACTGGCCACCCGGGGACACCAAGGCGAATTGGGCCAGGACAGTGAGAGGGAGGTCCCCGATGGTGACGATGCGGAGGGAGGGTCAACGCTGGAGCCGGAGCCGGAGGCGGAGAGGGAGAGCGCCATGCGACGCGACGCCTCCTGGCAGTTGATGGCGTAAAGCGCATCACCGAAGGCATGAGCAGGCGCGCTCAACACCAGACGCAGGCCGCACACCCCTGAAATTCCCTGGAGACCGGAACGCTGAAGGGTGGTGACGCTGGCCAAGGGGGATGGGGCAACGATCACCCCAGTCTGAGCGGACGTGGCTGGAGACGTTGCCGGTTCGGATTGGAACAACGGCACGGTGAGGGTCTCCGCCCCGCTCTTGGAGGAGGTGGGCGAGGCGAACTGCAGAGAGAGATCAACGCGAAAGCAGCCGTTGTCAAACAACTCTCCCGCAGGATGAGCCAGCCCATCCCCATCGAGCACATACCCTCTGTAATGACCGCGGAAGCCATCCCGGCTGATAGGCAGACCATGCCATAGCAATCGCACGCTGATCTCCTCCAGAGGTTTGTCCGTGATCTCTGTCGCTGTCACAGAGAAAAAGGAACCGCAAACCGGGCTTGGGCCAAAAAGGGGGAGGGGCTGGGAAGGGTCAAGCCGTCCTGCGGAGGACCACAGCAGAGGAGGCGGCAGACCCCGAACCTCAACCCCCAGTTGGCACGCTTGGAGATGAAGAAGAGAAAGCGTCGCCAGGGGCGCGAGCGGGTCGGGTGGGTCGACGACGGAAGGCGAAGCGGAGGCGTCAGGAGTGAGCGATGGAACCAGCAGACGAGCAATCAAGAGAGGTTGATCCCCCCAGAAAGGATTGACTTGCCAGGGGGGAGCACTGGCTGGAAGCTGAAACGCCACAGCGATCGTCAACGTCTCTTCGGGTGCGGCGGGCTCCACTGACTCCTGATCAAGCGAGAGGATCCGGGCCGTAGCCTCCAACTCCTGAAGACCACTGGCGATGGTGGCGTTCCAACGAAGGGAGCGTTCCAGAGAGTGGCGCACCCGCTCCCGCAACTCAGCGGGGCTGGCGGAAGATGCGCTGGCAGCCAAAGCCCGCAGGCTCACAGCGCTGATCCGCAGCGTGAGGGTCACCAGCCGCTCGCCCCCCTCAAGAGCCAACAGCGGGCTGCCGATCGCGAAACCCGGGACCCCGGGGCGGGTGCTGGCCAAGCGCGACTCCGTCAGAGATGGGTAGCCAAACAACGGCACCTGAGGACCAACGGCGGGAAAGGGAAGAGGAACGGCGATCGATGTCCACCAGACCTCATCAAGACGGTTGAGCAACGTCTTTCCATCGACGCGAAGGGTATGGCCCTTGACGCGGATCGACTCAAGGGATTGCACGTCGGCGAGCTGCACGTCCAAGTCCTGATCCGTGGTGAAAACAATCGGCAAACCCTCCGCATCCACGCCCGCTGAGAATGATGTCTGATCAGGAAGCAACGCATGCTCGGTTCCTGCCTTGAGGCGAAAAGCCAGCATCAGATGATCGCGCTGGAGATCGTCATCAGCGCAGTCATCCACAAAGAGAATATTACGATGGTAAAAATCAAGCAAAGCATCTGGGAATTGGTTCAGACGTGTCTGGATGGATTGAAAAAGACGGATGAAGGCGATGTAAAGGGCGACGTGGGGAGGATGCCCGGATCGCAACAGCTCTTGTTGCAGTTGCTGCTCCGCATCCTTCCGCGCAGATTCCAGGGATGCGAGCAAGACGCCAAGAAAGTCGCGCAGGAGATTTTCCAAACGCCGCAACTCGCTTTCCTTCAACAAGAGAGCCTGGTTCCCCAGGCGCAGATCCAATCCGGTGGTCTCCAGAAAACGACTCAAGTTGGTCGCAGAATCGACAAGAGCGGCGGGACTCTCCACTTGATGGAGCAGGGTGGCCAGAGGACCCTCGCGCAAGGGAACACAGCGCAACGTGGACAATAGTTGTCGAATCAGGGCGACAAGATCCCTCCAGGGATCGGCCTGGACCAAGGGGCGATTGTCATCGGGGCGGAGACGGCGGCCAATGGTCTGCATCTGGTCCTCAATGACCTGCGGTTGAAGGCTGGCCTGCAACGCCAGAGCGATGGTTGGATCCGTCGAATAAAATTCGCTCCAATCTTCATCCGGCGCATTGCTGAGGTCATAGAAGCGAATCAGTCGTCCGTAATGCACCGCCAAGCTGAGCAGCTCCGCAAGGGAGCGATCATCAACCTTGAGACGAGACGCTTGGGTCGCTTGGGTCAGGCGATCGTCTTGACTCAGGGCAAAGTTCAGGATTTCTGGAGGTGTGGTCATCGGTCCTCCAGATGTCAACCGGGTGGTGGCAGAACGCCAGCTTCATCGAGATAGAAGGGATAGATGAAACTGCCATTGGCACCATTGGCACGCAGGAGAAATTCAACAGCCAATTCACACGCCCCAAACGGTTCACGCTGTTCTGTGATCTTGATCTCAAGGACCTCGATGCGAGGCTCCCATTCGGTGATGACGCTGTTGATTTCCATTTTGAGTTGATTGCTCGTCGTCTCTGTTAGTGCGCGAAACAGATGCTGACGCAGTGGGGTGCCGTACGTGGGGAGCATGAGACGTTCGCCCACGTCAGTTGAAAAGAGGATTTGCAGATTTTCGCGGACATTGTCCAGCTCAGTGCTCAGCTTTACACCGCCAGTAAAGCGATCAAAGCTTGGAGGAAACGACCAGCCGGTGCCAAGAGGGCGACCCGGCAGCGGCGAAGGACCTCTCCTTGGCATGGCACCAGACATGGATCCAGACTCTCACGGATCTCAATTAATCCTAACCAGGGATCCCTGAACGACAACACTGCCCGGAGAGGTCAACTTCGCTTCGGCGTTGCCCTTGGCAGTCAGCGTGGAGTCGGCAGTCATCGCCACAGTCGCTCCCTGGAGGGTGGCGCCCGCCGTTCCCTTGAGCGCCAACGTACTCGTGGCTTCAATGTTGATGGAACCTTTGGCTGCCAGTTTGATATCTCCATTACTTTCAAGGCTGATGCCAGAACTGCCCATGGTGATCACGTTGCCATGAGCGTCAGCGATCGTGATTGTTTTTCCCTCATCATCCAAGCGAATCTTCTGCTTGGCAGGTGTGGAGATCTCGATGGATGGTTTATCCTCCTCAAAATCAATCCGCAACAATGCACGTGAAACGATGCATTTGAGGGGATTCTTGCTGTCCCAGGTTGTGGGTAATGCCTTTTGCTTGCTGTAGAGCGAACCTAAGACAACAGGAAAACGGGGGTCATCATCCATAAAGGCCACGATCACTTCGTCATCCTGCTCCGGCCAAAACAAGAATCCCGCCTGGTTGGCAGTGGCATAAGGACTGGCCAGCCGCGCCCAAAGTGGCGTTGTTTGGCCAGGAACGAGGGGCAAGCGAATGGGAAGGCGCGATTGACCCTCCGGGTCCTCTGCAGGCTTGTCGACGATGCCAACCTGCAACTGACCGATGGCGGCAATCTGCCCTCCAGCCGCCGGGGGGGCGATGTGGGGAGTGGCGACAGCAAACGGTTGCGGGTCGAGACCGATGTCCAGCTCCGTGCTCCATTCCCCCGCCCGCACCTGATGCTGCACGCCAGAGACAAAGGCGTTGCCGTTGAAGCGATCACCAAAGCCGGAGAGAGCCACCATGCCCGCTGGGCGCGCCGCAGCGGTGCCCGCGCAACGCAACTGGCCGCGCACCTTTGCCAGACGAAGACGCATCAGCTCCGCCTTGGACCAGCCGGAGAGCACCTCGGCCTTGAGGCTGGCGGAGGATTGCTGCGGGGCATCCTTGACAGCAAAGACCTTGGCGAGAGTGTCGGAGGAGAGATTGCCCAACTCATCAACATCCACATTGGGTATGGCGCCCTTGGCAAGGGATTGGGTGGAGGGATCCCAGGCGAAACTCTGCAAGACCGTTGGATCCAACTGGGTGGTGGCATCCATGGTCAGTTGGGCCTGCCGAATGGAGCGGCCATACACCAGCTCCACATCCGGTGCAGCCTTGGTGTCCGGTGGCGCGACGCTGACCTTTCCCGCGCTGTTGACCACCACCATGCCATTGGCCTCGGCGCGGAGAATCAACATATCCCAATCACTGCAGGCATATTGCACCAAGGACGGGTGCTTGTCGGGGGTGGCGGTCACGACGGCGTCGAGGCCTTGGTCGCGAAGCAGCTTCTCCATCACCTCACTGTCGCTGCGATCTGTAAACACGGCAGAATGCCGCGCCAAGGTGAGCGCCATGGCACGATCCGCCGCCTCAATCACCAGGAGGGGCGCATCCTCCGGCCCGATATCCAACCCGTGGGTGATGATCACGCCGCTGAAAACAGGTGAGGTTTGGTCGTCGTAGCCCAGCTCGATGGTCAATCGAGCTCCCGGGACATAGGCACTAGAAGCGCTGATGGGGAACGAGATCACGTCTCCACCCCCTTGCTGATCTTGCGGACGGTCGTTGATTGTGAGGCGGGCACGGGCGACCTTGTTCACCCCCAGCCAGACATCGACCGAGACAATGGGATGGGCCGATGGCGCGGGTTGGCCATCCAGCAGGAGCTTCACGCTGATTTCTGCTCCAACATTAAGCTCGGGAGAGACAACCATGTTCAGCTCAATTGGGCGAGAGGAGGGAAGATCAGCTGGGTTCCCGTTTTCAGTCGGCGAAAAGAAAAGATCTGATTAAACCGTGCAACATCGATATAATAACTGCTATCGCCGTAGATGCGCGCACACAATGCTGGCAAAGTATCGCCTTGCAATACAGTAACATATTCTGGCACTTTCTCGGACGCAGTGTCTGTATAGCTCCTGAAGGTTATTGCGCTGGTGAAGATCTTGAAGGCCATATCCACTTCTGCACGGATGGCCGTGCCATCAGGACGAAAGAGTTTATACGTTATCGACATAGATGTCAGCACACATTTGGCTTGCAATTGCGCCCAAGACAAAAGCACAAAATTTGGATGTTTACGTCCCTGGGGCACTTTGGCAATTTTTTCAATCAAGGGCTCAATCAGAGCCATGACACCATCCTCAGGCATAATCTCCGAACCCAGGGGGGAGAGGACCAGGCCCGTGGTGTCAAAGATCAATTTGAAATCAAGCGTTTCATCCCCTACCTTCATGTAAGTAGGTGAGGGGGCAGGAGAATTGACTTCCGCCTTTTCTTTGGTGCGGATGCTGAGCGTGCGTTTGTAGCTCTGAGGATTCATCCAGACAACGAAGTCATTCCCATCCTTGTACTTGAAATTCCCATCCCTGTAAGCGCTGATGGTCAAACGCTCCAAACGCATGCCCATCAGCGTTGCTCCCGCATGCGCAAATGGCGAAGAACATCGCGGACGCAGCGCTCGACAAGGAGTTCGACAACATCTGCTGATAACAGCGATGGGGTCTGTGCTGGGTTCAGAGGGGTAGAAGAAGGCAAACGATCGTGTTGATCATGGGAACCGTGGCGATCGCTGCCGACACTGATCTGAACGTTGATCTCGTTAATTTCCAAGGTCATCCGTTCTCAAGCGAAAATCGCGTAACACCGCAATGGGCAAATTCCAGTGATTCGACCAGCACTTCATTGCGCGTGGAATTCAGAGTGCCCCAATCCCAACGCAGCGGCCAGGCACGGCGAATGTTCCAGGCGAATTTCGGAGCGTGGTCCGGGCCAAGAAGCATGACAACAAGAGTCCGCGTGACAATAGGCTTGGCCAATGTCGAACCGATCGTGTCGGAAGCCCAATCAGCCATTAGTGACGCTTGGCTGACAACACCACGCTTCATCACGATATTTTTTTGTGTGGATCCCGTGGGTAGTCGGTGGACATACTGATTTTGTCCACCCTCTTTCACATCTTCCGTGGTGACGGAGGATTCCAGACCGGAGATTTCCGAGAAACTGCCATCCGGCTGAGCAGACGCAGGAGAATCAGGTCCCATACCAGCAACAGAAACCGTAAAATAAAAAGCCGGTAGTGGGTAGGCAATCTCTGGCATCAGAATCAAACACCCACGGTTAAGGTTTCAAAAGCAATGTCGATGCTTTCCACGGCAACTTCGTTGCCTTGGGATTTCAGATCCGTACCAGTAACCTTGATCGGGAATGCATTGTTGAGGGTCCAAGTCATGGCGGGTTGACCGGACTCGTCCAAGAGGCTGATGACGACTGTACTGCGGGCAATCGTGTTCAACTTGATCGCGTTAAACCAGGTGAACAACTTGTCATCCTTGACGAATATGCCCTTGCGCATGGTAACATTTCCAACTTTACCTAGGCCTGGCATCTTGATGGGATAAAAGGTTTTGTTATCTCCATGACGATATTCAATGGGTGTGTTTTCTGAGCTGAGTCCTGTGACTTCCTGAAAGGGAATAGCATCTGGACCATTCAAACCTTTGACAGAGAAGTAGAACTTCGGCAAAGGCCAGTTGTTGTCCTGCTTGTCTCCAGCCATGATGAGATCGTGAAAGTGGGGAAAGGGGAAGTGAAGCGGCGAATGGTCTTAAACCATCAACAGCTGCTGACGCTAAAGTAGCTAAACGCCCTGCATGCGCTGGGTGAAGGTGAGTTCAATGAACTCAGCAGGACGGATGAGTTGCAGACTGACATTGACAATCATGTAGCCATTGAGAACATCGAGGCCAGTCATCGTGGTGGGAACGCCACAGGCCACAGTGAAGGCCTCCTCCGGCTTGGCGCCCATCAAGCCACCCGCCTGCCACAGGGTGGTGAGGAAGTTGCTGATCATGCTGGTCACGGTCGTCCAGGTTTTGGCGTCGTTTGATGCAAAAACAAAGGATTGCAGGGACTGTTTGATGGATTGCTCGATATAGATCAACGTACGCCGCACCTGGATGTAGCGCGTGTCGTTACTGTTGCCATCCAGCGTGCGAGCACCCCAGACCACCGTGCCGCGTCCTGGAAGGGCTCGCAGGATGGAGATCGATTGACCATTGGGAGGCATGTTGTAATCGCCTTGCTGCTGATCGTTGAGGAGGACCAGTGGCCGCACGACCATGTTGAGAGCAAGGTTAGCCGGTGCGTTCCAAACACCATTAAGGCCGTCACTTTTCGTCCAGACGCCAGCAAGGATCGCGCTGGGAGGAAGGACATTGATGCGGTTGGCGACCACCTGCTCGACTTGCTGGAGGATGGGGGTGGCGTTGTTGAGGTACTTGTCGAGGTTGGCGGGGTTGATCTTGGCGCCCGCAGTGGCGTCCTTCGAGGGGACGGCGCACAGACCAGTCGCGGGCTGTGCGCTTCCAGCGGATGGCGTGCTGCCTGCGGGGGGCGTCGAGCCCCCGGAAGGCGCACTGGCTTGGTTGGCATCCCCCGCTTCCGTGGGCGGCTGCCCCCCGGAGGTTTGTTCCCCGGAAGAAGCAGCGGCGCCTGTCGTCGAGGCGGAAGGCGGTGCGACTGCGGTCAAGGGGATGGCGACGGTAGCCAGACACTTGAGAGAAGTGATCGCATCGGCGAAAGCGGGATCCCCCTCCTGCTTGCGCAGCACGGCCCGTCCATCCGCATTGCAAATCTGAGTGAGCTTGCTGGCATCCAGGGGCGTCGTGGCCTCGGTGATCGGATAAGCCTGGGCAATCTTGTCGAGCACATCATTGAGCTTTTCCGCATCGCTCAGATAAAGCGCCACCGCCTGGGAGGTGAGCAGATGATTCATCGGCAGATTATTGGGCGCTTTGCTGGCCCCCAAGGGATCCGCCAACACTTGATAATCCATGTCGTCCGCCGAAAAGAAAGACGACTGAACTGCGGGACCATACGCCGCGCCAAAACTGAAGGCATCCTGCTCACTGCTGATCTTTTCATAGAAACTCAAGGTTTGCGTCTTGAGGGTCTTTGGATCGGTGATCTGGGTGACGCTGGGCAGATCAAGAATGGCCACGCGGTTGCGCAGGTCTCCCGCCTGAGCCAGCATGGCCGCCACGACAGCTCCGTAATCCGCATCGGGCAACAAGCAAGCATCAGGGACCACGATCATGGTGGCGTCGTGAACGGCGCGGGCTTGTTCGAGGCCATCCAGGAGCGCCTGCTTCGATTTGTCCGGGCCGTAGTCTCCAACAGAGATCACGTAGCAGAAGCCGCCACCATTGGCATAAAACATCTGCATGGAGAGATAAAGATTAAACCGGCCCTTGCTCTCGTCTCCACTGCCTTGAGGAGCGACGCTGCAAGCCAGCACAGGCTCCATGGTGATTTTGTCATCCTGCACCTGGCCCGACATCGCCTTGAAATCCGCCTCGGGCCCTGAAGAAGCGGCCAGATTCACTTGAAAATTGGAGGCCAGACTCTTTCCGGCCCCAAAGGTGGCCAGATATTCCGCCATGGAAAGAATCGGCACCGCCTCCAGGGTGAGGGATCTCTTGGTGACCGGGTCTTCTGCCTTGGCCGTGTAGCCGATGAAACAGGGAACAGCCGTATTGACCCCTGCGACTGTGGGTGGAAAAGCCGGGAATTCCGTCACATAGACGCCAGGCGTCTTGCGATCTTTCCTGAGGCCGCTGCTGGTCATCGCCATTGCGGGAAGGATGGCATCAACATATGCAGCCAACAGCCCCATCCCCCCTGGGTCGAAGCATCTTCTTAGCAAAACTTCAGCCCATGCGAGCGGACTGGCGTTGTGCCCCCGGAACGCATTCCAGAGAGGAGGACTCAGCCAATCCATCGCAGAGCGCTCGAAGGGGAGCCAATCCAGGAATGGAGGCCTGTTGTGTGAGAGAGTAGGAAATAGCCTTACTCTGGCGTGGTGTCGCTTGTTCTGCCTGGCACGTTGGAGGTGGTCCGCCAGCAGGTGAACCAGTTTCTTCTCAATGCGGAACAACGCAGCGATGATTGGGTGGTGCTATGCAATGCCTTGGAGCCGGATGGGAGCACCCATGCCGGGGCCATGAACAAAATTGTGATGTGCGTCACCAACATCTATCGCGAACCCAGTCATGGCACAGGGCCGGGTCAGCAGTTGGATGTCGTTGTCGACCTTGGCTTCATTGCCAACTTCGCGGCGGCGCACTACAGCGATGGCCTGGTGGCCCTGTCGCTGGTGATCTCCTGCCTGCATCAACAGCCCCTGTTCACCCAACTGAGCCATGCTGCCCTGCCGGAGGAGGTGGAGAAGGTGAGCCTGGAAATGGTGAGCCTCAACCCCGCAGATCTCAACCATCTCTTTGGCATGTTGGGCTTGAAATATCAGCCGTCCGTATTTTATCGCTTGCGACTGTTGCCCTACCGCGCCGCTTCCACCCAACCCCGACTCCTGCCCGTTCGCGGCGGTGGTCTCGATCCCCCCGCCGATGTCTCCTGACCGCGCGATGGACGACCTTTACCAGCCGTGGCTGCGCTTGCGGGTCCGTCATGGCCACTTCACCACGGCGAAAGGCCCCGCTCGCGCGTTTCGCCTGCGGCCGACACCGGAGACGGCTCGCCAACTCCGCCGGCTTCAACTGGTGGACTGTGCGGAGGCGGACGGCTGCTCTGTGCTTGTCAAACCTCAACAGCAAGCGGCGCTGGCGAGCTGGTTGGAGCGCACAGGGGGAGGTCCCCTGCAGTTTCGCCTGGTGGCCCTTCAGGGCTTTCTCTGGGGATGCACAGCCGTTCCGATGGACGCTCGCTGCCGTGAATGGCACCTCCACGGCGGCGTCACGGCGGGAGCCAGCGGGGGGACGGTCACCATGCGGCTTCTTCCTGTGGTCGAACGAGAGCTGGCGCTGACACCCCCCGCCAAGGCCCGTCTGCTGCGTTGGCTGGACGGTCAGGGCCAGGTGGTGCACGAGCAGCCGCTCTCGGAGAACAGGGCCAGCGGTCCGTTGCGGCTCTCTCTCGACCCGCTGCCCGAGGGGCTGCTCCAACCCTCCTTCGGCGGCAAGCGCCCCCTCGATCCCCTGCTGCATCTGGCCCCCCACGCCAATGCCATCGGCCTGCTCAGTCTCTGGCTGCCCGCCACAGCGTGCGGCTCCGGCCCGCTGGAGTGGGTGTGGACCGTGCCGGAGCGCCAAACGATCTGGCACTACCTGCTGGTGCCGCGCCAACCGGAAGACGCCCTCCAGGAGCTGCGCATCCAGGGTGAAGGCTGCACTTTCCGGGTCCCGGGCGCGCCGGAAACCCTTGCCGACGGTCGGCAGGCCTGGCGGCTGGTGGGCGAAACGGCCCTGCCCCTGCTGGAGCGGAGTCCGCTGCGGTTTCGCCTGGAGGGCCAGCGGCTGGAGGCGGATGGCCACTGCCGACGCCTGGTGGTCGAGCCCTTGCCCGTGGCGCCACCGGAACCCGTGTGGCCGGGCAATGGCGGCGACCCCCTCGTGGGCATCTCGGAGATGGTCGTGCCGGTGTGAGAGGGAGCCGGAGCGGAGGAGGCCGGGTTCAGGCGCTGCTGAAGCGTCCGTGCTTGCGGAGTTCCGCCCGCAGAGCGGCATGGACGTCGGCTCTGCCGATCTGCGCAGGCTGGCGCTCCACGGCGAGCAAGGCAGCTTGACGAAGCACATTGAGGATCGCGCCCCCGGCCAGGTCGTAGCGATCCGCGAAGGCGTCGAGATCGAGCTCGGGCTCCAGGGGGAGGTGGTCCTGATCGAAGAGCGCGCGCCAGAGACGACGACGCACGCTGGCCTCCGGCTGAGGAAAGTGGACGCAGGCCTGGAAGCGCCGGGAGAAGGCCGAATCCAGCCCATGAAGAAGGTTGGTGGCGAGGATCACCAGGCCGGGGTAGTCCTCCAACCGCTGCAGCAGGTAGGCGATCTGCTGGTTGGCATGGCGATCGTTGGCGGTGTGGCCCTCGCCACGGCGGGAGAAGAGAGCTTCAGCCTCATCAAAGAACAGGATCCAGTGATGGTGCTGGGCGCGGTCGAAGAGAGCGGCAAGGTTTTTCTCTGTCTCCCCCACCCATTTCGAGACGACCCGCGAGAGATCGACGCGATAGACGGGCAGGTTGTGGCGTTGGCCAAGAAGGCAGGCGCTGAGCGTCTTCCCCGTTCCAGGAGGCCCATGGAACAGGCAGCGGAAACCCGGCTTGAGGCGCCTGGCCAAACCCCACTCATGGAGCAGGGTGGGGGCGTGGGCAAGCCAGCGATGGACCATCTCCAGATCTTCGGACGTCTGGGCATCGAGGATGAGATCGTCCCAGCCGAGGGAAGTGGTGAGCCGTTCGGCCGGAAATCCATCGCTCGGGGGGAGGCTGTCGGGGTCGCCATCCAGGAGCCGCTCCAGTTGATCGGGGGGGATGGTGAGACGCGCTGCCCCCGGCGGATCTCCGGGGTGATCGATCTGCAGTTGGAGCAGCCCCTGCGACAGCAATGGCTGACTGGGGTGAAACAGGCGCCGCGCGGCCAGGCGGCGGGCGTGATCACGGCCGGCCAGAAGGAAGAGGGCGGTTTCCACCGTGGGTTGCAGGCCGTTGTGGTTGCCGCCGAGCCAGCCGCCGAATTCGGTGAAGCGCCGTCCGGTTCCCCGGTTTTCCGTGAGCAAGGGATCCAGCAGTTCCGGGGCAAGGTGGGGCGCCAGGGCAAGCAGCAGCACCAGCCGCGTGTCGGGCCCCGCGGAGAGCGCGCGCAGAGCCGCGACCCAACCGCCACTGGCCCGTTTCGGCAGAGGTGGCGGGGGTGGCAGGTCTGCTTTGGCCGAGAGAGCGGCGGCGCCTTGCTCGGCGTTGTCCTGAAAGTAGTGGTGAAGGCGGGCAACAATGAGCTGCTCCAGCCAGCGGAGATCAGCTTCCAGCGGGGTTGGAGGCGGAACCATCGAATCCCTCACCAGGTGACCTGCAATGGCGCGGGCATCCACGGATGCCGCAAGAGCGTGATCGGCCACGGCATGCGCTCCATCAACACATCAACGGTGCGTCTCTGCACGAACAAGCTCCATTGATTGTCAGCCAGGGTGGGCAACTCCAGGCGTCCCTCCCGCTGCAAAAAGGTTTCGCGCAACCCGGCGAAGGACGTGTTGGCCAGGGAAGGCCAATGGTGGAGGACAGCCTGAAGCAGCTCGCCAGCGATCGCCAACTCCTCCGCGCTGGCGGGATGGCGATCAAGGATCGGTGTGGTGAGATCCAGGCCGGCGAGCACCTTGTTGAGAGCCAGATCCGGTTCCGGCGCGTCGAGCCGCTCATCCACCAGCCACTGCAGGAGATGAACGGCCCGGGAGCGGGCCTCCAGGCCCGCCATGGCCGGAGGCCCGTCGTCTGCGGCGGGGGTGAACACGCCAAGACGCTCAAACAGACGGGGCAGAAATGGATGGACGATCACAAGGCCAGCGTTGGCGATGTAGAGGCCCTCGGCAAGGGCCTCCGCCAGGGCGTCCGACGTGGGGGGATCCTCGCCAGAGGAGGCCAGGGAGAAGCGCGTGGTCGCCATCGCCAGGGCGTCATCGCTTCCGCGCTGGCTCGCCGGCCCGGGGGGGAGGGAGCCCGGGTCCAGAGGCTCAGCGGCCGGGGCCTCCAGGGCGGCCAGCAAGGGGAGACCCTCGTGAAGCGCGACCTGGTCAACGGTGGCGCCGGCCAGTTGGCGGGCGCGACGCAAGAGGCGTTCGGCGACAGGCTGACCGCGATGCTCCCCGCCGCAAAGGGCCAGGAGCAGTCGCTCGCTGATCCGGCGCGTCGACAAGGGACGGGGAGCGACGAGGAGGGGGAGCAGGGTCTCCCACGGCAACCCGCTCGGGGGGGGATCGCCAGGCAGGGCCGCCTGGCGCCAGGCCAAGGTGAGAAGGGCCTGGAGATCGAGCAACAACCGGCCTCGGCCGGGCTGCAGCATCAGCACCACACGACCGAGAAGCGCTTCCGGCAACCGCTGACGCCATCGCCGCCTCGGCTCGCTTTTTCCCGCCCCTTGGCGCAGGCAGGCCAGCAGGCCAGGATCCCCCTGCTCCGCCAAGGAGACGAACAGGCGCAGGAGAGTGGGGAGCTGGTCCGGCACCTCCGCTCCCCCCCCGGCCAGCCAGATGAGCAGGCGTTGGCGGTCGTCCGGGGAAGAACTCGCTCGCGGGGCGGCGGAGACAACGGCGGCTGAGGTGTCCTGCGCGGCGATCGCGGGGGACGGGTCCAAGGGAGCGGGTGTGGAGGGAGGCGGGGAAGGCGCGTCTTCCAAGGATTGTCCCGGGTCCGTCGGGGCTGAGGGATCCACAGGCGGAAGCGGACGCCGCAGATCCTCCAGAGTCAACACGCTGCCCGCCAAGGAGATGGCGACAGCCCACAGCCGCACGGCCTGGCGCCCCTCCGGCGAGGGGGCGTCGGCGAGGGCTTCGGCCAGGGGGCCGGTGGGCTCTCGCAACCAAGGGAGCAGCCGCTCCAGCAGCTGGTCGAAGCGCGTCGGATCCGAGGCCCTGCCTGCCGCGATCGCGATGGGCGGTGGCTGGCCGGGTGGAGTTGGGTGAGGGAGCTGGAGGACGCGCTGCAGACGCCGCAAGGCGAGCAGCAGGGCGGTGGATTCAACGCCAGGAACCAGGAGGAGGCGCCGCAACTCCAGCTCGGAGGCCTGATGCAGCAGGGACGCTGCCCAGGCGGGCGGGTCGGCCGCCGAGGGGTCCAACCAGGGCGGAGGCGCCTCCAAACCCAGCCAGGCGCGCAGGAGGGACTGGCGATCAAGCTGGCTTGCCGCGAGGGCGGGCAAGGCCGGCAGGGGCGCGGCGGGATCCACCAGGCGCTGGAGCAACAGCTGACTCCAGGCGGCAGCGAGATCGGCGCCGGGGGCATCAGCGAGCCACTCGGCCCAGCGGGCCAGGAGCACCGCCGGAGGATGGGGCTCGGGGGAGGCGGCGGCGGCGAGGGCAGCCAGGGCTTCTGGCGGAAGCCAGCGCAGGAGCCTCGCCAGCAGAAGCGACCGGGTGAGGCCGAAGGGGCCCTCGCCCCCCCTCGCGGCGCGGGTCGTCTCCAGGAGACCGGCGTCTGCGGGCAGGGAGGCGAGCAGCGTGCGGAGCAGGGCGACGAAGCGAGCAGGATCGCGCTCCACCGCCTCCCGCAGGCGAGGGCCGAGGTGGGCGGGGTGCCCTACCCGCAGGAAAGCGTCCCAAAGATCAGCGGGGAAGGCTGGACGCGGGGGCGGGCGACCGATGCCCCTTGTTGGCGTGATGTCAGGCGGGGCGCCTGGCGCCGTCCCGGGCGCGTCTCCCCCAAGGTCTGCGGCGATCAGGGTGTCGAGCAGCCCCGGCAAGGAGGTCTGCAGGGGGCCAAGCCGGGGCAGGCGGCGGAGAGCGGCGGCGAAGGTGCGCAGCAGATCGGCGTAAAGCAGCCGCTGGCTTTGGGCCAGCTGACGGAGCAGGTGTCGGAGAAAGCTGAGCCGCTCGAACGGCGCGCCGGAGGGCACAAGCAGAACTTGCAGGGCCACGCGGCGCACGAGTCGCTCGAAAGTGGCCGTCGTCAGGGGAACCAAGGGGGCCTGGCGGTGCACCTGGGCGACATCGTCCACGGTGGCGAGCACCAGAACGGCCTGCCCGGGGTCGATGGCGCGCACCAGGCTGGCAAAGAGCGGCGCGCTCAGGCGCGGTTCCAGGGCGCGATGCAGTTCGGGATTGGCTGGATCTGCCCGCAACAGGGAGAGCAACGGCTCCGGATCGCGGGAGGCGATGGCCAGGGCGGGGGCGAGGGAGCGGCGCAAGCCGAGCAGCTCGGCGAGAAGGGCCGGCAGGGACCCGCTTGGAGGCTGGGCACGGGCGAAGAGGCGCAGGGCGTCCTCAAGCTGGCGCAGCAAACGGCTGTAGGCGACGCGCCGCTCAGCGGCGAGCCCCCGCAGCAACTGATCCAGAAAGGTGCGGCGGTTGAAGGGCGTGCCGGGATCGCGAAGAAGCAAGGTGAGGGTGACCAGCCAGAGGCCCCGGCCCAGGGATCCGTCCTCGACCGGGAGCCAAGGCCGCTGCTGATGGAGCTGAAGCAGTTCAGTCAGATAGGAGAGGATGAGGGCGGCCTCGGCCGGCGCCAGGGCGGACAGCAACCGCGCGAAACGCTCCGAATCCAGCCGCAGCACCAACCGTTCCAGGGCCGTGCGGTCTCCCGCCAGACGGCGCAACGCGTCCAGAAGGGCGGCGGGATTCTCCTGGAGCAGGGCGAGGAGATCCGCCTCCGGGGTGAAGGGCTCGGCGGCACTCCGCCAGGGCTGCACCCCGAGACGCAGGTAGGTCACGAACCGCTCCAGGCGCGCCGCGGGAGGAGCCAGCAGGCGCTGGCCCGAGGGAGGGTTGTGACGCGCGGCGGCCAAGGCTTGCAGAAGGGCCTCTCGCAGGGCCCGCTCCAGGGCGAGCGGCGCCTCCCGCTCCAGGTCATCGAGCGCGAAAGTCCCCAGGGGGAGGTCAAGCCGATCCAAGCGCAACACCTCCTCTTGCGGCCCCAACTCCTCGCAGACGGCGGCCACCACCGCCGCCAGCCGCTGGCTCAGCCCCGCCTCGAACCTCGCGCAGAGAGCCTGACCGGTGGCCGCATCCTCGGACTGCACCCGCAACCGCAGCCGCCGCAGGTGATGGGCACCGGAGGCCATGGGAAAGAGTGGGCGCGGTGGATGCGCTCAAGGTAGGGGCGGGAGCATTGATCCTGCCGCCAACGGGCTTCGGGGAGGCATGCCGATCCACAGCCTGTCCGTTCAGCGGATCACTGCTTTGGAACTCTGCATGGAGCGAGCCGCTCACACCCTGGCGTTTGGACAACAGCCGGCTCGTCGCCGAATCGCGCTCTGAATAGACTGAGATCCATAGCCATCCAACGGGTCAGCCCAGCTCAGCCCATGAAAAACGTACTGCGAACGTTTCATCGATTGTCCCTGAGTCGGAAGCTGGTCAGCCTTCTCACGGGCATCTTTCTGATCTCTCTCGCGATCGTCATCGGCTTGTTAAACATGCTGTTCACCAACTACGCCGTCCAACAGATTGATTTAAGATCCAGCTTTCTGATTGATTCGATGTCGGCCGTGCGCAGCTATACAGACAAGCAGATTGATCCCCTTCTGGGTCCACTCAATGAGCTGTCCAGCGAATTCCTGCCTGAGACCATCCCTTTCTACTCCGCCAAGAAGGTGTTTGCATATTTACAAGCCAATCCCGACTATCAGAAATATTCCTACCGAGAAACAGCTCTCAACCCAACCAACCCCGAGGATCGCGCAGATGCTCGAGAGGAGCAATTGATTCAAGCTTTTCGTGATGACCCATCCCTGAAGTCCCAATCGGGCAATCGAGTTGAGGCTGATGGGATGTTTCATTTCCTGGCGAAGCCAATCAGGGTGAATGACCAAAAATGCCTGTCCTGCCACTCCTCCTACGAGAAGGCCCCTGCCAACTTGGTCGCCAGCTATGGAAAAACCAATGGATTCGGCTGGAAACTCGGAGAGGTGGTCGGCGCCCAGATCGTGTCGATTCCAATCGATGAGATTTACCGGACAAAACAGGAATCCCTGACGTGGGTTGGCTTATTGAACACAGTTGCATTTACGATTACAGCGGGTCTGCTGATTCTCTTCCTCGGTCGAACCATCGTGCGGCCTATGAAGATGATCACCTCCCGTGCCTTTGAAGCCAGCATTCATCCGGAGGAAGTAGAATTTACCGAAAAGCATCGCCAAGATGAAATTGGCATGATCGCTCAGAGCCTGGATCGCATGAGGCAAAGCTTGCTGATTGCCATGCGCATGCTGAAGCAACCCGACCACACCATCCCGAAAGGCTGACCTCCTCTTTGACGTCTTGATTTGATGTCCGTACGAATCTTCATCAGCTACTCACGGCATGACGCCGATTTTGCCCGCGGACTGGAAGCGCAGCTCGACACCCATGGGTTCACTGTGTGGCTGGATACGGAACGTTTGCACATGGGCGAATTTTGGCGGCAGGAAATCGTGCAGGCCATTGAAAACTGTGATTACTTTCTCCTCCTCCTTTCGGATCACTCGATTGTTTCTGTGAATGTGGTGCGCGAGCTCTCGCTCGCGGAGAGTTCGGCCAGACGCATCCTCCCGGTGATGCTGCACGAGGTTGCTATCCCCGACACGATGAAATATCAATTGGCTGGTTTGCAATTCGTGCTTGTTGATGCGGCGCGCCGGGAAGAGGTCATCCAGGACATTCTGGAAGCCTTGTCCATCTCCACCGCCGCCGCGCCACCCTCCCAAGACGGATCGGCGCCGACGGCTCCCCCCTCCCCAGATGACAGCCTCTGGAGCCGGTCTCAGCTGCTGGAGAGCCTCACCCTGACGATCGGTCCGATGGCCAGCCTGCTGCTGGAGACCACCCCGGAGGCCCTTCGTCCCAGCGATGTCCAGGCGCTGCGGGGGATGGTTCAACAGCTCGGCATCGATCCAAGCCTCCTTGATGACGCCTTGAACCGCTCGCTTCTCACGACCGGGTGGGACGCCACCGACTCCGCCACGCCGTCGCTGGCGAATGAGGCCTGCCTCGCTCAGTGGTTTCGCCTGCAAATCGGGCCAATCGCGGAGGTGATCTGGGATGGTCCCCTCCGCCAGGCCTTGCGCCAAGCGCCCCACGAGGCCCGCGTCCGGTTGGAGGGGCTTGGCATCGATCCAACGATCGTGGATGAACTTCTGCGTCGTTGCGCTGGCAATTCGGAACCAAACTTGCGCCAGACTGTTGAGCCACCGCGCCAAGCCCATGGTTGAGCCCTCCACCACCCGGGCCACCGCTTCCGCCACAACTCGGTCGCCAAGCGCCGACACCTCCCGCAAGGGGCGCCACGACAGCGAACATGCTGCCATGGCCAGAGCGGACGGACCCGCCCGCGCCACCCTGCAACGCTTGCAAGCCCTCGCCGATGCCAGCCCGCAGGTGGCCCAGCTGCAACGCCTTCAGGCGATGGCCGACGGGGCCAGGCAGGGGCTGTTGCAACGCAAGACGCCCGAGGAGGAAGAGCCGCTTCAAGGGCGCTTCCGCGCCACCCAGCGCAAAACCCCTGAGGAGGAACCACTCCTTCAAGGCCAGTTCACCGCCGGCGGAGGCTCCATCAGCCAGCGTCAGCCCACACCCGGCGGCGCCCCGGCCCCGACCAATCGGACCGGCCTTCCCGACGGGCTCAAAAGCGGCATCGAGGCGCTTTCCGGCCTGGCCATGGATCATGTGCGGGTGCACTACAACTCGGCCAAACCGGCCCAGCTGAACGCCCACGCCTATGCCCAGGGCAACGACATTCACGTCGCTCCAGGACAGGAGCAGCATCTGCCCCATGAGGCGTGGCACCTCGTGCAGCAGGCCCAGGGTCGCGTGCAACCCACCCTCCAACTCCAAGAAGGGATTGCCGTCAACGATGATCCCGGCCTGGAGCGCGAGGCCGATCAGATGGGGGCGCAGGCTCTGGCCAGCGGCCACTAAAGCCGGGCGGCCCGATCCCGTCGCCGCATCGAGGCCATGGCGCGCGTCTTCATCTCCCACTCCAGCCGTGATGCCGAAGCGGCTGCCTGGATCGCAGACTGGTTGCGCCAGAGGGGTTTTGAAGCGCCCTTTCTTGATTTCGACAAGCACTCCGGCATTCCTCCAGGCGCCGACTGGGAGCGCACGCTTTACCGCGAAATCGCCAGCGCCCAAGCCCTGCTGATCGTGCAAAGCGCCCATTGGGACGCGTCGAAATGGTGTTTCGCTGAATTTGCCCAGGCCCGAGCTCTCGGCAAGCCCATCTTCCAGGTGGTTGGCGCCCCTGGAACCACAGGACGCGAGGACCACACAACACCAGCGCCAATCTGCGCCGATCTGCAACAGCTGGATCTACGACCCGACCAACCAGCGGCCCTCGCGGCCCTGGCCGGGGAACTCTCCGCCCTGGCGCTCAACGATCGCGGGGGCTTCCCTTGGGATTCCAGCCGCTCTCCCTATCCAGGCCTGCTCTGTTTTGATCAGGAGGATGCCGCCATCTACTTTGGCCGCGATCCAGAGATCCGCGCGCTGATCGAGCAACTGGAGGTGTTGCGCATCCATGGCGAAGGGCGGTTGCTGGTGCTCCTGGGCGCTTCGGGATCCGGCAAATCCAGCCTGCTGCGAGCCGGTGTGCTGCCGCGTCTGGCCCGCGGGGGCCACCGTTGGATCCTGGTGCCCCCCTTTCGCCCGCAGAGCGAGCCATGCGCGGCCCTGGCCCAGGCCCTCACCCTCGCGTGTTCCGACCAGCACGACTGGCGGCTCCTCGATCAGCGGCTGCAGAACGCCGACGCGGATGGGCTTCGAGCGCTCTTCACCCATCTGGCCGCTGACCTTCGCCTGGCCCACCAGGCCCCAGAGGCTCAAATTCTCCTGAGCGTCGACCAGGCGGAAGAACTTTTCGTCGAGCCCGATCCCCAGACGGTTCACCGTTTCTTCACCTGTCTTTGCGCCGCCCTGCGGCTTGGCGGGAGTTGGCAGGTGGTGATGACGCTGCGCTCTGATTTCCTCGGCGCCCTCCAGGGCGCTCCCGGGCTCACCGTTCCGTTGCGGGAGGTGTCGTTGCCGCCGTTGCCGCGGGAGCGCATGGCGGAGATCATCGCCGGTCCCGCGCGGGTGGCCGGCCTGCAGGTGGAGGAGGGATTTGTGCAGGCCGCCATCCAGGATGCCCAAACCGACGACGCCCTCCCGCTTCTGGCTTTCGCCCTGCGAGACATCCATGACCGCGAAGGCGGGGATGGGGTTCTCTCCCTCGCCGACTTTGCCGCCCTCGGCGATGCGGATGGCCAGATCTCACCGCTGGAAAACGCCGTGCGACGCGCGGCGGATGGGGTGCTGGCGATCCACCAACCGTCCGAGGAGGAGAGCGCCGCTCTCCGCGACGCCTTCGTGCCCGCCCTGGTGCATATCAACGAACAGAACGACTACACCCGCAGGCCCGCGCTCTGGGACAGCCTTCCCCTGGCCGCCAGGCCACTGCTCGACCGACTGGTGGAGGCTCGGCTGCTCACCCTGGAGAGCCGTGGCCAGGAGCGCTGGGTGGAGGTCGCCCATGAAGCGCTGCTGCGGAAGTGGCCCCTGCTGCGCCAGTGGCTGGATGAGGCCCGCGATTTCTTGATGGGCTGTCAGCGCATGGAGAAAGACCTGCGGGAATGGGAGGACGCTGACGAGGCGCACAAACCCTCTCTCCTCCTGACGGGATTGAAGCTCACCCGGGCCGAGGGATGGCTGAAGGAGAGGCCGAGGCAGATCCGGCCCGCGTTGCGCCGTTTCATCGAGGCGAGTCGTGACGAACGCGACCGCCTGGCCCGCCGGCGCCAGCAAGCGCAGCGCCAGCTCATTGGCGGCCTGAGCCTGCTGCTGGTGGCAGCCAGCGGGGCCTGGATCTGGGGACAACTGGCCAATCGCAGGGCCCACGAAGCCCAGACGCGCCAATTCCAAAGCGTGCACCTCTCCATGCTCGCGATCGATCCCCGGCAGAGCCTCGTGCATGGCTTGGCCGCCATGGCGCGCCTGGAAGGCCGCCTCAATGAGGCGTTCCCTCTGGCCATCAGCCTGGAGCAAGCCAGTGATCGCAACAACCTGCGAGGTTCGCTCCCCACTGGTCAAGAGGAGGTGTGGGCCTTGGCGGAGACTCCTGGTGGGACGCTCATCAGTGGCGGACGGGATGGCAGTCTGCGGTTCTGGAACGCCGCTGGTGTGGCGGAACCCCTCGCCATCCAAACGACGCACACAGCCGGCGTGCGCGGGGTGGTGGCCATCGGCGAGCGGGAGTGGTGGACCGCTGGGGACGAGGGCCATCTCCAGCACTGGGTCAACGGGTCCCGTACGGGTCTGCCCATCGACACCGGCCATGGCTCGATTCAGACCATGACGCGCTCCAACGATGGCCACCTTCTCTCTGCGGGAACCGATGGCCGCTTGCGCCGATGGAATGCCCGCACGGGTCAGTCCCTCGGCCCGGCGCTGCAAACTCCCCACAGCGAGGTCTGGAGCGTGGCCGTTCTCCCCAACGGCGACTGGGTCACGGGAGGACGCGAGGGGCTGTTGCAGTGGTGGCGGCAGGGCGAACGGCGCGGGCGAGCGATCGCCGGCGGGCAGGGGGCCGTCAGCGCGCTCGCGGGCCTGGAGGACAACGCCATCCTCAGCGGCGGGGATGACGGGAGCTTGCACTTGTGGAACATGGAGGGTCAGCTGCAGCGGATCATCAGGAGCGGGCACAGCAGCATTTACACCTTGCTGCAACGCAGGGACGGCCGGGTCCTCAGCGGTGGAAGCGAGCGACTGCTGGCGGGGAACAGAAATCTTTTGCGGAGCTGGGCATTCCAGGACGAAGCGCAACAGGATTCGATACAGGTGGGGACGATGGAAAGCCTCAGCATTGTTGAACTCTGCAATGGCGATCTCATCAGTGGGGGGAGTGATGGAGCGCTGCACCACTGGCGCGGCACACAGCGCCTTGGTTCCGCCAACCAAACAGGCCACAAGCGGGTGTATGCCCTTGCCGTCCTGCCATCAGAGGACCTGGTCAGCGGCGGCGAGGATGGCGCGGTTCAGATCTGGCGCTACGGGCAGAGGGTTGGCCGCTTCCTCACAGCGCAAAAGGGTGTCTCCAGTCTCATGGCCTTGCCGGATGGCTCGCTGTTGATCGGTGGACGAGACGGAACGATTCAACGGTGGTCCAGCGCGGGCAAACGCTGGCCCGGAAGCCCCATTCAGACACGACATGGAGCGGTGTGGGCCTTGGCCCGACTCCGCGATGGGGATCTGTTGAGTGGCGGTGATGATGGCTACTTGCGGCGCTGGCGAAACGGAAAGCTGGTGGGGAGCCCCATCAAAACCCCGCACACGACGGTGGTGAGCCTGGTGATCCGTCGCAATGGGGATTGGGTCTCGGGGGGCAGTGGGGGAGACATCCAGCTTTGGCACCAGGGTCGCCCTCTCGGTGACTACTTTCAGGTGGCCTCGGGAAGTGTCTGGAGCCTGTTGGAACGCCGCAATGGAGAATTGGTCAGCGCCAATGGCGATGGCACCCTGTCGATTTTTCCAACCCCTGCCCGAGCCATCCAACGCGCTTGCCAACACTTGATCGCGGCCGGTGTGCTGGGAGATCCCAAAGAGCCGGCGGAAAAGGAAGCGGCGCGGCTCTGCAGAAAACATGACGGGGGGGCCGTCCCCTCTCAGAAGCGTTGACCCTTCGCTGGAGACCTGAGAATCGCCAGGCCTGACAAGCTGAAGATTCCTAAAGGTGGGCAGGCTCAGCATGCAGAACGGCACTTCCATTGCCATTGTTGACACAGAGACAATGTCTTGAGGAGGGCTACCCTTGGGCAGAGCAGATCAACGATGCAAAGGAGCCAGCGAGCCGGCTTGGCCGGCCACCTACGGCCGTCAGAGGATTGGCATGATTCATTCGTGATCGATCCAGACACCCCAGCATGGATCCTCCCCCTTCCTTCCACACACTCTCCTCTCATGCATGCGCGCCCGACAGGCTGGATTCGAACAACCTCGCTGATCCTCGTGGCAAGCCTCGCGCTCCTGCTGCTGATCAGCATCTTGCATCGTCACTTTCAACCACCCCTGGGCAACTGGAAGACAAGATCAACCGGAGCCTCGACAACAGAGAGCCGGATGTGGACCCGCACCCCCTATGTGGCCATCGACGAGATCAAGCCCAAGGTGAGCACATCCCCCGAGAAGATCATACGCGTTGGCTTGCAGATTGAAAACATCTACAATCTATCTCTAAAAGATCGAGCTTTTAACGTTGAGGGATGGTATTGGCTGAAATGGCCAGAAAGCGTACAAACAATCATTAAAGAGAATAATATCCCTCAAGAAAGGATCATTGAATTCAGCAACCAAGTCAATTCGGATTCTCTCTTGATCGAACTGGACCAACCAGAGCCAGAGAAACTCAACGACGGGACCTATTGGCAGATTTTCCGATTTTCAGGATCATTTTACATTGAAGATCTCTATCTTCGCGCATTTCCCTTTGACAACCTGCATCTACCCATCTCCATGCAACTGGGCCCCGATTACCTCTCTTGCTATCCCGGCAATCGTTACGGCTGCTTCTCCCTTGCCTTCGACCAGGATTCCAGCGCGAGCACACTTGGTCAGCACGCCAGCATCAATGGCTATACCCTGATTGGCACCGAATCACGAGAGTATCTGCATCAATATGCGAGCAATTTTGGCCATGGAGATGCCAGCAGATTCAGTGCTGTGCAAACGAGAATTGTGTATCGAACGGATTTTTCCGCCTCCTTCTGGTTCTACATCTTTCCCCTGCTGATTCTGATTGGCATTTCCATCGTCTCGCCCTCCCTTCCCGCCGCCTTGGGAGATGTGCGACTCGCCATCCCCACGACCATCCTGCTGACACTGATCTTCCTGCAGATGGGTTACAAAGCGGAACTGCCCGCCTTGGATTATGTCAGCTATCTGGACTGGGTGTATATTTATGCGTATATTGTAGCGGCTCTGCTGTTCTTGCTGTTCTGCTGGAGCACCAATGCGCACACGAAGGCCTGCGTCAACGGCCAGGAAACGCAAGTGCTGCGCCGAATCCAGCGGGTGGATGGAATGGTTCAGGCGATCGCTGTCGGCGGTCTCCTGCTGGTGCTGGGCTCCGGTCTACTGTTTCAACCCTGAAGAGAGGCGAAGAGACGCCATTCCATAGGATCGGCTCGTTCCGCCCCTGCCGCCATGGTTGTCGCCGCCGCCGCGCCCCTTGTGTTGCCGGGGAGGCGAGGCCTGCGAGGGACGGTGCGGGTGCCCGGGGACAAGTCGATCTCCCACCGGGCCCTGCTGTTCGGGGCCATCGCCGAGGGAGAGACGTGCATCGAGGGCTTGTTGCCGGCGGAAGATCCCCTGAGCACAGCCGCCTGCTTGCGGGCCATGGGAGTGGACGTCTCGGAGATTCGCGCCGGGGAGCGCGTCGCCGTGCAGGGGGTGGGCCTGGATGGCTTGCGCGAACCGGAGAACGTCTTGGATTGCGGCAATTCCGGCACCACGATGCGATTGCTGCTCGGCCTGCTCGCCGGCCGTTCCGGCCGGCACTTCGTGCTCAACGGTGATGCCTCCCTGCGGCGGCGCCCGATGCGACGGGTGGGGGCTCCCCTGGCGGAGATGGGCGCCTCCATCCACGGCCGGGCGGGGGGGAACCTGGCCCCCCTGGCCATCGCCGGCCAGAACCTTCATGGCGCCACGATCCACACCCCGGTGGCATCCGCCCAGGTGAAGAGCGCCCTGTTGTTGGCCGCCCTCACGGCCAGCGGGCCCACAACGGTGATCGAGCCAGCCCTCTCCCGCGACCACAGCGAACGGATGCTGCGGGCCTTCGGCGCCGATCTGGCGGTGGGCGGCGCGGGAGGCACCACAGTGACCGTGACCCCGGGGGCGTCCTTGCGGGGGCAGACCGTGGTGGTGCCCGGCGACATCAGTTCAGCAGCCTTCTGGCTTGTGGCGGGCGCCATCACACCCGGCGCTGAGCTGACCATCGAAAATGTGGGCCTCAACCCCAGTCGCACAGGGATCCTGGAGGTGTTGGCGCAGATGGGCGCGCGGGTGACGGTGCTCAACCCCCGCGAGGTGGCCGGCGAACCCGTGGGCGACCTGCACGTGAGCCATGGCCCCCTGAAGGCCTTCTCCATCGATGGCGCCTTGATCCCCCGGCTGGTGGATGAAATCCCGGTGCTGGCGGTGGCCGCCTGCTGCGCCGACGGGGTGAGCCGCATCCATGGCGCCGAGGAGCTGCGCGTGAAGGAGACCGATCGCCTCGCGGTGATGGCCCGCCAGCTGGGCGCGATGGGCGCGCGCTTGGAGGAGCACGCCGATGGCCTCACGATCCAGGGCGAGACGGGCCTGCATGGCGCGGAGGTGGACAGTGAAACCGACCACCGCGTCGCGATGAGCCTGGCGGTGGCCTCCCTCGTGGCCCGCGGCGACACGCGCCTGCGGGACAGCGCCGCCGCCGCCGTCTCCTACCCCGGCTTCTGGGACGACCTGGCCCGCCTGCGGAGCTGAGTGGCCCTGAAGGGAGGACAGCAACGGTGACAGACCTGGTGCTCCGCACGGGAGCCGATGGCAGCTTCAGCCTCTGGAGCGAGGCGTTCCAAGAGGGGTTTCACAGCGGCCGGGGGGCGCTGCGAGAAGCCAGGGAAACGTTTCTGGCGCCCTCGCAACTGGAGCGCTTCCCCCCCGGCGCCTCCCTGCGGGTGGTGGAGGTGTGCGCGGGCACAGGCGGCAACCTGGCGGTGTTGCTGGAGGCCTGCGCGGCACGGAAGCTCAGGCTGGAGTGGTGGGGGCTGGAGCTGGATCCTTCTCCCCTGGCCCTGGCCCTGGCGACAGCGGCGTTTCGCCGGGCGTGGCCGTCAGAGACGCTGGCGGCCTTGGACGCCCTGTCGGCACGGGGCTACTGGCAGAGCGAGGGCTCCACCGGGCGGATGCTGTGGGGCGATGCCCGCCAGACCCTGGCGGAGCTGGCGCAGGCGCGGCGGGGGCAGGTGGAGCTGGTGTGGCACGACGCGTTTTCCCCCAGGCGCTGTCCGCAGCTCTGGACGATGGAATGCCTCCAGTCCGCGACGGCGCTGCTCACGCGCGATGGTCGCTGGATCAGCTACAGCGCCGCGGCGGCGGTGCGGGAGACGCTGCGCCTGCTCGGCCTGCGGGTGGTGGCGCTGGAGGTTGCCGCCATGGCGGCGCCACAGGGTCTTGACGCGGGGTCGAATCCCTCTGGAGGGGCGGCGGGTCCACCGGGAGGAGCGGCGCGACGCTCAGCCTGGAGTGGGGGCACGGTGGCCAGTCCGTCTCCTCTGAAGGAGAGCGCCATGGAGGCGGACGCGGCGGGAGCGGGCCACCTGGCGGGCCACCTCTGGCGGGAGTTGTCGACGATGGAGCGCGAGCATCTGGCCAGCGCGGCCGGCGAGCCCTATCGCGATCCCAGCGGCACTGCCGATGCGGCGGCGATTCTCACCAGTCGATCGCAAGCCCAGCGCGCGGCCCTGGCCCGTGGCGAGCGGTTGCCCAGCAGCGCCTGGCGCCGGCGCTGGGGGCTGGAGCGGGTGGGGTGATGGGACTGGTGGCTGACGGCGACCCCGCCTCGAAAAGGGCTCGCCAGTAGATTCCCGCGCAACCGCCGACCCGCTCGATGCTTGCCATCGCCATCCTGGCCGCTGGAAAGGGCACGCGCATGAAGAGCCGACTGCCCAAGGTGCTCATGCCCCTGGCGGGCGCCACCCTGGTGGAGCGGGTGCTCCGCAGCGCGGCCGCCCTGAAGCCCGAGCGGCGGATCCTGATCGTGGGCCATCAGGCGGAGCGGGTGCGGACCGCCCTCGCCAGCCACGGCGATCTGGAATACGTGCTGCAGGAGCCACAAAATGGAACCGGCCATGCGGTGCAGCAGCTCCTGGCGCCCCTGGAGGGCTTCCAGGGGGATCTGCTGGTGCTCAATGGCGATGTGCCCCTCCTGCGTCCGGAAACCCTCGCGGCCCTGCTGGAGCGCCACCGGAGCAGCGGCGCAGGCGTCACCGTGCTCACGGCGCGGCTGGAGGACCCCACCGGCTACGGGCGGGTGTTCACCGACGCCGAGGGCCGCGTCACCGGAATCGTGGAACATCGCGACTGCGACGCCAGCCAGCGCGCCAACACCCTCACCAACGCCGGCATCTACTGCTTCCATTGGCCGCGCCTGGCGGCCGTGCTGCCTCGCCTCACCACCGACAACGACCAGGGGGAGCTTTACCTCACCGACACCGTCGCCCTGCTCCAGCCCGCCCAGCAACTGGAGGTGGCCGACTGGCGCGAAACCAACGGCATCAACGATCGCTGCCAGCTCGCCCAGTGCGAGGCCGTCCTGCAGGATCGCCTGCGGCGCCATTGGATGGCGGAGGGGGTCACCTTCACCGATCCGGCCAGCTGCACCCTCAGCGACGGCACCCGCTTCGGGCGGGATGTGCTCGTGGAGCCGCAGTGCCACTTCCGGGGCGAGAACGTGATCGGCGACGGCTGCCGCATCGGCCCCGGCTCCCTGATCGAGGACAGCGCCCTGGGAGAGGACGTGGAGGTGATCGCCTCGGTGGTGCGCGACGCCACGGTGGGCCGCGGCTGCGCCATCGGACCCTATGCCCAGCTGCGGGCGGGGGCGGAGCTGGAGGCCGACTGCCGCATCGGCAACTTCGTGGAGGTGAAGAACAGCCACCTGCAGAGCGGCGTGAAGGCCAATCACCTCAGCTACCTGGGCGACGCGGACGTGGGCGCGGCGGTGAACATCGGCGCCGGCACGATCACCGCCAACTACGACGGCGCGCGCAAGCACCGCACCGTGATCGGCGCGGGCAGCAAGACGGGCGCCAACAGCGTGCTGGTGGCGCCGATCCGCCTGGGAGAAGGGGTCACCGTGGCGGCCGGCTCCACGCTCACCGCGG
Source organism: Cyanobacteriota bacterium (assembly GCA_046047935.1). GTDB lineage: Bacteria > Cyanobacteriota > Cyanobacteriia > PCC-6307 > Cyanobiaceae > Cyanobium. The sequence continues at coordinate 154,223 of JBJOHA010000084.1, forward strand.
ACGTGCCCGCCGGCGCCCTGGCCCTGGGCCGGGCGCGGCAGGTGGTGAAGCCGGGCTGGTCGCTGCCCGCCACCAGCCCTTGATCGCCCCACCGGCGCCTGAAGCTTCCCCCAACACCTGACCCGGCCCCCCAGCCCCCTCAGGCCTCCCTCTCCCCCAGCCCCTCAAACCTCCCGATCCCCACGCTCTCGGAAGCGCCCTCCTCCGCGCCCATCAGATCGAGGATCAACACCTCCGTGCGGGGGCCGAGGCGCAGGGGCAACAGGCTGTTCCCCACCCCCGCGCTCACGCACAGCACCCGACCCCCGGGGAGGGCGTAGCGACCCCACGGGTAGCGGCGGGAGAGGGGACCCGATGCGGCGACGGGCGCCAGGCCGCCCGGCAGGGTGATTTGCCCGCCGTGGGTGTGGCCGGCCAGGGCGAGGTCGAAGGGACGATCGCCCGCGTCCAGCAGGCCGGAGGGTTGATGGATCAGCAGCAGGGTGGCGCAGCGGGGATCCCAGGGCGCCGCCTCAGGCCGCGGACGCCCCGCCTGATGGTCGTCGAGGCCGACCAGAAGAACGTTGGCGAAGGGATCGGCGAGCCGAACGCCCCGGTTGCGCAGCACACTCACGCCGCAGGCCTCCAGCCGGGCCGTGATCGTGCCCACATCAGCGCCATGGTCATGGTTGCCCATCACGGCAAACACCCCCGCCGGAGCCCGCAGGCGAGCCAGGGCCTCGGTGATCGCCTCCAGCTCCCCGGCGTTGGAGCAGACGAAATCCCCGCCCAGGAGGATCAGATCCGGCGCCGCCTCCCGCAAGGCCTCCAGAGCCGCGTGGATGGTGCCGGTGGGCGTCATGCGGCCGGCATGAAGATCAGAGGCAAAGGCCAGCCGCAGCTGGCGTCGCGTGCCAAGGGGCTTGGCCAGCTCCAGGCGCTCGTGCCAGCGCCGCACCCCCGCCGCGCTGATGCCCGCCGCCGCAGGGCGCGAGCGGCTGAGGCCCTCGCCGAGGCGCAGCAGCAACGCCGTGAGCAGCGGGGGGCGCCAACGGCGTGGACCGGAGACGGCACTGGCTCCCATGGGGTCGTCGCAACGCCACGCTGCTTCATTCAAGGCGACCGCCGCCCCGGCGAAGATCGACCGGGCGAAGATCGACCGGGCGAAGACCGACCGGGCGGCCGTCGGGAAGCCCGCGCCTCGCCACACAGCGCCTCGCCTCGGCTCGCTGCGCCTCGCCCCGCCCCGCCCCGCCCTGCCCTGCGCCGAGCCGAGCCGAGTCGCAACGCACCGCAACACAGAAGCCCCATAGCCTGAGGTCCATGCCCCGCGCCCGCGTCCTCGATGCCCGCCGACAGCCCACCCCCGCCCCACACCGGCGCCGTGACCGGGGTGTTGGAGCTGCTCGCCCTCCTGCGCGATCCGGAGTACGCCCAGCGTCGCTTCGCCACCCATGGGGATGTGTTTGAAACCGTGGTCGCCGGCCAGCCCCAGGTGTTCGTGCGCGGCCTGAACGCCGTGGCCGAGCTGCAGTCGCAGGCCTCGGCGCTGGAGGGCTGGTGGCCCGCCAGCGTCAGCCAGCTGCTCGGGCCCTTCTCCCTGGCGAACCGCAATGGCGAGAGCCACCTGGCCCGGCGGCGGGTGGTGGGGCGCCTCTTCTCCGCCGCCTCCCTGCGGGCCTGCGCGCCGGGAATCCTGCGGATCGGCGAGGGGGTGGTCGACGGCCTCGTTGCCGCTCCCCAGCCCCAGGCTCTCGCGCCCTGGATGCGGGCCTTCGCCTTCCACGTGATCGCCGAGGAGGTGCTCACCCTCTCCCCCGAGGGCAGGGCGGCTCTGTTCGACGACTTTGAGATCTGGACGCGAGGCCTCTTCAGCTTCCCCGTCGCCCTCCCTGGCACCCGTCTCGCCCAAGCCAAGGCCGCTCGGCGGCGGCTGATCCAGCGACTTCACAGCCTGCTGCCCTCCCTCACCGTTCTCGCTGGCGCCTGCGATGAGGCGGGCGTTCCCCTCCAGGACCCCGACCTGGCGGATCAGCTGCTCCTGCTCCTGTTCGCCGGCTACGAAACCACCGCTTCCGCCCTCACCCTGGCGGTGCTGCTGCTCCTTCAGCATCCGGCCACCCTGGCCTGGCTCCAGGAGGACATCGACACCGTGCCCTGGCCGCCGAGCGACCGCGGGCTCGATGAGCTCGAAACCCTGCCGCGGCTCAATGCCGTGATCCAGGAGGTGTTGCGGCTGGTGCCGCCGGTGGGGGGGCTGTTTCGTCGGGCCAAGGCGCCGGTTAGGCTGGGTTCCTGGACGATCGCGGCGGGGCGGGTGATCCAGGTGGACCTGCGCTCCACCCTGCGGGACAGCCACGCCTTCGCGGAAGGGGAGCGCTTCCACCCGGAACGCCACCTGGAGACCAGCGCCGCCGCCAACCTGCCCTTCGGCGTCGCCCCCCGCGTCTGCCTGGGCAAGCCCCTGGCGGAACTCGAGCTGCGCCTCCTGCTGACGCGCCTGTTTCAGACGCTGCGCTTCACCCTGGAGCCCGACCAGGACCTCAGCCTGGAGGTGATCCCCACCCCCCGCCCGCGCAGCGGCCTGCTGGTGCGGGTGGAGCGCCGTTAGGCGGCAAGCTCCGCGCAGCAGCGGGCAAAGGCGGCGGCGGGGTCAGGGGCGGCGGTGATGGGGCGGCCGATCACGAGCTGGCTGGCGCCAGCGGTGATCGCGGCGGCGGGGGTCATCACCCGGGCTTGATCGCCGCTGGCGCTGCCCGCAGGGCGAATGCCGGGGGTGACCAGGGCAAAGGGCGCGGGATGGGCGGCCCGCAGGGAGGCCACCTCCAGGGGAGAGCAAACGCAGCCGCCCACTCCGGCGGACGCGGCCAGGGCCGCCAGCCGCTCCACCCGCGCCGCCAGGGGTTCCTCGCAGGCCAGCTCTCGGGCGAAGCGCGCCGGGTCCCAGCTGGTGAGCACGGTGACGGCGAGGAGGGTGGGGGGAGGCAGGCCTGCGGCTGCCGCCCCGTCGCGCGCCGCCTCGCCAGCGGCCCGCAGGGCCTCACTGCCGGCGCAGGCATGGACGGTGAGGAGTTCGGCGCCGAGGTGGGCGGCGGCGCGGCAGGCCCCCGCCATCGTGGCTGGGATGTCATGAAACTTGAGATCGAGAAACACCCGCTTGCCCCCCTCCCGCAGGGATCTCACCACAGCGGGACCAGCGGTGGTGAAGAGTTCCAGGCCCACCTTCACCCAGCGCAGATCGGGGAGGGCCGCCACAAACGCCAACGCCTGCATGCTGTCCATGCCATCGAGGGCGACGATGAGGCGATCGGCGGGGCTGGGGGGCGGGGACAAGGGGGTGGGGACAAGGCGCTCCCATGATCGCCATCCCGCTCCACCGGCCTGGCCGGACCGGGCCGAGCGAGCGGCTCCGGGTGGACGATGGTGGCTCCTCCCCGGCTGCCGATGGACGCCCCACGAGTTGCAACCCCAACGGACCAGGCTGCGCCGGCCGAGCAGGCCACCCCGAGCGCGGCAGGAAATGGGCCGCTGACGATCGCCTTCTTCGGCTTGGGGGCGGTGGGGTCCTCCCTGTTGATCTGCCTGTCGGAGCTGGCGGAGCGGGATGAGGTGCCCCTGCGCTTCGTGGTGGTGGTGCTGAATGTGGATCTGGCCCGCGACGCCTTGTTCCACGCGGAGCGGCTGTTTGATCGAATCGACTTCATTGGCCTGCCCGACTTCGCCCCCCTCTTCGATGGAGAGGCGGCGGAACTGGAGCGGATTGCAGGCGCGCAGGTGTTGGTGAACGCGGCCCATCCCGGCTTCAACCAGAAGCTGCTGGAACTGGGCCTGCGGCTGGGAGCCCATGTGGTCGACCTGGCGTCGGACATGTATGACGCCGAGACCGAGCGCAGCCTCACCTTTTCGCAATACGCGCTGGATGAGGCTTTTCAGGAGCGGGGCCTCACGGCCCTGATCAACCTCGGCATCGCTCCGGGGGTCACCAACTTCCTGATCGGCCTGCGCCTGCACCGGCTGCGGGGCAGCCGCCGCCGCGATCTGGAAATCAAGAGCGTGGATCTCTATCTGCTGGAGGACATCGACGCCGACGAGATCGTCTTTTCCTGGTCGCCGTTGGTGGCCCTGGAGGAGCTGGCGGAACGGCCTCGCCTGCTGCGCGATGGACGCATCCAGGTGCTGGAACCGTTCAGCGCCGCCCGTGAGCATCACTTTCCTGGCGAGGTGGAGCCGACGCGCCAATATCCGCTCTATCAGGAAGAGCTGTTGTCGCTGCATCGCTCCTTTCCAGAGATCGAGTCGATCGGGGTTTACACCGGCGGCTCGGAGGTGGAGCTGGTGAAGGCGCTGTTCAAGCTCAATCTGCTGTCGAAGCGCACCCTGCCGGAGCAGAACGAGCTGACGGTGGAGGCGATGGTGCGGGCGATTCTGCCGGGGATGAACAAACCCCGGCGCATTGAGGACTATCTGCGCGATGGCGTCATCCGCCGAGCCCACTTCGCCGCCGCCGCCGAGATCCGCTACACGGAAAATGTGCGCAACGACCGGCAGGTGACGATCGAAACCGTGGGCCTGAGCTACCAGCGCTACCGCGGCTTGCTGGGGAGTCCCTACGCGGGCGCCACCTACATCTCCTACCCGACAGCGGTGGGCGCGGCGATCCTCGCCTGGCATGCCCTGGCCTTTCTGCGGGAGGACAACGGCACGCTCCATGGCGTGGTGACCGGGGAGGACCTGGCGCGGCTGCTGCCCCGCGAACGGGCGGACGCCATCCGCCGCGACCTGGTCGCCTGGGACATTGACTTGTTTGAAAGCGTGCGCGATGCCACGCCGGTGTGAAGCGAAGCGAGCGTCTTGCGTGAGGAGGATCGTTCCGCGACGCGCGTTCGACATAGAATTCTCTCACCAACGGAACCCGGAAGGATGGATTGGCTTCAGAACTGCAGGGTTGACGCTGATGGCCAATTCATTCGCGTCGATGCAGCATGACACTCCTACACTCTTCCCGCCACAGCAGAAGAGGAGCGGGAGTGCGGCCAACAAACATCCATGCTCCAGCCGACGTGATCGGATCAGCATGTTGGCATGAAAACAACGGAAACCAACATCGACATTCATGCTGAACAACACAGCCCTTTCACACGAGCGAAACCATTACAGACCCGAGATTGATGGGTTGCGTGCCTTTGCCATCATTCCTGTCATCATCAATCATTTTAACAAGCAATGGCTTCCTTCCGGCTATCTTGGAGTTGACATCTTTTTTGTGATTTCTGGATTAGTCATCACTTCGTCACTCCTTCATAAGCCTTCGCAGGGTCTTCGAGAAAATCTCCTCTCCTTCTACTCACGGCGAATTAAGCGATTGCTCCCTGCCCTGTGGGCGATGATCCTTCTCGGCGCTATATCTATATCTTTTTTTAATCCTGCACCCGGCTTTTCTTTGCAAACCGGGCTGACCGCCCTGTTCGGTCTCTCCAACCTGTATTTGCTTCATCAAGCCACGGATTACTTTGCGCCTGCATCTGACTTCAATCTCTTCACACATACATGGTCCCTCGGCGTGGAAGAACAGTTTTACTTGCTTTTCCCGCTGTTGCTCTGGTTTTCTGGCGTCTGGAGGTCAGGGGCGGGATTGACAAGACAGTCAAAACAAACTCTGGGAATTCTGCTGTTGGTGTTGTCGTCTGTTTCCTTGGCAATGTTTGTTGCCCTTTATCCCAGCAATCAGCCCATGGCCTATTTCTTCATGCCCAGTCGCTTTTGGGAAATGGGTCTGGGTTGTCTGCTGGCCCTGCTGAGTTGGAAAAGAGCTCAGAGTTTGCCCGTTGGAAATCGCCATGTTCAAGCCTTCTTTCCCTGGGTGATTTTGGTCATCATCGCCGTCCTTTTCAAAGGATTACCGGAAGACAGTGGTCTGACGGCAACCATTGCTGTGGTCTTCCTCACCAGTCTGCTGATCGCAACACTCCAACCGCCAGGGTCCTTGGATGTTTCGTCCAGATGGTCTCCTTATTCCTTTCTTTCCCATCCATTTCTGATTGTTATCGGCCTTATTTCGTATTCGCTCTACCTCTGGCACTGGCCGGTGTTCTGCCTCAGCCGCTGGACAGCGGGAACCCCACTCTGGAGCCTGCCCATTCTGCTGACAATTATTGTTATTTTTTCCCTAGCCAGTTATCATTGGATTGAACAGCCTCTCCGACAAGCTCGTTGGTCCATCTCAAGATTTCGAATCATTGTCAAAGGGCTTCTTTTCAGCCTTCTCTCTGCTCTTTTTCTTCTTGTTTTGGGAGGCCCGCTGAAAGGTAAATTGTTTACGGGTCGAGGTGGGCAGGAATTGGAGAAAGAGCGCTTTTCCTCTCAATTGCTTGAGACTGAATCAGCAATCAAGCAACGGGTTAAAGAAATGTTGCATCAGTGCAATATCACCCCATTCATGCTTGGTGAAAAAAGTTACAAAGTTTCCAGAAAAATCGATCGGAATTTCGCTGAAGAATGCTTCAGTTCTATTGAATTAAATCCTGGTGATACTCTTTCGCAGCAGCCAAAAGTTGTCTTAGTTGGCGACAGCTTTGCTGAAAAGTTAGCGCCATTTGCAGCCATTGCCGCCAAAAATGCTGGTTATAGATTCAACCTTCTTTTTGGCTACGGCTGCCCTTATTTGCTCTCCTCTGAGCGGATCAAGAATCCAAGTTTTCCGACCTGTCGTTACTTTGATGAAAAGGCTATGGAAACAGCTTTAATGGACAGTCTGAGAAAAGATGATGTTGTCATTCTTCGCTTACATGCCCCAAGCAAGAGTTATGTTCGCTATCCCACGATGGCGCAACAGCCCATTCCTGCTGCCTATGATCAAGCCATTGAACATCTGCATCAGAAGATCCAAGCCAAGCAGGCACACCTTATTCTGATTGGCAGCAATCCAGTTCTTTCAACGCAAGATCTGGCCTCTCTTCGTCCAGAATGGTTCAATGCTTGGAACCGCACGAGTACTATTGATCCACGCAATTCACAAGAAACTCGATTTTTTCACGCGCTGGACGACCATCTGACGCGAAAATTTGGAGACAACAAAGTTGGAAATGATAAAGTTAGAGGTGATAAGGTTGTAGGCGATAAGATTGGAGCCGACAATAATGGTCCTTATCTCTCACTGAAATCTATTCTCTGCTTGGATACCAATCTTTGTCAGTTGTCTCGCCATCAGAAATTTCTCTACGAAGACGATCATCATCTCAGCCCCTATGGACATGAGTTGTTTCAGCCACTCCTCGAGCAGAGGTTGAAACGCATCGCCTCTGGTAACCCGCCCTTAGGAGCCCGCTGAACAAACACCGCCAGCTCCATTGAAATGGAACTGCCTTCCGATCAGCGGTGCTGGCTCAACAGCAGCGCAGCGTCTCCCTGTTCTCCTTCGTCTCCATTGAGGATGGAGGAGCGAATGGCGCCGACTCATCCTTTGGGACGGATCCGCAGACGGGCTGACCAAGCTCTAACGGAGCTCCATGGAACCGTTGAGGTGTTCTACGCCAGGGAAGGAAGGCTCTCGATGCCCACCGAACACCTGTTGTTGGTCGCCCTTGCGCAGGCGTTCCACGAACTCCGGTGCAAGCAGCCGCGACTGGAGCGACGACACGCCAACCGGCTTGTTCGCTGGCTTGCGGGGGTGAGCGCAAAGGATCCGATCGGGCATCCCACGCCTCTCTGGAGCAAACGGAAAGAAACGGCCCATGGCGAGGCCGGCGCCAGGCTCTTGGTTGAGCCTGCTGACATCGAAGGGACTGTGTTGTTAGCTGTGCTGATCATCCCTGAGGGGCGCGTCGTCGCCCTGCAAGGGTTTTCAGCTTCAGGCAGGCCCGCTACCCCAGCACAACCACCGTGGCGCCATAACGCCGCAGCTGGCTGTCCACCGTCAGCAGCAGCATCGGCTCCATCCGGCTCTGGCAGACCAGCAGACGATCAAAGGGATCACGGTGCTCGCCATCGCTCTCCAGTTCCGCGACGGCCAGAAGGTGGGCATTGGAGACCTGCAACCAGCGGAAGCCCTGCCGCGGCACCTGGCGCTCCAGCTCCGGCAGATCCACCCGCAGCCGGCCGATCGACACCTTGATCGCCATCTCCCACAGCGAGGCCTGGCTCACAAACACCTCCGCCCCCGGCGCCTGCACCCGCTCCACCACGGCCGCCAGCAGGCGAAGGTCGGCGTTGAGCCACCACAGCACCAGATGGGTGTCGAGCAGCAGCCGGCTCACTGCAGCGCTTCGAACAGCCCATCCAGCGGCGCATCGAAATCATCCGCGAGCTGGATCTGGCCTCGCATCGCCCCGGGCGCCGCCACCGGCTGCGCAGGAGCCTGCCAGGCCACCAGCCGTGCAATCGGCACCCCCGAGCGGGCGATCACCACCTCTTGCCCTTGCTCCACCTCCTGCAGCAGCTGGGAGAGGTGGGTCTTGGCCTGGTGGATGTTCACGAAGGCCATCGAGTCTCATGTTAAACTTAGTCTTAGTTTAGTTCTACCGTTGCGCCATGGCTGGGTGGCGCTGGAGCTGGACCGAGGACCTCCCCGCACCCTGCTCGCCGCCCTGAGCGACAAGCTCCGCGACTGCAACGTCCATGGCGATGCCGAGGAGCCGCCGGTCGCGATCCTCTGAACCGATCCCCGCAGCGAGTGGAAGCCGTTGATCCCCCTGCTGCGCCAGCAGCAGCCAGAGCTGCTCTGCCTGGGGGACTACGACCTTGCGCATCGGCAGGGTCCAGCGCTGGCTGCGTTGCCTCGTCGATCGGAGCCTTCCCGCTCCTGATGCCGCAGCCGACAGAGTTCCTGTTGTTTATCTGCCCGGAGTCAGTCGCCAGGACCTACGCGCCGGTGAGGGCTGCCCCTGGGCTCTGGAGCCGCTGATCGCGTTGATGTTCCACGGCAGCCTCTGGCTGCAGCGCAAGGGGCGCGACTGGACTCTCGCGACCTTCCTCGGTTCCGGCGATGTCCTGGGCCTCAACCTGGCCAACGATCAGACCAACAAGACCGCCCTCAGCCGAGGGCTCAGTGAGCTGGCCGTCGTGCCGTTGGAGCAGTTGCGGGGCAAAAAGCTGGAGGCGAACGACTTCGATGCCCTCCTGGCCGATGACCCCATCCGTGACCTGCTGCGGTGGGTGGAGCCCGCTCAGATGGGCCTGGCCGTTGGCGCTCACGACCTCTCGCGCTGGCCGTCCCACAACGCCGCCTGTGAAGACCAGGTGCTCACTGCCCTGCAGGGCCTGGCTGGCCAATGCCACGCCGAGGCGCGCCGCTGCGTGCGGGAGCTGGAACCCCAGCGAGCCGTTCGCCACCCCCAACGGCGCCGCCTGCTTCAACACCGGCGGGAGCTACGCCTATGCCCACGGCGGCATCAGCCTGCAGGAGTGCCTCACCCCTGTGTTGGTCGTCTCCGGAGGAGCGAGCAACGCGCCGGCTGCGGCCATCACCGAGATCAGCTGGAAGGGCTTGCGCTGCACCCTGGAGGTCAGCGGAGCCACCGCCGGCCTGAAGGCCGATCTCCGCCGGGACAGCATCAGTGGCCCCCCGGTCGCCAACAAGCCCAAGCCCATCAACGATGGCGGCGCTCGGCTGTTGGTTGGAGATGACGAGCTGGCAGGAGCTGTGGTGATGGCTGTGCTGATCAGCCCTGAGGGGCGGATCGTCGCCCAGCGCCGCACCGTGGTTGGAGGAGGGGTGTGAGCCGCACAATCCGGCCTAATGTTGTCGCAGTATTAGCGTCAGCTTTGGACGATGTGGTCGCAAGTCAAGTGTCGGTGCGGGAGCTCAAGACCCACCTCTCCGAATGGCTCAGCCGGGTTCAAGCCGGCAAAGTGGTGGAGGTCACCTCCCATCGCAAGCCCATTGCCCGCATCACGGCTATCAAGCCAGCCGCGCCAACGTCCACCAATCCGCTCCAGAAGGC
>JBJOHA010000085.1:0-4100 GCA_046047935.1 Cyanobacteriota bacterium
CTTTTCAGGCAAGAAACGACAAGTTGTACGGTATTTCACAAAAAACTACATACCACTTGTATCTCTTGCCACAGGGACTTCCGCATGGCGAGAGCGCCTGCGGGCGAGATTGAGCACATGCGTGAACATTGTCGCTCTGTTCAGTTCCGCATGGCACATGAATGTCTGAATCGCGAGGATGCCTTTGCATTTCCCCTGCGAAGGGTGGCGCAACAAGACGATCAAGATTAAAGGATTAACGTCTAAATGATTGCCACATTGAACCTGCCTTTATCATGACGGCGGCAAGCCCATTGTCTCGTCGCCTCCCGGCATCACCTCCCTGGGGCGGCGAGTCTCCCCGCCCCAGGGCCGCATCTGAGTCGGTCCTCGCCGGTGGTGATGCACAGGGCACCTGGCTTGATGGCCTCTTCAGCTGTACGGCCCCCCGCTCTTCAAGCCTTCCGATCGCCCCGCCGACCCCCCCGCCGTCCGCGTCGCGACCTCCGGCGCCAACCCTTGCCAAGGAGCCACCGCAGGGGGCGCGGCATCCGGGGGAGGGGATCGCCATCCTGCAGCAAATGCAGCCAGCTGCTGGCCTCCAAGCTCGCCAGGGCGCAGAGCACGCCATGGGGATGGGCGCGCCAGAGGTTCCGGCCCAGCGACGGCCACTCCCCCGGCGGGGGCAGGGGAAGGGGAAGGGGAGGCCAGGGTCCAGCCTCGGCAAGCAGCCGCAGCAGAACCAGAACGGTGAGCAGGTAGGCCAGCCGACCAGCGCTGCCGAGCACGGGGCTGTGGGAGAGGAGGGAGCGGTGGCGCAGCAGGCGCCTGTAGGGCCACCACAACCAACGCAAGGGTCCCCAGCGCGCCGTGGCACGGGAGTGGGTGTCGAGATCAGGCGAAAGCCAGAGCCCCCCCAACAAGAAGGCGAGCCCAGCCACGACGATGCCCGACGCTCCCAGACCCGGCCCCCAGAGCAGGGCAAAGGGCAGCGCCAGCAGCACGGTGGCGCGGTCATGGGCGCGGCCGGTGGCCATGGCCAGGGACGGTGGTCGCCCGGCAACAGGGAGGAGCGGCCAGGCGAACGCTAAGGGCAGCAGCGACCGGGCGCAAGGCAGAATGGGGGGACGCGCGATTAGCTCAGCGGTAGAGCGCCTGCCTTACAAGCAGGATGTCGCTGGTTCGAAACCGGCATCGCGCATTGCTTGGAGGACTTGAAAAATCGGCTGAAAGCTGCTTCTGCACTGGCTTTTAGGGTTCCAGCGCGGGGTTGGCTCCGCATGGGCATGCCAGGCGTTGAGGGCAACCCTCTCACAAGCCTTCTCACGTTCCTTCTCACATGGCTGCCGCTTTGTCTTGGGAGACGATGCTGCGGGCGGGGGTGTCGCCAACCATCGCAGCCTGGTCCGACTGAACATCACGGCCCACGCCGGCGACGGACATCGCCGCCAGCTGCTCCTGCCCATTCCCTTGGATGGGGACCATGTGGATGAAGTGCGGGAGCGGATGCACAGGCCTCGGGTGGGTCTCCTGCTGGACCTGTAGACCGCCGGTGGGCCAGTGGATGCTGATGCGCTGTGGCGCCTGGCAGCGGAGCAGTGGGCCGAACGGCCTGGCTGTCGTACCCGACAGCTGCAGGTGCAGTACAGCGCCGCCTTGTTGCGCTGGTTGGTGCAACAGCACTCCCTGCCAGAGGCGTGGATGCCTGCTCAGGATCTTGCGCCTTCCATCGGTCGCTCCCGCCAGCAGCGGACGGTCACGACGCCCATTGCGGTCGCGCACATCCTGACGATTCCCTGTGGATGCAGCTCAGGCGTGGCGAAGAGGCCCGGGGCGAAAAACTGGTGCTCTACTCCTGCCGGCATGGCTACGCCGCCGGGCCCACGCGGTCTGTGATCTGCCGACCAAGGTGGTGGCCCTTCGCCAAGGCAGAGCAACGGCTGGGCCAGGGGCTGTGCGCTCAGAGTTCAGCGGCGTAATGCCGCATGACCTGCGAGAACCTGCACAATCGTTGTTCCCCAAGCGTTGCCATCTACTCCTCGATCGTCATGGTTGGGTTCCTGAGGCTGGCCCGGTGCTGCCGCATCGCCAGGCAGACCCGCTCGGCATCCAGGTTGAAGAGGTGGATCAGCTCGGCCCTGCCCTGGATGGTGGCAGCCAGAACATCGCGGTCATCCGGGTCTGGCAACTCCAGGGCAGGAATCAGGGGCTGATGGCCATCCACCAGCGCATCACACACGTGAGCATTCATCAGCGAGCGGGTGCGCTCCAGCGGCGCTCTGGAGAGATCAGGCCGGTTCCGCAGCATGGCCGTGATCCACAGATCACGGAGTGGAGCGGGATAGAGAACGCAGGCGTCGCAGACGACGGTGAGGTTTGGCCGGCGCTGGAGCCAGCGGCTCGTTCATCCCTCCCACAACTGTCTCGACCTGGCGCTGGCGAAAGCCCGCAACACGCGGCTGCTCACGCAGGACGAGCGGCTGCATTGGCGGTTGGAGCGAGATCCGCAGGCCGCTGGGCTGGTTGTGGCTCTGGAGGCGTGCTGACGCTTCGAGCTCTCCACCGCGTGAACCCCTCCCTTGAACAGCTGGACAAGGCTCAAGCCCCTGGGCCCCGGGCCAAGACCTGCCAGGACCCTGTGCGGGTCGAACGCCCATCCGTGCCTCCATCGTTGGGTTTGTCCCCCCTGATCCTCCGGTTGGCGCCAGCCGAGGACTGGACACGAGGAGATCGGGCCCAGAAGCTTTGAATCTCCAACGCTCGCTTGTGAAACAGCCTCTCTCCGCTAGGATGGCTTATTGGCCGCTAACCGAGTACCAGTGAGAGTTGAACCGACTCCAAAAATGAAGAAGGTGCTGCGCGATCCGGAAGCACTCAAGAATCTTCAGCAGGCCATGGCGGACGGCGGGGATGGAGAGATTGCTGTGGGATCCCATCGCTACAGGCTGGTTCCGCTTGCCAGCAGGGAGATGCCCATAACACCAAGTCAGCGTAAAACCTAAGGCAACCAGGCCAAACCAAGACAACCAGGCCAAAGCATGCATTGATGCCGAGGCCTGCGCCCTTCAAGCCAGCTGAAAAAGAGTGAATTTTGCTTTCCCCGCATTCTTCATCCTTCTGCTCGTGCTGCCGGGAGTGCTTCTACGTCTTGGATATTATCGTGGCGTCAATCTTGATGGGGCATGGAAGCCACCATTCTCTGTTCAAACGCTGGGAGATGAAATCACCTGGAGTTCACTCTTTTCCGGAATTCTTCACTTCGTTGGGATCTCGACTTGGTGCTTTGCATTTCATCGCTCAGCCAAAATTATCATTGAAAATGCCCTGATCTTGTTGGTCTCACCGACAGGCAATAACGGCAACGCTTTAATCAAGCGTGCGATTGAACAAAGCGCTCAGGGTTCCGGAGAAATTTTCTCTTATTTCCTTTCCCTCTCCCTGGCGGCTTACTTCTTGGGGATTGGATCCCACTGGTTTGTCCGACACCACGGCTTGGATCATCGCCTTGCCCCGCTGCGCTTTGATCATCCTTGGTATTATGCCCTCAGTGGTGAATTCATTTCGCCATTGCCTCCTGAACGTCGGCGACGCTGGCGCCCTAGGTGGTGGCCCGATGGCCAAATGATCAAGGCAGATGTCGTTCAGATATCAGCAGTCGTACAACAAGGGGATGACGTATACATCTATATAGGAAGTTTGTGCGGCTATGAATTTGATCGCACAGGCCAGCTGGATCGACTTTTACTCTCCGCGACATCCCGCAGGCTGCTCTGCAAAGACAAACGCGCCACAACGAATTCGTCTGGAGAAGAAGATTACGATGATCGCTTTTACCCGATTGAATCTTTTTATTTTATCATCCGCTATTCAGACATCCGCACCCTGAACATCGTCTACTCACTCTTTGAAGAACTTGATGATCAGACCAACGCCAGCGGCCCACCAGCCAGTGATGCATGACAGAACCTTCCAGCCACTGCCTGACCTCCAGTCAACCCCTCCCCCCGGCAGGATGGGCTCCTTGGCCCACCCCCCATGCTCCTCCCCAATCCCTTCTGCCCCCTGGCCTGTCCCCTCACCGCCGCGAAAATCGCCGGGTTGCAAGCCACCGTTCTGCTGCT
>JBJOHA010000086.1:0-9648 GCA_046047935.1 Cyanobacteriota bacterium
TCAGCGGTAGACGCTGTCGTGATCCCCCACCGCGATCGGGATGATGCGGTTGTCATCGATCAGAAATTCGATCGTGATCCGATAGGACAGGTTGATCGACACGGAATGGAGCCCCTTGAGCTTGCCTTGCAGGGGGTGCAGACGCAGAGAGGGGTGGAAGGGATTGGCTTCCAGCAGCAGAAGCACCTTGCGGTAGGTGGGCTGGAGTTCCGGATGGCGCTTCAGGAAGCGGGCCGCGCGACGGTTGTAGCTGTCCGTGAAGATCAGCTGCCAGGTCTTCATTCGGGAGCGCAGTCTGGCTCCGCTGCCAGGGAATCCAAGCGGCAGAGATGGGCGTCCACCGACTCCTCAAGCCAGCGACCTTCGGCCAGATCGGCCCTGCTGCTTTGCAGGGCGAGGTCGAGCTCACACTCCCGTAGGCGATGGAATTCCGCTAGATCCATCACCACATAGCGCAGTTGTCCACGCACACTCAGGCCCACCTCCTGCTCGTGCTCCAAAGCCTCGCTGATGGCACCGATGCCGCGAATCTTCAACTCGTTGGCAGAGATGGCCTGCATCGTGCCCTGAATCGGTTTGTTAAGCGTACGTGTGATCGCATGGTCTGTCGAGCCCTGGGCCGCTGCCGATCGAACAACCAGGCCAGGGCCATGGAAGCGTCGATCACGATGGCCTTCGGTGAATCGCTCACAGCCGCCCCTCGCCCACGAAGCCGGCGACGGCAGCGGCGACTCCCATGGTCGTGTGGGCATGGTGGGGGACCAGATCGCCACCGGCTTGCCCCGCATGGTGATGGAGAAGCTCTCGCTCTGCTCCACGGCTCGCGGCAGGCGCGATCGTTGGGCCTTGGCCCCGAAAGCGCCGATGCTGGCGTCCATGACGGGCCTGAATTTCGCCGTTGCTTGCAAGGCAAAGGCCGTCTTGGTCTCCAGGCTTGTGCGCACAGTGGTCTGATCGGCTCAGAGATCACAGCGCGAATCAGGCGAAGGCTTTCCTCATCAGTGGGCGATCAACGAAGAGACCAAAGCGGCCACCCCACCGTGATGCTGATCGAGCCGGACCGACGTTGGCACCGCCCACCCGGGCCGATCGGCGGCGGCAGGAGGGGGCAGCGGCGCTGCGGGCGAAGGTGAACGCCCGGAGAGGGAGCATCAATGCTGTTGCGAACGCCATCTCCAACGCCGAGCATCGGCAGCTGATCCATCCCTGCGGCGGTCTGGGCCCTGGCCACAGCCGCCTGCGCACCTCCAACTCCTTCGGCGCCACCACCACGATCGGCAGTTTCGGATTGACGGGCACCAGGGCGTGCATGCCGCCCAGCGTCACAAACTGCCGCCGAGGCGGCATGCCCGGGCAGGCCATGCGCGTGGACACCACCTGGCGGCCCCCCGTCACCCGAAACATCGGGTGGCCCCATCCCGCCACCGTTTCCTCCACCAGCGCCCCCTGGAGGAGATGCCGGTTGCAATCCACCTCCATCGACCGCCCGATGATCAGCTCCACCCGCTGGTCTGTCCCCACTCCCGCCGGAGCCTCCACCTGGCCGACCTGGCCAGCCGCGCTGGTCGGGAGGGGCGGGCCCCCAGGCTCTGGGCTCCCCTGCTCACCTTGGACAAGCTCTCGATCGTGCGGGAGGCCAGGCGATTGGAGGTGCCCATCGCTGAAACCTGGAGCTGCTACGCCGGTGGCGCTGAGCCGTGCGGCGTCTGCGACAGCTGCCGCATCCGGAATCGGGCCCTGTTGGAGGCGTACTGGAATCCGGCCGCCGGCCAGGCCACTTGAACCGCTCGCGCCCCGAGACCCGTTCCCTGCCCTGGCAGGAGCGCTGGTCCCTCACCCTGCGGCTGGCCCGGGAGCTGGGCACCCGTGGCCTGGTCCTCCGGGAGGGTGACGGCAGTCCCCTGGGGCGCCAGGCGGTGTTGGGCATGGATCCCCTGGAGGTGGTGGAGTGCCGGGGGGTGCCCGGCGCCCCGGAGGCCACGGATCCCTTCGCCGGCCTCGCCGCCATGGCGTCCAGCGGGGGGGCGTGGCTCGGCTGGCTGGCCTATGAGGCGGGGGCCTGGGTGGAGCCAGCCCCCCATTGGCCCAACCCGGAGGGGGGGCAGGAGCGTCAGTTGAGTGCCGTGGAGGTTTGATGGGGTGAGGGGGGCGCTTTATCGCTTTCCGTAGGGTGCATCGTGCCCTGGGGCAACTGAGGGTTCAAGAGATCAAGTGTTGAGGGAAGGGCCCTGGGGGAGGCAGACCAAGGGGAAACAGATGTTGTCGAAAGCGTCGTCGGGCTGAATGAAGAGGCGGATGGCCGAGCTGCAGGGGCCATGGCTGGACCTGTGGGTAGGGTTCAGGCGTTGTCCTCTCGCGTCGAGGGTTGTTTCACCATCAGGGCGAGGAATACTTCGAGTCTGGCTCGGTTGCGATCGCTGGGGTCGAGTTGGCATCGGGCGGAAAGCAGAGCGCATCCATGGAGGCGAGCCATTGCCTGCCTCTGGTGTTCTCTTGCCTCAGCTGCTCGGTTTCTTTCTTGATCTGCTCGGTCTCGTTCCTCACTTGCAAGATTTCTCTCTCGAGCTGCCTCGTTCTCTCATCGATTTGCCTCATCCGCCACTCGTGTTGCATCTTGCGCTGCTCGTAGCCTGGATCGCGACGCCAGTTCAGCATCGATAAAAACAATCGCCACCGAGGCAATGATGAAGGGGATGCCCCATTGCTGGGGGATGGGGATGTCGCGGCCGGCGAATGTGATGTGGTCATAGGAGGAAAAGAGGGCGATCAGGCCGAGGGCCATTCCGCCGATGACCTGGGTGACACCGAGCCGGCCAAGCCCGAGGGGGCCGGGGCCTGGTTGGTGGAACGAGAGATCGTTTTATTCTGCCGCACTGACCATACCTAAAGATCTGGTCGTGGCCGCTGTCCATTTGTGGGAAACGGGGGTGGGGCTTGCCCCAATCGACACCACCCCGCTTGCAGAACTGAATTCCGACTTTTTGTCCCGGCGGATTGTTCTCTATGACCAGGGTGAGGAATCTGTGCGATCGGCACTAGCTGATGACTGAGTGGATTGAACTGTGATCGGGAGGAAAACGCAGCCGCCTGATCGAGGTATTCCAGTCTACGGTTTGGCGTCCAGTTGTTCTGGCCTCCTCCGGAAGTCTGCATCTTCTTCTGGCTGCTCAGCACTAACGAGGGGGGTGGGCATCCCGAGAGACTGTTGATGTCGGTATTACTCTGGAGAAAAGCTTCTGTGATTATGCTATTGCGTCCTGCCACCAGGTCAGCAGCGGATGGCTTCTGTGGGGTATGTAGCGTCCTCGTATACGGATATCTGAAAGCACACTACGAAGCTTGCCTGGTGATAAATCTGTTGTCTCCGACCAATGTCTGATGATTTCCAAACTTGACAGAATCTGCAAATGTGGTGCCTCTCGTTGGAAGAAGCTGGTTGCTTGCCGATCATCTGTCGCAATCGCCCATTGGCGATGAACAGCGATGGCACAAGTTGCCGATTCGCCGTCATCTCCCAGCATAGAGGCATAGTTCACGAAAGTTTCAGCCTCACGATCATTGGCAAAGTCTTCGACACGGAGAAGACCAAGATCAATAGCCGCTTCGAACTGATTCGCGTCCTCAAATGTCTCCTCCGACAAGCGCTGAAGCGAGATTAACTCACGATCCCTAACAACTTGTGTCACGGTCACTTGGGCTGGCAGTGACTGCAGGATTTCAAGAAATCTCCCTGAAGCGCTGAAATTCAACACGCAACAGGCATCAAGAATAATATGTGAACATTTGACTGGCATCAGACAGCACTCAAGATCTCATGCCGGCTGTAAATCAAGGTCCAGTGCATCATCATCTAGTCCTGTGGAATGATAGCGGAGAACTAGAGCGATACGCCGAGCTTCAAGCCGGTTGACTTGTAGGAAATGAGCAAAACGACCTTCAGTAATCTTGCCTTGCTCTAAAGCATCAATGGCAAGATTCTGAAAATGTACAGGGAGTTGATCAGAACGATGTGTGGTTTGCTGCAAACCTAGATCTTGCTGCACCTTTCTTACTTTAATGCCGCGATCACGCAATCGATCCCAGGTTCCAGTTGGCAGAAGGGACAAGCCCTCTAGCCGATAGGAGAGGGCCTCGATGGACACCCCGTAATAGTTGGCAAGGGTGAACAGATCGGTGGTAGTGAATTTGCCATGACTTGAACTCATATCACTGAATTGCCTTAGCAAGCCACTTGTAGGCATTAAGAAATACTTTGGAAATGCTTCCGCCAACCGTTCGCTATCAGGGATTCGCTGGTACTGTCCGTCAAAGTCCAGCACAGGTTTGTTCCTGTGCGCAAGAAAGTGAAGATAGCCATGGGCCATTGACCAGCGCCGACGTTCTTCAGGGTGGTCCTGATTGATGGCCATACAACCACCAAGCTGTGGGTCATAGCTATAGATTTCCGAATATTTCCATGGCATTTTCAGATAGAAGACTCGAATTCCTACATTGAGCTCCAAGAGATCCCGCAGCAGAGGTAGGGGGCCATCGCCCAGCCCAAGCCGTTGACGCTCTGCTATAGCGATGTTCTCCGCTGCCGCCTCTAATGGGAGGGTGTGGCACTGATACTCGGCTGGATAATTCCGTGTCATTGGAGCCTCCATAATCTGTTCAAGCTCCAAGTAATTACGGCAGAGCTGCTCAAAGTGCTCAATGACCGGGTTGATTTGCTGTTCTTCCTGCTCATGCCGGTGAAAAACGGCGCGAAACTGCACCTCAAATGGCTCAATGGCAGGAGTTGGTCGGACGAAGTCGCTGATGGATCGGCCATAGGCACGTGCAAGCTGTATAAGTTCATTTGCCTTGAGACGCCGTTCACCTTTTTCAATCGCGACAAGCGTGGTACGCGCGGCGTTGATGACTTTGGCCGCGTCGGCTTGTGTCATTCCCATTTTCTTGCGCGCCTGCTGCAAAAGATCACCCAGCTTTTGGGGATCAATGCTCTCCAATATGTTTGTGGTTGTCATCGACATAATAACCTTTGCTGGATTGGAGGCTCAGATTCGTGAGCGACAAGCTTGGGAGTTGTCTTTTGCTCGAATTGCGCTTCAAGAGCATTTTCAACAACATTCCATTCGGTAATATAAACATGAAACAACCGGATGAGCCGGCGCCTCATCTCTGAAGCGGTTATCTCTTCTTCCGTATGGGTTCGGTCCACAACATCATCAAGTTCTGGGAATCTCCGGGATAATGCTTTCCATTGCTCAGCAGCCTCACTGGACATTGTTAATCGCTCTCTCAGAGTAGAGACTTGATCGAGCATGCTATACATGTAAAGTCTGAAGTCTTTAGCGGGAGATCTGCCATGCGGAACAATATAGTAAGACTTGTCCTCTAATTGTGATGCGGCGAGGGCTTGCTTACGCAAAATACAAGAAGAACAATAGCCGCATTGAGCTGGTTGCTGAGGTTTTCGATGTGGTCTATCACATGAGCTGGTGAGTGAAACCAACTCAGACTGTCCATCTTCAGAAAGCAGCATTAACATTTCGGCTTTGGTGTTGAACAGAAAGGGATTCCGAACTTTGAAGTTGTCCCCAATCAAATCAGACATGAGCCGACCAACTCTCAGAAGAGTTTCTGGATGAACGGATCGGGAATGATCAAGCCCAACTGCAGACTTGCGATAGGGGAGATTGATGGCACCAATCCCATTCTCATAGACGTGCAGAACCTTCAGCCCCCGAAGATAGGCGCAAGCGGAGCCGAGCAGTATGAAAACAATCCCTCGTGCCCGTGAGAGACGATTCTTTGGAGCCTTTCTGCTTTCGTCAAATCGTAACGGGACCCTGCATAGATCTAGTCGGCGATTGGGGAGCAAATCTTGAAGGCCATGAAAAACCTGCTGCTGACGGGCGTAATTCTGATCGTTGCTGCCACTGCCAAGCAACGCAAAAGCTTTGCGAGGAGATTGCTTCTGGCGGGTATAGAGGCCTGCTAACGCATCAAGGCCTCCACTCCAAAGTGCGACTTCGTCCACATCAGGATCAGAGGACCCAAGCAACCGCTGGTTCTCAATGGAACGTCCTGGTTGAGAACGTTTGACAAATTCAAATGTCCACTTTTTGCCGGTGACCCAATCCAGCAGCTGGGTAAGATGTTGCTGGAGGGAAGATTGATTGAGAAGTTCCGGGTGCCGTATTGGAAGAACAACCTTCACTTGGATTTGAGGCTGCATGGGATCCTGGATGGTCAATTGATCGGCGGCGTGAATGGCGACTGCCAAATCGATAACATCCGCAATCACAGAGGGAAACTCCTGGTGAATCCGATGTCTAAAATCGTGATCATCGATGCCGATCCTGACTGTTGATATATGGCCTGTTTCCTGATTAAGTAGGCGAATGATGCTGCTATTGCCCTGCAACGGCTCGAACAGCAAGATGTGCTTGGTTGCTTGAGAGCCTAGGTGCTTCATTAGGCGTGGCTCACCAGCAGGTCTTCGTCTAAATCGATACCTCGATGAGAGTTCCTAATCGGCAGGCGAAGCTTATCAAAGCAGTGGTTCTTGCTCGCATTTTGGGCAAATTGCCGAATGCCCAAGCTCAGATGTGGCTTCATGGCTTCGATTCGCCTGTCAAGCTCAGAATTGGAAACGCCATTGTAATGATCTCCGCTTAATGGGATCTTGTGATTGAAATTAGCTTCAAGGGTCTCCAGAATATAGCGCTCAACAAGTATAGTCTTAAAGTTGCTGGTGTCCATTTCATGGCCATGCCTAAGTTCGTTGAGCACTGATTTGCTTGTCCGTACGATCAGCTCCTTTTCACGGGGTGGTCCATCCGCTTTCCGCACCCATTCATCCATCTGGAGGCTGGTCCTAGACGCTTGAATGTCATTCGAAAACTCCAGTGGTCCAATGCAATTCGAGAGTAAATTGGCAAACTCGCATAAAAGATACAGCGGCCATCCTGAATTCTTTTGTAGATCTTTCCTTAGTGCAGCAAGAACTTTGTGAGCGCATTCTTCAGGGCTTGCCACGCCCTCGCAGAGAATCTTGTAGGGATTCTGATAGCGCTGTCCGAGCTGGCCGTGGACCATGTCTCCGTCTGGCATCGCACCCTCCCCGCACCCCCGGAACACATGCACCATAAGACCCGGGCCTGACAGTGTCAACCGTTGTGCCAGCTCGACCCGCCAAAATGTCGGGTATGTCGGCTCCTTGCCCTTTTGCGGTTGGGTTCGAGCGGGTGTAGCACCGGCGACTATTGGACGGCTGGAGTCAGCCAAACAGGCCGCTGGAAAAGCCCTCCGAGCAGTGACCAGGAGCGCGATGGGGGCCATCACAGGAGCAGGCGTGGCTAGCTGGAGGGTCAGAGCGCGAGCAGAGCAAGGGCATCCACCGATCGCCTCGGTGGCACCAAGCCGTTCATGCCCGAGCCGGTCAAGCGCGAGTGGGCCAGGCGGCGGCGGCGGCCGAGGCCGGCCTGGAGGG
Source organism: Cyanobacteriota bacterium (assembly GCA_046047935.1). GTDB lineage: Bacteria > Cyanobacteriota > Cyanobacteriia > PCC-6307 > Cyanobiaceae > Cyanobium. Next base: position 7,481 of record JBJOHA010000086.1, read on the forward strand.
ATAGAAGATTCGCTCAGGCTGAGGGAAGTGGCGGCGGTTCGCTGGCGGCGGGCGAATCAAAAGGCGGAGGATTGGGGAAGCTCAAGCTGCGCAGGCAGCAGCCAGGGGCGTGACGATGCCCCTGCGCACCTGCGCCTCCAACGGCCTCCCATCGTTTCCCGCCCCGACTCGCTGGGGGTGGATGGCGATGGAGTCACAGGAACCGGGCTCGGCGGGGAACGGCGGAGCCCTGCGGCAGGCACCCTTGGAGGAGTGCCAGCGCTATTCACATCGGGGCTAAAGCAGGCACTGAGAGCCGCAGAGGCGAGGCGCCTGCGGCGCCCTCCCGCGACAGCCAACAGCCACAAACCAACAGCCACAAACCAACAGCCCAACGACCAAACAGTCAGGGTTAAAAAACAGCCAAGTGTTGAGGGATTAAGGGATAAGGGAAGGTGCCTGGGGGAGGCAGACCAAGGGGAAGCCGACGTAGTAGTGGTTTAAGATGTTGGTATCGCAATAGCTGCGAGCGGCCGAACGGCAGCACTTGGGGGAGTGGAACCAGGAGCCACCACGCATCACCCTTATTGTTGTGTTGTTGTTTTCAGGTTTCAAGCTTTCTCCATCCAACCAGGCACTGCCATCGGTTGGTGCACTCTCATATCTGGTATGCCAGTGATCGAGACACCATTCCTGAACATTGCCGTGCATGTCGTGTAGGCCCCAGGCATTGGCGGGAAAACTCGCTGCAGATGTTCTTTGACTTCGAGACTTCCCTTCTTCTGGGCCGGCACCGGTAGCATAGCTGTAATTCCAATCGTAGTTGGCCAGCTCGAGCGATATCGTTTCTCCAAAAGCAAATGGAGTAGTCGTGCCCGCCCGGCATGCATATTCCCACTGAGCCTCACTGGGCAAGCTAAAAAAATGGCCGCTGCGCAAGCTCAGGCGCCGGCAGAATTCCATGGCTTGCCTCCATTGGACCTGGCTCACGGGGACGCGGGAGTCTTGGATGACAAAAGGTTTGGGCCTGAGATCCACATCTAGCTTGGGCCAATCAACCACCAGCCGCCATTGCTCGTGGGTCACAGGACCTTGCCCGAGCAGGAAGCCGGCCAGCCGCACCCTGTGCTGGGGGCCCTCTTGGTCAGAACCCTCGGGCTCGGTGGCAGGCGAGCCCATCCAAAACTCTCCCGCCGGGATCTGGATCAACCGCAGGCTCTCCCCGGCCCCGAGATCCAGGTCGCAGGCCTGCACCTGAATCGCCTGGCGGTCCGTTTGCCACCGCCCGCCCTCGCGCCGCAGGCTGGCGGCGGTCACCGTGAGAGGGCGCAGGGCCAGGGGTGGGGGGGTGGATCCTGCGCAGGCCAGCAAGGAGCAGCGCTCGCTCAACCGCTTCCTGGGCAACCTCCAGCGGAGGATCAGTTTCCGCTGACGCCTGGCACCCGGGTCTGAGCACGTGATCTTGACGCGCTAGCGACAACGTCATCCAGCTGGAACGCCGTAGCTGATCACGGCAATGGTGGCTCCCTGGGGGTCTTGGATCAGCGCGAACCGGGAGGCTGGCGGTATGGAGACTGGAGGCACCAGAACCTTGCCGCCCAGAGCTTCGACGTTCCGCAATGTGGTGTCCAAATCCTTCACCGTGACATAGGTGCCCCAGGTGGGTTTCATTCCTTCCGGAGCCGGAGAGATGCCGCCGATTTCTTGACCCTCGATCTCAATGACGCTGTAGGGATTCTCCGAGACCTCCCCCTCCTTGAAGCGCCAACCAAACACCTCCCCGTAGAACGCTTTGGCTGCAGCAATATCCGTTGTCAGCAGCTCGCTCCAACTGAATGCCCCGGGGGTTTGGAAAGGGTTCATTGGAGCACCTCAGGCGAGCCCACCCTAAGGGGGAAATGCTCCCCTGGACACGGGAAGGAAAGGGGCCGGCCGCGATGCCAACCCTGCCTGGTCTTGCGCCCTGGTGAATGCCCCTGCTGATGTCAATTCCGACTCATTGGCGAGGAATCGGCACGCGCGGGAATGGGGCCTGGGACTAAGCACTTGAACCAAGCTTGTGCCGCCACCCCGCGCCGAGGACAGTCGGACCCTGGAGATCCCTTCAGGACCTTGGATCCCACGTGCCCGACACGCGCAATCCCCACCCCGCCTTGACCACCGCCCTGCGGTAACGACGTTCAGGGTGA
>JBJOHA010000087.1:0-13079 GCA_046047935.1 Cyanobacteriota bacterium
CCCTCTAGCTCCGTCCCATATGCAGGGTTGCCGGAGAGGCCTCCCCAGAGGTAGTAGTCGCGTTCGGCGTCACGGGTCCACCAGCGACCTTCGCCTTTTTGGAAGGGAAGGTCGTAACGATCGATGTCGGCATCGGAGACCACTTCATTGGTGAAGGCCATGGTCTGGACGGGGGCAGACATTTGAGAAGCAGTTTGGCAGTTGGGCGGCTGGGGCCCTGCAGCCACTGAGCAAAGGTTGCCCGCAGAGGCAGCCGAAGGGAAGACGGTCCTCATGGGTTGATGGGAATGGAGCTCAAGCATTCCCCTGGGCGGACAGAGTTGCATTCATGGGTGCTCCCACACCTGATGGGGGAGTGTCCAAGCCTCATGGACGAATTCGCATGGCAGGGTGGAGTGCGGACAAGGACGCCCTACGGCTGACCAAAAACAAGGGAACACAAGAAAAGCCGTAAGTGCCACTCCGCCATCGGCCAGGGCATGAAACATCCAGCTGGTGCGTCGTGGGCCATGGATCCCAATCAACAACACGCTCTCCTGGAACTCCATGAACCCCTTGGTCTGGTCTCCCCATCGCCACCTATGACGACATCAGCACACGTGTCTTGCTTCACAAGGCCCTCTGGCCTTCCCGCTCTCCTGGGATGCGGCGCCAGCCACGACGCGCCCGCTGATGTGGTTGGCCTTGATCCACGCGCTGTTGTGCGAGAAACGTTGCCCCTGCCTGCAGCCAACCCCAAGCGCCGCCGTTGCCGCACCTTCAAAGCTGGGGGCCTGCACCGCCACCGGCCAAGGGACTTGACGCGAGACAACCGCCACCGGGCTGGCGGCCAGTTCCCTGCGGCGGTTGGCAATCCCGGTGACGTGGACCGTGGAGAGGTGGTGAATCTCCTATTGCAGACCACAGAGGCGGCCGCACTGGCTCAGCTTCATTGCTTGGCGGCGCAGCCCTGGCGGAGGCGAGGGAACTCACCAGGGTCTTCGCACGCCGGGACCTGATCGCGGCAGGCCTTGCCATGGGCAGAGGCCTGCGTCGCCAAGCCTCAAAGCCCCGCAAACCACTCATAACCCTGGTCCTCCCAGTAGCCCTTGCGATCGGCCGCCAAAGTCGAGACGACCTGAAGGCTGGTGACCCATTTGCTGGATTTGTATCCCAGTTTGATGGGTGCCGCGAGGCGAACAGGAGCTCCATGGGGCGCTGGCAACGGCTCACCATTCATGTGCGTCACCAAAAGGGTCTGTGGGTGCTGCGCGGAGGCCAGATCCCAGCTCTCGTAATAACCATCCGCCGACGTGAAGTAGACGTAGTGCGCGAGGTTGGAGACCCGGGCCAACTGCAACACATCCGCCAACCGCACACCACCCCAGGCCACAATTGCCGACCACCCCTCCACGCAGACGTGGCGGATGATGCACTCACGCTGCGGCAGGCTGGCCAAGGAGGCTAAATCGAGGTGCAAGGGCTGGGCCACGAGGCCGGTCACGCTCAAGCGATAGGTGGCCGGGTCCATGGTGGGCACGCCATTGAAGCTGTTGATGAGAAGCGCCTCTGGCTGGACCTGCTGACGGCTGAATTCCGGCACCGGCCCCTTGCTCTGCAACCACGCCTCCAGGCGTTCGTTGAGGGGACGCGTGGCGCGCGCCACCTGCGGACCGAGGCCATTCAGAGCGCACCCCCCCAGCAGCAAGCCAGAGCCAGCTGCCAGCCCCCCTTGAAGAACCTGTCGGCGTCTCAGCGGCGAAGGGATCTCGGAGGGGGAAGGAGGGGAGGAAGGAGGGGAAGGATCGGCGGTCATGTTGTTGCAAGCGGCGTCGGGACTGCGGTCGAGGCTCAAGCAAACATCGTGCGCAGGAAGCGCAACCCGCCGATGCGCATGGTGATCACGCCATGGGCGATCACCAGAGCGAGCATGGCCGGAACCGTGGCGAAGTGGCAGATCCGCAGGACGGACCAACTGCCGAACAGCCCGGACAACCACCACAGCGAAGCGGGCTTGTAGAGGGCCAAACCGGTGAGCAGGCTAAAGGCGAGCACCACCAGCATCAGGGTGTACACCAGGCGGTGGGCGGCAAGGCGACGCTTAGGCGCGCTTTGGCTTTGGCCCAGGGTGGAGACATCCCCCAACTGCGCCAGACGCTGGCGACGCCAACGCCACAACAACGCGATCCAAAGACCGAGATTGAGGGCATAGAGGCCCATGAAGCCAAAGTGCCAGTGACGGCCACCCGCCAGCCAGCCCCCGAGGGTCAACACAGTGGGGACGGTTGGGCCGCCACGACCGCCAAACACCGGATTGGCGTTGTAGATCTGCAACCCGCTGCCAGTCATCACCAGCAGCACCACGATGTCCAAGGCGTGGAGGGTCCGGGTCCAGAGCGGGCTGGGCTTCGGGTTCGGGGCCTTGCGGCGCTCCGAAGCGGGAGAAGCATGCGAAGGGTCCAACTGGTGGTCCATGGGCAGGGGGCGGAAGCTCTGCGGATCGCGCAACCGGCCACCACCTTGCCAGGCCCCGGGAGGTGGGGTCGGTCCCGTCAGCCCGGCGACTCCCGCCGCTGGCCGCCCCCCGCCAAAGCGTGGAAGAGCTCCCAGCGGCGCCGGGCGCCAGCCAGGGCCTCCTTCTCGAGGGCGCGGGCTCGCGCCGGGTCGCTGTAGCCGAGCATGCGAAAGCGGTTTTCGGTCGCCATCGCTTCGCCAAGGGAGTGTCGAGGCTGGCCGCTGTCGATCTGCAAGGGCTCCAGACCCTGCTCCAAGCGGCGGGGGTCATAGCGATAGAGCAACCAGCGGCCCGACTCCACCGCAAGCCGCTGCTGCTCCATCCCCTTGGCCATGTCGATCCCGTGGGCGATGCAGTGGGAATAGGCGATGATCAAAGACGGTCCGGGGTAGCGCTCGGCCTCCAAAAAGGCGCGGATGGTGTGTTCATCCCGAGCGCCCATGGCCACGCTCGCCACATACACCGTTCCATAGGTGATCGCCATCAACCCCAGGTCTTTCTTCGGGGCCGCCTTGCCACCGCTGGCAAATTTCGCCACCGCGCCCAGGGGCGTGGCCTTGGAGGCCTGACCACCGGTGTTGGAGTACACCTCCGTGTCAAGCACCAGGACGTTCACATCGCGGCCAGCGGCGAGGACATGATCCAGGCCGCCAAAGCCGATGTCATAAGCCCAGCCATCGCCCCCCACCAGCCACACGCTCGTCTTCACCAGAGCGTCGGCCAGATCCAGCAGGCGGGCCTCTGGCGCCAGGGCCCTCTCCTCCTCCGACACCCCCTCCAGCCGGCTGAGCAACAGGCGCTTCAACTCCGCCACCCGCAACCGCTGCTCCGCGATCTCCGCCTCCTCTCCCTGCCGCTCGGCCGCCTCCGTCAGAGCCTCCACCAGGGCTGCGGGGAGAGGGGCGCTCCAGGGGCGCGGGCCTTCCCGTGGTCCAGCGGTCGCGCCAGCGGATGCCGCCGCTCCCTCTCCCGCCCGAATCCCCTCCGCCAGCAGACCGAGCGCCATCCGCCGCTGCTGATCCAGCGACACCCGCATGCCGTAGCCGAATTCCGCGTTGTCCTCAAACAGGGAGTTGCTCCAAGCGGGGCCCCGGCCCTGGCTGTTGACGGTCCAGGGGGTGGTGGGAAGGTTGCCGCCGTAGATGGAGCTGCAGCCGGTGGCATTGGCGATGAGCAGCCGATCGCCGAACAATTGGCTGAGCAGCTTCAGGTAGGGCGTTTCGCCGCAGCCCGCGCAGGCGCCTGAAAATTCAAACAGCGGTTGCTGCAGCTGCTGTTGGCCAATCTTGCGCAGATTGAGGCCATCGCGGGGCGCCTCCGCCAGCCCGAGGAAAAAGTCCCAGTGCCCGCGGCCTTGCTCCCGCAGGGGGCGCTGGGGGGCCATGTTCAGCGCCTTGCGCCTGGGCTCCTGGCGATCGCGGGCGGGGCAGACCTCCACGCAAAGCTGACAGCCCGTGCAATCCTCAACGGCCACCTGAATCGTGAAGCGCTGGCCGGCGAACTCCGGATCCCTGGCGGGCGCCTCTCGGAACCCCTCCGGCGCACCCGCCAGGGCCTCCGGCGGCGCCACCTTCGCCCGAATCACGGAATGGGGGCAGACCAGCAGGCACTTGCCGCACTGCACGCACAGGTCGCTCTCCCACACGGGCACCGCTGCGGCGATGTTGCGCTTCTCGCAGCGCGCCGTGCCCGTCGGCCAGGTGCCATCGCAGGGGATGGCGCTCACCGGCAGGGCATCGCCGCGATGGGCGAGCATCGGAGCAATGACCGTGCGCACAAAAGCGGGCGCCTGGGCGAGGGGGTCCGCCAGGGGCTCAGCGCCGGCAGTCGCCATGGCTGGCATGGGAGTGGAGGCAACGCTGGCGTTCTCCTGGTCCGTGGAGGCAACGGTGGCGATCTCCTGGTCCAGGGTCAGCCAATCGACAGGGTGCAGAGCCGCCAAACTGGCGTCGAGCGCTTGCAAGTTCATGCGCACCACCGCCTCTCCCTTCCTGCCATAGGTGTGGTGGATCGCCTCACGGATCCGCTCCAGGGCCTCCTCCCTCGGCAGCACTCCACTGACGGCGAAGAAGGCCGCCTGCATCACCGTGTTGATCCGGCCCCCCATGCCCGCCTCCCGCGCCACGCGAGCGGCGTTCACCTGCCACACCCGCAACCCCAGCCGTCGCACCTCCTGGCGGATGGCGTCCGGCATCTCTCGCCAGGTGTAGGCCGGATCGCCGGGGCTGTTGAGCAGCAGGAGGCCCCCGGGTTCCATGCCGTCGAGCACCGGCAACGTGGAGAGGAAGTCCCACTGATGCACCGCCACCAGGGTGGGGCGCTCGATCAGGTAAGGCGCCTGGATCGGCCGCGGACCGAAGCGCAGATGAGACACCGTGACGGATCCCGACTTTTTGGAGTCGTAGACGAAATAGCCCTGGGCATGCAGCGGCGTGTTCTCGCCGATGATCTTGATCGTGTTTTTGTTGGCTCCCACCGTTCCATCGCTGCCCAGGCCGTGAAACACCGCGCGCACCTCATCGCTGGCGTCGATGCTGAAGGCATTGGCGACAGCCAGGGAGTGATGGGTGAGGTCATCGTCGATGCCGACGGTGAAGTGGTTGCGCGGAGAGGGGGCGGAGAGGTTGTCGAAGACGGCCTTGGCCATCGCCGGGGTGAATTCCTTGGACCCCAGCCCATAGCGGCCGCCCACCACGCGGGGCAAGGGGCTGTCGCCCCGCTGCTCCGGCCATTGCTCCGCCACAGCGGTCACCACATCGAGGTAGAGCGGCTCGCCGGCCGCGCCAGGCTCCTTGCAGCGATCCAGCACGGCCACCCTGCGGGTGGTCGGCGGCAGGGCCGCCACCAGCCAGTCAGCCCGCAGGGGGCGAAACAGGCGCACCTTCAGCACCCCCACCCGCTCCCCCTGCTCCCGGAGCCGACGAGCGGTGGCCACGGCGGTGTCGCAGGCCGATCCCATCAGCACCACCACCCGCTCCGCCTCCGGATCGCCCGCGTACTCATAGGGGAGGTAGGCGCGGCCGGTGAGCGCCGCGAAGCGCTCCATCGCCTCCTTGAGATGATCCCCCAGGGCGTCGTGGAAGGGATTGGCCGCCTCTCGACCCTGGAAGTAGACGTCGGGGTTCTGGGCGGTGCCGCGCAGGACGGGATGCTCGGGCGAAAGAGCCCGCCGCCGATGGGCGCGAACGGCTTCCATCGGCATCATCGCCTGCAGGACGGCGTCGCTGATGGCCTCCACCTTCTGAATCTCGTGGGAGGTGCGAAAGCCATCAAACAGGTGCAGAAAGGGCACGCGACTGTTGAGGGTGGCGCGGCTGGCGATGGCGGCGAAGTCACCGGTTTCCTGCACCGATGCGGAGGTGAGGATCGCGCAGCCGGTGGCGCGGCAGGCCATGGCGTCGGAGTGGTCGCCGAAGATCGACAACCCTTGCGCCGCCAAGGCACGCCCCGCCACATGCACCACCACAGGCGTCAACTCCCCCGCCCAGCGGTAGAGGTTGGGGATCATCAGCAGCAGCCCCTGCGATGCCGTGAAGGTTGTCGTCAACGCGCCGGTCTGCAAGGCGCCATGCACCGTGCCCGCCGCGCCTCCCTCACTCTGCAGCTCCACCACCGAGGGCACGCTGCCCCAGAGGTTGGGCTTGCCCTCCGCGCTCCACGCGTCGGCCCACTCGCCCATGGGCGAGGCCGGCGTGATCGGGTAGATGGCGATCACCTCATTGAGGCGATAGGCCACCCGGGCCACCGCCTCGTTGCCATCGAGGCATTGCATGGCGCTCATGACGCGATCTCCGGTGTGTCGTCGACAAGGCTCAGGGCAAAGCCCACATGGACCAGCACCTGATCGCCCACCCGGGCCTCGGGCAGACAGGCGAGGCTGACCCGCTGGCGCACGCCGCCGAAATCCACCTCGGCCATGCGCCAGAGCCCCGTGTCGTCCTGCTGGGCGGATGGGGGCCCGTCACCGCGCACGCCCTCGGGCGCTGCGCAGGTGATGGAGAGGATCCGGCCGGGCACGGCGAGGCACATGGCGGCGGGAGGGGGCTGTCTTGGTTATAGGTGGTCTGAGATCACTTGCGCCGCCCAGGCCTGACCCGGGGCCAGCCCGCCGTCGTTGGCGGGCACCCGCTCGGCCCAGAGGGGCTCCAAGCCCCCCCGCCGCAGGCCGCCAAGGGCCGCCTCCAGGAGGGAGCGGTTCTGGAAACAGCCCCCCGTCAGGGCCACGCGCCGGCAGCCCGTCCAGCGGGCGGCGGCACCGGCGCCCCCCACGATCCCCCGCGCCAGGGCCCGCTCCACCCGCCAGGCCGCCTCCTCCGGGCTTCCACCTGTGGCGGCATGGGCCAAGAGGGCACGCAGCAGCGGCTCCCAATCCCAGCGCCCCAGGGGCAGGGCCAGGGAGTCGCCGGGGGGGGAGGGGCGCAGGGGCAGCCGCCAAGGGAGCGGAGCGGAGGCCGGCGGAGATGGGGAAGAGGGAGGTGAGGCGCGCCGCCCCTCCGCTGTGCCGGAGCCCTGCGCCCAGCGGGCGGCCGCCCCCTGCCAGCGCAGCCCCCCCTCCCCCTCATGGCTGAGCACCTGAGCAAGCCCCAGCAAGGAGGCCACGCCGTCGAGGAGGCGGCCTGCGGAGCTGGTGAGGGGGGCGTTGCAACCGCCGCGGATCGCTGAGAGCGAGAGCTGGCGCTCCTCCGCGGTGAAGGCCTGGAGGGTGGCGGCGGCGCCGGGGTGGTTCAAGGCGGCGGATTGCATGGCGGCAGTGCCAGGGTGGTCCAGGGCGGCGGCGTCCAAGGCGGCGGCGTCCAGGGCGGCGAGGAGGCCCAGGGCGCAGCGGCGGGGCTCCCGGCTGGCCCGCTCCCCTCCGGGCAGGGGGAAGGGCCGCAAGGCCGCCAGCCGTCGCCAGCGCAAGCGTCCCGCCTCCAGTCCCTCGATCCAGAGCAGTTCCCCGCCCCGCAGACGCTCTCCCTGCGACGGGCAGGCGGGATCCGCCAGGCCGAGGCCGTCCCACGCCACCACCAGAAGGGGCGGCTGCTCGCCCCGTTCCGCCAGCACGGCCAGGCCATGGGCGAGGTGGTGCGGCACGGTCGTGAAGGACAGGCCATGCCGCTCGGCGAGGGCGCGGGCCCATTGATGGCTGCCGTAGCCGGGATGGGCATCGGCAGCGAGGTGGAGCGCGGGCCAGTCGGCCGGGGGGGGCGCCGAGGGGCTGAGGTGACTGTCGAGGATGGCCTGCCAGCGGCGCTGCACGGCGGCCTCCGCCAGGTCGCCAAGGTGGGGCGCCAACCAGATCTGATCTCCCACCACGAGGCCTGGCGCGGCCTTCAGGTCGCCCCCGACGGCCAACACCGCCCTCTGGTCCGGGGAGGAGACGGCTGGGCCGCGCCAGGGGAGCGGCTCCGGCACAAAACCGCGAGCCCTCCGCAGCAGCGCCGGCCGCCCATCGATCACCTGCAGCAGGGAATCATCGAGGGGACGGGCGATGGGAAGGGTGTGGGTGAGGAAGGCGTCAGCGAGGCCCGCCAACCGCTCCACAGCCTCCTCGGGGGTGTGGCAGAGGGGCTCTCCGCTGCGGTTGCCGCTGGTGGCCACCAGGGGCCGATCCAGCGCCCGGGCCAGGAGCTGGTGGAGGCCGGAGGCCGGCAGCATCACCCCCAGGCAGGGGCTCCCTGGAGCGATCAGCTCCCAGGCGTCCGCAGCGGCGTCAGGGAAGCGGCGGCGCAGCAGCACGATCGGGGCGGCGGGATGGCGCAGGGCCCGCTCCTCGGCATCGGAGAGCGCCACCACGCCCTCCAGCGCGCGGGGATCGGCCACGAGCAGGGCGAAGGGCTTGCTGGGACGCCGCTTGCGGCGGCGAAGGCGTGCCACGGCCTCGCCCTGGCGGGCGTCAACCAGCAGTTGAAACCCCGCCACGCCCTGCAGCGCCAGGATCTGCCCCTCCCGCAGCAGGCGTGCGGCCTCGTGAAGGGCCTCCTCCCCCTCGGCGACAACCTGCCCCGCGCGCCCCCGCAACGCCAGCCGGGGGCCGCAGAGGGGGCAGCTGATCGTTTCGGCGTGGAAGCGCCGATCCGCCGGATCACGAAACTCCGATGCGCAGGCCGGACAGGGGGGGAAGGCGGCGTAGGTGGTGTGGGCGCGGCAGAAGGGCAGAGCCGTGGCGAGGCTGTAGCGGGGACCGCAGGCGCAGCAGCTGATGAAGGGGTAGCGGTGGCGGCGGGAGGCGGGATCGGCCAGCTCGGCCAGGCAGGCGGGGCAGGGCGCCCGATCGGCGGAGAGGCCCGGGGCCAGGAGGCTCTCCCCGAGGGGGCGGGGGCGGTCGGCGGCGATGACGATCCCCGGGGGCCAGGGCGGGTCGGGCGCTTCGAGCCAGCGCGCCTCCAACCGTTCGAGCCGCGCCGCTGGGGGGAGGCTCTCCGCCAGGACGGCCTGGAGGCGCGTCAGGGCGGTGGTGGGGCCGCAGAGATCCAACTGCAGCACGCCGAGGCGATTGCGGATCTGGCCCCGCAGGCCCAGGCGATCCGCCAGGCGCCGCAGGGCCGGGCGGGCACCCACCCCCTGCACCACCCCGTGGCCTTCCAGGAGCAGGCGGGCTTCCGGGCCGGTCGGCGCGCTCACCCCCGTGGCGCGGCGACGGGGATCGGGGACAAAAGATGGTCCAGCAGGTCCTGGAGCCCCGTGCCATGTCGAGCGGACACCTCCAGCAGCCAGGCCGCCGGGGCCGCCTGGCGCACGTTGCGATGGGCCAGGGGGCGGTCGAAGTCGACGGCCTCGGCCAGATCGCCCTTGCTGATCACCACCCCATCAGCGCTGTGGAACATGGCGGGGTATTTGAGGGGCTTGTCCTCTCCCTCGGTCACCGAGAGGAGCACCAGCCGCAGATCTTCCCCGAGATCAAAGGCGGCGGGGCAGACGAGGTTGCCCACGTTTTCGATCAGCAAGAGATCGAGGTCCGCCAGCGGATGACCGGCGGCGGCGAGGGCCTCCAGGCCGCGATGCACCATGGCGGCGTCGAGATGGCAGGTCTGGCCGGTGGTGATCTGCACGGCGGGGAGGCCCGCCTCCCGCAGGCGCCGGGCGTCGTTGTCTGTGGCCAGATCCCCCACGAGCGCCGCCAGGCGCAGGTGGGGGGGGGCCAGGGCGGCCAGGCGCTCCAGAAGGGCGGTCTTGCCCGAGCCGGGAGAGGACACCAGGTTGATCACCCGCACGCCAGCGGCGCGGAAATGCTCACGGTTGTGGGCGGCGAGGTGGGCGTTGCGAGCGAGCAGGTTTTCCTCCAGGGCCACCTGGCGGCCGGCGGGAGAGGAGGCAGGTTCGGGGGCGGAGGGCTCTCCGCACGAGCAATGACCGCACATGGCACGGAGGGCGAACAGTCAGGGGTGGCCGGCACCAAGCCGTCGGCCGCAGGATCCAGCCAACACTCTGGCGCGAACTCCAACCGATTGGCTGGCGCGAGGAACCCTTCGTGAGAAGACTTTTGTTGAGCAGGAACTGATGGGCTGTGCCCGGGGAGCATTGGCCAGAGTTGATTCCAAGTCTCAACAAGCCTCTGGATCCGGCTGTCGCTGTGCCATCGCCATCAGCGCCTCAATGTCGTGCATCACCCTCTGCAGACCAGAGCGGATCGATGCGAACCCCGACCATCGCAAAAGAGATGGCCTCCGGCCGACTGCCTCACCATCGCCGCCGTTCGGAGACGTCCCATGACCCCAGCACCATTCCCTCGATAACAATGGGCGACCTCATGGAGTTGGGTGTCGCGGAACCAGTGCCAACCCTCAAGGCTCCACCGGTTTCTCGTCAGTCGCAGCAAGGCTTCTGACCTTGTGCGGAGGCTGGCCTCACGGATGCAATCTTGTACCTCTTTCGCGCGCAGCGTCCAGGTGATGTCACGACCATGCCCGATCTCCTGAACCGTTGCCAGAAAAGGGATCTGGCGGCAGCCCTCGAAATGACGCTGGATCTGGCGATGCAGAGCAGGATCCAGGCCGGGATGCGGATCCCACGTCGCATCCTGGGTTCCGGATGGCTTGCAAACAAGTGATATGGCGCCCTCAGGGAAGCAACTCCACCGACACCAGGGTCAGCTCCTTGCCCCGCACCACCCGGGTGCTCAAGGTTCCGCAGCGGGGGCAGTCGCCCCAGCCAGCCGGCACCGCAAAGGGCTCCCCGCAGGGTTCACACCAGCAGGCGGGCTCCACCTCCTCAATGGCGAGGGTGGCCCCCGCCGCGATGGTGTCCGCCAACACCACCTCCGCTGCGAAGCGCAGGGCCTCGGGATCCACGCCGGCCAGGGTGCCGATGCGCAGGCGGATGGCCAACACGGTCTCGGCGCCCTCCGCCGCGGCCGCGCGAAGCACCCGCTCCCCAAGATTTTCCATCAGGCTGAGTTCGTGCATCGCCTCGAGCGCTCCCCTGATGGAAAGCAAGGACTGGCTCTGGATCCTCCACCCCGCCCTGGCGGTGGCGCTGATCTATCCGCTGATCGGGATCGTGGCCCGCCTGGGTCTGCAGACCCGCCAACGGCGGGAGGGAGGAAGCAAGCTGCCCCCCACCACCGGCCGCGAGCACAGCGACCTGGGCCGCTGGCTGGCCCTGGGGGTTGTGGCGATCGTGCTCGTCGCCCTCACCGTGATCATCGCCACCAAAGCCCATCCCGCTCCCTTCCAGGGCGGCGCCCCCCGAGCCGGCCTGCTCCTGCTCGTGCTGGCGGGCACCGTGGCCTCCCTGGCTGCCCTCTGGCATGCCACCACCAAAGCGGCGCGGCTGGCCTTCGCCTTGCTCACCTGGGTGGGGGTGCTCGGCCTTGGTGCCCAGCCGGAGGTGTTCCGCCGCGGCGACAACCCCCTCAGCCTGGAGTTCTGGTCATCCCACTACTGGAGCGGCGTGGCGGTGGTGGGCCTGATGCTCTTTTCCCTCGGCGCCCGGCCGGAAATTCTGCGGGAGCCGCGTTGGCGGCGGCTGCATGTGGGGGCGAGCCTGCTGGCGGCGGTCTTGTTCTTGGGCCAGGCGATCACGGGCAGCCGCGACCTGCTGGAGATCCCCCTCCATTGGCAGAAGCCCGCCCTGGCGGCCTGTGATTGGACCAGCAAAACCTGTCCGTCTCCGCCGGCACAGGCGCCCGCACCGATCGCGCCTCCACCGGTCGCCCCTCCACCGCTGACGCCAACAAGTCCTTGAGGGGCGTTGAAAACTGAGGGGCGTCAATCACTGAGAGGCGCCACAGCGAGAGGCGAGAGGGGCGACGCAGAGGCGCAAAACAAAGCCCGAACCGGCAGGCTCGGGCTTTGTCTGCTCAGCCAGGGTGCCCTTGATGCGCAAGGGGCGTGGCTGCGCGGTCGTTGGATCGTCAAGAAAACAATGGATGGGGCGATCGAGTTGCCTCGACAGCACCGGTCTTCAGTTGTGGGGCGGAGCTGCTGACGCTGGCCGCCTGGGGCCAGGGGTCCAGCAGGGTTTCCCTTGCGTCCGGGGCACCTGGAGCCACTTGGGGTCTGGGGCTCGTTCAGCGGTGCAAGGAGCGGCCAGCGTCTGCCGAGACGAGGACAGGGCGGAAGCCGAGCCGGGAAACCAGAGATCGCTTGAGAAGTGTTGGAGCAGGGTCCAAACGTCAGCGGGCTCCTGGAGCCTGATTGGGTGGCGTGTCGTCCATCGCGGCGCCTCCGGGTCGATGACGTCATCGTGGCCCCCCGATGGCGGGAGAGGGAGTCCCGTCGCGGCTTTTGTGATGTGTCTTGATCTGCGGACATCTCTCTTGATCAAGAAGGGTTAAGCCCTCCGCCAGGAGCGCATCGCGCCCCCACCGACCCTTGTCAGCGACGATGGAGCCACGCCTCCGCCCTTGCCTCCCCCCCGTTCCCTTGCCTCCCCCCCGTTCAACGCCGGCCTTCGCCGCCACCCTCGCCGCCTTGGCCCTCGGCCTCGGGGCCTGCGGCAAGGCGCCCTCCTGGCCTGTGCGCACGTTGGCGCCCAGCCCGGTGCCCCGCCAGAGCGCGGCGGCCCTGGAGCGCTGCGCCCGCACCCTCACCGCGCGAGGCGACATCCAACCGGAGGTGGCCACCCCCGCCGATCCCACCAACTTCGGCGAACGGCAGCCGCGCGATGTGCTCGGCCGCCCGGTGCCCCACGAGCCAGGGGTCATCGTCTTGCACGAAACGGTGGTCGATGAAGCCGCGACGCTGAGGCTCTTCCGCACCCCCCATCCACGGGATGAGGATCAGCTCAGTTACCACATGCTCGTCACCCCTAAGGGCGAACGGCTGCGCCTGGTGCCCGACGAGAAGCGGGCCTACGGCGCCGGCATGTCGGCCTGGGGCGACATGAGCGTGCGCATCCGCCCTACCTCGGTGGGATCGATCAACAACGTCGCCCTCCATCTCAGCCTCGTCACCCCTCCCGACGGCCGGGGCGACACCCCCGCCCACAGCGGCTACACCCCCGCCCAATACCGCGCCACAGCGGCCCAGGTGCTGCTCTGGCAGGCGCGCTGGGGCATCCCCCTCAATCGCCTCACCACCCATGAGGCCGTCGACCGCAGCCGCACGCGCACCGACCCGCGGGCCTTCCTTTGGGGCCGTTTCGAGCAAGCCTGGCAGGCCGC